>JANMGO010000026.1:0-16436 GCA_031374665.1 Akkermansiaceae bacterium | reverse complement strand
CTGGACTGAATCCACATCCGATGGCAAACGCATTCTCACTCTCCACCTCTCAGGAAAAACCATAGGCAAACACGATTTCAATATCACTCTAACAGGTAAACCTCCCGGATCTCAAACAAACTGGGAAGTCCCGCGTCTTTCACTAAATAACGCATCCCGAGAAACCGGCATCGTCACGGTCGTCCCTGATCGTGGCCTCCAGGTCCGCGCGATTAATAGAAAAAATATTTCTCAAGAAAGCGGCGACGATATTCAAGCTCTGAACAAACAAGCCGCACAAGCCTCTGTTCGCCCCGGTGCCCTCACTTACCGCATCCTCCAATCCGATTGGTCGCTCGGCCTCGCCATCAGCCGACTCGATGCATGGGTAACCGCAAAAGTTTTCCATGAAAGTACCTTGCGTGAAGGTCAGACCGTCACTCGTGCATCGATCCAATACCGCATCGAAAACGCAGCGATCAAAAGTCTCCGTGTCCGCATCCCGAATCTCGATACCACCTCCGCCTCCACCGTCCGCGCGACCGGAGCCGATGTTGCTGATCTTATCCCTATCGAAGGTGAAGACGGTCTTTATGAAATTCGTTTCCAACGCGGAATCGCTGGTGAAACACAGGTTGAACTCGAGTTCCAACAATCCACCAAAGACGCTGGAACCGAATCCATCGCCGCCATCACGTTTGAGCAAGTGCGTCAACTTTCCTACTTTGCCGCCGTCCGCGCAGGTGGTCGTTTAGAACTCAACGCCCCTACATTACCACGCGGTTGGCAGCGAGTTGATTGGGCAGTCGCTCAAGCAACCATCGGCCAACCTGCCGGCACGACTCCTCCTCTCCTCCTGTTCCGAGTTGCAGATCCTGAAGCCCCCCTCGCTGTCACGATCAAACGCCACGAACTGGAAAGCCTCGAAAAACTCCGCGTCTCGCAAGGCACACTCACCACGCTCATTTCTCCACACGGCGATTCCCTAACAGCCGTGGAGCTCAGTATGCAAGTCACTAGCAAAAGCACCCTGCGTCTGAAACTTCCCAACGATTCAAAACTCTTCAACGTCCTCGTGAACGACGAAGCAGCCACACTCGTCCGCGAAAAAGGCGAATGGTTGTTCTACGTTTTCCCATCACCCGTACCCAACCAACCAGCAAACGTCCGCTTCGTTTTCTCTACGAAAAACAAAAAGACCGGCCAACTCCAAGGTCCAGTGCTGAACGTGCCGATGGAAAACCTCACTTGGAGTGTGATTATTCCCGACGGTTATGAAATGACCTCACATGAAGGTGATTTCGACCTCAGCGGTCAGTCGTCATACGGAACGTTTAGCCTAGAGGACTACAAATCCTTTGCCCTCAGTAAAAAGCGCAGCGACTCACAAAGCGCCGTTGCATTGTTAGACCAAGCCGTGTCGTGGGCAGCTGCGGGAGATCAGGAAAAAGCTTCACAATATTTCAGTAACGCAGTCCGTAACGGCAATCTCGATGCGGCATCCGGCGAAGACGCCCGCGTCCAACTCCGTGAACTCAAAACACAACAAGCCGTTCTCGGCCTGAATACACGTCGCCAAAAACTCACCTTGGATAACAATGATGTCGGCACTAAAGACAACAGCCAAGTCCAAGAAGCCGCCAGCTCGAACCCCATTTACCAAGGAAGCTTCAACTACGATCCAAACCAGTTCGATCGTTTCCTCCTAGGCAACTCCGCTGATGAAAATGCCGCACTCAAAGACATCGCCAACCGCATCGTCACCCAACAGCTCGCTGCCGAACCCGCACCACAAGCCCTCGACATCACCCTCCCCGAACGTGGCAACGTGATCAGTTTCACCCGCAGCGTCCAAGTGGATGGCAACGGTGGAGAACCGATGTCCATCACCCTAGGCATCCGTGAGACTTCCCGCACCTCCGTATGGTTGGCTATTCCCCTCTGCCTCCTGTTAGGTGCCATGGGAGTGAAAAGAAAATCCTAAATCAAGGAGGGGCTGTATTCTGCTGCCCATTTGCATTTGAAGAGGGCAGCAGAATGCAGCCCCTCCTTGCTATCATCCTCCTTGACTCTTCCCACCCTCCCAAAACACCCTGCGGCAGTCCCATGTTCCTCATCTCCATTCCAGCCCTGCAGCGCAATACCGCGATCCTGCGTGAAGTTGCCAATCAAGCGGGTTGCAAAGTGGTCCTCGCGCTCAAAGGTTTTTCCTGCTGGAAAGCTTTTCCTCACATCACCAAAGACCTCGATGGTTGCTGCGCCTCCGGTCTTTGGGAAGGCTTGCTTGCCCATGAACATTTCAAAAAGCACATCATCACCTACTCCCCAGCTTACGACGAAGATGATATCGATCAGCTGTTAGAATTCACCCATCACCTCGATTTCAATTCCCTCTCCCAATGGTTCCGTTTTCGGGAAAAAATCTTCGCCCATCCTAGATTCATTTCCGGCGAGGTACTCTGCGGACTCCGCATCAATCCGGAACATTCCACCGGCCAAACTCCCATTTACGATCCCTGCGTTCCTGGATCACGTCTCGGCATCACTGCCGATCAATTGCAAGGCGCCGATCTCACCGGAATATCCGGCCTGCACTTTCACACGCTCTGCGAACAAAACTCACCTGACCTCGAAACCACGCTCCAAGCAGTTGACGAAAAATTTGGCGATCTGCTCCGTTCCAAACAAATCACTTACCTCAACATGGGTGGTGGGCATTGGATCACCAAACCTTTTTACGATAGAGAGCGACTCATCCGCCTAGTGAAACAAGCAAAGAAGAAATACAACGTCGAAGTCTGGCTTGAACCCGGCGAAGCCGTCGCCATCCACACTGGCGTCCTCAGAGCCACGGTCATGGATGTCTTCGAATCTGCCGGTCACAAACTCGCGATCCTCGACATCTCTGCCACCGCGCACATGCCAGATGTCATCGAAATGCCGTACCGACCCGATGTATTTCTCGTAGATTCCGCGCTTGCCACCAGCACCGTCCTGCCAGCGGTGACTTTGGAAAACGAAACTTATCACCTCGCGACCGAGCCAAGTGAAGCCACCTCGCCCCATCTTTACCGTCTCGGCGGTCCCACCTGCCTCGCGGGCGATGTGACTGGAGACTACGTTTTCCACCGCGAACTCCGGGTCGGTGATATTTTGGTGTTCGACGACATGGCCCATTACACCATGGTGAAAACCACTACTTTTAACGGTGTAAAACATCCATCCATCGCCCTACTTCACGAAAACGGCGAGATTGAAACGCTACGAACCTTCGGTTATCCCGATTTTCGTGACCGACTTTCATGAAATATCTTTACCCAATGCGCGGTAACCTCTGATATTCCGCCAGCAAGCAACTGCTTCTTGTCGCTTGCACCACGCCCTTTACCCACTTACTTTATCGCTATGAGCACTACATTCCTCGGCTTAATCGGTCCTATCGGTGGACCTGAAATGATCATGATCTTCGTCGTGATCCTGCTTCTTTTCGGAGCCAAAAAACTTCCAGAACTCGCACGCGGAGTCGGTAAAAGCATGGGTGAATTCAAAAAGGCTCGTGAAGAATTTGAGCGTGAAATCACCCGTTCCGAAGATGAAGTTCGTAAAGACAAGGAAACCGCCGCTCGTGTCAAGCCAGCTGCGAATAACGAATCGCACGACGCTTAATCTCCTCATTCGCGGCATAGCCGCTCTCAGTTAATCTCCCCCCCACTGTTATATCCCATGCGCAAGTCGTCACTCTGGCTGCGCTTCTCCTATTGCCTCGGCTTTACCCTGCTACTTTTTGCAGGAACTTGGTATTCCCAACGCGCGGAAACACCTCCTTGGAAACAACATTCCAGCACTGATACAAAACTCTCCGATTCAGCTGCTCAGCCAAGTAAAAGGCCAGCTATTGAAGTTCATTCAACCGCGTTTCGCTTTGCATCTTACAATTTAAAAAACTGGCTGACCTCCAGCCAGAACCCTGAAAAATCACCGGAATCGAAAAACGCCATCATCGAAATCCTGACGAATAGCGGCGCAGATATCATCGGTCTCTCAGAAATCGGTAGTGAGGCAGATGTCATAGAAGTTCAGAAACTGCTCAAAAAGTCCGGGCGCGATCTCCCCTACTTTTATCACACCGGAGGGATCGATCCCATTCGTCATCTCGGCATACTCTCACGATTTCCAATTACTTCGAGACACCAACCTGAGATCACCATCAACCATGAGCATTCGATGCAGCGCGGAATCCTCGATGTCACCATTGAAATAAACGGGCAACCCACCCGATTCATCGGACTGCATTTGAAATCCAAACGCATTGTTCCAAACTTCGACCAAGCAGAGGTTCGCGTTCGCGAAGCGGAACATGTTAGAAAACACATTGATACTATTCTTTCTGAAAACCCGAATATACACCTGATTGCTTATGGCGATTTCAATGATCACATCGAAAGTCTGAGTACAAAAACGTTACTCGGTAACTACCACAGCCCGTATTATCTAACACCCGTTCAAGCAGAAGACCAACGTGGCGAAAAATGGACCTATTATTACAGTTCCCAAGATAGCTACGACCGCATTGATTTCATCGCCGTTTCAAAAGCACTACAACCTCACATGGATCGTAAAACTTCGAAAATCATCGATACACCGAATTGGAACCAAGCATCCGATCACCGGGCGATCATGGTGGGCTTTCGATGATTGAACATTTCTTTAACAATCATAAATCTCACCTGAGACATCTACGGTCAAGCGAGGCCGCTTGACCCTACCCTCACTCGACGACCTCATCATCATCGACGATGAATTCTTCCTCTACCGGCACAGCTCGGAGAACTTCTCTAGGTTCTATTGCGTCGATTTCAGGGTCATCGATGGGAATAGCTTTTAGAACCCCTCCTGGACCTATTGGTGCAGGTGCTGGAACAGCATTTTCGCCCTCTGCAATGACCACCAATGCACGTTTTGGCGGCTCGATAATCTCTTTGATCTCGCTTTTCAATGGCTCAAAAAAGTTCCTCACCATCGGAGCAGCCATGCGTCCACCGGAAACTTTTTGACCAGGCTTCCCCTCATATAAAACCGCAAAAGCATAACGTGGGTTGTCATGAGGTAGGAATCCAGCAAACCATGCGAGTCGTTGATTTAACTTCGGAGGTCCCCACTGCGCGGTGCCGGTTTTTCCTGCCAAGGTTGTGTAGGTCAAATTTCCACTTTTTCCCGTTCCATAACCTTTAGAAACAACATCCCGCATTCCCTCGCGCACAATTTCGACTGCATGATAATCCACCGAGAGCCAGTTTTTACGTTCAGGTCGCATCGCTTGCACGACACGACCGCGTGTATCTTGCACCTGTGAGATCAATGACAATTTTGGTAACGTAGCTCCATTTCCTATGCCCGCCATCATCTGTGCAACTTGTAGCGGAGATGCCAAAAGACTGCCCTGCCCGATCGACATGTTAGCAGTATCTCCATTTAAGATCCGACGACCTTCATGCTTCATCATCCATTCATTGGACGGCACCAGACCAGGAGTTTCACCAATCAAAGGCAGATCGGATTTTTCACCCATGCCCATACGTTTGGATAGATTTAGGAATACAGATGCGCCGGTATTGATCCCCACCTGATAGAACCATGTGTTACACGAACGAGCAATCGCACGCCGAACATCGATCTCACCTTCTGGAATTTTCGTCCAGTTATTGAAGGTATGATTGCCGATGGTAATAGAGGCTGGTGCATCAATGAGTTTGGTTTCATCAACAATTCCGGCATCCAACGCGGCTAGTGCGACAAGTGGTTTGTAGGCAGAAGCTGGTGGATATGCAGATTGAAACGCTCGCCCAAAAAGCGGTGTCGCTGGATCATCTTGTAAGGCTTGGAATTCCTCTCCGCTAATACCAGGAATGAAACGGTTTAAATCGAATGTCGGACGCGATGCCATGACTAAGACCTCACCGGTTACGACATCGATCACGACAAAAGCGCCCCGTTCGCACCCTTTCGCCAGCACTTCTTCAGCTAGCTTCTGCCATTTTAAATTCAATGTCGTGACCACCGTGCCACCTGGCCGCGGACGTTTAACCTGTTCTTCTAAGAGTTTATTGCCGTTCTCATCAAACAGTAGACGCTTCATGCCATCGACGCCTGTGAGTTGCTCATTGAAGAGTTTTTCAAAACCGGCACGTCCCTCACTTTCCTCCCAAAGTGGTTCATTATAATTAATGGGGCCGGTCGGCAATTTACCAACACTTCCGGCATAACCGATGATATGTGCCGCCAGACCTTTGTATGGATAGGTCCGACGATAGACTGGCGATAAAATCAGCCCAGCAGGCAATTTGGATTCAATTTTTTTCGCCTCCTCCTCGCTCAACATCCGGCTGAGATAAAGCGGCAGCCAGCGTCTATTTCGATAATGATCATAGAGTTCATCATCTGTTCTCGGATAAGTGATCTCCGTTACCCCGTTCAGTTTTGTCATCCGTGAACGCGCCCACTCAATGATATACGGCCGACCTACATCTTGAAATTGCTGGAACTGTAAAGCGACCTGATATGCCACTTCGTTCTGAGCAAACGGCTCCCCGTTCCTATCCACAATTTGCCCACGCGGCGCGGGGATTTTCAAAGAAATCGTGCGAGCATCTTTGCGCGTCAGGATAGAACCCTCACTCGCAGATTTTTTCGCCGCAAGTGATTCAGCAAGTTTCAAAGCAGCATCTGGGCTTACCGCCGCAGGAGCTTCTGGCGATTGTCCAAATGCCAATTCCGCACAGCAAATTGCAGCAATGATCAGAGTAAACTTCATCAACGCGCCCAACGTAGGGTTGTCCGCCCGCTGGGGCAAGAACCAAGAACTTAATGCCTGAAATGACGATGCCCCGTGAAGACCATTGCCATTCCCGCAGCATCAGCAGCGGCGATAACTTCTTCATCGCGCATCGATCCGCCGGGCTGGATACAGGCGGTTGCACCTGCGTCGATGGCGGATTGCAGGCCATCGGCAAATGGGAACATCGCGTCCGAAGCAACAATGGAGCCTTGAAGAGACAAACCGGCTTCTTTGGCTTTCCAAATCGCGATTCGAGAGGAATCCACACGGCTCATCTGGCCGGCACCTATTCCCAAGGTGCGATCGGCACTGGCATACACGATCGCATTCGACTTCACGTTTTTGACAATGCGCCAACCAAAGCGCATCGCACGAATTTCTTCCTGAGTCGGTGGACGCTTAGTCACCACTTTGCTTTCCAAATTATCCAAACCGAGAGCTGTGTGATCGCGATCCATCACCATCAAACCACCCGGACTGGAACGTATCACCGGTGCTTTTTTCGCAGTGAGGTAGGCATCATTGATTTTCATCAAACGCAGATTCTTTTTCTTCTGCAGCAGAGCCCGTGCATCGGGTTCAAAATCTGGCGCAATGATCACATCGGTGAAAATTTCTGAAATCACCCGCGCCAACTCCAGAGTCAGCGGACGGTTGGTGACGATAACACCACCAAACGGTGCTTGGCGATCCGTCTCAAAAGCTTTCTGCCAAGCCAAGCGTAAATCCTCGTCGTCCTGACCGACCCCGCATGGGTTGGTGTGTTTGAGAATCGCAACTGTTGGACGCACGAAATCCAAAATCAAATCCGCTGCGGCTTCGATGTCCAAAATGTTCGTGTAACTAAGTTCTTTGCCCTGAACCTGAGTGAAACAAGACGCGAAATTTCCATACAACGAGCATTTCTGATGTGGATTATCCCCGTAACGAAGCTCCTGCTCGAGCGGTAAGCTCAAGGTAAACGAACAACCGGTTCCCTGCCTGCATTGGCCAAGGAAATTGGTGATCGCCCCGTCATATTGTGAGGTGCGGAGAAACACTTTCACCGCAAGCTGCTCGCGCAGACCTTTGGTCGTGTCGCCGTGATTGTTGCGCATTTCTTCCAGAACCACTGGATAGTCTTCCGGTAAAACCACCACCGTCACATGCGAGTGATTTTTCGCCGCACTGCGCAACATCGATGGACCACCGATGTCGATGTTTTCGATGGCCTCTTCCAAAGTCACACCGGGCTTCGCCACGGTTTCTTCGAAAGGATATAAATTCACTACTACAAGATCGATGGCAGGAATGCCGTGCTTTTCCGCATCCGAAACATGCTCTGGATCATCGCGGCGATGTAGCAAGCCACCGTGAACTTTCGGGTGAAGCGTTTTCAGACGGCCTTCAAAAAGCTCTGGTGCGCCGGTGTATTCGGAAACGTCGATGACCGTGAGTCCTGCTTCACGCAGCGATTTCGCGGTGCCGCCTGTGGAGAGTAGCTCGACTCCCATCTCTGCAAGTCCTTTCGCAAACTCAACCAAACCTGTTTTATCAGAAACCGAAAGCAACGCGCGAGTAATAGCCATATTGTGGATTTGTGTAGTTCGCCCGATCCCCCGCAGGCGACCCGACACGCACCCCGTATCCAAGCCCTCTCAAACACGCAAGCGGGAATCCACTATTTCGAGCCCTTATCCCTAGAATTTAAGGAATCAATCAAACGCTTTGGGATCATCTTGCAGGCGGGATAGCGCCATCGCGTCAAGTCGGTCTTTTTCTCGTGTAGAGCTCGATTTCCAACCAATCAGAGAAGTTTTAGAAGCTACTTTGATTTCGTGACCCGCCACATGAAAAACGTCCGCGTCCGTTGTCACGTCCCCATATTTTCTGGAGTTCATCCGTGTAAAAATGTCGATCTGGCATTTTTCAGCGACCTCGATGATACGGATTGCTCCCTCTTCATCCGTAAAATCATCCACTGTAAGTTCTTTGGCAAAGCCCTCTCCATAATTTGCTAAGCAATGAAGCAGGCGCTCTTTGTTTTTCACAGATTCCTCTATGAGAATATCCACATCCTCAGTGAATCTGACGTAGCCTTGGATGGAAACCGCAATTCCCCCTACGACGATAAAGTCGACCTTCGCTTCAGCGAGGAGCACCAACAGTTTTTCGAACGAAGGTTCCATCATCGACGGGTGGTTTCCAGTTTCCCTTTCGTATGAATAGGGCATTTAATCGAAGCATTTCAAGACGCTGAAAAAGTGGAAGCGCAGTAAGACTGCCTCCTACTTTTTTCTTTAACGGCTCTTGTAGCTCATTTTTCACTTGGCCAAATTAACCTACGTTCAAACTACCAACAAGAGAAAAGCCATGCCTCAACTCACACCAATCTCCACCACCCAACAGATTTCCTCATCTACCCGGAAACGGACATTTTGTCCGCAAAGCTCCGCTCCGTATATTTTATCCGCCGCTTTCGGCGATGCCGCTGGCCTTGCATCTAGCGAAAGCACCTCGAGTATCACCCGCTGCGAACGCTCATCCAATGCCTGAAAATCCGCCATCGCCGCCGGCTCAATCTCCACACTCAGCCTTGAAATTTCATCCGCCGCATATCCACAAAGCGCATCTGTCACACTCTCCACAAATGGTAAATACGGTTTCACATCAAAAATCGGTGTCCCATCAATCAAATCCACTCCCGAAACATGAATCAGCGGTGGCTGCATTCCCTCGCACTCAACAAAATCAATACGATCCAATTTCACCAACGACAATCCGAGTCCGTTTGGCCGAAACGTCGAGCGACTCGCAAAAACCCCGACCCGTTCATTTCCGCCTAATCGCGGCGGTCTAACCGTTGGGTGCCAGCCTTTGTCTGCTGTCTCGTGAAATCCGAAGATCAGCCACAGGTGCGAAAAACCTTCCAGCCCTCGCACGGATTCCGAAGATCGATATTTCTCAGAAAATTCCAGTATCCCCCACGCAGATGGACAAAGCCCCGGTTGGCGTGGAACCCCAAACTTCCCACCAAAACAGGTTCGTAAAATCCCTACGGGTTCGATCTCCATATTCTGGCGGTAATGTTTTTCGAAGGATTAAAAAAGAACGACGATCAGTTCATCTTGAAGTGGATCCGGCTACGCACCAAACCGTCTTCTTTGCGAACGTCCCATGTCATCGATTCGAACTCACGAGTCGCTTCGATCACTTTTAAAATTGAGGTTTTATTGCTCATAAACTCATTACGTGCAGCTTCATCCTTCATGAGAGAATCTTTATTTTTCTCAGCCACTTTCAACATCTCTTCTGCGTAGTTACTGAGCAAGTTGAAGTTCATACGGAATTTAATACCCTGCCCCGCGTCGCCACCCAACGCAGCCTTACCAATTAGATCGCCAGCTTGAAGTTTAGAGGACGAAGCAACGAACCAATCATTATTGAGTGTTACCGATGGCAAGAAATCATCTTGGAAAAATGGCATTGCGATGAACCAAGTTATCATTCCGTCTTTTTCTGAACTGATGGGTTTCTGCATCGGAATTTTCTTCTTTGTTAGTTCACTTGCCTTCGCCAGTAAAGTGGTGCTGTGTGTGTTTATGGTTTCCCATGCTTTTCCAAGTTTTGCTCGATCCGCGATAGGCGCTAACAAGGCTAAACGTGGTGCTTTCGCTTCATTTACAACATCTTGAGGGACGCCAGCAACCGCCGGCAACGCGCCTTTTAAATCGATCAAAAATACGATTTCCTGACCCAAGCCATCCATGAGATCGCCCGATGCCGCCTGATACAACGCGAGCATATCCTCGCGAAAACCCGTATCAAAAAGTTTCAGGTATTCTTTCATCTGCTTCATTTTCGGATCTTCGATTTCAAGAGCGGAGAACTTGATTGCCATCGCATAGGCAGTCTCTGCAATGAGCTCAAGATATTCAGACACTTGCTGGTTGTATGCAGCATTACTTGGGTAGTTCAGGAAAAACAGATTATCTGCATTATCACCCAGATGCGCGAGGCGAGTCGGAGCATTCCAATCCACTCCGCCTTTATCGTGACCTCCAAAACTATCGATTTTCAAACCATCATCCAAGTATGCAACCATACCGAAAGCGCTGGTAGAGCCCAATGCTAGAAGTGCTTTTTCTCGTTCCGCAAACAACTGCAGCAATTCTTCGATGTCGCGCATTTGATCACCGTCAGCGATGCCATCACGGAATCCCAACGCGTAACTTGCCGCACCACCGGCTTGATCGATTACGGTTTTGAGCGCTGCTTGGTCGCCATATGAGACAGATAGAAAAGGTTTGTCGCCGAACTCATCGATGAACTTCATTTTATCAGAAGCACCCAAGGAATTTTTTGGCTCAGCAACCAACTGCAAAGAAGCCTCATCGCCACCAATCATCAGCACGACATATTCTCCAATCGTGCCGGTTGCGAAAATCATGTTTTTCTTCGATAAGGTAGCGATCAGCGCATCGACAGTTTCCGGTTTCATAGTTTCTTCCATGCTCTCGCGATTTTCGGCCACCATTTTAGCTACTTTTTCCCCGATGAGCTTATAGCCGACGAACTTCGATCCGCCTGTTTCGATCGATACCGGTGCGGCCATTTCCCCCGCCATACCAAAAATCGCCATGCTTGAGGAAACCATCTGTGCAGCTTGCTCGAGCTCACCCTGTTTCGCACGAAACGCGAAATACATGGGTGGGAACACCGCTTTATCGAGGAGCGCCACTCCGGATTCCGGATCCTCTAAAAATTCCGTGAATGATTCACTCTGCATATCACCACCTAACAACTCACCGAACTCTTCCATATTCCCGCTCTTGGCGACTGCCTGCACAGCCTTACCAAATGCAGCAGCTTGAAAAAACGACATGCGTTCATTCATTTTCAACAAATGCCCCATTTGTTCACCGGATGTTTTTCCAAAAGCAACGGTGACCTCCTGGCCAAGCAAAGTCCAAGCTCCTGAATCTTCAGCTATTTCGTCCTTTGGTATCTCACCTGCGAAATTTTCATCCGGGGCCTGCTTTACATCCAATTCAATTTCGTCTTCCAGTAACTCACCGCCGTCGATACCAAGTCCCGCATTCATACGCGCTCTTTGCTCCTGAAAAACTCCAACTGCTTTCAACGCTTTTAACTTATCGAACGATTCCTTAGCTTGATAAACCGAAAGCAGCATTTCTGTTTCCGCAGGAAGATATTTTGCAAACCCTGTCTTCGCCGCACGTTCCTCTGGGCTCAGCACGATTATTGACTTTTTCACATCCTCGGCTTTTTTTTCATCCTTAGGCTTTTCGGCATCCTCAGACTTCTCCACGATCGCCTGAGCAGGATTATCCGTAGAGACCTGTTTTGGTTTTTCTTTGCACCCCACGAATGCCACTAACGAAAATACCAATAATCCAAAATTCTTTACTTTCATTGCATCAAGTAAAACCCACCATCGCAAAGAACATCAAACCATAAATATGGATTTATCAGATTTCAGAAAAGAATACTCCGCTAAAGGTCTGCAACGACAGGATCTTGGTGACGATCCGATCCAACTTTTCGAGCGTTGGTTCCAACAAGCCACTGAGCTCAATATCCCCGAGCCTAACGCAATGATTCTTTCAACTCTCGCGCCCGATGGTTTTCCCTCCCAACGCACTGTTCTACTCAAAGCCTTTGACCAAAAAGGGTTCACCTTTTTCACCAACTACCAATCGAGAAAGGCCCAACACATCGAGTCCAATCCAAAAGTATGCGTGCTCTTTACATGGATCACCCTCGAACGCCAAATCATCATTCAAGGTGTCGCGGAAAAAATCTCCACCGCTGAATCTCTCAAATACTTCATCACTCGCCCACGTGAATCCCAAATCGGCGCATGGGTTTCTAACCAATCCGAAGTCATCACCTCCAAAAAAATTCTTCTCCAAAAATTTGAGGAAATTAAATCTAAGTTTCAAGATGGTGAAATCCCTCTACCATCTTTCTGGGGTGGCTATCGCGTCGTCCCTCAAACCATCGAGTTCTGGCAAGGTGGACCAGGTCGCATTCACGATCGCTTCCTATTCACCCGCACTGCCGATGCCTCATGGCAAATAGATCGCCTCGCGCCATGAATTTCAAATCTCCAATTTCCAATTTCCAAACCATCACGGCCATCCTCGCCTGTGCTCTCTTCCTCGCCTCCTGCGTAGATAAAACCGCCGAAACTTCTCCCCCTATTCCCAAAAAAGAGGAGGCTCGTCTCGTCGGCAGAATAGCCTCCGTAAATAAAGACCCGGACTTTGTGCTCATACAATCCTACGGAAGTTGGAAAGTTCAAACTGGAGTGATCCTCGCCACCTTTGGCTCCAATGGCCGCGCTGCGAACCTCAAAGTCACTGGTGAAAAAACCGGACAATTTGCCGCCGCCGACATCCAATCCGGAACTCTAGAAATCGGCGACAGTGTTTACACAACCCTCACAAGTGAGTCGATAGATGTGAAAGAGTCGGAACAAAAGCCTCAAGAGTCTGAGACCCCAATTGCCCCATAGAACTGATATTACAGAGTGGAACATACACTCTACCTACACTCTTCGAAGTAGATTACTTCGTATTTTTACTACCTAAAAACTGGACAACCCCGTATTCACGAAGTAACTACTAATTAGTTTCGAAACTAATTCATAACCCATGAAAAAATCCTTCTTGGTCCTCCGCAAACCCAGCGGCTTCGCACTTATTGCAACCATCCTGCTGATGATTTTACTGGCGATCATCACCGTCGGCACGCTTAGTCTCTCCGTAGTCAGCCTAAGGAACAACGGCAATGAATCCGCGCAAAACCTTGCGCGAGCCAATGCCCGCATGGCTCTGATGATCGCCATCGGTGAATTGCAGAGAAACACCGGTTCGGACACGCGGATAACCGCACCAGCGAATATCGTGGATGAAAATTACCCTTCGGCATTGGGCGTATGGCGCAGCTGGGAGGGAACGGATCATGAAGCCACTGGCCGGCCGCTCGCTCCTGCATACAGCACCAAGGACGAAGCCGAATCCAGCGGCGGCCGTTTCATCAACTGGCTTGTTTCCACTGCGGCAACCAAGAGCACACCGAACATCAATGACCCGCCAGACCTGATTCAAACTACTCCCTCGGCCGCTACCATTCCCTTGCTTGCGGATGGTTCCTTGCAATCTACGGACACACGCCAAGTTCACGTGGTTCCCACCAAAGCAGAAAATAGTGGCCGCTTTGCCTGGTGGATATCCGGAGAAAACCAAAAAGCGCTTCTCGCCCAGCCCTACACACCAAGAACCAGCGCGGTTACAGACCTGGCAGAGATGGGACAATCTCACACGATTACGAATCCTGAAGTCTTCGGCCTGACATCGCTGATCGCTGATCCGGAACTTCATAATCCCGACACGGCAGCGGCGAAGCCCGGCAGCAGGGCACTGAGTCGTCAAACCATGGATTTGATTCAAGCGAATAACGCCACTGAGCCTCATAAAAAATTCCACGATCTCTCCACTAGCGCCAGCGGCCTTTTGACCAACGCCGCAACCGGCGGCTGGCGCAAGGACCTCTCCATTCTAACGGAAAATTGGGACACAATCAACACCACTTACCCAGGACGAGTGCTGCCGCTCTTCCGTTTTAACCCGACGGCCGCATCAACTGCCACCTCGCGAGTCCGCCAACCGACCAAACCGGGGGCCACGGTCGATATTGCCCCTTCGGGCGCCGGCGCGGCCGCAGTAAGAGCCGCAACTCCAGATCAATCGAATTTATATCCATGGAGCAATTACTCCGATATCCTCAGTTGGAATAACCAAATACAGCCCAATACGTATTGGGCAGCATCTGCCTCATGGCAGTCACTAGTGAGTTATGCAACCTCCTACAAAAATTTTTCTGTAAATTCAGGGGTGGTGGAAAGCCCGTTTGCTTGCGATGTCGTCTCAGGGAATAACGGGACATGGATGGGCGGTCAGACCGCCAAGGTGCTCAATCTATACAACTACAAGCACGTGCAGCGCTTGATTCCCCAAATCGCCAGGTTCCAGGCTATTCTCTATGCAAAGGCTGTTCCAAGCGTCCCTGCCACAACCCCACCCAGATACGATATCAGAATGATGTATGTTCCAGTGGTTACCCTCTGGAACCCCTATAATGTTGGCATAACGCTCGATGCTCTTGATGCTAGTAGCCAAGAAGAATTAGTAATCGGATGCACACGCTCGCTGCCGTTGCTCTTGACGGTGCAGCCTGCAGTTTGGTTTCCGGGCGGCGCCTCCACGATTCCCAATAGTAGCTACAATTTTCTAACACCAGGAAATATGCAATACTTTGACCTAAACACCAACGATAACACTGTTGGGTTTGATATAAATTTGCCGGGTAATGCAGGCAAATATGGGGGCGCACTCATAGACATCCGCACTTTCGCCGCATCGTTTCCCCCTGGCAAAATCTCATTCAAACCGGGAGAAGCGAAAGTTTACTCACCTAGATTGCCAGGTTTCATCAACATGTCCGGAAGCGTTAGATTGGGAGAAGGTTTTAGCCAAAACAACATGCTAGGTTTTGAGTTTTCAAGCTTTGGTGGTCGTCTAGCATCAGAATACCTGTATTTCGCCATGAAAAATGACAGGGTGACAAAACCTTACAAAGCGAGAAATGAGGGTTTGGGCTTCGCCATATCATTTGGCAAGTCGAGTGGACCTTTTTACCTACAGAACGCTGATGGGTGGGTTGCCCATCCGTCGCATGTTTCCGTGCAACAACAATGGCTCAACATGGTTGCGCTGGCGCCCTACGAAGATCCAAATTCACCCAATGCGTATAGGCCAACTACCGATGTCGATGAACTGCTCTACTCGACAGGAGAACTCGCAAACGGTCCGTGGGTTCCTCTTTTTTCAATCAGCATGGGACCCCGGACGACCATTGGCACCGGATCTGGCACAAAGCAGAACCGACCGACTAAAGGAGTTGTGCAAACCGACCCACTTGCCTCCATGTCGGTGGTTAATCCGGTAATCGGCGATCCAAAGGCCCACCCCGCTAATGGCACGTTTGATATTACTTTTCACTCGATGACTTCAAACTCAACGCTCACACCCAATTTAAGCACTTCGAAAGGCTTCATTGCCACAGGTTATCAGAGTGGCGACGGCTTATCCCGGTTGGTCATGTGTGATATTCCACTGCGTCCGATGGCGTCATTGATAGAACTTCAAGGCTGGAATCCCAGGGGGAGTAATCCTTATCCACCGTTTCAGCACAACCTGATCGGCAATAGTGACGCCACCCCGCTGATACCAAAAAATCAAGTCTTGCCTCCAGCCCCCGATCCAGTCGGCGATGCCTACAACCTGATGCACGACGACGCCTACTGCGCAAACCATGTTCTTTTTGATGATTGGTTTGTTTCTTCGATTGCTCCGAAACCAGTTTCATTTGGAGGAAACATTGAGAAAGATATTACCACCGTCTATCGTGAATTTCTCAAAACAGAGAGTCGTTTGACGAAACGATCTTATATACCCAATTCGGCCGACAGTCAAATAACGGATAAAGAGGTTAAGACACGAAAAAACAGCAATGATTAATTGGTAAAATTAGCAAAACGTATATAAGTAGAGGG
>JANMGO010000019.1:0-10115 GCA_031374665.1 Akkermansiaceae bacterium | reverse complement strand
GTTGTTTTTTTTTTTAAAACCCCCGGGCTGTGTTTGTGGCAAACTTTTCTTGGGTTTTTTTAAAACCACACGACCCTACCAATCGCTCTAAACACCCAACATCAGGGAAATGTGCTCCGCAGTCAGCTCGCCCATTGATGTGCAATCGCTGAAATCCGTGGTTCCGTGCATGCGGTTGAGATCCAGCGCCAACCTCCGAACATGAGCCTCGGGCGCGACCTGATCGCGACGCATGATCCCAAGCAAGGTGCGCAGGCGGGTCGATTCCACTTTAGCTCTTCTCGCCATCTGCGCGTGTTCTTCGTTGACGTATTGATCAATCGATTTCCGGTTCAAGACCTCGAAGGCGAGACGGGTGACGGGTCGGTTTGAGTTGAAACGAAACGCCAAGTAGATGTTGCCGTTTCCTTCATAGGATTGCTGATCGAAATCGATGGGTCGGACTCGGTACTGCACTTCCTCAAAGTCCGGCGTGATATCGACGACGTAGTTTACACTGCGCATATCGCCCAACAAACGAATGAAAGAACGCTCAGTGAATTTCGTGAACTCTTTGGCGATACGCACTTTGTTGAGCGATGGATTATTCAGGTAATCTCGCATGAACATATCTCCAGGAACGCCCGCGATGTGTTCTTCGATCAGGGTGTTTCCGCTGATGATGTAGTTGATTCTGTTAGGAGACAGAATGTGCTCCAGCTCCAGCCCATAGATCCGCGAGGCGTCTGCTTGCTTCACGTAGAAATAGTCGGAGTTGTCGTTGAAAAGATTCGTGACTCGAATGCGGAAAGGCTTGGAATTACCGAAATCCCCGAAGTCGATCCGATCCACCAAAAGATGTTCGTGTTCTTGTTCTGCAGCATCGCGCCCGATTTTCAGTTCACTATAAATTCGGATCAAGCCACGCCGCAAATCATCACTGACTTCCTGCGGATACATCACCGTCAGCCAAAGCGTTTCCCGACCTCTGGCGTCTTCATAAGGCATCGCGCCCGTGAAGCGGATGAGGTCCTGATAGAGATTCGGAATTTCCCGCAACCGATCAAAACGGTAAAGGTACTGCCGCAGGCTGGTAGTAACCTCATACATAATCTTGCGGGTAGGAATCATAAGGAATGCGGAAGAGTGAATGGTGAAGGATGAAAGGCGAAGAGTGAAGATAGAATAACTTTCATCATTCACTCTTCACTACTCACTATTCCAAAGCCTTGGCGTAGGTATTGCATCGGTTGTGCCAGCCTTCTTCCCAGCGGCCTTCGCCGCGATCGGCAGGGGAGTTATCGATACGACGTGAGAGCACGCGTTTCGCGGAGGCGGCGAATTCTTGTGCTGCCTCTGGGCCGGAGCCAACGTCTTCCATGCCGCCCAAGACTTGTAAGAGTCCCCAGCCTTGGCCGTTGTATTTTTCGGTTTGGCTGGTGCCATCGCCTTTGAAATTCACATAGTCGATCAAGGCGTAAGTGCCTTGTGAGGTCGTTGCCACTTTTTGATAGTTCGCTTGGATTTTTGAGCGCTCGGTCGGAGGCGCGGCAGCAAGGATTTTTGGAAACGCGCCACGAGAGCGTTCGATGATGTAATCCGTTTGCAGGTTCACGGTCGAGGCCAGCCAGCTACGCAAGCCAACCATTTCGGGTGATCTGAAATCTTTGAGAAACTCCGTACGTGTGTTCCATGGTGAATCGGCGACTTTCGCAATGGTCGGAGGGTTCGCGCCTCTGCTGTTTGCGTAAGCGATGAAATCTGGCCAGCTCTCTTTGAAGCGTCCATTGAAGCCAGCGGGATACCAAATGAAGTGACCGATACCGAGGGAGGGAAATTCTTCGCCTACGTTCCATGCGGTGAGCCCATCGACTTTTCCACCGGATTCGTTTTGCCAGATTTTTTTACCAATCGCGGATTTCTGAGCATGAGTTAGTTGGCTGGTTGAGGCGTCAACTTGTGGATTACCGGGAGCACATGCGGACAACGCGAAGGCGACAATGAGAATGGGATAATGAAATTTCATAAAGAGATAATGTTAGAGATTAGTAAGTAAGGCGTTTCTCGATGTCATCCAGTACCGGTTTGGTGTGGAGCATGAGTGGATGAAGAGCGACGTTGTAAGAGCGATTCTCGGCACGATCCCAAACGGAAGATTCGGTGGGAATGATAATCAAATCGAGCGGCGTGCGGTAAGAGACAATGGGAATGTCTTTCAACTTGTATTCCGATGCTTGGAGTTTTTGGAGAAACTCACTGCCCGGACGCATTTGTTGGGCACCTCTGGTTGGGTAAGCGTGGGCGACCTTGGTGCCGTGATGGGGAGTGGAAATGGTCATGAACGTTTCACAGCGATCTGCGCCACCGAGTTCTTGCAGATAATAACGAGAAACCAAACCGCCCATGCTGAAGGCGATAATGCCGAAAGGTTCTTCAGCTCCGAATTCATTATCGATGTCGCGCTGTAAACCTTGAGCGAGATTTTCCAGCCCGCCTCTGGCATCGGCGGGCGTGAGTTTTGGCACGTAGCATTCGATGCCGTGATACTCCAAGCGCCGCTTCAGAGAATCGAACGCTTTTCCATCCTCGAAAATTCCGTGGACCATCACAACTCGCTCAACCTTGGGCTTCGCGGGTTGCGGATGGCAGGAAGCCGCGGTGGCGCAGATGCCGGTGAAGAGTTGGAAAAATCGGGCGGTAATCATGATGACTAGCCTGGAGGCCATGTGAGTTGTCTGCCGCCCAGCAAGTGGACGTGGAGGTGGGGGACGGTTTCACCACCGTGAGGGCCGTGATTGATGACGGTGCGGAAACCGGTTTCAGCGATCCCGAGCTCACGCGCAATTTTCCCCGCCGTCAGCAACAGATGCCCGAGAATTTCCTGATCCGCTGCGCTGGCTTCGCCAATCCGAGGAATGGGCTTGCGGGGAATGATCAAAATATGTGTGGGGGCTTGCGGAGAAATATCCCTGAAGGCGCAACAAATTTCATCGCGATGAATGATTTCCGCAGGGATTTCACCGTCATAGATCTTTTCAAAGAGCGTCTTCAAGTTGAAGGCAGAATAACGGTAAAAGCTGGCATCGCAAGCTTGGGGAATAGGTAGGTTTCCATTCATCCGCCTTGCAAAAGTGGGGTAAAACGATTTAGGCAACGGGGTGCCAATGACTCAAAACCGCAAATCCAATCCGGGTTCATGGAAAAAAACCGTGCTCCGAGGAGTGCTTGTTTGTGCGGGATCGGTCGCGATTTTGATGCCTGCATGGCTGCCGAATAAGCCGGGCGCGCCCTTGGAGCGCGGCACGGTTGAGCTGCTGCAAGCCGCTTTGCTCGCTGCATCGACTGCGGTGATGTTGGGTGCGATGGCGCATTCTGGTCACCGGCGCAGCGTTTGCCGCGTGCTGGCATTCGGCCTAGCGGCGGCATTGGTCGGCGAGCTCGAGGATTTTATCTCCGGAATCATGCAGTGGCCTTTTCCGGATGCATGGGTGATTGGCTTGTTACTCTTGAGCGCATTAATCACGATCCTGCGCCATCGCTACGTCATGCTGAAATTTTTTTCCACCATGGCACATCATGCTGGCGCGGGGTTTATCGGCGCGGCGTTGTTGATCATTTACGTATTCAATCGCGTGATCGGTGCTCCGCAATTCTGGCGCGTTTCGTTGGGTGATGCATTTTCACCGGAAGTTCCGCAAATTTGTAAAAGCTATCTGGAGCTACTAGCGTGTTATTTTGTTTTCGTGGGATCGATTGGCTTAGCGATCACACTCGGGAGGAGAGAGGAATTGGATTAGATGGTTGCGGGTTTTGGAAAAAGATTGGGTTGGCAACTTGAGGCTTCGAGTCATTCGTTTGTGGCAGCACTGATGAGTTTTTTGCCCGCGGAATATGTGTTCAGGCTCGGTGAGCTAATCGGTAAACTCATTTGGCCGATGATGAAATCACGTCGCGTGGTGATTCTTAGAAATTTAAGAATCGCCTGCGCACCACTTGAGTTCGAAGCAGTAGAAAAAATGGCTCGCGATTCGTTTATCCGAACCGTGGCAAATTTATTAAGCTCATCAATTTCGCCAAAATCTGAGGGAGGAAAAATCGAAGACATGCTCGCCGTAGAAAATCCAGAGTTGTTAGAGCAAGCCTGTGCGCAAGGTCGAGGGGTTTTAGTTTTACTGGCGCACATGGGCAACTGGGAGTTGATGACTCGGCTGAATCATTTTTTTCCAAAAGGCACGAAAGGCGGTGCGTTTTATCGACCGCTCAACAACCCAATTCTAAACGAGCGAGTCGTGAGGCTGCGTGAAGCAGACGGCACGAGACTGTTTGCTAAGGGCGATAGTTTGCATCAGGTCGGGAGTTTTTTGAGAGACAACGGAGTGATCGGCATCTTGGCGGATCAGCGTGCTGGGATCCAGGGAGAGGTCACAAGTTTTTTTGGACGGGTCACTCGCGTAAGCCCATTGGCGAGTTTGTTGGCACGGCGTTCTAAAAGTGAAGTGCTGGCACTTTCCTTGCGCACGATCTCTCCTGGGAAATGGAGTGCGCGTTATCACACCGTTGAAAAGCCGTATCGCTCGTCAAACTGTATGAAGGCGTTGGAAGATGCTATGAAAGTTTCTCTGTTAGATTGTTTTTGGCTACAAGAACGCTGGAAGGTTTACGTGGGCGCAATTTTTAACCTCTCAAAATGGCTTGAGAAAGAGGATGTGCGCGGTGAGAAGCCGCATCGCTTCATGGCGTGGTTGCGGGAAGATGAGGAAGTGTATAATATTCCGGCCGAATTTCTCCATGGTGATGTGGAATGGGAGTTTGTCGTCGGAAAGGATCCCAAAGAACTCGAAGAGATCGAACGCTCAAAGCCGCTGCCAGTGGATTTCCTCATCACAAGCCAAGTCGATGCCGAACTATTGCGATCCTGCGAAGCGTTAGGAATTCCGGTCTTGAGCTATCCGGATTTCAAAATAATTCGCCAGTGACTTGCTGGGTGGTTTTGAAATGCAGTTTTGCAAATTTACTCAATGCATCCACTCCGTGAGTTTTCACGAGAGTTTTTCCAGCAGTCACGACTGCAGACGATGCGCCGAGTGGAATTTTGAAGCCGACTTTATTTGTCGCCGCATCCATCCAGTCGATAAAACGTTCGCGCGCCAGAATCGATGCTGCAGCAACAGCGGTGTCGGACTCGCCTTTGGTGCGTTGGTCGAGCGAGAGAGTGATGTTTTTTTGTTTCAACGCGCGCTGCAAAACCTCGGCCTTGGCAAATTGATCGGAAAGGGCACGCGGGCAGTCGGGGCGTTTTCTAACAAGTTCTTCGATCACCGTGGCGTGACCCCATGCGAGCATCCGATTGAGATTTTTGAATGAAGCATACAGTTCGTTGTATTTCTCGGGGCGCAGCGCTATGACATCGAACTCGATTCCCGGCGTGGCCTTTATCACAGCCGCAAGCTGACGGATTTTTGCAGGTGTGGTGATTTTTTTCGAGTCCGTGATGCCGGCTTTGATCAGGTGACGCGTGATTTCCGCATCGGTGTAAACCCCAGCGATCACCAGTGGGCCGAAGAAATCGCCCTTGCCGCTTTCATCAATCCCGAAGTGCGGGGCGAAATGTTCCGGATCGGTGATTTCCTCGTAACCCAGTTTCGCCTCGCCAAGCACCAGCGGCTCCAAAGTGAAACGGATGAAATCTTCCGTGTCCTTTCCCTGAATCAGAACCTTCGGACCTTTCTCGTAAACGCTGATGTTCAGCTTGCCCTTCTTTCCCGCAAAAATGGTGTATGCTTTATCAACAAACTCAAAACCCTGCTCTTCAAGGATCTCGCGGAGTTTGCTCACTTGCACAGCAGTGAGAGTGGTGGTGTGGGAAGTCATGAATTTTTTGATCGGCAGCCGACGATTCGTCATAGAGACTCCACCAAACGTTAATTGAATATGAAAGCACTTATTCCTGCCTGCGCTGTCGCCCTCGCCGCATCTTTGGTTGTGGCTTATAATCCTGCAACAGAGCAGGCACCTGCTGGAGCGGTTGAAAAGATCACAGCATCGATCCCTGCCGAGGCTTACGCAAAGCCGGCCAAACCGCGCAAGCTGTTGGTGTTTTCGCGAACAAACGGTTTCCGCCACCAATCGATCGTGACAGGCAAGATGGCGTTGTTGGAAATGGGTAAAAAAACCGGTGCGTATGAGGCAGTGATCAGCGATGAGCTTTCGAATTTTGAGAAAGACAAGATCGGCCAGTTTGATGCGATCTGTTTTCTGAGCACGACGATGAATCCGTTTTCGCCATTCAAGGACGAGTTGATGAAAATGTCTGCGGAAGAAAAAGATGCGGCACTGAAATACGAACTTCAGCTCAAAGAAAACCTGATGGCTTTTGTCAAATCCGGCGGCGGCTTTGTGGGAATTCACGCAGCGACCGATTCGTTTTATGAGTGGCCTGAGTATGGCGAAATGATCAATGGCTATTTCGATGGACATCCTTGGACCGCAGGTTCGCAGGTAAATATTTTTGTCGAGCCAGGACAGGAGAAGCATCCGCTGGTGGCGATGTTCAATGGTCAACGTTTGGATTTCAAAGAAGAGATTTATCAGTATAAAGCACCTTACGATTCATCCAAAGTGCACATGCTGCTGCGCCTCGATCCGGAAAAATCCGCGCAGGTAAAAGGCATGAAACGTAAGGACAATGACTACGGAGTCGCGTGGGCAAGAAACTGGGAAAAAGGCCGGGTCTTCTACTGCTCGATTGGTCACAATCATGATATGTTCTGGCATCCAGAAGTGCTGCGCCACTATTTGGCCGGTATTCAGTGGTCGATAGGTGACTACAAAGTTGAGTTGGATAAAGGAAAGTGAACTTCAGTTCTTAAGGAGTTCTTGACCACGAATTTCACGGATTCCACGAATATGAAGATAGATTAGTTGATGTTCGATCGGAACGACGATTCACCAGCAACCATTCGTGATATTCGCGTAATTCGTGGTTCAACTCTTCTATCATTTCTGGAACTAACGAGCTATCGCTGCAGTAGCCTCGGCGACTTTCAGTCCGTCGAGTGCGGCGGAGACGATTCCACCGGCGTAGCCTGCGCCTTCTCCGCAGGGGAAAAGGCCTGAGATTTCCGGATGTTCGAGCGTGTCTGGCTCGCGTGGGATGCGCAGGGGAGATGAAGTCCTAGTTTCAAAACCTAACAACAAGGAATCTGAAGATGCGTAGTTGCGGATTTGGCGATTGAAGAGTTCCAAGCCTTGGCGAATGCGGCGGGTGATGGGCTTGGCTAACAGTTCATGCAGGGGAGCTGAATTCAGTCCGGGGAAGTACGAGGTTTCTGGTAGATCTGAGGAAATCTTTCCCTTCAGATAATCTGCGGCGCGCTGAGCTGGCGCAACTTGTCCGAGCTTTTGGTTTCCTCCTGCATGCTTCGCGGAGTGCTCGATGTTTTCCTGAAACGCGATGCCTGCCAAGATGCCGTGCTGGGGAATCAGGTTCGCAACATCCTCTGGCTCAATGGTGGTGACCAAGCCGGAATTCGCGAAAGGCGAGTCACGGCGTGAAAGCGACATGCCGTTGACGACGACTTGTTCATCAGCGGTCGCCGCCGGAACGATCCAACCACCCGGGCACATGCAAAACGAATGCACGCCGCGATCTTCGATCTTGGTTGCGAGTCGGTAACGCGCGGCTGGCAGCAGATCCGGACGCGGCTGACCTTCGGGAATGTTATATTGCTGGCGGTCAATGAACGGTTGCGTGTGCTCGATGCGGAAGCCGATCGCGAACGGTTTGTGCTCCATCAAAATGCCTTTCGCAGCGAGCAGTTGATAAATATCTCTCGCGGAATGTCCCGTGGCGAGAATCGTCGCATCGCCGAGAAACTCGCGGCCATCGACGGTTGTGACCCCGTGGATTTTTCCATCGGAAATAAGGAAGTCATTCACTTTCGCTTGGAAATGCACTTCGCCGCCGTGGTCGATGATGGATTGGCGGATGGCTTTGACGACATTGGGTAAAAGGTTAGATCCGATGTGAGGATGTGCGTCGGTCAGGATTTTTTCAGGAGCTCCGTGGGCAACCAGCACACGATAAACTTCGGCGACTGGGCCGCGTTTGGTGGCGCGGGTGTAGAGTTTTCCATCGGAAAATGTTCCTGCTCCGCCTTCACCGAAGCAGTAATTGGAATCTTCGATCACACGGCCCTCGCGCAAAATCGGTGCGAGATCGAAGCGACGCGAGGATGCGTCTTTGCCGCGTTCTAACACAATGGGTTTTTGACCGAGCTCCAAACAACGCAAGGCCGCAAACAATCCCGCTGGCCCCGCGCCGATGATGAGAACCGTTTTCGCATCGGCAGAAAGCGGGGAGCAGGTCCAAACCGGTTTCGGCTCATCAGGTAAATCCTCGTCCACTGCGACCTCGACGCGCAACTGCACTTTCACCTGACGCTGGCGCGCATCGATGGAATGTTTGCGCAGACGAAGCCCTCGCACGCGTGAGGGATCGATCCCTAACATTTTCGCCACAGCCAATTTACGAGCGTCATCTTGTTCAGAGCTCTCCAGCGGCAGGACAATATCAAGCGTGTGAAGCATCTTGAGAAATCAGATGGCTCGTTTCTCGCCGTTGTCGTTCACCGAAACGAAAGTGACATGAGTTTGGAAAACGGGGATATCCGCGGAGTTTTTCGCATCGGTCACCACGACTTGATAGGTGAGTGATGTGTTTCCTTTTCTCGCCAGCGAACAATTGATTTTGAGGATCGTGCCATCGCCGACACCTTGGCGGAACTCGACTTTATCCATCGCGATGGTGACGAGTTGGCAGTGTGGAAACTCGGCGGATGCGGCGATCCATGCGGCTTCATCGACCCATGCCAGCATGCGACCGCCGAACAATGAACCGTAATGGTTCAAATCTCCGTGCATGACTAGTCGGTGAGTTTCCAAAATGTTGAAGGTGAAATTTTACCAGTTGCGCCGACGCTCTTTGAGGATCAAGCCATCGATCGATAAAGAACCTGCGCCGCTGAGTAAAAGAGCGAGGCAGGGAAGAAGAAACAGCAGAGCGGGTTCTTTCGCGCCAGCGCCGCCGCTCATGAACAACGGACCAGCCGCATGGACATTGAAAGCCGCTACCGTCATCGTAAATGCAAGAACGAAGGCGGCAGGACGAGTTGCAAGACCGAGAACTAATAAAGCAGCGCAAGCGACTTCTGCAAATATAGTCGCGCTCAAACTGACGGGCGGCGACATGTAATTCAGAGGGAAAAAATCAGGGACTTTGAACCCTTTAGATTTTTCCGCGAATCCTTGAATCTTAGAAAGACCATGACCGAAAAACATCAACAGGCCAGTGCCGACTCTCAGGATGAATAAACCTAGAGATGTCGTGGCATCGCGTGGGCCGCAATCGAAGAGAAATGTTTTCATGACTACTTGGTTTTAAGAGAAATCGAAATCCGTTTCAGCCTGTCGTCGCCTGGAGGTGAAGTCGCGGAGACGGCGTCATCGGCTGCAATCACGTTGTAAGCCAAGCGGCGGTAGTAAGCGTTGAGCGGCCGGACGCGGTAAGGTTTCCCTTGGGTTTTTACTAAATCGATCAAGTCGCGGATTTCTTGGTTGAGCTGGTCTTCCTGCATCGTGCGGAAATGTTCGCAATCCACTTTCACGCGTTCGGCATCTGGCATCTGGCGACGCAGGATGCGGTTGACGAGGTATTGGATGTCATCGAGGCGATCTCCGTGATCTCCAATGATCGCGTCTTTTTCTGAGGAGAAAATTTGCAAACACGGGCCTTCGTCGGTGTCTTGGATTTCGATTTTCGCCACAATTCCGAGGTGACCGAGCATGGCATCGAGGATTTTTTGGGCAAGTTCTGCAGCTTTCATGGCGGAACTTTAGCGAAAAGCGGCTCTCGGTCAACTTTCCCGCATTTTATATTGATGCTTCTGAAATGCGGCGGATGCTTTTGCACATGTCCAATCTACCTTGGTCCGAAATGTTGTCCTTCAAACTCTTTGATATCGTCAAAGTCCTGCTCACCGCGGTTATTATTCTCATGGTAAACAAAGTGCAGCTATTCAGCGACAAGCTCTCAGCTCTACTCATCGCGCTGCCGCTCACTTCTTTGTTAGCCATGA
>JANMGO010000073.1:0-14426 GCA_031374665.1 Akkermansiaceae bacterium | reverse complement strand
TGGGCATTGATGTTTTGGGTGAGCGCAGTGGTTAGGATGAGGAGGGCAGTAGCTACGGGTGCCTTTTTGAATATTTTTGGCAGGTCGGATGCAAACTTCCGCCACGGAGTGGAAATCAACACGAAGAGATCGATGATGAGGAAAAACAGAAGAGCACCGCCCCCAAGGGAGAGGAAGGATGCTCCAGCCAGAGCGAGACCGAGGGCTCTAGTCATCGCGTGTTTTTTGGAGATACCGTAAATGGTCAGAGCTGCGCCGATAGTGAGAAGTAGCCAGACGTTCCAATCGGCGCGTGCTTGCCATGGAGAGAGGTTAGAAATTTCTACTTCGATGGATTTTCCGGCAGGGACGACCGGAGAGTTGAACGAGAGGGTTGAACTCAAAGTGGTAGTAGTGGCGTTGATTTCTAGTGCGAGGAGGAAGGAGAGGATCAGAAAGGCGATGGTTGCGACTGCAGGTAAGAAACGGGCAGCAGAATGCAGCCCCTCCTTGGGGAAGAATACGGCGACAATTCCTAACAGGATAAGCACGGCGAGCGGGATAGGATAATTGGAGAGAGTTTGCCAGCCAGTGGGTGGGGTGGTGTTTGAAGTCGATTGAAGATCGCCGCCGGTTGAGACTAGCGTGCGGTTTTCATCTCCAGTGACGGTCCATTCACCGATGACGAGTGGTGCATCGAGAGCGGGAGCTGTTAGGCGAGGATGATTTGGGTTATCTGATTTAGCGCCGTAGCGAAGGGTGATTTCAAACGCTTGGTTGGGATCGGTTTGGGCGGGGAGTGGGATAAGGGTATCTTTGCCATCGGCGCGGGCATTGACAGGTGAGCCATCGACGCTGGCTTCCCAAAGAGATGTGTCTGCTGGGAGAAGTGCGCGGAGTGAAGCGCGGCCTTTGGATTTCACGAAGAAACTTGCGTCGGTCACCCATTGGCCATCGCGGGAGACTTGGGTGGAAAGTTTTAGGAAATCGACGACTTGATCGACGGTTTCACCTTGTTCATACCATTCGATTTTCGATCCGATTTTAAAATCGCGAGCCGTGTATTGCCATGCGGCGAGAGTGGGTGCGGAGGAGAGTAGTCGGAATTCGGCGGGGAGTTCTGAGGGGTCGATTTTTAACAACGGACCTTCACTCACTTGGGTAGAGAATTTGACTTGGAGAGGACTAACAATTTGGATGTGACCGCGTTCGGCTTGGACGTTGAGCGGACGAACTTCGCCGGGAGAGAGTTCGCCTCCGGTGGCGGGCATGGGTTGTTCAAATGTTAGAAGAACTGTGCCTGCGCCGAGTAGTGGACGGGAGAGAGGGATGATGACGGTATCGCCTTCACGACGCCAATCGCGTCCGACGCTTTGGCCGGTGACGTCGATGTTTCCTATCGATGCTGGGACGGAAATTTTCCATTCGTTGGCGGGTGCGCCGACGACGAAGTAGTTGATGAGAACGCTGCCGTAAGCGGCGCCTGCTTTGAGGGAGTAGAGATGAAACACATCGGCTTGGATGGACTGGCCGAGGGCTTCGATGTTGAGGTCAGCGGTCCATGTATTTTCGCGAAGGCGGAAGGCTTGTTGGAGACCCGTAGTTTTACGTGGGAAAAAGGTAACCGGAACTTCAGCAAGGCCTGAATTTTTTCCGGCAACGAGTCGGTATCCGGCTGTGGCGGAGGCTCCGATGTAACCGCGGCGTGATTTCACATCAGGGAAGCCGAGAGGTTGAAGGGTCCACGCAGCTGCTTTGGCGGCTTCGTTTTTTTCGAGGCGCAGGCTGATGAGTTGTCGGCCATCGACGGCTTGCGAGAAAATGATTTTCAAGGTTTTGAGGCCGTCTTTGATTTCGGATGAGACTGCGTAATCTGCAACGGCAGCGCCGGTGACGGATGCGACTGCGTGATCAGCGGGGATTTTCATTTCCCATTCGCGGAGAGGAGCCTCGCGGATATCTAGCTCGATGTTAGAAATGATGCGTCGATCGGTTTCTGCGAGTTCATAGACGGTGACTTCGGTGACGCCGACTTCTGGGAGGATTTGGTCAGCGAGAATTTTGGCGGAGAAGTCGGCGGAGGGGAAACGATAGACAAGGACTTGGCGGAGGTTTTCTTGATTGCGACTCGGAAATTGGTTAGGGGCTAGTTGGATCAAGCCTTTTGCATCGGCGACCTCGATGCGGACGGCACCGTCGTTGGCGAAGCGGACGAAGCCGCTGTGGCGGAGTGTGCCGATGGGAGAGATGCGGAGGACTTGCATTTCAAGAGGAAATCCGCCGAGAGCGGCTTGGGATTCGATGGTGATACGCTCGCCTCCTTCGATGGGGCGGGAGAGTTTGATTTCGATTTTGCGGTTTTCTTTTTCGCCGGAGACCGACCATGCAAGAACGGATTCACCGACGATGGAGAGGATTTCACCTGGGCCGTCTAACAAAAGAGTGAGGCTGGGGATTTTTCCTTGAAGGACGCGTAAATCGATTTGGGTGATTTGACGCATCAGGCCGGAACCGATGCGGGTGTCGGTGATGGCTTGGCTGGTAAAGAAGAGTGAGCCGTCTTCGGTTTCTGCGGATGGTTTGAAAGCGAGTTGAGCTTGGCCGTTGGCGGGAAGGAAGCCGCGCCACGCGTTGTTATTTTTACGAGGTGCGACGGTTAGATTGGGGTTAAACGATACGTTGTCTGGAATGCCATCGAGGGTGACGGGAACAACGATACCTGCGGGGAGTGTGAAATCGATAAGGTGCCAATCGCCTTTTCGAATGATGGGGACGATGAACTGGACTTCGATCGGGAAATCTCCGGTGGTGTCGGCGATGAGATCGTAACCCTGCTTTTCGTTCAGGGCGATGTGGTGGTTGGTTCCAGAAACTTTTCCTGAGAGAGCCGCAGTGCCGGAGAGGAGTTCGATGGATGCGTTCGAAGATTTGGAACGTACGGTGGCGGCGAGGGTAAAGATGACGCTGTTTGAGTCTTTGGCGAGAACACCTGTTAGAGATGAGTTGATTAGTTCAAGTCCGCGCGTGGCGGAGCCGGTTGGAGTGGCGGAAAATTTCAGCGAGGCGTTGGCTGCGGTGATGTAGCTATGGGTGTTTTTGGATTCAATGGGGGAAAGGTTTGTTGCCTCGGTTACGCGGATCTCGGTGCCAGCGGCTGCTGTGAGGGAAATTTTTGCGGAAAATCCCGTGGTCGATGCGGGGGTGGGAAGGAGGAGGGAGAAATCGTTTTTGCCGACGAGTTTGGTGGCGACTTGGATGGCTAGAGATTTGGGAGGATTTTTAGGATCGATGATGTTAGGTCGGACATCAAGGAAGCGACTTCCGTCTTTGGCGATGCGGACTGACCAATCACGTAGACCATCGCCAGTGACGGAAGTGATTTCGCCTGCGCCGGAAAGTCCGAGTGTTAGGGTTTCGGGGATGCCTTGGTGGATCGTGAAACTGATGTTTTGGGTGGAGGTGGTTTCTTTGGTGCTGGCGGTCGCGGAGATTTCAGCGGTGGCAGAGAAGAAGAGTGGGACGGGCTTTTCGACTTTTTCTGGGACGACGATGATGCGTTCTTGTTGAGAAAAAGCGAACGTGCTTAGTGCGAGGAGGGTGAGGAGGAGTTTCATGCGGAAAGTTGGCTAGTTTGCTAGTGTTCAGTTTTCAGGGAAGAGATTGGGGATTTTGGATTTAAAATCTACAGGCGGCAGAATACCGACTCTCCTTGGGTTTGTGGGTAAAGAGATTGTAAATTATTTCAGGGCGTTGATGAGGTTGAGGAGCTGTTGGGTTTTGCTTGAGTTGGCGTTCGCTTGTTTGAGTTTGGCGATGGTCTCGGAGTAGTTAGAGAAATCAATCGTATCGGCGAGGGGGCCGGGTTGGAGTTTTTGGGCGGCTAGGAGCGCGAGGGTGGCGAGCTGGGTTTTGGGATTGGCTTTATCGAAGGATGGTGCGCTGGCGTCGTAGGGAATGGTCCACTTGCGCTCAACCATTTCGCCTGATGCCGTATCGCGGAATCGGACGCTGACCTCGCCGATTTCACCCGTGCCTTCTGGTAAGGTTTCGATCTGATAGAGAGCGACCCCGGCTTCGTCTGCGGCGAGTTCTGCGGCATCGACGGTATCGTTGCGGAAGTCTTCGGTTTTGAGTCGGTCTTTTTCGAAGCCGATGAGTTTGTAATTTCCGACCCGTTGCGGGTTGAGTTTGACTTGGACTTTGACGTTCTCGGCTGCGGGACGGAAGGCACCTGCGAGTTGTGCGGCGAGGTTGCCGCCGGTTTTTTCACCGACCAAATAATAGCGACCGTTGCCATGGCGGGCGAGATCGGAGAGGAGTCGGTCGTTGAGGTCGTTGGTGCCGATGCCAGCGATGTCGAAGGCGAGGCCTTGTTGACGGAGGTCTTGAATTTTTTTCGAGAGGCGTTCTGGATCGGCATCGCCGAGGTTGGCTGCGCCATCGGTGAAAAGGACGATGCGATTTTGTGCACCTTCGAGCTGGTGGTCGAGCGCTTGCTCGGTAGCGAGATTGATCGCTTGTTCGAGGTTGGTGCCGCCTTCGCTGGCGGTTTGGTTGATGAGATCGGGAAGTTTCGAGGCTTCGTTTCCGGGTAGGGATTTGGCGAGTAGGTGCGGTGTACGGGAGAAACCGATGACCGTGACTTGATCGTTTTCTGTTAGTAGTGTGGCGAGTGAGGCAAGCGCGGTTTCCATGGCGGCACGGCGGTCGGCGCGGACCATGGATCCGGATTGATCAACGAGCAGCGTGAGGCGCAGCGGCTGGGCTGCGGAGCGACCGGCGGAGGCGGTGCGGACGGCGACTCTAACAAGATTACGACCGGGGATGACGGGGTGCGCGGTTTGATCGATGGCAGCAGCGACGGGTTCCGAGGCAGATGGTGCTGGATCGCCGTAATCCACAGCGTTGTAAAACTGCTCGGGTTTGATCGAGGTTGGATCTGGGCGTTCACCTTTCGCAATCGCGGCGGAGGCGAGCTGGAATGAGGCGTCGGAGATATTGAGGGAGAAGGTGGAGAATACTTCTTGTGATGCAGAGAGCTCTTCGGAGAGATCGGTTAGGGATGGGGGCGCGGGTTGGAAGAGTCTTCCGATCTGAGGAATGTCTCCGAGTATGGTTAGAGCTTCTTCCTCCGACTCAGTTAAACGAGATTCGAAATTCGACGGTGTGGCAGGTGTAACTGGTATGTTGAGTGCACCGCTGGTGGTCGCAGTGCCCGAGATGGGTGATCCGTAGTTAATGAAGCCTTCGAATTCTGCAGGCTTTGCTGCGAATGGATCAACCGTTGGTTTGCCGTCTGCAAAAGGATCGTCGTTTCGAACCCCTTCAGCTGGGACTGAGAGTTCCCATGCTTTATCGACTTGCATCAAGAGTTCGGAACGAGTGTTGCTGTAGTCGGCGCGGTAGTAATCGGATTTTGTATCTGCGACTTTTCCAGATTCAAGGCGGCGTTGGTCGAAATCTTTATCGTCTCCTTTAGTGATGACGGGGTTGGTTCGGGTAGGGTCGGACTCACTGAATACCATACGTCCGACTGGAGCTTCACTTACAAGTCCTTGTGCGACTTCTTGGTTAGCCGGTGCGGAGCGGCTTGGGTTATTTAAGATTCTGTCAACCGATTCACCTTGGACGGCGTAATCGCCGCTGCGTAGGCCTGAAGTAGGAGAGTTTCCAAGTGCACGGGCGGCAAAGGTTTCACTTGGTATACCTGGGACTGTTGTGTTTGCGATTTCACTTTTGAATTTTTTTCCTGATTCAGGAGGGGTAAGTAATGCATCTTCTTTTTCTTTCAGTGAGTCCTGTTCGAGCTCTTTTCCTTTGCGGCTAAACGCACTTCTTTGGCGACTTTCATTTGAAGCTAGTTCGTTACCCCTGATAGCTCCTAAGTCATCGAAAACCGGTGCGGTATTGGACATATCCCTGCCACCACCAGCGTTGGCATAGCCGGTAGCTGAACCTTTTCCGCTTTTTGTTACGTCAGAGAGTAATGGCTCAGATTTTTTTGCAGATGGAGCGGCAGCGGCAGCTGCAGCCGGTGATGCGGTGTCATCTGTGCGAGAGATCGTGCCCGAAATTTCTATGCTTTTAAATTCGTTAGATGCTTCCGCAAACACTCGTTTATTTTGAGGACTTTTAAATGCTTTTTGCTTTTTTTGATTTTCTAAGGTTCCACCAGAGCTTCTTTCATTCATTTTTTCGTCTGCCTCGCGATCGCTCATGACAAGACCAGCATCGCCGGATCGTTTGCCCAAGCCGCCACTGCCACCGGCAGCTCCAGGAGGCATGAAGTCGACCTTTTCGCTAGAATCGATTATCATTCCCCTCGACCTAGGCAGTTCCATTTTAAACTCCGATCCTCCTACAATTGTCACAGACGATTTCTCGAAAGACGCGGTAGGAAAAATGAAACGTTTGATGAAAACCGTGACGGTTAGAACAGCTGCGATTCCAAAGGCAGTGCGGAAAGCAGCGCGGCGGATGCTGGAGTCTTTATTGGAGTGGGTAGAGTTGTTAGATCCGATGATGGGATCGAGTTTGGCGCGATTTTCGGGGGAGAGTTTCCAGAATTGATCGGAGGATGAGGGTGGGGTTTCGATGAGGAGAGAGTGGAGGGCTTTGGTGCGGTTGAGGAAAAGTTGGAGTTCGGGGTCGGAGGAGCAGAGGGCTTCGAGTTCGGCGGCCTCAAAAGGCGAAGCCTCGCCGAGAACCCACGCAGTGATGCGGGCTTCGAGGTGTTCGTCTGGGAGAGGTTGGAGATTGTCGTTCATGGATCGGAGCGGGTGATTTTTCGTTTGGAAGACTGGGGTTGTCGCGATTTTGAAATCGCGGTTCCTTTCAGCCTTCGGCTGATTCGATACCTAGGTGGCGGAGTGAGGAGGCTAGGGATTTGAGGATGTGGTGGAGTTTGTATCCGACGTTGGAGACGGTGAGGTTGGTTTGGTGGGCGATTTCTTCGTAGCGCAGGCCGGAGAGGTATTTGAGAGAGACGAGGGTTTTGTCGGGTTCCGGGAGTTCGGAGATGAGGAGTTGGAGGGTTCCGATGGCTTCCATTTTGCCGAGGGATGCATCAGGATTCGGTGCTGTGATTTGTAACTCGTTGGCTTCGGGAGAGGTTGTTTCAAGGGGGGTGGTGCGTTTGTTGTCGCGGATGTAGTTGAGAGCGAGGTTGCGGACGCAGCGGAAAAGCCAGGGTCGGGGGGCTTCGACTTCGTGCCAGAGGGAGTGGAGTCGCATGAAAGAATCTTGGACGATGTCTTCAGCGGCCTCGCGCTGACAGATAATGCCGAAGGCATAACGCAGGAGGGCGGATTCCTCTGCGTCAAATATTTGGCGGAGCGTGGGTTTTTCCTCCATGGTTCGTGGACTTGGGTGGGAGGAAAGAACCGATACGGCTCCATCGCTTCTACGGGCGGCGGAGCTGTAAGTTGGGGGTTCCATGGATCGAGTTTTGCATGCTTCTAAGGTAAAGACACACGAGCGGAATGATCCTTAGAGATTTTTTGGATTTTTTTAAGGATAAGGAGGGGCTGCATTCTGCTGCCCATGATTTTAAGACGGCGGCAGAATGCAGCCGCTCCTCGTTAAGAAAAGAGTTCGCGCGCCGTGTAGGCCATGCCGATGGATGCGGCGGCGTCGCCACCTTCGGCCCACTCGAAGCGGGTGGTTTCTTTTTCCGGATCGATGGGGCTATTGCGATAGATGGGCCAAGCGCGATCAGCGAAGCCATCGCGGACCCAACTGAGGAAATCATTGCGAAATTTGGCTTCGGCGAGTCCGCCACCGATGACCACTAGGCCGGGATCGAAGGTTCTAACAAGATCGGCGATGCCGTAACCTAGAATGAAACCTTGTTGTTTGAAAAGTTGGATGGAAAGGGCGTCGCCATTTTCCGCGAGGGTGCGGAGTTTAAAGGCTTTTTCCTCGATCGTGGATTCGTGTGCGTTGAGTGGATGGTCTTTCCACTCAGGCTTCTGAAGTTCGATAGAGAGGCGGCGTCGCAGGGCGACCAGAGAAACCCATGCTTCCAAGCAGCCTTTGAGTCCGCAGGTGCAGGAAGGGAGTGAGCCATCATCCTCGGTGAAAGGAACGGAAACGTGGCCTACCTCAAGGGCGAGGCCGTTGGCGCCTTCGTAAAGTTTTCCGCCGGGTAGGACGAAGCCGCCGCCGAGGCCGGTGCCGGGGGCAACCAAGAGTAAGGCTCCGAGGTGTTTATGGCGGATCGCGTATTCGCCAACAGCTGCGGCGTTGCAGTCATTGGTCATGTGGATAGGAATGTTCAGGTGCTTGTTGAGCTCTGCGCAAATATCGGTGCCGACCCAGTCATCGCCGAGGTTGGCTTTTCCCCAGATCACGCCATTTGATGAAGGGGCTGGGACATCGAGCCCGATGCCGCCGATGTCTTTGCGATCGATGCCTGCGTTGTGAGAGAGTTCATCGAGAGCGGCTTCGAGTTGTTTGAATGTGGCTTGATAGCCGTCTTTGACATGGCTTTTCACTTCGACAATCGGCCCAACCTGATCTCCGGATGAATTGATGATGACGGCTTTGATGGTGGAACCACCGATATCCAATCCGGCGAAATGCTTAGCTTTTGACATAATCGTATCGTGTTGCGGGCGGGTGTGATTCGTCAAGATGCAAGGGCTCTCGCGGCAGTTTTTTCCAAAGCCGCTGTAGCTCAGGGGTAGAGCAGCTCATTCGTAATGTGTAGTCTGGGTGTTTAGAATCCGTCAGCCTGCTTATTCTCTTTCGATTAATACTCCAATGTTATGCTCTCTGTCATAAATTTTTTAAAGTCATCGGTTACAAGACTTTCTTTGACGCTTTCCTTATTTGCTACCAACATCCTTACTGTCATTGTTGTTTGGTTGATTTCTGTCTCAATCTTATATAGCGCTCGAGTAGTTTGGGTTTCAGCAATTGATTCAACCTCTTGGGGAGATTTTCGTCGTAAATCCACGAGCGATTAAGTTCTTCTTCCGTGAATCCATAAGCACCGCTAAGTAAGCCTCGGAAGAATTTCATGGAATCTTCCGCGAGATTTTCAGCATGTTTATTAGTTTTTAAATTAAAGGGGCCATACGTTATTGTGTCCATGAACGACCTGTTGTTAACGTAGTAGACGGCGATTTTCTTCCCTGAAAAATTGAATGACCTAAACGAATAATCGGCTCCATCATTTGCAAAAGCAGATCATCCCGTGTTACTCCAATCTTGAATGAGAAAACGCGCAAAAAGCAGGCAATCAGTATCATGCGCAACTTGCCGCCAAACTTGAAACCCGATTGGATGCCAAGGATTGGATGGCTTACTCGTAATCCCTAACCGCCAAAAAAGAAGAGTCGGTATGGGAAGGGGAAAATGGGATTGACTGCGTTTCTTCAGGCACCGTAATAGCAGGGAAGGGTGCAGCGTCGGGGCGGGCCTTTCGTTGATGCATAGGTTTCAGTCGAGGACCCATTTCGTGATCGGCCGCCGCCCCGTGGAGCATGAGCAAAATGCGGCAAAACGGGTTAGATTTAAGGCTGCCGTAAAAAATTCAGTCAAAAAAATTCTTGGCATACCTTAGAGTTGGAATAATCTTACACCGATAACCCAGATCATTAGAAAATCCCAAATATCCCATGGCACATATCGACATGTATTTTGAAGCGATGCTTGAACACAAGGCATCAGATTTGCACCTTTCCTCCGGCAACGTTCCAATCATCCGCATTCACGGAGAGCTGACACGCTTAGAGGCTGAGCCTTTAACTCACGAGGTTCTGAAGGATATACTTTATGAAATTTGCCCGGATGACAAAAGAGCGCATTTTGAGCAGACCGGGGATGTTGACTTCGGATATGAACTCCCTGAATTGGCCCGATTTCGGGTCAACTTTTTCAACCAGAAAGAGGGCATCAGCGCGGTATTTCGAACCATTCCTACCAAGATTCTAACGACCGACGATCTGGGTCTTCCCGATATTTGCAAAAAATTCGCAAAACTCACCAAAGGTCTCGTCCTGGTCACAGGTCCCACAGGTTCAGGGAAATCAACCTCACTCGCTGCGATCATCGACTATGCGAATAAGATCCGCCCGGATCATATTCTCACTATCGAGGATCCCATCGAGTTTGTTCACACCTCTGTCAAGGCGCTCATCAACCACCGCGAAGTCGGCCTGCACACGAAATCATTCGCCACCGCACTTCGCGGTGCTTTGCGGGAAGATCCGGACATCATTCTGGTTGGAGAAATGCGAGACTTGGAAACCATCACCTTGGCTCTCGAGGCGGCAGCCACCGGTCACTTAGTCTTCGGAACGCTGCACACTCCAAGTGCCGCCAAAACCATTGACCGGATCATTGACGTTTTCCCAGCAAACCAACAAAACCAAATCCGCACCACTCTCTCAGAAGCCCTCAAAGGCGTCATTGCTCAAAACCTTTTCAAGCGCGTCGATAAACCAGGACGTATTGCCGCACTCGAAATCTTAGTGGTTGATGCTGGTATTGCCAACATGATCCGCGAGGGAAAAACCTACCAAATTCCCGGCATGATCGAAGTCGGCAAGAAAAAAGGCAACGTCCCGCTTGATACAGCGATCATGGAGCACCTTCAGGCTGGGCGGATCTCACCCGACGAGGCATTTGAAAAATGCATCGATAAAAAAGTATTCGTCAACTACCTCACCCGAGAGCCGGAACCATGGGAAATGTAGGAGATCCCAGAAATGAATGCTCGGAGTCAGAGATATGTTCAAAACATCTTCATTCGTGACCATTCGTTCAATTCGTGGTTGAAAAATTCCTAGTTTGATCGCCGTGTGTGGAGAGGTGGGAAATTTTCTTTGCGTCTCAAATCATGGATTTTTCCCGCCGCTTCCCTTGGTAGCTTCTCGGGCGTTTGTCGTCATCGATGGACAATCCATCAATCCGAATCGTTCTTGGCATGGAACAGGGGTAGCCGAAGTCATGGGTGCCGTCATTCTGCATGTTGAACATCACGAAATTTCCTCCAGGTGGAATCCAACGGCAGTTGTGAATGAGCACCTCTCCATCCCATGTCGATCCGTAATCCTCCCGCAAACTAACAATATTTCCGCCGTGGAGAGTGCAGTCCTCGACGATTAGGTTGTCCCGCCCGATGGCATTGATGCCGCCGTGGCCGATCGTGGAACGGCGAATGATGTAGTAATGAATGCTAGAAATTTACTTTTTCACATTGTGCGGAGAATACACTGAAGGGCCGGTCTAGGAAGGGGAAAAGAGGGTTGTGACGGTGAGCAGCCAGAACCGCTTACCTATTATTTTTCGCGGTTATCATTTTATTCCTCTTAGAAAACATAAAGAGACGCGTCACATCTAGATGATTCATTTGGTATCCTTGATGCGCGTTATTGCGAACCTCAAAGTGAAAGAATTACATCCGGAATTTCACGGTCTGACAGAAATCACATTGGAATACTGAGAATAGCCGGAAATTCAGAAACTCGCTTTCTTGATCACATCCATTGCAAAGCCCTTGCCCCCTGCCACATCCAAGCTGAATCTACATTCGTAATTGCCATTATTGTATTTGTAAGATTTCTCGTAATTAGTTTTCCAATGTTCCAGTTTTGCTATGTTATGTTTTTGCATAAACTGCTGGCAAAAATCCTCGAACATTACGTCCTCAGCATTAAATACTTTGATAAATGAGGATCCAGAAATACCAATTCCGACAAGAACCTTTGAATCAGAGTCAATGTCCATATAATTATTTGACGCTTGTATTTCTAGACTATCTGGACCTTTTTTCCCTAATGAGGGCGATGCAAAAAAATAGCTTTTTACATTCTGTTTGTGTTGCTTCTTATCCAAGTAAAACTGCAAATCCGAACCGATTAGATCAGTTAGTATTTTTTTAACTTCGTCTTCGTTCATCCCAAGTTTTATGCCTCTAATAGATAGACTCTCATAGAAGACTGAGGGCTTTGAGCCGCCGCTGCTAAAGTCCGTTGATTTGTCCGTGACTTCAGTATGCCCATCGATCGTCGGGTGTTCTTCTTGTGTTGCAACCGGATTGTTGTTTCCATGGAAGATACGAAAACCGAATAAAGCGCCCGCTACAACAAGCAACCCAAGCACCGCTGCGACTGCGAGCGTCTGTTTGCCGCTCTTACCTCCATCGCCAAGTCCTCGAATCTCTTCTTCTTTCTCCCAAATCCGATTTTCGATGTCGGCGATTACAGCAGATTCATCACTCAGTTCCTGCGTTTTGAGTCGATCTTTCTGCGCGTTTACCTCGCGTCCGAGTTCGGTGATCAAATGTTCCCGCTTGAGTGAAAGCGCCTGAGCCTGGCTGGCTTTAGCGGTGTCTTTGCTCACCCGTTTCAAGGTCTCCATCTTGGTTTCCTCAGAGTCTGCTACCGCTTTCTCACGCATCTCGGAAACCCTAGAGTCGAGTTCCCGGATTGCCTGAAAATGTTCGGCCAGTTCCGTTTCTAGGACTCCTTGTTCAAAGGCTTTTTTCCCGAGTGTATGAAGGGCCTTACGAAGATCGATGTTTCGTATTTTTTCGGTTTGTGCCTTTAGCGCGGCTTGCCTCGAGCGTCGCTTCAATCCTGCCCATCCCACCATAGCTCCTTGCTTCATGACCTTCGCTCCTTCTTGGGCGGTCTTGTTACCGTCCCTTAGGCGATCAGAGAATGTGTGTGATGAATTTAGTTCTGGATTGGATAGAATTTCGTCAGCGGTTCCCTGCGTTGGGGTTGCTTCAATTTCGTTTTCTTGGTCAGTCGATGAAACGACGAATTCGGATCCGCAGGTCGGACATTTGACGTTCTTTCCTGTGTAGTCTTCATCAACTGAAATGTTTTGTTGGCAGTGGGGGCAGGGGAATTTGAACATGGAGGTGTGTGGTATTGCTAGATCTATATTATGCTGTCCATGCCGCACCGGTCGATTCTGCATGGGGTATCTTTGGTGGAGTTGAGTGGTATGAAAAACTCCTACTACAGCCTTGTAATTTCTGTAGCTTTACCGTGTAGCGTCAAGCTCCAAAACGGAGCAGTGATCACGGATTGACTTAATTCTCTAGGGAAGACGCGTGCGAAATCTGAGAGTGAATGAATGCTAGGAATTTGCTTTTTCACCTAGCGTGAGAATACAATGGAGAGACGGTGTGGGAAGGGGAAAAGGGAGGAGGTAGCAAGCCGCTACCGCGCAGCTTCATCACGCTCGCAATCAATCGCCCTGCTTAGCTTCGGTCAGCTGGGGCGTTTTTGTGATGAGATAACAGACCGCCCCTTGGTGCAATATCCCCCCGGACGCTTACGACTTCGGGGGCAGTCATTGCCGAACTAGCGGCAGACATGAAGTAGATTGATCGCTGAGATTACAACACCTTATGAGGGAAAAACATCATTGCCAATAGCGACCGCCACGCTAAAACACTTTCGACATGACGGTGCGTGATTCACGTCCCGATTGATAACCTCAATTTGCGCGTTAAGTCATCATAAGGGCATAAAAGTAAGAAAAAGGCTAAAAGCCGCTGTAGCTCAGGGGTAGAGCAGCTCATTCGTAATGAGCAGGTCGTCGGTTCAAATCCGACCAGCGGCTCCATTATTTCATAGTTATTTATGAAGGTGAGGTGGATTTCAGATAACAATTGGTGCCTTTCATTGACGTTGATTTTCTGGCTTTGTGATTTTTTTGAGTCATGGATGGGACATGCCTAATCCATGGACCGGAATCGGAAATCCCTACACGCGCACTGAAGTTTTAGAACGTTTGCATGATACCTTGTCGAAAGGTGAGGCTATCATTGCAGCTGGAGCTGGAACGGGGATCAGCGCGAAGTTTATTGAAAAGGGCGAAGCGGATTTGATCATCATTTATAATTCGGGTCGGTTCCGGATGATGGGGCATGGTTCGACCGCTGGCTTGATGGCTTATGGCGATGCGAATGCGGTGGCGATGGAGATTGGGGAGTATGAAGTGCTTCCAGTGGTGAATGATATTCCTGTGATTTGTGGGGTGCACGCGACGGATCCGCGTCGTCGGATGTGGCATTGGCTGGGAAAGGTGAAAGACATGGGTTTCTCGGGAGTGAATAATTTTCCTACCCATACGATCATCGACGGACAGTTCCGCGATATCCTCGAAGAGACTGGGATGAGTGTGAAAAAAGAATTTGAAATGATCGGCCTAGCGCGGCGGATGGATATGTTTTCGATTGTCTATGTCGGTAGTCCTGAGGAATCGGTCGAAATGGCGAAGGCGGGTGCGGATGTGATCATCGCGCATGTTGGCACGACCGTTGGTGGATCGATTGGTGTGACGGAGGCTGTGGTTCCTTGGGATGAAACGATACGCCGCACTCAAGCGATCATCGATGCGGGTAAATCCGTGCGCAATGATGTGTTGTATCTTTGTCATGGTGGACCGATCAATACGCCGGAGGATGCGGATCGGGTGAT
>JANMGO010000007.1:0-54024 GCA_031374665.1 Akkermansiaceae bacterium | reverse complement strand
CTTTGTTGTCTGAAGGAGCGGAAATCGGTTTCGTTCCACTCGGGAGGTTACCACCGTCCCGAGTATCTAACAAGTCGTCCGCACAACGATTTGCCTGCGTCCTTCGGCCTTGTCAAATAGTGCGCGGACAGGTACGTTCTGCAAATATATGAAGACCATCCAAACAATACTCGTCGTGCTTATCGCCTGCTCTGCCCTCAAAACCCAAGCGCAAGAGATCTCGAAGAAGCCAGACTTCATCCAGAAGGACGCGAATGGTGAAGTTCAACTTCGTGGCGTTTACACTACCGATGATTCTGGATATGTGATTCGTTACGATCTGTTTGATGCGGGTGGTAAGCTCATCAAGACAAGCGTGCCTTATTATTCTCGGGATGGACGACTTGTTGAGGCACGAGAATACAACGCGGACGGCAAGCTCGAAGAGGTTATCGTAATCATTGGTGAACGGATGGTTGGCTTAACGCCGGAAGGTAAGAAGATTGACAAATACGACGATACCACCGTGGACGTGAAAGGTTTTCTCGACCACTTCCGGAACAAATAAGAAGCAGAACAAGCCATGAGTGGCAACCCCGGTCCGCATTCCACTTGATTTCGAGCTTCACTCCGGCGTGTCACCACTCTATCGTTAGGCTTATAAAAGGGACTATCCTATGAAACTAATCTTCGTAATCGCTCTTATGATTCTCACAACCATTGAGGGGAACGCTGATCAACTCAGTCAACAAGAAGTCGTTCAGACTCTGATTTCTGCCGCCCACAATGATCAGCTCCGAAGATTTATCGATACGACGGATCTAGCTCGTATTGCGGCGCATCCGAAGCATGGTCAGTCTCCCAGAGGATTGCTCGACCTGCTGAAGACGATTCCAGAAGAGGGGCAGACGTTTGAAGTGCATTTTGACGACGCAGCCAAGTCGACGCTCGTGCGGCTGTTGTCACCCATTCGATTAGACTTCACCCTTGAGTTGCGTGAAGGCAACGCGAAGGTAGGCGAGAGCAGATTTGTTGTAGTCGCTGTCAACCCGTGATGAACGCTTGGATTCAAACCGGAAGTGCGGGGAACGAATTGAATTCGAGCTCCCATTATGCCGGTGCAACAGCTAGACGTTCTCGTTCAAACAAAAAAGCCCGGGCGATTGCCCGGGCTTTTTTGAGATGATCCTTATTTAGGATTTGGAGATGGAGTCTCGCATGGTGGTGTCGGCTTTGACGTTTTCCATGCGGTAGTAGTCCATGACGCCGAGGTTACCGGAGCGGAAGGCTTCGGCGAGGGCGAGTGGGACTTGGGCTTCGGCCTCGACGACTTTGGCTTTCATCTCTGCGACGCGGGCGATCATCTCTTGTTCGAGAGCGACAGCGGCGGCGCGGCGGATTTCGGCTTCGGCTTGTGCCATGTTTTTGTTGGCTTCGGCTTGGGCTTCTTGGAGTTGGGCACCGACGTTTTCGCCGACATCGACATCGGCGATATCGATGGAGAGAATTTCGAACGCGGTTCCGACATCGAGTCCGCGAGCGAGCACGACTTTGGAAATGGAGTCGGGGCTTTCGAGGACCACTTTATATGTTTCTGCGGAACCGATGGTGGTAACGATGCCTTCGCCGACACGGGCGATGATGGTTTCTTCTTTAGCACCACCGACGAAGCGATCGAGGTTGGTGCGGACGGTGACACGGGCGCGGACTTTTACTTGGATACCGTCTTTGGAAACACCGTCGATGGTGGTGCGGCCGGAGGCGGGGTTTGGGCAGTCGATGACTTTAGGATCGACCGATGTGCGAACGGCTTCGACAACGGATTTTTCCGAGCCTTTGGTTGCGAGGTCGATGGCGCAGGCGCGGTTCCAGTTTAGGTTGATGCCGGCTTTTTGAGCGGCGATGAGGGCTTGGATGGTGGGGAGGACGTTACCGCCGGCGAGGTAGTGAGCTTCGATTTCGTTGATATCGATTTCGATGCCGGCTTTTTTCGCGGTGATGCGGCTATCGACAATGGGGCCGTAGGGGACTTGGCGAAGGCGCATCGCGATAAGATCGGAGAAGCCGACGTAGGCACCTGCGAGCCATGCGCGCAGCCAGACGGAGAAGAAAGATAGAATGATGAAGGCGCAGACGAGGCCGACAATGACGAGGATGATGATCAGGATATTAGTGAGGTCCATGGGGTGTTATGATTTGGTTTTTACGGTGAGTTGGAAAGAGTTAGCTGCGGTGATGAGGAGTTGGGTGTTGATGGGAATCTGGCCTGATTGGGAGACGGCTTCGTAAGAATTTCCGTCCACCTGCACATATCCACTAGGCGAGAGAACAGTGACGGAAGTTGCGGTTTTGCCAATCAAATCCTGCGTATTTTCTTTCAGTGAGTTCGATGAGCCGGAAATTTCATTTTTGAGAAAAAAGCGTTTTCCGAGGCGGGTCTTGGGAAGGATTTTGAACTGGATGTAGAAGACCAAGATCGCGGCTAAAACGGTGATAGAAATAGCGATGAGCCCTTCGGTTGTGCCGAGGGTGACGAAGGAAAGGATGCAACCTGTTAACAGTAAGATGCCAGCGATCCCACCGAGGATGCCGCCGGGAACGATGACTTCGAGGGCGAGTAAGATCAGGCCGAGAGAGAAAAAAAGGATGATGAGTGTCATAAATATTCAAGTTTCAATTTTGAAATCTCAAGGAAGAGGTAATCGTGTGAGGGTAATCATTCGAATTGTTTACGTATCCAATCTGGGTCTTTTCTGCAATCGATGACAGCCCAAATAGTGACCACTTCTTCGGCGAAAGTGTAGTAGATGGCGAATGGGAAAATTCTACAGATCAATCGGTGATGTCCATAGGCCTGACGATGGATTCCGGCGGTGATTTTTAGTCCCTCGATTTCACCTTGCAGGCTTGTTTTGAAGTAATCGCCAAGACGCTGTTCCTGACGTTCGTAGAAGCAGTATCCTTGTTCTAGACCCGCGATGGCGGTTTCTGAAAGTTTGATAGTGATCATCCGTTTCCGAAACGGTTTTTCGCAATATCCCAATCGACAAGTGCTTCCTGCCCAGAGGCGACGCGTGCATGGCAATGATCAAGAATGGCTTTGTGGGTTTGAGGAATTTCAGCCGCATCGATTTCGGGGCGCATTTCATCCCATAAAGCCTCCATGATTTGAAACTTTTCGCGGATCGGGAGTTTTTTGATTTCTGCGATACTCATCGTACAAAGATAATGGATTTGTGAAAATATGCGAGGGTTTAGATGGCTTCGACTTTGAGTTCGAATTCACCGACGGAGATGACTTTGACTGGGGTTCCTGGTGGGATGGTGCCGAGGTCGATGCGGGCATCGTAGCGGGTGCCTTTGATTTCAATTTCACCGGAGGGGAAGAGGGCAGTGACGGCGTGGCCAATGGCGCCGATGAGGGAAGGCTCGCTGCGAGCCTCGGACGAAGTGGTAGATGCACCACCGATGGCTGAATCAAGAACCATGGCACCCCAAAGTCCACCTTTGGGCATGAATCGCAGGAGCAGGACAAAGAGTAAGATCGCACCACCAATGCCTAAAGTCAGATTCATCAGGGGGCGGGTTAAGAAATTGGATTCCCATTCGATGGGTTGATCTGGCCAGATGTCTGACATGCCCCAGATCAATGAACCCAACATTAATATGGCTCCGGGTATCGCGAGCATGAAGAAGCCTGGGAGGAAAAATAGATCGATGACGACTAAGGCAAAGCCGATGAAGAATAGCAATGCAGGCTCGTGGCCAGATAACCCAGCGGCGTAATGCCCGAAGAAAACGATGGCGAGGAAAATGCCGCCGCCGATGCCAAACATGCCGAAGCCGGGTGTTTTGAATTCGATAAAAATAAGCAACAATCCAATCGCAAGTAGGATAGGTGCGATGCCAGTGATGTATTGAGCAAGTTTTTCCGACCAAGTGACTTCGAGTTTGATGGTGGTGTAATTTCCCGCACCGAAGAGAGTGTCTGTTAGATTTCGGAGGGTAGGTGAGATGCCTGTAGCTAAGAGAGGTTTCGGTGGGTCACCGTATGTTTTCATGGCTTCAACATCTGTGAGCACGAGGAGTTCGCCCTTTGGCTTGATAATTTCCTCGCCAAATTTCAGTTCGAAATTTTCATCGATCATCGCCGAGATTGCCTTGGCGCGGTTTTCATCGCCACCTGACATCGCGCGAACACGACCTTTCAGATAGGAAACGACTTTTTGTTTCATGGTTTCATCGATGTCTTCGCCTTCACCTGTGACGGGTGCGGCAGCGCCGATGACGGCGGATGGCGCGAACCAGATTTCATCCGTTCCGGCGGAGATGAGTGCGCCTGCGGAAATGGCTTCGGTGTTGATGTAAGTGATGACTTTTCCGGGAAATTTATCGAGCGCTTCGAGAATTTCGAAGGTGGTATCGAGTCGACCACCCGGAGTATTCATATCGATGATGAGCGTGTTCGCGCCCTGTTCGATCGCGGTTTTGAGTCCGCGGCGTAAAATATAAAGTTCAGGTGGCGCGATTTGATCTCGTATCGGGATGATCACGATTTTTTGAGATTTCTGATTTTCCTGAGCCTTAGTTTTTTCAGCCTCTTGAGCAAAAGCGAGAGAGGGGAGCAGAAGTAGCGCGAGGAGGATGAATTTCATGTTCGATAAGATCAGGGATACAAAAAACCAGAATTGAGAAGAAAGAAAGCTGAGAATGAGGTTGAGATGGATCAGGGAATTCTGAAGTTTCCGACAGCCATTCCCAAAAAAGCCGTTCTGGACATGGGTGGGGGAGAGCTTTAGGTTTCTCGGACTTAAATAGAAACTATGAGACATTCCTTATTCAATCGTGCCACGCGGACAGCTTTGATCGCTCTCTCGGCCAGTGGCTTCATGATGGCGCAAGAAGCCGCAAAAGAAGCCCCGAAAGAGGCTGCAAAAGAAGCGCCAAAAGCAGCAGCAGCGGATATCAAGCCGGATTCATCTTACGCAGTGGGCTACAGCGCGGGTAGCGCGTTTGCTGAAAACTTCGGCACAAACGGCGTGACCCTCAATGACTTCGACATGGAAATTTTCATGAAAGGCTTCTCCGCAGCAGCTCAAGGCAAGAAGCCAGAGTTGGAAATCGAAAAGCTTCAGGCAGCGATGATGGGCTTAAGAGAGTTCATCCAAGCACGCGAAAAAACGGTTGCTGCTGAAAATTTAAAAATCGGCGCTGAGTTTCTTGCGAAAAACGGCAAGCGCGAAGGCGTGACCACCAACAAGAGCGGTCTTCAATACGAGGTGATTACCAAGGGTGGCGATAAGAAATACGTTGCCCCAACGGAAGGCGCAGCACCTAGTGAAAAGTTGTTCTTGGTGAACTACAAAGGCACCAAGATCGACGGCACCCAGTTCGATGCTTCGCCAGAAGGTAAACCCGTCGAAATGACACTGCAGGTTGTTGAAGGATTTCGTGAGGCATTGACCTCGATGCCAATCGGCGCGAAATGGAAACTTTATATCCCAAGCGGCATGGCTTACGGCGAGCGCCGCGCGAGTGTCGACATCGGCCCAAACAGCACCTTGGTTTTTGAACTCGAATTGGTCGAAATCAAGGACGCTCCACCACAACCTGCATTTCCAGAAGGATTGCAAATCCCAGGCGGTCAGTAATTGCTGAGCGAGTGATTTCTCAAGCCCTCGGCTGTTTTCAGTCGAGGGCTTTTTGTTGACCGTAAAAAACAGGTTTCAAGATTCTAAAATTCTGATTAGGTTTAAGGAGTTATGGCTAAAAAAATGAGCAAAGGCGGGAAGCGATTCCTTTCGCTTATCGTTCACGTGATGGTGCTGGTGGTGATGGTGAGTCTCTACGATACAGCACGCGCGATGTTGAAAAATATCGAACCGAAAACCGCCGCATCAGAAAAAGCTTCAAAGGACAAAAAAGAATCGACGGTGAAAAAGACGCCCAAGGAAGATACGATTAAGCCAATTTCAAAAACAGCAACGAAGTCGACTGGAAAGTCAGCTCATACCAGGCTGACGGAAACCAAAAGCAAGATGGAAGCGCGCGGGACTTCGATGGCAGATCTGATGGCAGAGAAGGAGCGGAGAGCTCAAGAAAAAGCGGCACAAGAAAAAGCTGCGCAGGAGAAAAAATAAGATCCGACTGATCTGTCAAATTTGACGGATCCGACGGATCTTTATTTTCCCTTGAAAGTCTAGCCCTTCAGAATTTTCGGTACCGCAGGTGCGCGCAGGCGATGTGGTTCTGGCATGTTAGAGCCAAGCAGCGGACGGCAGTAATTCATGAAATCTTGGGTCACGCCATTGCCTGCTTCGTTGATGAAATTGTCCGGCATGTGACGAGTTTTTCCGGCGACTTTCCTGATATCCACCAATTCATAATCGACCGAGTAATCGAGCACCGGACGTTTGATCGCGACTGAGCCATCGACATTATCCCACATCGCGAATTGCACGGCTTTTTCACCGACCTCGCGTGCTTCACGTGCATCGCGGTCCGATTGGATGCCCATGAAGGAACGCTGGAGATAACCGAAGGTATCGGAACGGACACGTTTAATTTTCAGGCCATCGCGGATGGTATCGGCAAGAAGATCGCCGAGTGCACCGGTTCCGGAAAGCTGAACGTTGCCATGTGAGTCACGCTCTTCTTTTCCGAGAAGTTTCACGATCATCGGAGTGCCATCGGGATCGGAGACGCCCTCAGAAACAGCGATCGTGCACATGCCGTATTTAGAATACATGCGATCCACATCAGCGAGCAACTGCTCGGTTCTGAAGTGGCGCTCAGGTACATAAACGAGGTGCGGTCCGTCGTTGTAGTATTTTTGAGCGAGGGCAGAAGCGGCAGTAAGGAAGCCAGCGTGGCGGCCCATGACGCAACCGATGTAAACGCCTTGAAGGGCGCGGTTATCGAGGTTCACGCCCATGAATGCTTGGGCGACGAAACGTGCGGCGGAGCCGAAGCCCGGGCAGTGATCGTTTTCCATGAGATCGTTATCGATCGTTTTCGGAATGTGAATGGCGCGCAGTTCGTAGTTCGCTGCTTGAGCTTGCTCGTTGACGATGCGGACGGTGTCGGACGAATCGTTTCCGCCGACGTAGAAAAAGTAACGGATGTCGTGGGCTTTCATCACCTCGAACATGCGAGCGCAATATTCTTCGTCGGGTTTGTCGCGTGTGGAGAGCAGGCCAGATGACGGAGTGCCGGCGACTTGTTCGAGATTGTGTGTGGTTTCGCGGGTGAGATCGACGAAGTTTTCGTTGATGATTCCGGAAACGCCGTGGACGGCACCGTAGATCGAAGTGACCTGTGAAAACTTGCGAGCTTCGAGGGCGACGCCGACGACGCTCTGGTTGATCACTGGGGTGGGGCCGCCGCCTTGGGCGACGAGAACTTTTCCTTCAAGACGATTGCTCATAACGGCGGGAGGATTGCGGCTTTCACGCCAAGGGGAAACCCTAAATTTCAGAAATTCTTAAATGAACGTAGGATATTTGATGGCTCGGAATCTTGTGCACTCTTGCGTGATGCGAAATCGGCGGGCACATTGCTGTCGATATGAATCGGGAAGAGATGGCTGGGGTTTTGGAGAAGATCGCTCTGTTGTTGGAGCTGAAGGGGGAGAATCCGTTTAAAGTGCGGGCGTACCGACAGGGCGCGGAGGTGGTGTTGGCGATGGAAGAGGATGTGGTAGAGCTGGCGAAGAATGATGAATTGAAGGGCGTGAAAGGCATCGGTGAGGCCTTGCGGGATAAGTTGGGAGAGCTGGCAAATACGGGAAAGCTGGAATTTTACGAGACGTTGAAAGAGGAGTTTCCACCGACCATTTTTGATTTGTTCGAAGTGCAAGGCCTTGGGCCGAAGAAGATCAAGGCGTTGTATGATGAGCTCGGTGTGGTTTCGTTGGAGAAACTCAAAGCGGCTTGTTTGGAAGGGCGAGTGGCGACGCTGGCGGGGTTTGGTGAGAAAACCCAAAGCAAGATTCTCGAGGGAATCGCGGCGAACGAAAAGTTCGCGGATCGGTTTCTGTTAGGAAAAATCGGGATTGTGGTTGAGGGGATTTTAGAAATGTTGCGGATGCATCCAGAGATCTCACGAGTCGCGGTGGCGGGATCTTACCGGCGGGCCAAAGAGACCGTGGGCGATTTAGATTTTCTAGTGGCGACAAAAGAAGGCGCGTTGGTATGTGAGGATTTTACAACTCTGCCCGAAGTTGAATCGATCATTGCGTGTGGGGAAACGAAAGCCTCGGTGCGTTTGAAGAACGGAATACATTGCGATTTACGTGCGGTGAAAAATTCCGAGTTTCCGTTCGCGCTCCAGTATTTCACGGGTTCCAAAGAGCACAATGTCGCGCTGCGATCTCTGGCGTTGAAGAAGGGTTGGTCGTTAAATGAATACGGGTTGAATCCTGTGAGTGAAGATGTTGAGCGACCCGTGGTGGAGGACGAGAAGGATATTTATCGATTGTTAGGTTTGCAGTTTATTGAGCCGGAGTTGCGTGAGAACCGTGGCGAGATCGAAGCAGCGGCGGAGAAGCAGCTGCCGCGATTGGTGGAGTTGATGAATCTTCGTGGGACGTTTCACAATCACACCACCGCTTCCGATGGGCGCGATACTCTTGAGGGAATGGTGGAGGAAGCAATGGATCTTGGTCTGCAGTATCTTGGGATTTCTGATCACTCGAAATCTTCGTTTTGGGCGAATGGCCTCAATGAAGATCGGTTACTCGGACAAATTACGGAGATCAGAAATTTAGAAAAAACGCTGAATGGTTTCCGCATTTTTGCGGGCAATGAAGTGGATATCCTCAAAGATGGCAGCTTGGATTTTTCCGATGACATTCTTGCTCAACTCGATTTCTGCGTCGCATCGGTCCACAGCTCGATGAACATGGACGAGCAAACGATGACCGAACGAATTTGCCGCGCGATGGAGAACGAACACGTGACGATGCTTGGGCATGTGACGGGTCGGTTACTGCTGAAACGCGATGCTTACGCAGTGGATCACGCGAGGATTATCGATTGCGCGGCAGCGACGCGAACCGTGATTGAGCTGAATTGCAGTCCAATGCGGATGGATATGGACTGGCGCTGGTGGAAGCGTGCGCGCGATAAAGGGGTGTTGTGTTCAATCAATCCCGATGCCCATTCGCGCGCGGCCCTGCATTATCTTGGGCAAGGTGTTAAGATCGCACGCAAAGGTTGGATGCGAAAAGAGGATGTGCTCAACACGCGCTCTGTAAAAGAGATTGAAGCCTTTTTAGCTAAGCCGAAAGCAGAGAGGTAGGGCTTGCAGGGAGGAGTTTCGGGGTGCAGGGTTTGCGTGTATGTTCACGCCTACTTGGAAAAAAGATGCGATTCACCTCGGAAAGGGAGCGATCAAATTTATCAATTACAAAAGAGATCTGCTGACTGCGGATCGGGTGGCGGAGATCGAGTCGCGGCACAAAGATTTGATCCAAGCGATCAAGGGTAAGGATAAGGAAAAGGTAGAAGAGGCGTCGAAGCAATTGCGGGCGACGTGTGAAAACTCTTTACCTCGTGAGAAGCCGCAGGGTTGGTTTGGGGAAAACGTCGAGGTCATGTTTGTGGCGATCGTAATCGCTCTTGGTTTGCGTGCGTATTATTTGCAGCCGTTTCGTATACCCACGGGATCGATGCAGCCGACTTTGAACGGGATAGTCGGAACTCCCTTGAAGCAGGAACAATGGCCATCGTTTCCACAGCGAGTGATGGAGTCGATCCTGCGTGGTAGAAGCTATGAAAAAGTCGTGAATGATAAAGACCGCCGGGTGAGGCCTCTCATGAGACAAACTTCAGATGGTATTGAGGTGGGTGGAGAAGTCGTGGACTATCAGTGGATGCATTTTTTCAGTCGTTCGCAATTAATTAGCTTAGACCAAGAACCGCTGAGGTTACCTTCGCCAGCAAACCAAGCATATGATATTGGTCTTGGAGCCGCTTACCGCGAGGCTCTTAATAACCGTGATACTTTGAAGAAAGGTCAGGTTCTAATGGAGGGATATATCGATTCAGGCGACCTCGTATTGGTGGATAAATTTTCTTATCATTTTAGGAAACCAAAACGTGGGGAGGTATTTGTTTTTGATACGCTCGCCATCAAAGGCATTCAAGAGCACAGCGGACCGCAGGGTGGCGGATCTCATTATATCAAACGCTTGGTCGGTGTGCCGGGTGATGAGCTTGCTATCATGACTCCTGATTTGATTGTGAATGGAAAAGTGGCAAATGAGCCGGGAATACGCGCTGTCGCGGATGGGAAACCTCCGTTTGGCGAGAAACATGAAGGTTACGTTTTGGCGCAGCCAAGCCGTGAGCAGAAGCGGTATTTGGTGGCCATAGATGATGTCTTACCGCTCAAAGGAGAGAAAGCCAAACCGGGCATGCGTGAGTATGCAGCAATGGGTGACAACACGGGTAATTCCCTAGACTCGCGTTACTGGGGTCCAGTGAAGGAATTTAACCTCGTCGGCCCCGCGTTATTCTCGCTCTGGCCTTTCACCACAGGTCATTGGGGTTTCATAAAATAGGTTTTATTCGTGTCTGCCGCATCTGAGATCACCCGGAAGGCGGAATCCAATCTGGCCTTCGCGTTAAAAATCCTGCCAAAGGATAGACGCAATGATATGGTGATTTTCTATGCATTTTGCCGGACGGTAGATGACATCGCGGATGAACTGGAAGTTTCGGTGTCTCAGCGCAGAGAGGGTTTGCAAGGTTGGGAAGATGGAATTCGCCATGGGTTTCCTGCTGAGAACGAACTCGGCAATGAGCTGATGGAAATGATTGCGCGTCGAGGTATCTCGCAGGAATGGTTATTAGAAATTATCGACGGCTGTCGGATGGATCTGGAACCACAGAAATTTGGAAGCTGGGAAGCGCTTGCCAAATACAACTGGAAGGTTGCGGGGGTGGTTGGATTGGTTTCGACGAGAATTTTTGGATGCGTACACGAGAGTTCAGATGGTTATGCGGAAACTCTGGGAAATGCGCTGCAACTGACGAATATTTTGCGCGATGTTGGAGAGGACCTTGCCAACGGCGGGCGGATTTATTTACCAGAAAATGACATGATCCGTTTTCAATACTCGGAGCGTGATTTAATCGGCAGGGTATATGATGGCCGATTCATCGCAATGATGCGTTATCAGGCAGAGCGCGCAGAGTATCTTTTCCGGGAGGCTGAGGCACTGATTCATCCGATGGATCGTCATGCCCTACTGCCCGCGCGGGCGATGGCGGAAATTTACCAATGCCTGCTTGAAAAGATGAAGGAGGAGGAGTTTAAAGTGTTCGACAGGCGTTTTTCGGTCGCGAAAGCCAAAAAACTACTCATTCTTTTGAAATTTCTGATAGCACGCGCGATCAGAAGTGAATAGCCTACCCATTAACACAGTCCGAAAAACCATGACCAAACTCATACTCACGATGGCCGCAGGGTCGGCGCTTTTACTGGTTTCTTGCGAACCAATCCCGGTTCACGGTCACCAACATCAACGTCCTTATCCAGATGGAGATCGTCAGCAGCAGCCAGATCGTCCATCTGACACCGCACCAGAAGTTGTCAGACCACCGACGAGAGATCAATATCCAGTCGCTGAGCGCACCGCGAATCCGAATCATGTGATCAGCCCCTATTCTCCTTACAATGTCATCAACGTAGAAGGTTTTCGCTCGGGACAACTTGCAAAAGATCCATCGAATCAGAAGGTTTTCCGGATTCCGTAAAGAATTAGTTACGGCATCTTGCCTGTGAAATGATGATACTTGGAATTGATCTCGGCACGACTCACTCGGCGGTGGGTGTGGTGGATTCAGGTTTCCCTATTTTACTCGCTGATGAGGAGGGAAAACGAATCATACCAAGTGCTGTTTGGTATGGTGAGAGCGGCGAGATCGAGGTCGGGCGCAAAGCGTTGAGAAGACGTGTGACGGATCCGCTGCGGGTCGTGACCAGCGTAAAACGCTGGATGGGAGTGGGACGGATTGATGATCCTATACTTGCCGCGGTTGGGAAAACTCCCGAGGAGGTCAGTGCGGACATTTTGAGAGAACTCAAACGGATCGCAGAATGGCGTTTGGAAACTGAGGTGAAGCAAGCCGTGGTGACGGTACCGGCTTATTTTAACGACTCGCAGCGAGCTGCGACGAAGCGGGCGGCGGAGCTTGCGGGTTTGGAAGTGGTGAGGATTTTGAATGAACCGACTGCAGCTGCATTAGCTTATGGTTTGGATAAAATGAAGGATCGATCGCGTGTCGCGGTTTACGATTTAGGTGGTGGAACTTTTGATCTCTCGATCCTTGAAATGCAGGAAGGCGTTTTCCAGGTATTGGCAACACACGGCGACACACGTTTGGGCGGAGATGATGTGGATCAAATGATTTTCCGACTCTTACTCGTTGGCTTGGATGATCTGTCGCCCGAAATGAAAATGCGTTTTCTGGAAGAGGCAGAAAAGGCGAAGCGCCTTCTCTCCGAGGAAGAGAGCTACACCGTAAGAATTCCATTTTACGATGGATCTAGTAGTTTTGAGAAAACGATCACGAGAACTGAGCTCGACGCGATGACTCGGGATTGGATTTCGAAAACGCTCAAATGTTCTCAGCAAGCGATGCTCGACAGTGGATTGAAAAATTCGGATCTCGATGCCGTGGTTTTGGTGGGCGGCAGCACGCGGATGCCTGCGGTGAGGATAGCCGTCGCAGCATTTTTTGAAAAGAACGTCGATGTCACCCAGCATCCTGATGAAGCAATTGCGCTTGGTGCGACGATACAGGCAGGGGTTTTAAGTGGGGCGATGAGCAAGATGGTTTTACTAGACGTGACACCGCTAAGTCTTGGAATCGAAACCTTCGGGGGACTGATGAATGTGTTGATTCCACGGAATACGACGATCCCATGCAAAGCTGGCGAGATGTTTACCAATGCCGCCGATGGCCAACGGAAGATGAGGGTTCGGGTTTTGCAGGGCGAGCGCGAGATGGCGCGTGATAACTGGGAGCTAGGAAATTTCGATGTGGAAATGGAAAGCGCGCCAAAAGGTCAGGCGCGTGTCGGGGTGCAGTTCAAGATCGATGCGGATGGAATTTTAGAGGTTCTTGCAAGAGATACTTCGACTGGAAAGGACGTGGTCGTGAAGATCGAAAACTCAGCGGTGAATGTGGACGATGCGGCGGTGGAGCAGATGGTGGGTGAATCGGTTGAGTTTGCCTTTGAAGATATGTCGGAGCGGATTTTCACTGAGGCAAAGATGAAGGCCGATGAATTATTGCCAGCGGTGGAAATGATTTTAGAACAAGGTTTTGTCGAGGAGGAGGAACGTGCGGAGATTGAAAAAGCCGTTTCTAAAGTGAAATCTGCGATGGTAATCGGTAATGCGAATGCGTTAAAGGCAGCGGTCAAAACATTGGACGAATCAACCGAGGCAGCTGCAGCTCGCTTGGTCGAACGTGCGATGGAAGAGGCTTTGGAAAGAGAGATGGGGATATGAAATCAGCTTCTCCAGTCATTCGAGTCATCGTGACGGGTGGCGCGGGATTTATTGGAGTTAATCTGGTGCGGCGATTGTTAGACGACGGTTACGAAGTTTTGAACTTTGATAAACTGACGTATGCGGGGAATCGGGGATCACTCCGCGATGTGGAAAATCATCCGCGATATCATTTTGCGCACGGAGACGTGGCGGATCGTGAACGAATTGGGAATGTGATTTCTGAGTTTAATCCGGATCGGATTTTTCATCTTGCTGCTGAGAGTCACGTGGACCGTTCTATTGCAGAGCCATTGGATTTCGTGAAGACCAACGTCCTTGGAACCGCATGTTTGTTAGATGCGGCACTGGAATTCTGGAAGCAGAAGAATCATAATTTCCGGCTCATTCATCTCTCAACTGATGAAGTTTTCGGATCATCATCTGAGGGCGATACTTTCGATGAGAAAAGTCGGTATCAGCCGAATTCGCCTTATTCTGCGAGTAAAGCAGGTAGCGATCATATGGTTCGCGCATGGCACAAAACCTATGGCTTGCCGACGGTTGTTGTGAATTGCTCCAATAACTACGGACCGTATCAGTATCCAGAAAAGCTCATTCCCATGGTTATATTGGCTGGAATTTTAGGAAATCCGATTCCGGTTTATGGGACAGGCGAGAATGTCCGCGACTGGTTGCATGTGCAGGATCATTGCAAGGCATTAGTGCTGATTTCTGAAAGGGGGCAAGTGGGTTCGGAATATATGATTGGAGGAAATTCCACGATTCGGAATATAGATTTGGTCAACGATTTGCTGGGTATCGTCGAAAAAGTTTCGAGTGATTATGGGCTGAAAATTAGCGGAACGGATCAGTTAGTGAAATTTGTGGCCGATAGGCTGGGGCACGATTTCCGTTATGCGGTGGACAGTGGAAAGTTGCGTTCGGAGCTTGGTTGGAAGCCGGTGGTGAACTTTTCTGACGGTCTGGAAACCACGGTCAGGTGGTATTTTGAAAATCGAGTATGGTGGGAATCTATATGGGATGGTAGCTATCGATCCGACGAATTTGAGTGATGAAAGTTTTGCAAATATTACCTGAGTTAAATTCCGGTGGAGTCGAGCGCGGGACGCTGGAAGTGGCGGATTACTTAGTAAAAAACGGCCATGAAGCATTGGTGGTCTCAAGCGGCGGTAGACAAGTGGAGGCGTTAGAAAAAATGGGTGGCAGGCATATTGCTATGCCGGTACATCGCAAAAGTTTAAGGAGCTTATTTCAGGTCAAAGCGTTCAGATCATTACTGGAAAAAGAAAAACCAGATATTCTGCATATTCGCTCGCGAGTGCCGGGTTGGATCGCATGGCTTGCATGGCGCAAAATGGATCCAGCAACCCGTCCGCGCCTCGTCAGCACGGTGCATGGTTTTTACTCCGTGAGTTTTTACTCCGCAGTGATGACCAAAGGTGAAAAAGTTATCGCCGTTTCTGAGAGCATTCAGAAATATATTTTGGAAAATTATCCGAAAGTTGAGAGTGAAAAAATAGAAGTGATATACCGCGGCATTGAGCCAGCGGAATATCCTTCGGGATACAAACCATCGGACGAGTGGCTGCAACGCTGGAAGTCAGAAAACCCTCAGCTCGATAAGAAAATCGTTTTCCTGCTTCCTGGTCGAATCACTAGGCTCAAGGGACACTCGGATTTTTTCAAACTACTACTCGCGTTGAGAAAAAATGGTCACGATGTGTATGGCTTGGTGGTGGGTGATACTCATCCAAAAAAGCGTGCATATCTGGACGAATTACGCGCTTCAGTTATTGAGCAGGGATTGGGTGATTGTGTTGTTTTCACCGGACATCGTTCGGATGTTCGTGAAATCATGGCAGTCAGTCATGTGGTTTGCGCGCTTTCTCAGCAGCCGGAATCATTCGGGCGCACGGTGCTGGAAGCGCTGGCAATTGGTAAACCCGTATTAGGTTACGACTGTGGAGGAGTGGGAGAGTTGCTATCGACAATTTTTCCCGAAGGCCGCGTGAAACCCATGGATTCCGAGGGTCTATTCCAAGCTGCACTCCGTATTATTGCTCATCAATCCACTCCAAAGATTCCCGATTCGGCATTCACTTTAGAGGCGATGTGCGCATCTACCATGAGGCTTTATAAGAGTCTCTTGCGCTAGTGACCTGAAAAATGAAAAAACTTCTACCAATAGCGGTGATGGCATGAGATGAATTGCGCGCTTCATGAATCAAATCGCAATTGTAGGTTTAGGATATGTAGGACTTCCCCTTGCGCTCCAGTTTGCGCGACGTGGGGTCAGAGTGCTTGGATTGGATATCGATTCCAAGAAAATAGACGCGCTTCTCGCGGGAAGGAGCTACATCAAACATGTATCGTCGGATCGCATCGCAGCGCAGGTGCAAGAGGGTAAACTTGATGCATCGACGGATTTCTCTCGGGTAGCTGAAGTGGACGCAGTGATACTTTGTGTGCCAACACCGCTCAATCATTTTAGAGAACCCGATCTAAGCTATGTGCTGGATACTGGACGTGCGATTGCACCTTATATTAAAGACGGTGCCGTAATTGTGCTGGAATCGACGACTTATCCGGGAACTACGGATGGCGAACTTCTGAAAATTCTGGAACAAGGGTCAGGAAAAAAAGCCGGTGTGAATTTCCATCTGGCATTTTCCCCCGAACGAGAAGACCCAGGTAATCCCGATAGTAAGGTTGAGAAGATTCCCAAAGTTATTGGTGGTTTGACACCTGTGTGTTTGGAGAAGGCCATGCATTTATACAGCTTGGCTATCGATAAGCTCGTGCCAGTGAGTTCGTGCCGAGTCGCGGAAGCAACTAAACTGTTAGAAAATATTTTCCGTTCCGTGAACATCGCCTTAGTTAATGAACTAAAGGTTGTCTACGGAGCAATGGATATCGATATTTGGGAAGTCATCGAGGCCGCGAAAACCAAACCCTTTGGCTTCATGCCATTTTATCCCGGTCCGGGCCTTGGTGGTCATTGTATCCCCATAGATCCTTTCTACCTCACCTGGAAAGCGCGTGAATTCGGGCAACACACGCGTTTCATCGAGCTGGCTGGTGAGATCAATACAGCGATGCCCGACCATGTGGTGAAAGTTTGTTTTGAGGCACTCAATCAAGATGGTAAATCGGTCAAAAAATCGCGCATTTTGATACTTGGCCTGGCCTACAAAGCGAATGTCGACGACGACCGCGAGTCGCCAAGTTATAAGCTGATCGAAAAATTTGAAGCGCTCGGCGGAGAAGTGTTTTACCACGACCCCCACGTCCCGGTGATCCCCATGACCCGCGAGCATGCGACCTACGCCGGGCGCAAATCCGCCGCGGAAATCACCGGCGATTACGACCTGATCGTCCTCTCCACCGGCCACGACGGATACAAGACCCATGACTTTTCCGGCTACGCAATACCCGTGGTCGACACCCGCAATGCCATTCCCGCCGCCAACAGGCCGGTGAAATATCATAGAGCCTAACGCATCATGTCCGATATCCCACTCTCCAAGAGACGGCTGCGTGTGGTCGTTACGATTGATACGAAAGTGACTGGATTCGAATTGCTGGCGCCCGGTGGAGTGTCAGGTGAAAACCCGCGGGTAGGGCGATGTGATTTCTTGCTGAACCCGACCGAACCAGTGGACGCCGATTTCTGGATCGTTTTCGCGAACGCGAGACCATCCGACGGGATGCGCTGCGCCGCGGAAAACACGCTGTTCATCGCGGCCGAGCCGGAAGAGAAAAAGGTCTACCCGAAGCGTTTCTACGCGCAGTTCCACAGGATCATCGATACCCACCGGCGTTCGGGACATCCGAGGTTGACACTGCATGCGCCATGTCTGAGCTGGCAGTACGGATACAACCAATCCCTAGCGAAATTCGAGACAGGGTATGGGGAGCTGATAGGGATGAGGCCGCAGGAAACCGTGAGGAACAAAGTGAGTGTCGTATGTTCGGATGCCGCGTTCACGCCGGGGCAGAGGGATCGGCTCCTCTTTCTCGCGCGTTTGAAGGAACGGTTGGGTGAGAATCTGGCTCACTTCGGCCGAGGATTCGAACCCATCGACGACAAGCGGGATGCGATACAGGGCTACCGCTTTCACCTTGCCATGGAGAACTGCCGCGCACCCCACTATTGGACCGAGAAGATTCTTGATTCCTATCTTGGCTGGGCGTTTCCACTGTATATCGGTTGCCCCAACCTCGACGAGTATTTCCCGGGCGGTTCCTTTCTGCGGCTGGACATTAAGTCCCCCGATGTTGCGGCGGATCAGATCCTGGCCATGTTGGCGAAGCCACGTGACGAAGCGGAGACGGCAGCCGTCGCCAAAGGCAGGGAGCTTGTCCTGAACAAACATAATCCCTGGATCATGTGGGCGAAATGGGCGGAGGAATTCCACGATCACCTCGCGAAGTCCGCGGATCTCGTCATCCGCTCGCACAAGGCCTACCGTCCGTTCCCGAGAGGTCATATGTATCGTTTAAAAATTGCATTGAATCAAAGGCTCGGAAGCCGTGCCCGCAATGGATTCAGTGCTAAAATTCCAAGTATTTTTCCCGCCATACGGAACCCCAGCCACCCATCGAACGAATGAATCCAATATCCCGATTAGCCCGCAGCCTGCGGAAACGCATAAAACCCACAGAGCGCGAAATCGCCATCAAGCGCTGGCGCAAGGACGACGCCGACAACCTGCTCCGCTACGACTGCCCTCTTGGTGCGGAGTCGGTGGTGTTCGACATGGGAGGCTATGAGGGATCGTGGGCCGCCGAAATTTTTGCCCGTTACGCATGCCGCGTGGAGATCTTCGAACCAGTCCCATCGTTCGCCGATCAAATCAGTAAGCGGTTCGCGCGGAACAACATCCTTCGTGTGCATACATGCGGGCTCGGTGCGAGCACCCGCACCGAACATATTTCGCTCAGCTCGGATGCCAGTTCGGTTTTCATCAAGGCCACCGGCGCCACGGTGCTGATCGAAATCATGGACGCTAAGGAATGGTTCGAACGGCATCCCGTTCCTCGTGTCGATTTCATGAAGATCAATATCGAGGGAGGGGAATACGAACTGCTGGAGCGGTTGATCGAAACCGGTCTCATCACGCGGATCATCCATTTGCACATCCAGTTCCATGACATCTCGCCGGACTCGGAAGCCCGCATGAATGCGATCCGTGAGAAGCTCGGAGCAACCCACGCGGCCTTGTTCCACTACAAGTTTGTATGGGACGGTTGGCGCCTCAAGGGCGAATGACGGGATGACAAGTTCCCCTGCCCGTTAGCGGTAACTAACGGCGGGCCACAATTTCGCCGATATTGATATCCGGCAGGGACGCTAGATTCGGCACATCAAGCTCTCCGGGAAAAGGCTCGGTCGAATCCGTGAAGGACTGGCCGCTTCTCCTTATGTAGGTGATCTCAAGAAGCTTCGGCACTTGCAACCCGCAAAACACGCGCGAGGGACTGGCGTTGTTCGCGTGGAGATGAACGGGCGCGAAACCGCAATTGAGCTTCCTGAGCACTCCGAGATTGCGGCGGCGGAAGGCTCCTTGTCCGGGGCGTCCGATCGGATTATGTATCTCCACGCAGATCTGGCGGAAGCGCCCGAGCACTTCTTGGGGCATACTGTCGAAGACCTCCCACTCGTATCCGTCGATATCGATCTTCAGGATGAGATCCCCGGTGTGGGCGGCCACCTCGTCGGCCAGGATCTCACTGATCGTCTTCATTCCTGGTTCCGGATTCCGATCACCGCAGATGCCGCGCCTGTGGAAATGAAGCAGCGGGTTGCCTATGCCGGAGGCTGGCGCTTCGACGGTGTGGTCGAACTGGTGGATCTCGATACCATATCCGCTCATTTCAATGTCCCAGGAGATGTCGTCTCCGATTCCGAGCGATAGAGCTGCGCCGATTCCTTCGAAGTCATCGACCATCACGTAGCCGCCATCGGATTCGCGGTTGCCGACTTTTATTTTCCTGAGGCCTGGATATGTTTGCGGCCGGACAAAGTCGTATAATTTGTATATTTGCTCCTTCCGTCCTCCGGTGAGCATAAATCGCAAGTTGTCAAAACTGATCATGATGAGGTCTATCGGCTTATCATCGCCGACGATGTGGATGTTGGTTTTGAAGCTGTTTGGAGTCCAAATGCTTGTCAAGTTCCGATCAGGCGTGAGGAGATTCACCTTGCTGGCCCGTGGAGACGGCGGCTAGAGTCTGCATGTCCATGCCAAAGGCAGTAATTTCGATCATCAAGGGAGGGCTGGGAAACCAGCTTTTCATCTACTCCGCTGGGCGAGCCTTCGCGCTGAGGACGAAGCGGGAATTTTATCTGGATGACCGCCGTGGCTACACCCATGACGCATACGGACGCAGCTACCGTCTGAACCATCTCCCCATAGAAGCGCTAACCATGCCCGAGGATTGGCGGGTGGCGCCCACCTTGAAGCACCTCCAGCATAAGACGGTGCGCGCGTTTAACAAATTTCTGCCTATGGATTGGCGATCCTATCTGGCGGAGCGCGGCGATGTCACCACCACGCAATTGACTGATCGCAAGCCCTGCTGTGAGCGGGTCACTTTGAACGGTTACTGGCAGGACGAGGGGTATTTCAGGGACTTCGCGGATGTGATTCGCAGGGAGTTGGAGCCGCCCGCCCCGACCGATGAGAGAAATCTCGAGCTTGGCCGGGAACTCGCGGCGGAAAACGCGGTTTTCATCCACGCGAGACGGGTTCATTACCCGGTTTTGCTCCCAGCTGATTACTACCGCGAAGCCATCGCCGGAATCAGGGAGAAAGTCAGTGATGTCAGCTTCGTGGTGTTCAGTGACGATCAGGGATGGACCCGCGAAAATCTCGATCTCAACGGAGATAAGGTTCGCTGGGTGGAGCACAATGCGGAGGACGAGTTAGCGGATCTCTGGCTGATGACGCGCTGCCGTCATGCGATCATCGCGAACAGTTCATTCAGTTGGTGGGGCGCATGGTTGGGAGGTGATCCTACGGATGGACGCATCATTTTTTCGCCTGACCATCCCGATGGGATGATCAGGCCGGCCAACGGTTGGCATACCATCCCGTTCGGGATGTAAGCAGAGTTGGTTCCTGGTGGATTTCCTCAGAAGCCCTTTCTGCGTTTGATCAGGTAGCGGATCGAATCATGTAAGAGCGTATTGAGCCCCCGTACCCACCACCACAAGCGTTCCAATCGGAACGCGATGGAGTTGCCCGTGACACGGGTCACTTTGCCCGGAAACTCGGAGTTGTAATCCACGTCGCAACCCACGAGATCGGAAAAACCCATCGCCTGTGTGATAATGGATGGCGATACGGCGAGGACTTTCAGTTTCAGCGAGAGATTCCATGAATACCATCGGTCGATGACACGGTGTTTCGCAATCCAAGGCCAGGTGGATTTTTCCGATGGAAGTTCATCAACTAACCAGTCACGGGCTTTGGCGTTCACTAGGTAAGCGTGCGTGGTTCCGCAGCCGGTGATCTCGAAAATATCGCGTTTGCCAGACGTTCCGGCAGGTCGCGAGGGTCCCTTTGTCTTGCTGAACCCCAAGTAGCAGATATCCCATGACGACCGCTTCGAAAGAACCTCCCGAAGCACGGCCGCCAATTCATCCTCATCCGTTTGAGAGAAATCGGCATCGTCTTCCAGAATCAGAACTATGTCCCAACCTTGCTCCTTGGCTTTCGCCATGATTCGCTGGTGGGACAGAGTGCAGCCGGCTCTTCCCGCCCATCGCGAATCGGTCGACTTTCCCTTGAACCACGGGGCAGTGCCGTAGCCGGGAATGGCGGATCCCAGGGATGCCGAGAACCGGAAGATCTTGCCCGCAGGCAGCATCCCCTTGGCGGATTCGAGGAATTTCTCCCATCTCTCCGGGCGGTTATCCAGATTGACAACGGGTATCGCGTCGATGAGATCCCAGGCGGAATTAGCTTGTCGTCCGTCGCTCATCTCTTTTGCTGGGGCTGGATTTGGTGCCTGAGCGAAACCCAGGCTTTCTCTGAGGCGTAGGAAAGGGCGTTGGCGAGCGATTTCCTACGTAAGGCGTGACGACTCAGAATGCTCTCGTCTGCAAAGGGGCGCGGGGCATCAGGTTTGTTGAGGAGGTTGACCAGTCTGGAAATGTTGGCGGCGGGCGCGTATTGTTCAACGACCCTTCTGCGGCTCTCAAGGATGGCGGGAAGGTTTTTCTCGTAAAGCTTGTCTTTGATCGCCCGTTGTATGGTCTCCGCGGCAAGATCCACATCGTCGATGTCGATTCTCAGAAAGCTTTCCGCCGGGAAATAGTCCTCAGCGTTCGGACAACCGTAGTAAACGGGCATGCAGCCACCTAAAAACGGATCGGCAAGCTTTTCTGTCCAGTGGTGGGCGCCGTAGAAATTTTCGATGGCGACGTGATATTTGTAAGGGTCAAGAGCGTCTGCTTTATCCTCCACATAGCGAATACCACGTCCAAAAAGCTCCATTTCCGGCACGTATTTTTTAAGAGCCATGATGAACTCATAGCGTTTGTGATGAAGAGTATGTTTCTGCTGCTTTACGGAGCAGACGGCTGAGATATCCTTTGTTTTTTCTATTGGGATATTGTCTCGTATATTATCATAAGCGCCTCGTGGATCGCTATCCGCATAAAACCAAACGAGGCCTGGTTGGCTGAAAATTGCTCCTGGGTGCTGAATAACAGAGGGTTCTTGGCTGGTCAGAATCCAACCGAACTGATTAAGAAAACGTGAACCATAGACTTTGATTGTAGATGGTTCTGTGGTGATGAGCATAGTGTTTTGGCGCGAGCAAATGAGAGTTTCCTCCCACAGCGTATGCCTCTCACCTTTTAAAGAAGGCATATCATCGTAGACGACTAGCCAATCATAATCCATGCAGTGACGATCCAGAATGAATTGGCAGTTTCCCCATCTGGTATTGCCGTTGGCACTATTGGGGAATCTTCTGTGCCACCCTAATTCATCACCTCCAGGTTTGGATTTTCCCAGTAACTTGACGCGGATTATAGGATCTGAATCGAAATTCATGAGGAGGGGATTATGCGGATCAGATCATTTTCAACGGTCATCCGATGAGATGGGAAATTTTCTGATAGGTAACTTTGAAGTAGATCCAATGACGGATAGCCGGAATTGATACCAAAGCAACGTGCGTCATCGACTATAATTACAAATGGGTGTTTCAGCGTATTGTTGATGGCCTTAAGTTCTCCCCAAATTGGGCAATCATCATCTCCACGGCCGGTAATTCCCGCAGAGTAATGGCCGTCCAGCCAAAACATGACGGATCCGTCAATTTTCGGGATGATTTCCACTAGCTTTTTAGCGGAGTCACCTTCGATGATTTCTATATGGTCATGTTTTGAGAAGCGTCTTGCTGCTAGTGCGGCAAGTTGTGGCTGAACTTCGATGGAGAAAATTTTCCGGAAATTATTCCTGAAAAACCATGGGGTATCGCCTCGGAACGTGCCAGTTTCTACGAATACTGAGATGGCGTGCTCCTCTGCGATTTTTTTGAGTATTGCGCGTTTCATTAAGTCTGGCAGAGGCAAGCTCCATCCATTCTTTTGCCAACGCCTCGCGTAGACGAAAATTTTGAAACACTCTTTGATATCGTTCCAAGCAGGGAACAGAGAAGCTAGGCGGTTCGCGCGATGGATTTTATTGAGCTTGCGGGATGGAATCATGTGATGATCGTTATAGAGAGGCGCCTTTAGAAATGGCTTAGGAGAAATCAATTTCGGAAAAATTCTCTTTAACTACCATTATTGTTGCAGGCATAGCGTGTTGAGAAAGGTGAACTCCGTCGAGAAAGAAATGGGGTTGCGGGCGATTCTCGTTGTTGGTTAGCGTTTCAAAGATAGAGATCCATTTATGACCTTCAGTTTTGGCTAAAGCGGATAGGCTAGAGTTGAATCGACACGTGATTTCAAGTCGTTCCTCGTAGGTGCCGACAGCAGGAAATTCCCATTGATCGCCGACCATGAGAGTGGGTGGGGGGACTTGCCAATAAGCGACATCGAAACCTAGCAAAGCGATTTCACGGCCCACCGAGAGATAAGCAGCGACGCATTCATCAACGATTTCCTCAATTGGACGATTCTGTTTTGCTGCTTGTTTAGAAAGCTGGGCACGGCAATCAATTTCGCCGAAACAGAGTAGCACGCTTGCTCCATGTGGGAGGGTTGATATTACCTCGAACAGTCGTTCCCGGCCTCTCGAAGTACTGCCTTCACGCTGTAAACTGTATGCAAGCACTGGCCCGAGACGGTAGCAGCGAAAACCAGTAAGACGGTTCCTAGATTTTTTTGGCCATGTGGGTTGCATGCTTTCTTCACCTCCGAAAAAAGATGCATGACTATCTCCCACGCAGTGCAGTATGGGAGGAGAAAAAAGATTACACAGGCGACGCCATGCGAAACTTAGTTTGTATAAGTTCATCTCGCGGACTTTATTCTATTAGGTCACTGGAAATTCAAAAATCCGAGTATAGATACTTTGATATTTTTAACTCTCAGGAAGAATGTCATCTAATAGACGCTTAATGCCTTTTTCAGACTGTGTTGATTGGGGGTAGATGGAACGAGCTTTGAGAAACCATGTGAGCGCGGATCCTGTTTGTTTTGGATTACGAGCTTCAAATTGCCGGGCTTTATCGAGGGCGAGGGTGAAGTCGGCAACTTTTGGTGCGAGGAGTTCCAGTTCACGACCGAGTTTTGGATCGTCGGGAAATTGCTCGCGGATGTCAGCGAGTTGTTCCCAAGCACTGTAGTTTTGTCCGACTCTTGAAAATTCAGTAGCTTTGCCGAGAGCGGCTTCGATGGCTAACAGATTCTGCATGATTTGTTTAAAAGCGTCTTCGCGAGTGACATCACCTTGGATGGCAGGAGCAAATTCATATTGGCGTTTGGCAATTTCACGGTAGTTGCCAGAAGAGAGGAGTCTGTCGAAATCGTTGCGCGCAGTGACGATGGCACCGGAGTTATTAACAAGCGTACGGAATTCTTGAAGCTTGGGATTGGTTGGCCAAATCTGAGCGGCTTTGGTGATTTTTTCTTCGGCTTTATCAGAGTTGCGGGCGAGAAGATGGGCTTTAGCGTCCTCGATAGCGAGGTCTGAAGCAAAGGTATAGCCGGAGATGAGAGAGTCGACTTTTGAGGAAGGATAATCCTTTGCGGCTAATTTGAGTTGGTCGGAGAGAACTTTTCCGCGGACGTAGTCACGGGCTTGGAGGGCTCCGTAGAGTTCGTGAAGATCCCGAACATACAAAGCAATACGGCGTTTTTTATCGAGTGGGAGAGTAGCGACTGGCGATAGATATTCTCCGAGGGCATATGCTTCCATCAGACGTTGGGAAGCGGAATGAAGTTCGTTCTGAGAGAGAAGATGGTTGAAAGCTTCGATGTATTTATCCACTTCGCGAATTGCTTCGTTAGAAAGAGAATCGAGGGAGGAAACGGTGGGTGAGATGCCAAGTGAATCAGAGAACAGTTTAGAAACATCGGAATTTTTATCGATTCGCAAAGTGGTGTCTCCATCTTTCCAGATTTGGTTATAAAAACGAGCTGCCATGAGAACATGCTCGTAGCGGCGTTGTGCGAACCACTGGATCATGTTGACCTGGTATTGAGTTTTGGTGCGAATTGTTTGAACTTCTGTTAGGACAAGGTTTTGTTTTTTGAGCGACTCAATTTCAGTAATGCGGCGCAATGTGTCTTTGTATTTAAGCGAGTTTGATCCAGCACCTTCCTTCTGTGCAGGAGCGTTGTTACCGGTGCCGCCCTGTGTACCTCCGCCAGCATTGCCCGCAGGTTTGGTAGCACCGAGGGTCGGGTCGCGATCGTTTCGAGCTGCCCAATCAGCTTCACGGATAATAGCTTTTTTCTCGTTTTCGATGGATTGGTTGAGGTCTGTAAGCTGCTTGTTGTCTTTCTTAGCGAGCAAAGCCATGTAGACGGCTTCTGCAAGGGAGGAGCAGAGATTGGCATCGCCAGGGTAGGAAGAGGCACTGGGCAGAAGCAAAAACGCCTCTTTAAGATTAGGAGGAGTGCCTCTCAACGGTGAGATAGTTTTCAGGATATCTGCAATAGTTGCACGGTAGGCTTTGGCCTCGGCATCGCTTTCGGGTGGCTGATTGAGATATTTTTCGAAACGAGCTTTGAGTAAGCGGTTATCACCCAGTGGAATAGTTACTCCGCCGACGGTGATCGTCTCTGCTGAGGGATCGAGCATGGGGATTTCCTGGCCCAGAGGAGAAGCGGGATCTTTGGCTTTCTGAGTGGGTCCGGAGTCTGTGGGGGGTTGTTGAACAGTCGACTGGGTGGGAGTTGCTGGCGGGGTGTAGACCTGAGAGAAAAGCGGCAAGGAAGCGGCTAGAGATAGGAGGGTGGTGAGAGTTCTCATGGTTTTCGATTCCGTTGGTTACTTTATAAATTAGAGGCGTTTGATTGCTGTGGCTACCGGTATCCCACCGTTTTTGATGTCGATTTTGAAGGAGTAGCTTTGTTCGCGATCAATGTTGAGTTTACTGAATTTATCCGGAATTTGAATGGGGATAATTTCTTCGCCGCCTGGGGTCTTTACTCGGATGCTGACCACTTGTCCGTCGGATGGAGTCCAACGAAGTTTCTCATCGATTTTACCTTCGATAAAAAATTCATCTCCGCGGAAGGCGTTGCCATCTTCAAGAAACGCTTTCACGTCGAGGGGAAAGGCATCTGAAAACGATTCAGACTTTTTTGTGAGGAGAACTTTACCACCAAATGCGATTGCGATGACGGCGACGCCGATGCCGACGAGGAGGAGAGGATTAGTGCTGGAACTTGCGCGGCGAGCCATTTTTGTGAGGAGTTTAAATCAAGATGTCTTAGTAAAATAATAATTAAAGTATTTTTGCCTATTCTGAGAAGCTTAATCCCATTGAGGGCGTCGAGCGCCGATCCAAGCTAGGCCTAGGGCGGCTAGGATATGAATAGTGAGGGTGTAAAGGCAGGCGTTTTGAGAGGAAAGGGATGTATCGACTACGGATTTCACTGCCCCATGAACTTGCGACTGGAGTGCTTCGACAGAGCCTGACCATGACCAGTAAGCAGAGATGAAGGGACGGGTGAATGCTTCGATGTGTTCGGGAAGAGCGAGAACAGCACCTGAGAGAGGGAGCTGGAAGCCAACGAGATAGATTGAAAGAAGAGAGGCTTGTTCTGCAGTGCGCATCAACGCGGAGATAGCAAGGCAGACGGAAGTCATGGATGCATTAATCAGGAGTAGGAATATGGCGTGTTCTATGAAATCTCCTCGGAAGGTTCCGAATATGTTTACGAAAAACGCCATCCAAAGAGATTGTGCGATCACGAGACAGGATAAAAATGCAATCTTAGAACTAAGATAAGCCAAAGGTCGCAAGCCTCCGAATTTTTCTTTTTCGTAGATAGGTCGCTCACCAGCGATTTCACGGGCGGAGTTGTTAGATCCCATGAGTGCTAGTAAAACGACTTGGAACATGATGATTCCAGAAATAGCAGAGCCGACTTTTGCTTGGTCGGATCTAACCGATTGCTGCTCTTTGATTTCTTGGATTATACCTTGCTTCATATCCGAGAAGCGGCGGATATTTCCGGATGCTTTTTCACTGAACAAGGTCACGAGCACGGGAAAGCAGATGAGGATGGCAAGTTGCAGAAAAACTTGACCGCGATCTCGGAAGAAAATCCGCCAGCGACGTGAGAGGAGGGTTGAAAACTGGGAGAAAAATCCAGGAAGTTGAGTTTCCTTGGATTGAGCAATTTCCTCTTCGTCATCGGTTTTTGGAGAAGTAACGACTGACGCCCGTAGTTCACCTTTTTCGATGAGAGACAGGCGGTTTTTTTCCAGCATTTTGTAGTAAGAATCACGGTGTTTGTTCCATGAATTCTGCCAGCGTTCGGAGGGTTGTTTGGCGAGCTTAGGATAGACTTCCTCAGTATCGGTGACGGAGAAATAATGATTCAGCTGCTCCGGTGGGCCGTGGAACGCGACTTTTCCTTCGTGTAGAACGAGGATGGAATCGTAAAGCTCAAGGTGAGCGAGCGAGTGTGTGACGGACATAACGATGCGACCGTCTTTGCGTGAGAGATCATGAAGAAGTCTAACAATTTCTCGTTCCGAACGTGGATCGAGGCCGGATGTGACTTCGTCGCAGAGGAGAATCTTTGGATCGGAAACGAGTTCCATGGCGAGGCCGAGTCGGCGCTTTTGTCCGCCGGAAAGAACCTTGACCAAGCGATCACTGATCGGGCCGAGGCCAGTTTCATCGAGCACGCGATCGATCCGGTGATCGAGTTCTTCGGTGTTTCTGGATTTCACACGGAGGCGAGTGGCGGCCTCGACGGATTCATCAACTGTTAGAGGATCGTAGGCGATGGAGAACTGCGGCACGTATCCAATTTCTGAAGGTGAGAAATCGCCATCTTCGGAAAGGTTTCGGCCTTCCCAGATCAGCGAGCCATCAGATTCCGGATTCAGGCCAGCGATGGTTTTCATCAAAGTCGTTTTACCGCAGCCAGAAGGACCCACGATGGCCATGAAGTGACCTTTGGGAATTTTGATCGAAACATGATCGACGAGATTTACATCTTCGCCGTCTTTACGGATGGTGAAACAAACGTCTTGAAGTTCTAGCACAGTGAATTGGGTTAACTTTTAGTAATGGAGATTTAGCAATCGTCCTATCGATTAGGGAAATCGTTCGGAATACTCAAGCCTGATCGACAGGGGTTTCGAGTGGGACAATTTTAATGGACTTGGGCTTAGCGGAGTGGATGTCGCCGATGAGGGTGTTTTTCGGTGCGTTAGATGGAGATGGCGTGGGGTCGGAATCCAGTGCGTTGCGCAGGGCGCCTTCGACGAGTTGGCCGCAGTGAATTTTCATGGGTGGCAGGGTGCCGAGATCGCCAGCGAGATCCTGGGCGCTGAGGTGGCGAGCTTCTTCAGCGGTTTTTCCTTTGAGTAGTTGAGTTGCGATGGATGCGACGGCGATGGCGGTCTGGCAGCCGAACGCTTGGAAAGAGGCGCGGTCGATGACTTTTTTGCCGTCCTTTTCCGTAAACTTGAGCCACATCCGCATCATATCACCGCAATCGGGTGAGCCGACTGTGCCGACGGAATCCGCGTCGGTCATCTCGCCTTGGTTCTGAGGGTTAGCTAACGCGTCATCGATCTTCTTCTCGAAATCATCCATGACGGGATGATGGGAGGAGAAAAGCGAAATTTCCAGAGCTAATCCACAAGCTTGGTAGGGTCATTTTGATAAAATGACCGGTGGGTATCTGTGATGGCGCGCGGGGTGGCGGTCGTTTCATCGAAACGACCCTACCGAATGACTCAAGCAGCTTTGCGCAAAAGGGCGATCATGACTCCTTGGATGATGAGTTCATCGGTGGGGATGAGATCGGGGAAATTTTCATTTTCTGCGTGGAGGTAGGTGCGACCTTTTTCGGAGATGAAACGTTTGAGGGTGGTATCGCCATCGATGAGGGCGGCGACGATTTCGCCGTTACGCGGTTCGCGTTTTTCGAGGATGACGGTGTCGCCATCGCAGATGTGGGCGTCGATCATGGATTCTCCGCGGACGCGGAGGGCGAAAGTTTCGTTTTTGCCGCGGCAGCCGAGTGACGCGATGTCGATGGAGATGCAGCCTTCGGGTTCTGGGGCGGTGCTTTCACCGAAGCCAGCGGCGATGCGGCCGTAGATGGGGATGTCGCGGATTTCTTCGCGGTCGAGTTCTTCAGGGAAGATGACGGCGCGGGCTTTGCCGGGAACGCGTTGGATCACTCCTTTTTTCTCAAGCGCACGGAGGTGGCTCATCGCAGCGGTTTGGCTGGCGAAACCGAAGTAGTGTTGAAGTTCCCGAGTGCTCGGCATCAAGCCGGTGGTGCGGCTGGATTTGTGCAGATATTCGAGGATTTCCTTTTGTCTTGAGGTGAGTTTAGTTGCCATGGCTATTTTGAACAGTGTTCTTGAGAACAAAAATCACTGAGAAATGGCGATAGGTAAAGGATTATTTTTGGGTTTGGGTTTTATGGACCGGCGAGTCCACTCGCGCAGATTAGAAGAGCGCGACTGGAGTCACGCGGTCCAAAAGGAAAATCACTCAACCTCAACCGTCAGGTTGATTTCGACTGAGACGTTGAGCGGGAGGGCAGCTGCGCCGAGGGCGGTGCGGGAGTGTTTGCCTTTTTCGCCGAAGATTTCGACGAGGAGTTCGGAGGCGCCGTTGACGACTTGTGGATGGCCGTAGAAATCGGGATCGGAGTTTACGAAGCCGTTGAGTGAGACGATTTGTTTGACCTTATCTAGCGAGCCGATGGCGTCCTTGATGACGGCGAGGCGGTTGAGAACGATGATGCGTGCGCCTTCGACTGCGTCTTCGATAGTGCAAACGGAAGGGACTTTGCCGAGGATTTTTCTATCGCCATCAATTGGGAGTCCGCCGGAAAGGAAGAGGAGATTTCCGCTGCGGACGTAGTTTACGTAAGCGGCGACGGGTGTCGGGACTTCTGGAAGTTTGAGGCCGAGAGATTCGATTTTGGCGAGGATGTTGTCTTGCATGGCGGGATACTGATTGCAGCGAGCTCGGTGAAACAACTCGATTTTTTTATTTCACCAACCATTCACCAACGCGTTCCGCAGCTCTGCGGTGTGTGCCGGGATCACCGAGTTGGGAGCTGACTTGGTGGAGTTTCTCGACGAGCTCCGTGCGTTGTTCATCGTTGGTTAGGATATTCCGAATCCATTGGCTGACCTCGGGGGGTGAGGCGTCGGCTTGAATGAATTCCTCAACGACTTTTTCGCCGGCCAAGATGTTCACGAGACCGATGTATTTGATTTTCACCAGGAGTCTCCCGAGAAAATACGTCGTCCACGCCATTTTATAAACGAGGCAGTAGGGGAGTCCGAACGTGGCGGCTTCGAGGGTGGCGGTTCCGCTGGCGATGACGCCGCAGGCGGCGGTTTGCATAAGGTGGTGGCTGCCGCCGTTGCGGAGCTCGATCCAATCGGTCGCGCCCGCTTCATCGATCATCGCTCGCATGGTGGTGGCGAGTTTCGGGGTTGCGGCGGGCACTGCGAACTGGAGATCGCTGCGCCAGGCCCGGAGGAGTTTGGCGGACTCGATCATCATGGGGAAAAGTTTGGCGATTTCCCGTTCCCGGCTGCCGGGGAAAAGTCCGACCAGGTTTTCCTGTCTGGGCTCTGCGGTTTTTTCTAGCGCGAGTTCGTCAACAAGCGGATGGCCGACGTGAGTGGTTTTGAGGCCGGCGTTTTCGAAAATGGGCTTTTCGAAAGGGAAAAGGCAGAGCATTTCGTCGAGTAGTTCGACCATTTTTGGGATGCGCTTTTTGTTCCATGCCCAGACTTGGGGGCTGATGTAGTAAACTTGACGGGTATTCGGCAACGCATCGCGCAGGGCTTTTGCGAAGCGGAGGTTGAAGCCGGGATAATCGACTAATAATAGCACGTCGGGTTTCAGGGAGATGGCTTCTTGAAGCATTTCATGGAAACGTTCTTTGAACCAACTGTAGCGTTTGAGGACTTCGATCACGCCCATGACGGCTGCGTCTTCGACCCAGTTATTCACCTTGCCTCCGCTGAGTGCATGCATTTCTGGACCGCCGGCACCGGAAATTTCAACATCTGGATGGATAGACTGTAATTCTTTCAGCAAGCCAGCGGCATGCGCATCCCCACTCATCTCGCCAGCAATCACATAAATCCGCTTCACAAAAAAAAACTACCCATTGAAAGGCGTTGGCATCAATCTCCAAAGCGAGCACCCAAAGAGTTGGTGACAACTATCATCTAAATGTGTCTCATTCTGTGCATCTTAAGACATGAAATTCATCTACTTAATCATCGTCGTCTTCGTAGCAATGGCAGTAGGCTACATGGCAGAACCCAGCATGCGTTTGTCGCTAACGGGTAAGCCCGCAAATTTTTCGAAAAAAGCAGCAAAGCCAAAACAAGCAGTTGAGCGTGCGACTCCTGCTGAGCCATCGACAACCAATTCCGAAACACCAGCCGCAGTCGTTCCCGAAACGCCACCAACCGTGGCAGTGACTCCTGAGGTGGCGCCAGTTGAAACGCCTGTAGCTCCTCCAGCGGAAACACCCTCAGCGCCCGCAGTGGAAACGCCTGCTCCGCCGCAAGTTGAAGCATCTGCTCCAGCAGTAGAAACGAAACCAGCGGAGCCGGAAGCTCCAGTGGTTAAAGCAACTCCTGGCCAAGCGTCAGCGATTGTTGGAATTATGAAAGCAAGCCTCGCAGCGAAACAAATTTCTAAGTTTACAGCCAGTCAGGTTTTAGAATGGGAAGCAGGCGCAGCTTCTGAAACGATCGATGGTGAATCTTATCAGATCGGAAATGTGATGTATCAATCAGAAACACCTTTCGGCACGAAAAACCTTCCAGCTAAAGCCTTGATTAAGGATGGAAAAGTGGTGCGTTGGATCTCGCCAAAAAGCGGAATGGAAATTAAGTGAGACCTGATGGTGTATTAGGATTCCAATTACGATATCGAAGTTGCCCCCCCCGCAGATTTTTTGAAAGGACTCCATGACGTCTCGTGAAGCTATTTTAGCACTCAATCTTTTACCAAGCATTGGCCCAGTTCGCATTTCACGTTTGTTGGAAGCGTTCGGCGATGCCGAAAAAGTTCTAACAGCCTCGACCAATCAATTGCTTCGCGTCGATGGCATCGGCAACGAAACCGCCAAGCTGATCGCTGATTGGGAAAATTTGGTCGATCCAACGAAAGAACTTGCGGAAGCCGAAGAGCGGGGGATTTCCATCATCACGAGGAATGACGATTCCTATCCCAAATATTTACTCCAAGCGTACGACGCGCCGATCTTGCTCTATGTCTGGGGAGAAATTTTACCGCGAGATCGACATGCGATCAGCGTGGTCGGTTCGCGTCGCAGTACCGCTTACGGGACATCCGCGACGAAGAAACTGACGTATCAGTTAGCGCATGCGGGATTCACGATTGTTTCCGGGCTGGCTCGCGGGATCGACACCACGGCACACGAATCTGCGCTCGCGGCGAAAGGTCGGACCATCGCGGTGGTGGGCTCTGGGTTGGCGCGGTTGTATCCTCCGGAAAACTTGACCTTGGCGGAAAGGATCGCGAATGGAAACGGGGCGGTGATTTCGGAATTTCCCCTGCATAGGCCTCCGGACAAACAAACGTTCCCGATGCGGAACCGCATCGTCGCGGCGTGGTGCCAGGCGGTTTTGGTGACGGAATGCCCGGCTTGGTCGGGATCGTTGATCACCGCGAATCTGGCTTCGGAATATGGGAAATCTATTTTCGCCGTTCCAGGCCCCATCGACAAACCGTCGTCGGCGGGTTGCCATCAGTTGATCCGTGACGGCGCGACCCTGATTACTGATGCGTCACAAATCATCGATGACATGGGCGACCTGCCTTTTTCATATCAGAACGAAGAACCGCAGCAGAAGCTGCCGGATTCTCCCGAGCTGCCCGAGGAAGAAGCCAAGATTTTAGCCGCGATGCCTGCAGGCGAAGAACTTGCGATTGACCAATTGATCCAGCATACTGGGCTTCCGTCGTCCGCAGTGACGGCTGGACTTTTCAAACTAGAATTGCGCCGTTTGGTCAGGCCGCTGCCGGGTTTTCGTTTCATCCGCCGCTAGTCAAAATGCCTACTTCACGGCAAAGCGGATTTCCCCAAAAAAGCTTTTCCTCCTTGCATCCACTGAAAATCCCTGCCTAGTCCCAATTCAGACACAACGCCTTTCTAGAACCTACCTCCATGGGAAAAACACTCATTATTGCCGAAAAACCCTCCGTTATGAACGATCTCTCCAAGGCTCTGAGCCAGAAATTGGGGAAGTTTAAAAAAGTCGGCGCGGGTCGCGACATTCATTACGAAAACGATAATGCGGTCATCACTTCGGCGGTCGGACACCTCGTCGAGCTGCGCATGCCGATGGGCCCAAATGGGAAAAAACTCCCTTGGAATTTCGGAGTATTACCCGCCATTCCCGAAACCTTCACCCTGGATCCGATCGAGCAATCCGAGGCAAAACTGAAAAAAGTCCTCAAACTCGCCAAACGCAAGGACGTCGAAAACATCGTTAACGCCTGCGATGCTGGCCGCGAAGGTGAATTAATTTTCCGCTATATCATGGAAATCGGCGAGATCCAGAAACCGGTCAAACGCCTCTGGATGCAATCGATGACCACCGGCGCCATCGTTTCCGCATGGGAAAATCTCCGCAGCGACGAGGAAATGCGACCTCTCGCGGATGCGGCCAAATGCCGTTCCGAGTCGGATTGGTTGGTCGGCTTGAATGCGACCCGCGCGTTCACCTGTTTCAACTCCCGCCACGGTGGATTCAACATCACGGCGGCCGGTCGGGTTCAGACGCCGACCTTGGCGATCCTTGCGGCTCGCGAAAAAGAAATCCAAGCGTTCCAGTCGGAGCCGTATTTCGAAGTCCACGCCACGCTGCATGTTTCAGCGGGTGAGTATTTGGGGAAATGGATCGATACAAAATTCAAGAAGTCGGAAGACAAGCCGCACGGCAAGCCCGAGCGGATTTGGGAACAGGCAAAAGCGCAAGCGATCGTGGAGCGTTGCCAAGGCAAGCAGGCAGAAATTTCCGAGGAGAAAAAATCCAGCACGCAGATCGCGCCACAGCTTTACGATCTAACAACTCTACAGCGTGAAGCGCCGTTTTCCGCGAAGGGAACTTTGCAAATCGCCCAAGCGCTTTACGAGAAGCACAAAGTCCTGACCTATCCGCGGACGGATTCACGTTATCTCCCGGAAGATTACGTCCAGAACGTGAAAGACACGATGAAGCAGATCGCCAACAGCGATCTCGATGTTGCGAAATACGCGAAAGCCGTGCTCTCCGGAAAAGGCGCGGACGGCCCGCATCTCCATCAGTCGAAACGGATTTTCAACACCAAGAAAGTTTCAGATCACTTTGCCATCATCCCAACCGGCGTCATCGCGAAACTCTCCGATACAGAACAAAAAGTTTACGATATGGTGGTGAAACGTTTCATCGCTGTCTTTTATCCGCATGCGGAATTTGAACAAACCACGCGACTCTCCACCGTTTCCCACGCTAGCGAAAAAGATGTTTTCAAAACCGAAGGTCGGGTTCTAACCGTTCCAGGTTGGTTGGAAGTTTACGGACGCAAGATCGGAGTCGCTGCTGGAAAAGACGAATTGGTCTCAGTGAAAGCAGGCGAAACCGCGAAAGCCGATCCCGTCCAATTGGTGAACGAACAGACACGTCCGCCAGCGCGTTTCACAGAATCCACTTTGCTTTCAGCAATGGAAGGCGCAGGCAAGTTGCTCGTGAATGACGAGGAGCTCAGAGAAGCCATGGCCGAACGCGGACTCGGAACTCCAGCGACGCGCGCGGCGACGATCGAAGGCCTGATTTCACAAAAATATCTCGTTCGTGATGGCCGCGAACTGCATGTCACCAACTCTGGGTTGAGATTGATTGATCTCGTGATCCAAATGGACATCGAAGGTCTTTATTCACCAAGACTCACAGGAGATTGGGAATACAAACTCCGCCAGATGGAACAAGGTCATTTAAAAAGGCCGGAGTTCATGAAGGAGATCGTCGCGTACACCGAGGACATCGTTGCGAAAGCGCATGGCCTCGCGGAAGAGGCGAAGAGTCACACATTCGCAGACGTCGAGGTCGAGCACCCGATCCATGGTAAACTCATTTTAAAACAAACCGAGGCAACCTACGAATCCCGCGATCCTGAAATTCCGCTGAAAATCAAAAAGCACATCGCAGGTCGCTTGCTCACCGAAGATGAACTCCGCACGCTGATTTCAAAAGGCGTGGTCGGACCGCTGCAAGGCTTCAAATCCAAATTCAACAAACCGTTCGATGCCTCTTTGCAGCTTGATGCGAAATTCAAAACATCGTTCTTATTTGAAGGCGACGACGACAAAGCACCGGACCTCAGCGAGGACATGCTCATCGGTTCTGCTAAAACGCCAGATGGAAAAGAGCACAAAGTTTTTGCCACAGACAAAGCTTATTATGTGCCGGGCATCATCACCAAAAAAGACCCGCACGGAATCCGCATCGGTCGCGTGATCCTCCAAAGAGAAATTGCAGAAGATCAGGCATTGAAACTTATTTCCGAAGGTAAAACCGATCTTCTAACAGGCTTCGTTTCGAATCGCACCAAACGTAAGTTCGATGCATTCCTGACTTTCGACCTAGCCACCGCAAAAATCGGTTTCGACTTCCCACCAAGGCCCGCGAAGAAAGTAGCGAAGAAGAAGGCGAAGGAGGAATAGCCGGAGAGCCGGTCTCTGACCGGCTTGTTTTCGGACGTGAGTTGGAGCAAGCCTGTCTCAACGGCAGCTCCTTAGTTCATCACTTCAGCACTTTCACCGCCTCTGCAATGGCTGGGTCGGTCCATTTATCGAAGGCTTCTTTTTCGGTTGGGCTGAGGGAAGAGGCGCGGGCGGCTTTGAGGAAATTTTCGCGATCGGCTTCAGTGAAGGGGATGATAGTATCGGGGTTGATTCCTTTGAGGTGAGGGGTTTCCCCGGAAGGAGTGTGGTAGGTGGCGATGGTCAGACGCAGGGCTGTGGAATTTCCCATCGGAATGATGTTTTGGACGCTGCCTTTTCCGTAGCTGCGCTCGCCGATGATGGTGGCGCGTTTGAGATCTTTCAAAGAACCCGCCGTGAGTTCGGAGGCCGAAGCCGAATGTCGATCAATCAACACCACCATCGGGTAAGGACGATTGCGGCGCTGGCGGACGGGAGTTTTCAGAAAATCCTCGGGTTTGTTGCGTTCTCTAACAGAAACTACGGCTGTGGCGGGTGGGACAAACAAGCCGAGAATTTGAACCGTTTCATGGAGATCGCCACCGCCATTTTCTCGAAGATCGAGGATTAGCGATTTCATGCCTTTATCTTCGAGTTCATCGAGTGCTGCTTCGATTTCCCGAGCGCAGTTTGCGCCAAACTGAGCAAGCCGGAGATAGCCGATCTGTGGGTTTTTTTCTAACGATTTTGCGAGGATGAGTGAACGCTCTTCGATGAAACGGTGAGTGAGTGTGACTTCGATTTTATTGGGCTTGGTGAGATCTTGAACGAGGAGCTGAGTGGCTTGACCAGCGTTGCCGACGAGCAATTCGAGCGCGTTTTTCAGGGAAATTTTTGCGGTGTCCTGTTTGTTAATTTTCAGAACTTTCATATCTGGCTCGAGTGCGGCGACGCTGGCGGGTCCACCTGCTTCTACGGCACTGAGGTAAAGATACTCAGAGTTTTTTCCAAGGCTCAGGCCGAGACTGGCGACCTCGTTGTTGAGTTTTCCGTCTTCACTCATCATTTCCTGCATCTCGGGATGGATGAAAGATGAATGGGGATCAAGGCTGGAGAGCATGCCGTCGAGGGCTTGGTTGATAAGCTGATCGTAGCTGAGTTTAGCTACATCTGGGTGACGTGCTTTGGTCATTTCCATGACTTTGATGAAACGCTCAAGCGCTGGGTATGCCGCATCGGTGGTTTCGGCTGGGATTGGATTTTCCGCTTGAACAGGCAGGGTAATCGCCAAAAAGAGGGTGATGATGCGCATGAATGATGGCATTAGCAGCTTTCCTAGATGGCTGGGAGAAAAATCCAAGCGGGAGGTGATATGAGGTTGGCATTTGCCAGAACTTTATTCCGAGGCTTGATTCTTTAACTTTACTTAACTAAAGTTCGCGCCTCTACCGAGATGAGTTTGAAAAAGAAGATATCGCCAGCGAGAGCAGCGCTGAACCGTAAGCGGGGACAGAAGTTCCCGTACGATGGGCTAGTATCGGTGAATCGGCGGGCGCATGAGCGGGCGGACACGCAGCTCGGGAAAAACCGCAAGCTCAACCAAAGAGCGGAGAAATCCGTCTGGGCATCGATCGCTTTGGATGATGTCGAAATCGAGCAAGAACACTCGGCAGGTTTCCTGAAAATACTGGCCCGCTGGACCTTGGCGACCTTGTTGCTGCCGTTTTGTTGGGTGACGAGCTGGACCTTATTGAAAACTTTTTCTCACGCGACGCTTGAACAAGGATTTTGGCAGAGCCCGCAATTTTGGTATTTCATCATCGGAGCGCTGTTGATGTTGGGCTGGTTTTGGTCGAAGCTGGGGCAGTCGTTTTTCCTCTATCTCTATGTGTTCGGCCATGAACTGACGCACGCTTTGTTTGTGAAATGTTTCGGCGGCAAAGTGTATGACATGGAGTGGGGTTCTTCGGGCGGTTATGTCACCACGGACAAAAGCAACTGGGTGATTTCGCTTTCGCCATACTTCGTTCCGATCTGGAGCGTGATCGCGGTGATTCTGTATGCGGTCCCGAGTATCTTTTGGGAACTTCCCGGCGAGGCGGATCTGGTGTTTTACGCGGCGATGGGAGCTTCGTGGTCGTTTCATATGGCATGGACAATTTGGATGATTCCGCGGGATCAACCGGATCTCAAAGACAACGGCACGTATCTTTCCCTGGTTTTGATCTACTTCGGAAATTTGGTGGTGTTGGTTGGATTGCTTTGTTTCGCCACGCCGAACCCTTTTGAGAGCTTACGCGAATTCGGCTACAAATGGTTCGGAGACGTCATGACTTGGGGCGATATCGCCTTCCGCTGGATTGAGAAATTTCTCTCACAGGTCCCGAGTTATTTGTAACCCGGGATTCCTGGTTGTTTTTTAAATCAGAAAACCGAAACTTACGGCGTGATCGATCTTGATGCGAATGCGACAACCCGAATGCTGCCAGAGGTGGTAGACGCGATGCTGCCGTGGCTGCGCGATCATTATGCCAATCCATCGGGAAGTTATCGCGGCGCGAAGCTGGCTCGAAATGCGATTGAGCAAGCACGCGAGCAGGTCGCCGATTTGATTTCGGCTGCACCTGAGGAAATTATTTTCACCGGCTGCGGAACTGAGAGTGTGAATACCGCGCTGCATTCGCTGGATGTTCTAACAGGAAACGGAGCTGCCGTGGTTTCGGCGATTGAGCACAGTGCGGTGTTGCGACAAGTGGAACGTTCCAAGCGCGAGGTTAGACTCGTGAAAGTGAATGGGGTTGGGTTGATCGAAGAGGGAGATTTCGCTGCGGCATGCGAAGGCGCGGCGTTTGCATCGTTGATGCTGGCGAACAATGAGATCGGTGTCATTCAGCCGATTGCTAAATTATTAGAAATCGCGCGCGCGAAAGGTTTGCCGTTTCACACCGATGCGATTCAAGCCGTCGGGAAAATCCCAGTTTCAGTGAAAGATATCCCTGTCGATATGCTTTCGATCTCAGCGCATAAATTTCACGGTCCGAAAGGGATCGGCGCGCTGTACGTCCGGAGCGGATTTGATTTTTCACCACTAATCGTCGGCGGAGGTCAGGAGACAGGACGCAGAAGCGGCACCGAAAACACCGCCGCAATTGTGGCGATGGGTAAGGCTGCAGAGTTGGCGAAACAAACCCTGGAATCGGAATTGGGAAGGAATTTAACAGCGATGCGTGATCTCTTTCAAACGCTGGTCATGGAAGGTGTTAGCGGTTGCACAATCAATGGTGCTACAGATAACCGTTTGCCAAACACGACCCACCTGTCTTTCCAAGATTGTGATGCGGCGGGGATGTTGATTTTGTTGGATGAAGCAGGTTTAGCCTGCTCCGCAGGATCGGCCTGTATGACTGGAAAACGCAAACCTTCACATGTACAACTCGCCATGGGCATTTCCGAAGCTGTAGCTAAAACCAGTTTACGCTTCAGCTTTTCCCGCTTCAGCACTCAACAAGAAGCTGCCGAAGCCGCTCAGATCGTCATTAAATCCGTCAAAAAACTTCGCACCGTGCAAGGCGGTGGAATCGGGCCCGTTGCTATCTACACGGCTTGAGTAAATTATCAAAGATCGCACTTAGTAGCCGGTGAATCGGGTTGGAGGCTGAGTCAAAATGATCATCTTCTCCAAAATGAAATTCTACGGATTTCTCTATTTCCATATGATCATTACATGAAATTAAATAAATCTTGCTAAAATGTTAGAAGTCGTATTTTTTCTGAGCGGCTTAGTTAAATTCTCTTTGAGAGTTTAACGTAAGCTTACGACTTACCCCCCCCTGTTGTAAGCTTAAGCCAAATTTTTATCCCCCTTAAATACCCCCCCGATTATGTCTCATTATGCAGATTTCGTTTACTCTGTAGCAAACCCAAACACCTACTTAGGATATGGGAATACTCGCACAGTGTTAGGCTGCGGCAGTATAAGATCGCTCCTAAGAGATTCCGATTTTGAATCGAGCCTAACTGAGATCAGTCGACGAGGTTGTCGACGCGTTGGGCGAGTTCGATGTCTAGATCGGTAACGCCGCCGACATCGTGTGTGGTGAGTTTTAAGGTCACCTTGGTGTATTTAATGGTGATGTCTGGGTAGTGTTGAGCTTCCTCAGCGATCTCACCGACGTTGTTCACGAAATCGATTCCATCCATGAATTCCTCGAACTCAAATGAGCGCGTAATGGAATTTTTCTCAATTTCCCATTCAGGGCATTTTTTGAGTGAGTCTTGTAAATCGCCTTTTTCTAACAGTTCGGACATGAGATGTGGTAGTTCGTTAAATGTGTCTCTGGAAAGATTGGACGGATGCTTTCGGAATTGGCAAGCCCGTGTTTGAAGTTTCTTGAATTTTTATATTTTGATTAATCGAAGTAATTTCTGCGTTGAAACCAGGTTGCAATGCGTCCGTTACCGTGACAGTTTTGCAACATGAAAAAAATAGTCAGCATTTTATGTCTCGGATTATTGCTTGGGATTGTCTCCTCTTGTGCTCCATCCACGCCCCAGACACGGATTCAGCAGCGCCCCCAAGATTTCGCAAGGCTTAGTGAAAAGCACAAAGATTTGGTTTCCAGAGGAGAAATTGCGAAAGGAATGAGTAAAGATGCGGTTGCGCTAGCTTGGGGAAGCCCATCTACACGTATTGAGGGGTTACGGAATGGGAAATTCTCAGAGCGTTGGGACTATATAGGCCGTGAGCCAGTGACGAGGAATCATTTTTTCGGTGGTTACACGTCAGGAGGGTACGGGCCTTATGAATACTCGGGTTATCGTGCCGGTTTTGGTCCTGAAGTGACTTATGTTCCTTACCGCGAGGCCTCGGTTTGGTTTGCCAGTGGGCGAGTCGATGAGTGGGAGCGCCAACGCTAAACGAAGTTCGCTGTAAAAAAGATGTCCATGTCTGCTTAGTTCTAAGAGGATGAAATTTATGAAACAAAGAATGATTTTGACCCTGTTGTGTGGTTCAGCACTGATGATGAGCTTTACATCCTGCGCAATGAGATCCGGTGCGGGTGGGCTTTCCGCTTACCAAGCTTATGATCGTCCTGCGAAGCTGCCGACCAATCCGTCTGCAGTGAAAGTCAAAGTCTCGCTCTCCAAGCAACGCGTTTATGTCATGGAAGGAAGTGAAATGCTGATGGTGATGCCGGTTTCGGTCGGATTGCCAAGCTCGCCGACACCGACGGGAAATTTCCGTATTTTTAACAAAAATGCCAAGCAACGTGCGAATACTCATGGCTACGCGACCGATGGTAAAACAGTCCGCCAAACAAAGATCGGCGGTATCCCATCAGGTTGGAAATTCAAAGGAACTCCGATGCCCTATTGGTGTGAGTTTAAGCCAGCCTATGGTATCCACACTGGGTGGGTAAAACACACGCCGTGCACTCACGGATGTATTCGTATGCACGAAAACCTCGCACCTAAATTTTTCCGCCTCGTTTCAGTTGGGACACCGGTTTCGATTTCATATACTCAACCCGAAGATGCAGCGCATGCAAACATTCCGCTGCCACCGGATGCAGGTCCATTGAAAGATTACTCAGGAGATATGTATCTGGGTGACGGATATTTCTCACGCCACAAAACTCCGAAGTTTGATTAAGGTTAAAGTCTACGTTTCGCGATTTTTATAACGATCTAGCATTGACCTTGCATCGCGGCTAGATCAGTTGCCTTGTCCTTTTATTGGAAATGAACAAATTCTCAGAAATACTTACCCATCCTGGTAGTTCGCACAAAGACGAGTTTCTTGCGTGCTGCCTACTTGTGGCTGTGCATGATGCTCCGATCTTGCGTCGCGAGCCCACTCAGCAAGATCTTACGAATCCGCGCATGGCGGTCGTGGATGTGGGTGGGCTGCATCAACCGGAAATAGGAAATTTCGACCATCATCAATTTCCCCGAGAGCATCCGCCGACTTGCTCATTGAGTTTGGTGCTGATGGACATGGGTTTGTATGAGGATGCACGGCAGTATTGCGATTGGCTAGAAGTCGCGGAGTGGTTCGATACCCGTGGCCCGCAAGAGACAGCGGCTTGGTTGGGAGTTGAGCGCGAGTTGCTTGCGAAATTAAATTCAACCGTCGATCTGACCTTGCTGCGAAGATTTGCCGGAATGTCAGAAGTCCGTGCGGGTGAACCGATGTGGGAAGTGATGCGTTGGATCGGGACAGATTTGATTGGTTACTTGAAATCGCTGCGCGAAAAACTCAATGAGATCGCCCGCATCAGTGAGATCTGGGAAATCGGCGAGGGCGGAACACGTTTTCGCATTCTGTTTTTACCGCGCTCCGCAAATATTTCCGAAGATGCTTCAGCAGGTTTAGCGCGTTATGCTTCCACGTTGCCAGAAGATCAGCAAGTAATCGGGATGGTCTATCCGGATCGACGTGGTGCTGGTTTTGCCCTTTCCCGTTTCAACGATAACTTAGGCTTGGATTTCACACAGATCGAGACGGAAGCTGATGTGCATTTTGCGCACAGCCGCGGCTTTGTGGCGAAAACATCTGCGGTGGATTTAGGGAGAATTCGCGAGCTGCTGAGTAAAAGCCGCGTGACAGTCTAACGGAATATGCCAGCCTCGGTGCATGAGTGATATTTCTATTTCGAGTCTGAAAGAACAGGCGGGCGATGTGCCATTGATCGCCTCCATCACTGCACAATTGCAATCGCGTGCAGTGAAAACCACCAAAGATGGCAAACCGTTTTTCGATCTCGTTTTCGTGGACTCCACAGGATCGATCAGCCTCAAAGTTTGGTCGAACACACCGCTCTATACCGATGCGGAAAAAATGGATCTGAATGCCATCATGCGACTCGATGGCGAGTGGACGCAAAATCAATACGGCATCAACGGCAGTGGAATTAGTTGGTCTGCGCTGCAGGAGGACGAGATCGCCATTTTCCTCGCGGGAGATCCACAGACGCGGGACAAACAACAGCGCGACTACACAGAGATCCTCGGATTTTGCCAGAGCATGAGCGATCCGAGATTGAAACGCTTGGTGGAGTATTTTTTCGAAAAGATGGGGGATCGATTCCGCCGCACCGCTGCTGCGCGAAAAAATCATCATGCCCGCCGGGGTGGGTTGGTGGAACACGTCGCGCAAATGATGCGTTCCGCAAATGCGATCTGCGGAATTTATCCTGAGCTGAATCGGGACTTGATGATCTCCGGTGTGTTGTTTCATGACTGCGGCAAACTCTGGGAAAATTCTTATCCCGAAGAAGGTTTCGCGCAGATCCATTCAAAGTATGGTGAAATGCTGGGGCATATCCCGTTGGGAATCGAACTAGTGAATAAGCTCTGGCACGATCTACTAGATGCATCCGAGTTCGATGTATTTTCAGAATCCAAACCCGCCACCGAAGAAGTTCGAATTCATTTACTGCATTTAATCGGAAGTCACCACGGGCAGATGGAGTTCGGTTCTCCCGTGCTACCCAAAACTCCTGAGGCACATGCCTTGCACTACATCGATAATCTCGACGCCAAAATGGAAATGCTGCGCGATGCCTACGCCCAAAGCTCAGAAGTCGCCCCAGGAATTTACGATCGCGTGTTTCCGTTAGCAACAAACCTGATCAAGCCGCTGGCGATTTTTGAAGGAGAAGTTGCAATTGATGGATTACACTGAGAATTACTCTCGAATTGCCGGATCTGGCTCAACCCAGTTCTTTTGGAAATCTTGCCAGGTCTTTTCCGATGCAGGGACATCGTTTGATCCTAAGGCGATATAGGTTTTGTGGAATGAGGCACCGGCGAGGGGGAGTTTGCGGTTTTGTGAATTTTGTCCGGCGAGCATGGGGTCGGTTGTAGGAGGGGTGTTTTCTAACAGCTTATCTACTAAGCCTGACAATTTATCTGCGAGGAAGTGGGGTTTGCCCTCGCTTTTGTCGCGATGCAGGGAGAGCGGGGTTTTGTATTCGATGATGGGTCTATCGTCGGTGTTGATGGGGTATTTCTCGAAAAGACTGCGGGATGCGCTGACATTGCCGCAGTAAAAAAGGAGAATGTCTTGTTGGTTGGGTATGTGTAAATTCTGAATGGCGGCGACATCGCTATCGGAAATGGTTTGGCGTTTGCTAATATTTGCATCGATCTCTTGGATCGGTATCGGAGATGCTTTTTGATGACCGACAAGAGCGACGATTTCCCCACCTGGCTGGAAGTTGTGGCGCCATAGAGTGACTTGATCGAAGGCGTTGAGCATGGTGTGGGTGATGACGCCGAACTCATATTCTGAAACCTGATAGAGCGGTAGCCATTGCACATAAACTCCGTCTGGATTCAGGCGTTTTTTGGCAGATTGATAATGCTCAAGGCTGTAGAGGCTTCCCGTGCCGCGTTGGTAGGGGATAAATAAATCGGCATTGATCATGTCGAATGTTTTATCCGTGGCCATCAAGTGATTGCGTCCGTCTTCGGCAAGAATCTTTGCTCTAGGATCGGTGAACAAACCGTTGGTGTAATCGGTGTCATCGACTTTTCCGGTCATGTATTTTTTCGCAGCCGCGACGACCTCGGGTGATAACTCACAGACGACGACCTCGTTGATATTTTTGAAATCATTCTTGTTGAGCGCTTCACCTGCCGTGGCACCTGTGCCCATGCCGAGGTAGAACACGCTTTCTGTTTTTGGATAAACCAAGAGCGGAATTCGGGTTTGTAAAATCTGCGACATCTTCGAGTAGGTCGATCCCAAGCTGTAGCTGGAATTTATCTTGATGGAGTGGCCAGCTCTATTGCTTTTCACGACAGAAACCGTGCTGTCGCTGGCTTCCCAGACTTCGATGATGGTTTCTGGGTCTGCGCCGGGGATTGATCCGGTGATGGGAAGTTTCGCGGGGTTGAGTATCGTTAGACAAATGAGGAGGATCAAAGCAGTGATGATTTTGGTAGCGCCATAGAAGGCGCTTTTTCCTAACGGCATGATCAAGGCGATGATGAAATAACTTGCCGCGATGATTTGAACCGAGCGCCACATGCCAAAAAACTGGAGCAACAAGAATCCGCAGATCATGGAGCCGAGAATCGCGCCAACTGTGTTGATTGCGGAGAGGGCGCCGATGCTTTTTCCGGGTTGATCGGCAAAGCGCTCTTCGCTTTTCATCAAAAATGGAAAGACAGTTCCGAGGACGAGACATGGTAGGCCGATAGTTGCGAAGCCCGTTTTGAATAGGTCCCATACGTAGCTCGTGAATGAGACATCCGTGGCGATCATTTGAAGTTTATCGGTTTCGGCAAAAAAGATGAACGGCGAGATAGCGACTCCGATGCCACTGAAAATCATCAAGAAAAACAGCGTCTTGAGAGGTTGGGCGCTACGTTTCGCTAACCACGAGGCGAACAGCGCACCGAGAGCTAAGCAGATCAACACGACGATCAAAACTGCTGAAAAACTGTAGACTGAGTTTTCATGAACCTGAGCGAACATCCGGGTCCAGAGCACTTCGAGCGCAAGCACGTTGAAGCCTGAGATGAAGGCGAAAGCATAGATGACGGATCGCGATGCAGCCTTAGGTTTTTCGACAACGAGTTCGATGACTTCCTTTTTCTTCGCTGAGGATTTTTTGGAGCTGATCGGCTTTTGATCAGGAATTACAACCGGTGCCTCTGCGGGTTCTGGTTTGCGCGCCAGAAGAAATGTAACCAAGGCGATGGCTAGCGAGATGAAGATTCCTAAAAAGCAGGTTTGCTTGAAGCCTAACAGAACGATGAGAAAGAAGCCCGTTGCGAATGCACCCACGGCCGCGCCTATGGTGTTGATGCCGTAGATTTTCGCAGCGGTGGTTCCGAAGGCTTCTTGGGTCCGGATAAGGAATTGTCCCAGGACTGGGATGGTTCCGCCCATGAAAAATGACGGAGGAAAAACCATTAAGAAAGTCAGCAGGCATTTCAGAATCAGAAGATTTGCGCCGGGTCCGACCGATTGATAGATGATGGGGTAGATGCTGTGGAAATAATTTAGGACGAGCAAGAAGAGGAGACCGGAAACTGCGATCCCAACCTCCAGCCATGCGTAGGTGCGCAGAAGATTGGGTAAGCGTGCACAGCGGTTTCCCCAAAACCAACTACCCATGGCGAGCCCGAAGAAAAACATTCCGAGAGTGATGGCCGCGGCATACGAGGTGTTTCCTAATAACAAACCCAACTGACGCATCCACAGAATCTGATAGAGCAACCCGGCGAAACCGGAGAAGAACACCATCACATAAAAAATACCACGCTTGGAATGACTCATAGGTTACTGACTCTTGAAAACTGATCTTCCTACCCGCCCATGCCGTGCCTGCAAAGGAAATTACCGATTCCTCCGTTGTTGCAGGGTTTTGAGGGAGATGCGGGGACGGAGCATGTAGATGCCGTAGATCCAACCCACGAGCGAGCCGCCGAGGTGGCAGGCGTGGGAGGCATCGAAAAGATTGGGGACGCGATTTGCTAAGTCTTGGCCGAGCTTTGCGATGGGTCCGCTGGGTAGGTTTGGATTGAGCACAGCAAGCAAGAGGTTCGCGAGGATGATGGAGATTCCGAGAGTTTTCCCGCTGAGAAAAAAGGGCATAAATTTTGATTCCGGCGAGAGAGTGAGTAGCATCATCAAGAAGGCGAAGCAGATGGGAGACGATCCGACGAGAGTTTGGTTGGAGGGTGAAAGGAGCAGAAACAAAAGTGCGCCAGCGAGCGTGGCGTAGAGGCATAGTCGCCAGTAAGTTCCTTTTGGGATGATATGTTCCAGCTTGGGGCTTAACAGTAGGATCGCGATAGCGTTAAAAAGCAGATGCGTCCAGTTTCCGTGGATGAACACGTAGGTGATGAGCTGCCAGATTTTGCCATCGAAGAGTTCGTGTCGGTTCAGACCGAGGATGATCTGGGTTTCGCTGAGTTTGTCGAAAGCGGATGGAATCGTCTGAGCAACGATGAGGATAAGAAGAAGAATCCAAGTTTGCGAAGCACCGCCGAGCTGGCGAAAACTTCGAGCTAACCTGTCTTTCATGATAGCTCCTTAAATCTCACTCCTGATGTCTCGCGCGGGGCTCGCGTTTGGCGACCGTTTCCGCACCCGGAGCGGTGACGAATGGTCCGCCTTCGAGTGGAGCGACGCCGGTGAATGCGACGTCTGGCATTTCGGTTGGGCGACCAGCGAGCGGGAAATCTTTACGCAAAGGAAAGAACGGATAGCCCTCCCACATGAGGATGCGTTTGAGATTTGGGTGGCCGCTAAAAGGAATGCCCATCATGTCCCAGACTTCGCGTTCATGCCAATCGGCTGCGGCCCAAAGATGGATGGCGGTTGGTACAGCTTCGTCTTCGGAGACTTTGGCTTTCAGGCGAAGGTGGAGGGAGTCGTCGAGCGTGGCGAGTTCGTAAACTACTTCGAAGCGTGGGTCTTCGCCGAAATGATCGAGCGAAGAAATATCGAGAAGCATTTCATAGCCGAGTTTTTCTTTGCAAAGCGCGAGCGCTTTTGGGAGAGTTTCGAGCGTGAGGTTGAGTGTGAGTTCGCCACGAAATTCGACCTCGGAGAGGATGGCTTTTCCGAGCGCATCGCGCAGGGCGGTAAGGTCTTTGGCGGCAGCAGGTGAGTCGGTGATGGCTGACATGAGAGGAAAATTCGGTTGTTAGAAAAAATGGGAATCAGATGTTTTCTTCGAAGAAGATTTTCTTTTGATCCTGAGTGGAATGCTCCTTATCGATTTTTTCTTGGAGTTTCATTAAGCCTTCGATGAGGGCTTCCGGACGCGGAGGGCAACCGGAAATGTAAACGTCTACGGGAATGAGTTGGTCGATGCCTTGGAGCACGGCGTAGGAGCGATACATCCCGCCGGATGAGGCGCAAGCACCCATGGCGATGCACCATTTTGGCTCGGGCATTTGATCCCAAACGCGTTTCACGGCGAGCGCCATTTTGTAAGTGACGGTTCCAGCGACGATCATGACGTCGGCTTGGCGAGGAGAGAAACGCATGACTTCCATGCCGAAGCGAGAGATGTCGAAACGGGAAGAAGCTGTTGCCATGAGCTCGATTGCGCAGCAGGCAAGACCCATCGGCATCGGCCAGAGAGAGTTCTTTCTCATCCAGTTGATCGCGGCATCAACACGAGTGAAGATGATGTTGCCTTCGATCTTAGAATCATAGGCGGCGTAAGTTGGGACAGTGGCGGTGCTTTCCATGGTGCGGCGTGGCTTCGCCGGAAAGATGGTGGCTTGTGGCGGATGTCTCAAGTGGATTGTGAAATTTTTCACAATCAGGCGGAGTGGGTAGGGGAAAACCCCCTTGACTGGGCGAAGAGGTAGCTCATCTTGGTATTGAATGAAGGAAACGTTTCAGCGCTGCTTTGCTCTGGTCTTTGCGATTTGCGTCGCGAGCCCTGCGTGCTGCTGTGCTTTTTCCCATGAAACAGGTGAGGCAGAGGTTTCCTCGTGCTGCGGTGGCGGTGAGCAAAAGCCTGATCAGAAGCACGATTGTGGCTGTGTGAAAATGGAAGCAGCCACGGAGTGGAAAGCAAAAGAGGCGATTTCTTGTAACCCAAGCCAGCTTCCTGCGTTTGCTAATTATGAAATGATTTCTCTTAATACATTTCCTGAAGTTGATGAATTGGATCGAGTCCACAACCCGTGGATCGATACCAGCCCGCCTGCCCGAAGACGAGCATGGCTGCAGTGTTTTTTGATTTGAGGAAACACGGAAGTCGCCATCTGCGACCCTTTTCCGAGCCGTTGCTTAGATGAATCTCATCTCGGTTTTTTAGCCACAAATCCGTATTCTTCACATTACCCCTTTCCCCTTATGAAAACGTTTCTTCTATTTTTCCTCCTCATCGCCCCCTCGCTGCATGCCCGGTTGGTGGAGTATGACTTAACTATCGCCGAGCAAAAATGGACGCCCGGCGATCTCAGGCCGGTGCGCGCGATCACCGTCAACGGCGGAATCCCGGGGCCGACGATTCGGTTTCGCGTCGGCGACACCGCGCGGATTCGTGTTCACAACCAGATGAAAAACGAGGACACATCGATCCATTGGCATGGCATTTTGCTGCCCAATAAGCAGGACGGCGTTCCCTACGTGACCACTCCTCCTATCCAGCCCGGAACGACACATACCTTTGAATTTCCGATCACGCATTCCGGCACGTATTGGTATCACAGCCACACGGGCTTGCAGGAACAGGAGGGAGTTTATGGTTCGATCGTGATCGAGCCAAAAGGTGGTGAAGCGATACAGACAGATCAAGATCACGTGGTGGTATTATCCGACTGGACCTTGGAAAGCGGGGATGAAGTCATGCGCTCGCTCGCGCGGGGGACGGATTGGTATTCGCTTAAAAAAGGTAGCACGCAAAGTCTGTTAGGTGCGGCGAAGGCGGGCGAGCTCAAAAACTTCTGGGCACGCGAGCGCTCGCGGATGCCGGCGATGGATTTGTCTGATGTCGCGTATGATGCGTTTCTTGCGAATGGTAAGCGCTCGATTCATCTACCAGGAAAGCCCGGCGAGACCGTGCGTTTGCGTTTTATTAATGCGGGAGCCTCGACCTATTTCTACTTACAATCCGCGACCGGGCCATTGCGCATCGTCGCTGCGGACGGCCCTGCGGTGCAGCCTATCCATGTGAAACGCCTGCTCATCGGGATGGCGGAAACTTATGACGTGACCGTAAAAATTCCTCTAACAGGAAAATGGGAAATTCGCGCCACCTCGCAGGATGGATCGGGTCACGCATCGATTTGGTTGGGTGAGGGAAATGAAAACGCAGCGCCCGATGTGCCGAAGCCAAATCCTTACAACATGGATGATCACATGATGGCGGCGATCGATGACATGAGCATGTCCGCAGAAAACAAAGCCGCGAACATGAGCGATGCGCAAGCTCTGGCGATGGAGCCGGAACGTCCGCTTTCTCCTTACGCGCGCTTGCGTGCTTTGCATTCCACCGAGTTGCCTGCGAAATTACCGCGCCGCACGATTACTCTGCGCGCCACTGGCGATATGGAACGCTACGTTTGGTCGTTCAATGGAAAAACCTTCGCCGAAGAAGGCGTCATCCCGATCAAAAGAGGTGAAGTGATTCGGATTGAGTTTTTCAACGACACGATGATGCATCATCCGCTGCATTTGCATGGGCACTTTTTCCGCGTGCTGATGGGACAGGGGAAATATTCACCGTTGAAGCACACCATCGATTTGCCGCCGATGACGTCGCGCACCATCGAGTTCGAGGCGAATGAAAAAGGAGATTGGTTGTTTCACTGTCACTTGCTTTATCACATGCACGCAGGAATGACTCGGATCTTTTCTTATCAAGGCGACGGCTGGGAGCCACCAGGAAAATTGAAGGAAGGCACCAACATCGTTTGCAATAAGCTCTGCTGCTTACCGGGAAATCCGAATGCAGCCTCGGGAGCGGTCGATCCACGGCAGATCGGACGCATGCCACATGCGGGTGGGCATGATCACGATATGATGTATGTTTTCATGGAGGGTAACGTGCAAAGTCATCTCAGTGAGGGTCGTTTGAGTCTCCGTAATTCGAAAAATGATTGGGTCGCTGAATGGCGCGCGGGTTACTCCGATGAAAGCGAATACGAGATCGATCTCGCGTGGGAGCGCTATTTCAATCCGAACCTGTCGACTACCTTGGGATGGAGATTCACCGATTTCGACGACTCCGAGGATCGCGCCTTCGCGGGTGTGAACTATCGCCTGCCGTATTTGATTCACAGCTCATTGCAGGTCGACTCCGAGGGCGATCTGCGCGCCGCGCTTGGCAAGAGTTTGCAGCTTACCGACAGGGTTTCTGGTTTCACAGGAGTCGAGTTTGATACGGGCTCGAAATGGGACTGGCGCGTGGGTCTGGAAGCAACGTTAACCAAACAATTTTCTCTCATCACCGAGTATCACTCGGACTACGGTTTTGGCGGAGGCATTGGCTTCCGCTTCTAACAAAAAATAAAAACAAACAAAAATATGAAAAAGATACTAACCTTATTATCCGCTGTCGTTCTCGCATCGTGCGCCGCACCAAGCAGCACTGCGAACGTGAAACCCTACCCCGCTGACACCTGTATCGTGACTGGCAATAAACTCGGCTCGATGGGAACTCCCATCACCAAAGTTTACGGCAATCAAGAAGTGAAATTCTGCTGCAAACCTTGTATCGCAAAGTTTGAAAAAGAACCGCAACGTTACTTAAAAAAAATCCAATGAAAACATCCGTCATTTATCTAACTGCTGCGCTACTTGCTAGTTGTTGTCCGGTGCAGAAAACCGTTGAGGTGGATCCCGTTGGGAAAAACTCCAGCGTCGTTGAAGCGCAGCCAGAATCTGCAAAACCTGCAAAGCCACGTCCGTATCCACTGACCACGTGTTTGGTGAGTGGCGAGGGTTTGGATTCCATGGACGAGCGGGTTTCCACGGTATACGAGGGACAAGTGTTTGAGTTTTGCTGCAAGCCTTGTTTGTCGAAATTCCGTAAGAATCCTGCGAAATACCAAGCCATGCTCGCAGCAGGAAAATCTTCCTGAGTTGAGCATTTGCCGCCGTAGCCGATTGGCTGCGGCGGTGTGCTTTTCTGTGATGAAGTGAGACTTGGTGTTGCCTGATAAGGCTGAATCACCGAAGCTCCCGCGCATGGAACCAAGAGAATTTGAGATCAAAGGCGAGAAATACATAGCGCGGACCCCGCGTGAGGAAGATTTCGCGGCGATGATTGAACTCCACAAAAGTTGTTTTCCGGCGACCTTGGAAGAAGACGGTGCGTGGCGGGAAGATCAGTTAGAAAGTCACTTGCAGATGTTCGAGGACGGACAGGTGTTGGTCACGAAAGGGGAGAAAATCGTTGGTGTCTCGTCGAGCTTGGTGGTGAGTTTGGGCAGAGATCCGCTACGTCATCATTCCTACTACGGGATCACGGATGATGGTTATTTTTTCAATCACGATCCCGAAGGAGATACCTTGTACGGCGCAGAAATTTATGTGGATCAAGCAGAGCGCGGGCAGGGGATAGGGGCGTTGCTGTATGAGCTGCGGCGTGAGCTTTGTAGGCGTTTGAACCTGCGGCGCATTCTAGCGGGTGGGCGTTTGTGGAACTACGAAAACTACAAAGCAAAATACACGCCTGAGGAATACGTGCACGCGGTGCAGGATGGTTTGGTGAAAGATCCGGTGCTGGGATTTCAGTTGAAAGAAGGTTTTGTGGTGCGCGATGTGATGTCGAATTACATCCGTGATCCGCGCAGCATGAACTACGCGACCTTGATCGAGTGGTTGAATACCGAATATCAACAGACCGAGGGAGAGGATCGAAAAGTTCGTGTTGCTTGCGTGCAGTATCAGATGCGGAAGATTGCGGACTTCGATGAGTTTGCGGCGCAGGTCAGATATTTCGTGGAAACGGCGGGCGAGGATTACGGGGTGGATTATGTTTTGTTTCCTGAGTTCTTCTCGGTGCAGTTGCTTTCCGCGATGGAACCATATTCGTCTCGCGACGGGATACGAAAACTCGCCGAGCTAACACCGAAATTCCGTGAACTCATGTCCACGCTCGCTCGTGAGCAAGGGCTGCATCTCATCGCAGGTTCGCATCCAGTTCTGCAGAAAGATGGAAGTTTACAAAACGAATCCATGTTGTTCCGCCCAGATGGCACGTTCGTTTCCCAACCCAAACTTCACATCACTCCATCGGAAACGACGTGGTGGGGAATTACCGGTGGCAATCAACTGCATGTCATCCAAACACCGAAAGCGAAGATAGGTATTTTGATTTGTTACGATGTCGAGTTTCCCGAAGCCGCGCGTTATCTCGCGGAACAAGGAGTCGAAATTCTTTTCGTGCCGTATTGCACCGACAACCGTCAGGGATATTTACGCGTCACGAAATGCGCAGCAGCGAGAGCGATTGAAAATCAGATCTACGTCGTCACAACTGGCGTGGTGGGAAACCTTCCCGATGTTCCCGCAATGGATATTCATTACGGCCGCGCGGCGGTTTTCACACCGTCCGACTTCGAATTCGCGCGCGATGGCATTCAAGCTGAGGCCGATCCGAACGTCGAAACCATGTTGGTGACGGATTTGGATATTCGAGATCTCTACCGCTCACGCGAGGCTGGTTCGGTCACGCCGCTAATGGACAGACGCAGGGATTTGTTCGAGCTAAAGGTGAATTTGGATAAAGAATAGGGATTTTCCTGAAACTTGGCTTGATTCCTGAGATTTCACGGTTAAAAACGCCGCCCCTCGCGTTACCGTGAGTTTTTTCAGCATGTCCAACAGTCTTAAAATCGCGATTCCGAAAGGTAGCCTGCAAGAGCCGACAATCGAGCTCTTCGCCAAGGCTGGCTATGAAATTTACGTTTCGTCGCGGGGTTATCGTCCGGCATCGAATGATTCGGAGCTCGATATTTATCTGATCCGCGCTCAGGAAATCGGTCGCTATTTGGGCCAAGGTTTCATCGATTGCGGAATCACCGGTTTGGACTGGGCTTCCGAAGGTGGTGCGGATCTTGTCGATTTCGCTGAACTTCCATACTCACGTGCCACGACTCACCCGACCCGTTGGGTATTGGTGGTGCCAGAAGATTCTCCGATCCAGAAACCTCAGGATCTCGAAGGAAAACGCATCGCCACCGAAGGTGTGGGAATCACCCAGCGCTATCTCGATAAACTCGGAATTAAAGCCGAAGTCGAATTTTCCTGGGGCGCAACCGAAGTGAAAGTGCCTGATTTGGTCGATGCCATCGTCGATGTCACAGAGACCGGATCTTCCCTGAAGGCAAATCGCCTTCGTATTGTTGACACTCTGCTTACTTCTTTCCCGCATTTTTACTCCAGCCAAGCCGCTGCTGCCGATCCATGGAAACGCGAGAAAATGGATCGCATCACCATGCTGCTCAAATCCGCTTTGTGCGCTCGCGACAAGGTCGGCCTTAAAATGAACCTTCCAGCAAATCGTCTCGACGAAATGCTCTCTAAATTACCATCGCTTCGTCGCCCAACGATCTCGCCGCTTTCGGAAGATGGTTGGGTCGCGGTAGAAACCGTGATTGACGAGATTCTCGTTCGAGACATGATCCCCGACCTCAAGAACCTTGGGGCAGAGGGGAT
>JANMGO010000005.1:0-33732 GCA_031374665.1 Akkermansiaceae bacterium | reverse complement strand
CTTTGTTGTCTGAAGGAGCGGAAATCGGTTTCGTTCCACTCGGGAGGTTACCACCGTCCCGAGTATCTAACAAGTCGTCCGCACAACGATTTGCCTGCGTCCTTCGGCCTTGTCAAATAGTGCGCGGACAGGTACGTTCTGTGAAGAAAATGTAGCCAAATCAATGAGAACGCATTTACGCAAGCATGGAACCGACCGTAAATACTGATACGAACCTTGCGGGGCAGATAATGACGGATCTACCACTCTTGGGCTTGCTTCCAATCGTCGCAGCGGTGTTTGATCGTTCGGAGATTCGGGAGTCCTCGCATTATACTGATGGTCATTACATCCGAGTCGATCTCGGACACGATGGACGTCTGATTTTCGAGAGATGCTCGGATGTCGAGTATCTTGTTTATGGTGACGCTGATTTTCCTGGCGACCTGATACAGGCAGCCGAGCGTTTGAAGGAAGAGTTAGCGAAGCACGACTTAATTCATAGGTTTGAGGTCTATCGAGGGGATCTTCTTTTTGGTGAGGTCAGTCACAACTGGCAAAGCGCAACAAAAACAACCACAGAACAAGTCGCTGCATCCAACGGCGGGAAAGCTTCCTGTTTGAATTCGAGCTTCCATCCCGCCGTGGATGAGCTCTAACGCTCCAGAAATGAAACACATGCGCTGCTTACTCTCATTTATTACTTCGGCCGTGCTAATTGGCGGCACGGCTACAGCTGGCGAGAACGCGGTCACATACAGCGTCCAAGCGCTTACGGGGCTGGCTGGTGACACTCCTAGATTTGAGAAGGTTTATTGCCACGACAAATACGCCTTCTCCGGCGAGCCCACGTGTATGGCATTCATTTGTTCCCCGCATTTCCCACCAACAAACTCCAAAGAGAAAATGGAGGATCACAATCTCTTGTCGGCGGCGGGAGTCAAGATTGGCGGGGAGCTAAATAAGGATGGGGTGACCATTACGCTTAATCTGTCGAATCTGAGTATTCCGAAGAGTATGTATGATGGTCCGAAAGAGTCACTGATCGTGTTTGCTTTGGAGTGCATTCGGATGACCGCCACTTTGAATCAGATTGAGAACTACTCCTTGAATGTGATAGCGCCTGCCGAACTCAATGAATCTGCGCAGATGCTGAAGAAAAAGTTTCTTGCGCACGATAAGTCGAAACGATTTATTAGTCACCCCGCTGACGATCCCAACAAAAACTAAAGAGCTAACAAGATGCCACATTCAACGGTGGGTAACGCTCCAGTTTGAACTCGAGCTTCCATCTCCGCCGCACGCTGATGGGAGGCGGGCAATAAAAATGCCGGACGCGCATGGGGGCACGGCCAGCTAAGGAAACTCCTTGCGGAGTAGGTGGGGAGTCTTACTTCTCCTCGATGGTCTCTTTCTTCTCGAGGACCCTGCCATCAGGACCGAGGGTCGTCTTGGTCTCGGTCGTTTTCTCCTTGGTCGCTGGGGCTTCCTTGATGATGGTCGTCTCGTTGTTCTCGTCAGGCGGATTGACTGTGACGCTTTTCTGCTCGCAGGAAACGAAGAAGAGCGGTGTCAGGATTGCGGCGATCAGGTAGGATTTCATGGTTGTTTTTGTTGTTTATTTGCGCAGCCGGAAACTTTTTTTGTTCGGTGCACTCTTCACTCGTCGTGCAGGTCTTGCCGCCTGTCGAATGAGGTAAACCCCTACCTCAAAGCTTCCTTTCTGGTTGCCACACCTCGGAACTTCTCAAAAATTGAATTTTGAAATTTAAGCCTCTTTTCTCGACGTGATTGATTTCAGTCACTAACACAGCGTTGGCTTATGGCTGGAATCGGTTTTTTACAGAGTTTGGGAATTATTGCGATCTGCGCTGCGGTGATGGTGATGGCAGGTCGGATGCTGCGTATGCCGGCGATTGTGGTGTATTTGCTCTGTGGAATTTTGATTGGCCCCGTGTTGGGTTGGGTGGGGGTGAAGCAAGGCTTGGAGTTGGTTTCCGAGATGGGGATTGCGTTGCTGCTGTTTCTGGTGGGTCTGGAGCTCAGCATAGGAAAAGTGCGCGATGTGGGAAAAGTGGCGTTGATCGCGGGTTTCATGCAGGTGGTTTTAACGGCAGGACTCGGGTTCTTGTTGGCGAAGGCGATGGGATTCGGGCTGGCGCCAAGCTTATTTATGGCGGCGGCGCTGACATTCAGCAGCACGGTGGTGGTGGTGAAATTGTTAGAGGAAAAGGGTGAGTTCGAAAGTTTGTATGGTCGGATTGGGTTAGGGGTTTTGTTGGTGCAGGATGTGGTGGTGATTGTGCTGCTGACTTTCTTGGCAGGATTTTCAGGCGATGCCGGGGGCGTGGATATCGCGGTGGTGGGACAGGGATTGTTGAAAGCGTTCGGCGGCATGGCGGTGTTGTTGGTCGTGGCATTGATCGCGTCGAAATATCTTTTGCCCAAACCGTTCAAATGGGCAGCGAGATCGCCGGATGTGCTGTTGATTTGGGCGCTTTCATGGTGCTTTCTGATGGTTCTGGGCGCGCATTATTTTGATCTCTCCGTGGAGGTTGGGGCGTTTCTTGCAGGCATGAGTTTGGCGCAACTTCCTTATAACGAAGACTTACGCCGCAGGGTGAATCCGTTGATGAACTTTTTCATCGCGGTGTTTTTCGTGACGCTGGGAATACGCATGGATTTAACGGGTGCGACTAATAGCTTGGGAGCGGTGTTTGGATTTTCCGCCTTTGTATTAGTCGTCAAGCCGCTGTTGTTTCTCGGGATCTTGGGATGGCTTGGATATGGACGGAAGACCGCATTTCTAACAGGCGCGACTCTTGCGCAAACCAGTGAATTCTCGTTTATCTTAGCGGGGCTGGCGATGAGCAAGGGTTTGATCGGGGGGGAGATTCTATTGGTTTCCGCTTTAGTCGGGGTGGTGACGATTGCGGTTTCGTCTTACATGATCATCTACAACCACGGGCTGTATGCGTGGTCGCTGAAAAAGGGTTTGTTGAAATGGAAGTTTCTCGATGGGAAGCCAGAGATCAGGGATAGAATTGTGCATGTGGGTGAGAATTTAGATGGGCATGTCATTGTGGTTGGGATGAATACGTTGGGTCGGGCACTGGTGCGGCGATTGGTGGAGAAAGGCGAGGATGTCTTGGCGGTGGATACCGATCCAGCGAAGCTTGAAGGACTGCCGGGTAAATCTTTGTTGGGGAGTGTGGGTTATCTTTCGGTTCTGCAAGAGGCGGGCTACTCACGGGCGAAGCTGATTGTCTCGGCGTTGCAAATTGAGGAGACGAATGACTTGCTAGCGTATCGAGCAAAAAGTGTGAATGTGCCGTGTGCGATTCACGTGGTGGATCTTTCCGTGGTGGATAACTTGTTAGATCTGGAGACCGATTATTTGATGGTTTCTAAAGTCGACGGAGTGAAGGCGCAGTTGGCCAAGCTGAAAGAAATGGAGGTGTTGAAATGAATATATTCGCGATCTTGCTCGGCGCGGCAGCGATTGCATACGGGGTGGCGAAATATTTTCGTTTGCCATCGGTTCCCGTGCTGATTGCGACTGGGATGTCGCTGAGTTTATCGGGTTTGGTGCCGACCGAATTACGTTTAGGTAACAGCGCGGGATCGATGAACATGCTTGAGTTGGGCTTGGTGTTCTTGGTGTTTTCTTCGGGTGTAGAGCTCAATCCAAAACGTTTCAAAAAATTTGGGAAAGCGGTGGTATGGGTAGCTGCGGTGCAGTTTTTACTGGCGATGGGAATTGGAGTTCTGTGCGCCAAGTGGATGGGCGTAGAAACACTTGAGGCGGTTTACGTGGGCGGTGGATTAGCGGCGAGCTCGACTCTCGTGGTGCTGCGACATTTACAAATGCGTCGAGCGATGTTTGAGCCATACGGTCGGGTGGTGACTGGAGTTCTGCTGCTTCAAGATGTGGCGTTGGTGTTGTTGATCGTCATTCTCTCACGGGTCGATGGCGGGGGATGGAATGTCGGGAGGGGACTGCTAGAAGTGTTACTGATGGGTGGAGTGGCATGGGTTGCGCAACGTTTCGTGATCCCGAAAATGGTTTTCAAATTCAAACCGGATGAAGAGAACTTGCTGCTGTGGTTGGTTGCGGTGTTGTTAGGTTTCGTGGGTGTGGCTTCGTGGTTAGGGCTGCCGTTGATATCCGGTGCGTTCGCTGGGGGATTTGTGTTTTCGGCGTTTCCTCTCAATGGTCTGGTGCGCGGGCAATTGTCTTCACTGGTCGATTTTTTCCATGCGATGTTCTTCGTCGCACTCGGTGCGTTGCTCGGTGTCCCAGATTTAGAACATTGGATGCAGGCGGCCATTTATTCGATGGTCGTGATTTTCGTGACACCGCCTTTGGTTGCGTTGGTCGCTGAGTGGCGCGGACTCAATGCGCGAGCCGCGATTGAAACCGGGTTGCTGTTAGCGCAGACGAGTGAGTATTCGTTGCTCTTGGGTCTGAGTGGGGTGGTGCTCGGTCATGTGAGCCAAGACGCCTTTTCGGTCTTAGCTCTAACCACCGTGATGACCATGGTGATGACCCCGATTTTAGGTAGGGAAGCGGTCGCAAATTTTCTGCTGCCGTATCATCCGCTCAGAAAGAAAAGCAAACGGGTGGAGACACCGAAAGGGCACGTGTTGATCCTCGGTTTTGGATCGGCAGGGATGTGGACGGTTAAGCCGTTGTTAGCCCAAGGCGAAGAAGTGGTCGTGGTCGATGACGACGCGGCGGTTTGCCGGGCGTTGGCTGGTAAGAACATCGCGTTTATCAGGGGCGATGGAGCTGAGGTTGATGTCTTGGAAAAAGCCGGTGCGCGAGATGCGAAGCTTGTCATCGCATCGATGCGAAGAGTGGGCGATGCGTTGACCGTTTTGCGTCATGTGCGCGGCGTGCCTGTGGTCGCGAGAGTATTTGAAAACAGTGATGCGGAACGTGTGAAAGCAGCGGGTGGTATTCCCGTGATGAACTCAGAAGCTGCAGCGGATACGTTTATGGCGTGGCTGGCGGCGAATGATAGTTTGAAGACGAAGGGTTAATGTTCAAAAATCAATTCTGGCGTAGTGGAAAGGCTGGTCTTGAATATTTAGCGATGTGTGGGAAAGCTGACGGCGCATTGAAACAAGAACCGCAAGTTGAAGATTTTCATGAAGCATCGCCGCATCCGGCGTTGGGGGTGGATTATGGGGGGGCGCGGATCGGTATCGCGGCGACGGATGATTTTGGAATCATGGCGCATCCGGTGGAGACGATTGATCTGACGCATGGATCAGATGGGTTGGCGCGGATTCGAGACATCGCTTCGCAGAGAAAAGCTAAGACCTTGGTCATTGGCTTGCCTTTGAGGTTGGATAGTTCGGAAGGGGATTCGGCGAAGAAAGTCAGGGATTACGCAGCGAAGCTTTCGCGGATGTTGCCGCATCTTAAAATGGTTTTTGTGGATGAAACTTATTCGACCATGGATGCGTCTGAAAAACTGCGTGAGGCGGGCAAGAACGCTCGCAAGCAAAAGGCGATGATCGATCAAGCGGCGGCGGTGGAAATTTTAAACCGATGGATGGAGGAGATTTCATGAGATTGAAACTCACCATCGCGTATGACGGGCGACCGTTTCTCGGCTGGCAAACGCAGGCTGGGGGAAATACGGTGCAGGATTTTCTGAATGAGGCGTTGGAAGCAACCGCGAAGCAAACGATCAAAATGCACGGGTCGGGTCGGACCGATACGGGAGTGCATGCCATTGGGCAGGTGGCGCATTTCGATGCACCAGTGGACTCGACGATGAATCCCTACAACTGGGTTCCGGCGTTAAATACCAAGTTGCCCGCAACGATACGGGTGATGGCTTGCGAGGAGGTTTCGGCGGATTTTCACAGTCGGTTCTCGGCGATAGGAAAACGATATTATTACGATGTCTGCACCGATCCGGTGTTGCCGCCGTTGAAAGCGGGCTTGGCGTGGCATTTACCGCGTTTGCTGGATGCGGATGTGTTGGAGCAGGCGTTGAAATGTTTTGAGGGAAAACATGATTTCCATGCGTTCGCGGCGTATCGCGGAAACGAGGACGAGGAGACGGATTATGTGCGCACGGTGTTTTCAGCGAAGCTGACGACTCTTCCCGACGGCTACCGGATGAGTTTTCACGGCGATGGTTTCCTCTACAAAATGGTCCGAATGCTGGTGGGTTCTGCGATTAAAGCCGCCCAGGGTAGGCTGCGATTGGACGATCTCGCGTTGTTATTGGATCAACCGGCAGGCCTTCCACACGGAAAAGCGCCGTTGTGCGCACCCGCCGATGGGTTGTATCTGGAGGAGGTCATCTACAGGTCATAACCCACCCAAAAACTGGGAAAAGCCGTCAATTTTCAACTTTTTCCAAATAAATGCGAGTTTGCGCTTGCACGGTTGGCTGTGTCGGGTATCAAACCGCCCCGAATTATGGCTAAGAAAAGTTGGATCGCCCGCAACAAGCGCAAACAGAACACCGTTGATAAATACGCAGACCTCAGGCACAAGCTGAAGGCTGAGAAAGACTATGTTGGTCTCTCGATGCTTCCACGTGATGCTAGCCCGACCCGCGTAGTAAATCGTTGCGAAATCACTGGCCGTCGCCGTGCATTCCTTCGCCGTTTCAAACTTTCCCGGATCACCTTCCGTGAATACGCATCTGCAGGTCTTCTGCCAGGTGTGACGAAATCCAGCTGGTAATACAGTTGGTTCATGCGGTTACTCTGCCGCATGAACTAAACGTGGGACGGAAACTACCCGCTCCCGCGTTTCTCCAATGCCAATTTACGAATACGTTTCCGAAGCCCCTGACGATCCAGAGCGATCGTGTAGAGTCTGCCGACGTGGATTTGAGCTGAGACGGCCCGTTGACCGTGAAGCTCTCGAGTGCTGCCTGATTTGCAAGCACCCGATTAAAAAAGTGATTTCAAAAATCAACACCCCGCGTGTTACGAAGCCACTGTCGGTTTCTGACGCGAAGAAAGCCGGATTTACGGTTTTAGAAAAACGGGACCAAGGGGTCTACGAAAAACTTTGATCATCCAGTGAATATTGACCTTTTAAATAACGCGCTTCTAGCCAGCACGAACATCATCCACGAGTTTCCAACTTTTGGAAAAGCGATGCTATATCTTGCAGGCATCGTTTTCTTCCTATTGTTGAACGCGTTCTTCGTGGCCTCCGAATTCGCCATCGTCAAGGTTCGCCCAAGTCAGTTGGAGTCGCATGGAAAAGAAACAGGAGCAGATACCTTGCGGGCGATCCATGTGGTGAAGAATTTGGATGGATATCTCTCGGCAAACCAACTGGGAATCACGATCGCTTCTCTCGCACTGGGTTTCTTGGGTGAACCCTTCGTGGAAGCTTTGGTTTCGCCATTACTCTTCATGATAGGGATGCCTGAAAATGCGAATCTATTTGGAATAGAGTTCAGTCCGGTTTCGATGATTTCTTTTATAATCGCGATTGCATCATTCACCTTCTTGCATGTGGTAGTGGGTGAGTTGATGCCTAAATCGATTGCGATCCGCCGTTCTGTTGGTACCACGATGTTATTGGTCGGACCTTTGCATGTGTTTTATAAAAGTTTCTACTGGGTCATTCGCTTTTTCCAAGGAACGGCGAACTGGTTGTTAAAGACGCTATTCCGCATCGATCCCATCAGCGAGAGCGAGCATGTCCACTCGGCTGAGGAGTTAGCGATTTTGGTGACCCATTCCGGAAAATTCAAAGAGGTCACGGATACGGAACGCGAAATTTTGATCAATGCGTTAGAACTCAATGAACTTTGGGTGCGTGATGTCATGACCCCGCGCAACGAGGTCGTCGTGTTAGATGCAGATGAACCATTTGAAAAAACCTTGGCGATTGCGATACGCAGCAAGCACACCCGCTTTCCTCTGGTGAAAGGACATATCGATCAATCGATTGGCCTGATTCACATCAAAGATTTGTTCACACTGATGAACGATCCGGATCCGGATTTGATGCGTATCAAACGCGAATTAAAAATGGTTCCCGACACCATGCCGCTGGATAGTTTGTTGAAATTTTTCCTCAAAGAGCACGCGCACTTGGCGATGGCAGTGGATGAGTTTGGAACACCTGTGGGCATCGTGTTCCTCGATAACGTGATCGAGGAGTTAGTGGGTGATATTCAAGATGAGTTCGATAACGAACATTCTTCATTCGTGCGGATCAACGATGAAGAATTTGTGGTGGAAGGCTCCGTCACGCTGAACGATTTAGAAGGCTACGTTCCAGAGCTTTATCTGGAAAGCGGCGAAGTTACGACCGTCGGTGGTTACATCACCCAAAAACTTGAGCGCTTCCCAGAGGTCGGCGAAACCCTCGTCATCCTTGGCTACGAAGCTAAAGTCACCAGCACCGATGGCCGCCGCGTCGGACAAATCCATTTCCGTAAACTCGAAGAAGAGGAAGTTGCACAGGATGCGAATGGGGTTGAGGAAGATGATGCGGGTTGAGTAGCTTCTGGAACAGAATGTTCCAGCCACGCGCTTAGATTAACTCCGCTGCGATGGGATCGACGAGAGGTCGGCCTAGTTGGGTGAGGGAGAGGTGAGTTTCGCTGAGTTTGAGGAGGTTCTCGGTGGCGAGGGTATGGGCTTTATCCAAGGATGCGTTACCTAACAGTTCAAGGGGGATACCTTTGGTGGTTCGTAGGCCGAGCGCGATGAGTTCGATGCGGCGTTGGGCGGGGGTGAGGATTTCCGTTTCGTGGATGGCGTTTCCGAGACTGGAAACTTGGCGGATGTAGGCGGCGGTGTCGGGAATGTTTTTGTCGCGGGTGCCGTTTAACGTAGAAACGGCAGAGGGGCCTAGGCCTAGATAATCGCTGCCCATCCAGTAACCTTGATTGTGACGAGAGTGGTGGTTGGGTTGGGCGTAGTTCGAGGTTTCGTAGTGATCGAATCCTGCTGCTGTTAGAATTTGCTCGGCGAGGTGATAGTGATCGGCATCGTGATCTTCGTTTTCTTGATAGGTGCCGTTTTGAAGCGAATCAAAAAACGCGGTGTCTTCCTCGTAAGTGAGGTTGTAGGCGGAGATATGATCAGGTTTCAGAGAAACCGCATGTCGCAAGGTGCTTTCCCAGTCGGCGAGCGACTGACCGGGAATGGAGAACATGAGATCGATATTCACGGAATCGATTCCTGCCTCGCGGAGGGTGTGGACAGCTTCGGTAGCTTGCTCGGGAGAATGCTCGCGACCGAGAGTTTCGAGGACGTGTGGAGTGAACGATTGGATGCCGAGAGAAACACGGGTCACGCCGAGGAATTTAAACAAGCTGGCTTTTTTTAGATCGAACGTGGCGGGGTTGGCTTCGAGCGTGATTTCTTGGATTTGGGATAAATCAAAATTTTCCCTCAGTGAATCAAAGAGATCGCTCAGGTGCTTGGACGAGAGCATGGAAGGCGTGCCACCTCCGAGGTAGAGGGTTTCGATCGGTGAAAGAGAACGAGAACCTTTTCTCCCTGAGGCCTCTTGTCCGATAGCTTGGATGAAATCGGGTATCGGTGTGTTACCAGGAGTGTGCTTGTAGAAAGAGCAATACGGGCAGATCCGGTGACAGAAGGGGATGTGGACGTAGAGGAGCATGAAACTTTAAATTCTAAACTTTAAACTCCAAGGAAGAATGTTTCACGATCCCTGTTCACGCACGCGGGCGATGTATTTGCGAGCGGCTTCGATAATGGAATTGGAGAGGTTGGCTTCGGGCTTGGCGAAGGGTGGGACGAACCATGGGAAGGAGCCGATGAGATCGGTGATGACGGCGATTTCACCATCGCAGGTGGATTCTCCGCAACCGATGCCGATGGTGGGAACGCAGATGGATTCGGTGATGATCCGTGCGGCGGTGGGTGCGACGGATTCGAGGACGATGGCGAACACTCCGGCATCGATGAGGGCGTTGGCTCCTTCAAGGATGGCTTGGGTTTGTTCGGGGGTTTTGCCTTTTTTGTGGTATCCGCCTTCTTCGAGGACGCGTTGAGGCAGCATCCCGAGGTGACCACAAACGGGAATGCCGGCTTGGGTGATGGCACGAACTTTTTCCGCTTGGCGGAGGCCACCTTCGAGCTTCACGGCATCTGCTCCCGCGGCCACAAGGGCTTGTGCGGTGGTAAGGGCTTGTTCCGGGGTGTCGTAGGTATGAATCGGTAAATCTCCGATGACGAGTGCGGCAGGTTTCGCGCGGGCAACGGCTTCGAGGTGGTGAAGGATGTGGGCGAGCGTGACGTGTGTGGTATCAGGAAAACCAAGGACGACCATACCAAGTGAATCGCCGACGAGAAGGATGTCAGTGCCGGCTTGGTCGAGCAGGCGCGCCATAGGATAGTCGTAGCAGGTCAGCGCGGCGAGTGAGCCGGGACCTTTCTTAGCTGTGATAGCTGCGACTTTTTCTTTGGTAGTCAAGAATCGGAAGAGTTGATGGGAATGAAAAAGCCTCCGGGGAGACGATGCTCTGATCGGAGGCTTTTTTCCATAAAAATGGCGACCCGTAAGGGAGTCGAACCCTTCTTGCCAGGATGAAAACCTGGAGTCCTAACCGATAGACGAACGGGTCGTTAGTCGCGGTGCGGGCGGTAAGAAAGCTGAGGCATGGATTTGATGCAAGGTTTTTTTGGGTGAAGATGAAATTATTTTCGAAATACTTGTGGATGAAGAAGTTGAAGCGGTTCTGGGCAGCTACGGAAAACCAACCACGTAAAGGCTTGATATGTCAGGAGGGCTGTTCATTGTCGCGCACCCGCAATGGCAGGATCGACATTTCAAGCACTTCCCGGTTTCCGTGACTTCACTCCGCGTGAATGCGCGGTGCGTAATTATTTGTTCGAGACCTGGCGGAATGTGGCGCGTCGCTGCGGGTACGTGGAGTATGAAACCCCGATTCTGGAAGACACCGGATTGTATCTGAAAAAATCGGGCGGTGAGCTTTCCTCGCAGTTGTTTCGTTTTGAGGATCAGGGCGGACGGGACGTGACTCTTCGTCCGGAAGTGACAGCATCGCTGGCACGGATCGCGGCGGCCGAACAGCGGCAGTATCCGAAACCGCTCAAATGGTTCGAGATCGGTCAGTGCTTTCGTTACGAAAAACCGCAAAAGGGCAGGGGTCGTGAGTTTCATCAGTTCAACGTCGATATTCTTGGTGAAGCGGGTCCGGGAGCGGATGCGGAATTGATCGCGTTGGCGGTTGAGACGATGCTTTCGTTTGGCTTTGTGGAGGGAGATTTTGTGGTCCGCATCTCGGATCGGAATGCTTGGGTGAAATTCGCCCAAGCTCGTGGCGTGAGCGATGAAGCGATGCCGGATTTCCTCAACTTGGTGGACAAGCTGGAGCGCGAAAAGCCTGAGGTGCTTACCGAGAAGCTCGCAAAATTCGGCGCGACTTTGGAAGAAGTGAAAAGCTTCGTCGCAAATCCACAGGATGCGGAAGGATCTTTCCAAGAAATTCTAACGGATCTCAAAGCACGTGGATTCGGTGCTTTCGTGGAGTTGGATTTATCGATCGTGCGTGGATTGGCATACTATACTGGAGTAGTGTTTGAAATTTTCGACTCGAAGAAATCCATGCGCGCAGTGGCGGGTGGGGGTCGGTATGACACTCTGGTGAAAACTATTTCCGATGGCGCCGTGGATATGCCGGCGACGGGATTTGCGATGGGAGATTATGTCATCCGCAATCTCATCGAAGAAACCACGCATACTGCGATGCAGATGGAAGTTTGGTTGCAGCGCAATGCCGCGGGTTGCGAAGTTTACATGGTTATCCCCGATGAAGCCGTGCGCGCCGATGCGTTGGCGTTGGTGACGTTGTTGCGTCGTGCCGGAGTTTCTGTGGATCTACCGCTCGCGGTGGCAAAGGTCGGCAAACAATTTCAAGCAGCGGAAAAATGCGGTGCGCGTTTCGCGGTGATCGTGGATGCTGAATTTCCATCGGTGAAAATCAAAAACCTCGCCAGCAGACAGGAAGAATATTGCCAGGCTTCGGAACTAGTGAATTGGATCACGAAGCGTTTAACCGAGCCGGATGGACCGTTGCTCGCGTAAGAAATAATTTATCAATCAGAGTTTAAGAACATGCGTAGTCATCATTGTAACGAATTGAGAGAGAGTGATCTCGGAAAAGAAGTCACTCTCATTGGATGGGTGAATTCAGCCCGCGATCACGGTGGAGTTATCTTCATCGATTTGCGTGACCGTGAAGGTCTGACCCAATGCGTTTTCCGTCCTGAAGAAGGTGCGGAGGTTGCACAGCTTTCCCACAGCCTGCGTGAAGAAGATGTGGTGCAGGTAAAAGGCAAAGTCTCCAAGCGTCTCGAAGGTGCGGAGAATGACAAGATGTCGACTGGAGCACTTGAAGTCGTTGCTAGCGAACTGAAGATCGTCAACAAATCCGATGTTCTGCCGTTCCAGCTTGATAAGGAACTTTCCAACGAAGATATCCGGATGAAATACCGTTATCTCGATCTGCGTCGTCCGCGGATGAACAAAAACATCCGTCAGCGCAGCAAGATCACATCGGCTGCTCGCCGTTTCCTCGATGACACAGGATTCTATGAAATCGAGACGCCTATCCTTTCCAATCCAACGCCAGAAGGTGCGCGCGATTTCCTTGTGCCATCGCGTTTGAACCCGGGTAAATTCTACGCTCTTCCTCAAGCACCGCAGCAATACAAGCAGCTGTTGATGGTGGCCGGTGTGGAAAAATATTTCCAGATCGCCCGTTGTTTCCGCGATGAGGATTTGCGTGCGGACCGTCAGCCAGAGTTCACACAGATCGATCTTGAAATGAGTTTTGTGGGACAAGAAGACATCATCAAGATCGTGCAAGGCTTGCTGCGCGCGATGTTCAAAGCGGGTCTCGATATTGATTTGGCGAATGAGTTTCCACGCATGACTTATCGCGATGCGATGGATATTTACGGTTCGGACAAACCCGACACACGCTTCGAAATAAAGATCACCGATCTGGCGGATGTCTTTGCCGCGACCGAATTCAAAATTTTCCGCGGTGTTTTAGATGGCGGTGGAGTGGTTCGTGCCATCAACGCGAAAGGCTTCGCTGGTGTCACCACGGGCCAGATGAATCGTTTGAACGAGATTGCTGTGCAAGCAGGGCTTCCAGTGAAAAACCTCGCGTTCATCAAGTTGGAAAACGGTGAATACAAGAGCCCGCTTTGGAAGATTTTCTCCGATTCTGAGAAAGAGGCAGTCACCGCAAAAATGAACCTCGAAGAAGGCGATATCGTGTTCTTCGCCGCCGGTTCACGCGAGAGCGTGAGCACGATCTTAGGTCGGGTCCGCAGCGAATGCGCGGTGATGATGGAACTGCTTAAAGATAGCACCGCTTTCAATTTCCTCTGGGTCGTTGATTTCCCGCTGCTAGCCCATGATGAGGAATCGGGTCATTGGGCCGCGGTGCATCATCCGTTCACTCGTCCTCATCCTGAAGATATCGAGTTATTAGAAAAAGGCGACTACGCCAACGTCCGTGCCGTTGCCTACGACATCGTTCTGAATGGTTACGAGCTCGGTGGTGGATCGATCCGGATTCATGAAAAAGATCTCCAAGCGAAAATGTTCGAAGTCCTTGGTGTGAGCCCAGAGGAGCAACAAATCAAGTTCGCGCACATTTTGGATGCATTCCGTTTCGGCGCGCCTCCGCACGGTGGTTTGGCTCTTGGTCTAGATCGCATCGCGATGTTGGTTTCTGGAGAAGACAGCATCCGTGAAGTAATCGCATTCCCGAAAAATAACAAGGGAGCCGACCTCATGGCGCAGAGCCCTTGTGAAATCGGTTTGAAGGAGTTGCGCGAAGTTTACGTGCAGAGCACTTACAAAAAGAAGAGTGAAGAGCCTGCGAAGTGAATTTCATACAACATTCTAGGTAGGGTATTTGCCTATCTTGCAAAAAGGTTACACGGTGGAGTTCGGATCTATCTGCGCTAGTCTGCACGAGTGGCAGATGTAAATGCACAACCGAATCCAATACCCAAAAAACCTAGTGGTTGTCTATTTAGACTGCTGCGTTTGGGTTTGCTGAGTGCTGTTGTTTTATTAGGGGTAGCTGTCTGGCTCAACGGTTATGGTGTAAGGTGGTTAGGTCCCAAGATCGTTGCGCGCTACTTGGAGAAGGCAGGATTTGAAGTTGATCTGAAGATTTCAGGCACACTTTTTAGTGGATTAGATTTCTCAGATGTAAAACTGCGAAGTGATGGCTTGGTTGCTAAAATGAAGATCGATGACTTGGATGTGGACTATGTGATGGGTGAAATCCTCAAAGGGAAAATTCGAAACATCAAAGGTGATGGAGTTCATTTGGATATACAACTGGTAAAGAGCGAAGATGAATCCAAGCGACCAGTGAATTTTCAAGAGCTTAGCAAAGCACTTGCTGTAATGAGATCACGATTGATGCCGATGGGATTGGATTTTCAAGACGTGAATGTGCGAGTGAATAAGAATGGCGAACGTTTGCTTAACCTCGAGGGTGGTGCGTTCAAACATCTTGCGGGTGAGGATAGGTATCAATTGGTTTCAGGTAAAGTAACCGATGCGACGGGAAGAAGTACAGTTTCTCAGCAAGCGGAGATCCAATGGTTGAAAGATGAAGTGAGATTGGATCAATTTGATTTACTGCCGGAGTTTGGCGTTAGGGATTTGGTGGTGAAATTGCCAGAGAATGGAGAGGTTGAAGTGCTGAGTCAGTTTCGTTTGGAGAATGCGATGTTTGATTTGGTGGTGGAGCCTGGATTCAAAGAAGCACGAGTTAAACTCATACAGGGAAGCTTGGATTTAAAGAAATCGATGGATGGGTTTGGTTTGAAACTACCGCTCGCTGGTAAAGTGAATTCGTTTTCCATGGTAGCTATCGATCCAATCCTAAAATCGAATCAGAGAAAGATAAATGCGTCAGGTTCCCTAACAGATGCTTCATATGCAGATTGGAATTTTCCAGTGCTCAACGTGAATCTTGATTTGGATACGGCAGGTAAGCTCACTGCGAATTTGGATGGTGTGAGCATGAATACGGAATTTTCCTTTTTGGCTACGAGTGAGACGATTAACAAGTCGGCTGAAGTATCTGTATTTCCATCGATGGAAGGAGATATAAAAATTCAAAGAGCTGCTGAGTTCTTCGTCGCATTGCAAAAAAAGTATAATTGGAAGAAGGATTTTTCGAGCTTTCCAAAGAGTGAGCTAAGCGGAAAATTGAAATTAAATCTTGATGGTGGATTTCAGTCGGTGGCGGGGGATTTGAGTTTGGATGCACTCGATCCGAACGTGGTTCCAGTTCGGTTGATCGCTGATTATTCCGACAAGCAACTCAACGTGAAATCATTCACCGCTGAGGGTCTTGAGATTTCGGGCAATTATCATTTCGGGCGTAAGACTTATGAAGAGCATACGGAATTTGAAAGTTTCAGGACTGAAATCATGAGACCTTGGGTTGAGGGCATGGGTGTGCAGTGGGCGGGATCGGGTGTCATGAATGGTGTCTGGAATGGATCGGGAGATTTCAAGAATAGGATACATAAAGGAAAAACCTCTGATATTTCGGTAGAGTGGCAGGCACGCGGAAGACCTTTGGTTAGTGGAAGTGGAGAATTCGAATACGCATGGCCGGGGGATATTTTGGTGGGAGGTTGGGTGATCAAAAGCGAGGGTCAACAAATTGAGTTAGATGCAACAATCCATGAAAACTTGCTGACTCTGAGTCATTTCAAGTGGTTTGATGGAAAGGATCAGATAGCGATTGGGAGTGGAAAAATTTCTTTGCCGGAGAATTTCAACGAGCTGAAATCTTGGATTTCGAGAGATGATGGGGTTCTGGACTTTAAGTTAAAATCCGAAGTGATATCGTTCTCGAAGCTCAGGCCGTGGGTGGGTGGTTTTGAACAGTTAGATCCCGCTTCAACGGGTGAAGTGGAGATTGAGTTGAGTGGGGGATTTGCGGCTCCTGAGGTGAAAGCGAGTTTGTGGTTGAGAGATATTAAACCTGTGAACCAGTCTTCGTTACCGAGTGCGGATGTGGTGGTGAATTTCCAAGCCAAAGATGGATTGGTAAACGTAGATACCAAAGTTTTGGTTGAGGATTATCCGCCAGCTAGCTTTGTAGCATCGATGCCATTCCTTCCTAAGAAGTGGGTGGAGCAAGCCGGGAGTTTAGAGGCGGAGAAGATTACAGGAAAGCTCCTGTTACCCAGATTAGAGCTTTCGAGAATTCAGGCTTTGATTCCACAAGCGGAGGAAATTTCAGGGAAGGTTGTCGGTTATGCAGATATTTCTGGCACGGTCGGCAGCCCGAAAATCATGGCGAACTTAGATCTCAGTAACGGTCGGGTGCGGATGAAGAACAAGACCATTCCAGATTTTGAGGGGGTGAATTTAAATCTGAAATCGGATCTGAAGCAGATTAATATCAAGGGTTCGGTCAATGATTTATCAGGTGGAATTATCAATTTAGATGGTTCGTTGAATTTTGATAAGGATCTGGGACCGAATGGTAGTCAGATCGACTTTAATGTTAGAGGTAGAGGTGTTCCCTTGGTGAGAAATGAGTATTTGATCATGCGTAGCCATATGGATTTCAAGGTGAAGGGACGGCTCGATACGGCTCGGATCAGCGGGGAGGTTGGAATCATCGACAGTATTATTTACAAAGACCTAGAGTTTATCCCAATCGGCAAACCGTTTTTAGGACCAAAGCCCGCAAAATTGCCAGCTGTGGATGTCGTGAAAAATATTGGGGAAAAAGTGCCTGAGGCTTTCAGAAAATGGACCGCTGATGTTTCTGTAAAAACGGTCGATCCGATATTGATACGGGGAAATCTTGGCGAAGGAGAAATCGATGTGGCTGTTGGTATTAGTGGAAATCTAGGCGATCCCATACCTAACGGTTATGCAAAAATTCGTAACGCGTTGATTCGGTTGCCGCTAACGAAGTTGAGGGTGAGTGAAGGGGTTTTGACTTTCAATGAGGCCATGCGATTTGATCCGAGTATTGAGATTCGAGCGAATGCTAACCCGCGGCCTTATCAAGTGGATATTTATGCATATGGAAGAGCATCGGATCCGCAATTGGTTTTGGCTTCACAACCACCATTACCGAAAGAAGAGATTATGACTTTGTTGGCCACGGGGACAACGTCTGCGGGTCTAGAGAACTCGCAGGTAGCGGCTTCGCGAGCGATGCAATTGTTAATCGATGAACTCAGGCGTGGAAGATTCCGATTTGGCAAACAACTCCGTCCCTTGCTTGCGCTGTTAGATGAAGTGGATTTCAGTATTGCAGATCCAGATCCATATAGTTCTACCACTTACAATACAGCGACCGTGAAGCTAAGTAGACGTTGGTCAGTATCAGCTGGAGTAAACGAGGATGGTGATCAGCGAATGATGGTAACATGGAGGTTCAGATTCAAATGATTCGTTCGATCCAGACATTTTATGGATTTATAAAATTCCGACGGTGGTTCTTGAGTTTGATTTTCTTAATGAATGTGGGTTCATTAAACGGGAAGACGCAAATTCATATTCGTGGGCTTGAAAGCACATCGAATGGTGAGATTTTAGAATTGTTAGCGGGTCGGCTGGTCTACATTCGGGAGAAACCAGCAAGTGCATGGCGCGCTAACGATGCGGCGTATATAGTTGAGCAAATTTTACGAAACGATGGTTATCCAGAAGTCGAAGTGAGTGGAAAAATGCTTTCTAATAATCGTATTTTGTTGTCAGTGAAAGAGGGGATACGCAGGTCATTGGGAAATGTTGAAATTGAAACTGAGGGTGAAGTGGAAACCTTGGTGAAGTTGTTCAAGATGCCATTTGAAAAGCGATCTATGATGAAGCAGGGAGATATCCCTTATCGCGAAGATCATGTAACGGAGGGCTTGGATTTTGTGCTTAGCCAATTAAAATCTGAGGGTTACTGGCAAGCTGAAGTCAGCCTCATTTCTAACCAGATCGATCCTGAAACAGGAAAAATGAATATCAAGTTGAAGGTTCGCCGAGGAACCCAATTCAAGATGGCGACGCCAGTTGTGGATAGTCCGGACGGGCGAGGAGTAAAACGGTCGGCGACCACATGGGAATCGTTTATTGGAAAATGGGCGACAACGGAAACGATCAATCAGCTCAAAGCAGCCATGGTCGAGGCTTTCATTAGCCGGGGTTATCCGGATGCGGAAATTATCATGACGAGTCGTCTGGGAAATGAACTCTATTATACCAATTTCCGGATTGAACTCGGGACGCGTGTGAAGCTTTTAGAGGTAAAGACAGAGGGCTTAGAAAAAACCAAATCAGAGCGAATCGAAAAGATTGTGCAGCCGTTGGTAGGTGAGTGGTATGATGAAGCTGGGATGAATCAGACGATTCGTGATTTATTAGCGACAGGGGCTTATCGTTCCGTGCGGGTCGAGACCGAACAGGTTGCGAATAAACGCATCAGTGCGACCTTGCATTTTGAGGAAACGAAAGCGAGGGAGATTACCCTTTCCGCTGGTGTTGGATCATTTGACGGCCCGCTGTTTCGATCAATATATACGGATCGGAATTTCATGGGAGAGCTGAGGGCGTTCACCGCTGGGTTTGAAATCAACGCGCGTGGTTTATTGGGGGAGATGAAGATTGCAGATCCTTGGTGGAGAGAAAATACATCTCGTGAGTTAAGATGGTATGCGATGAACAAGTCTTACGAAGGTTATACAACTTTAGAATCTGGTGCGGAGAGTCGGTGGAAATGGGATCTGAATGATCATTTCTCTTTGGTATCTTTGTTAGGATATTCATTTGTAAACGTTGAAGAGGAAGGGTTACCTTCTGCCTTACTTGGCGATAACGTTTACAGTCATTTGAGATTAGGAATAATTCCAACTTTGGATTATCGGGATAACGCGGTCATTACCACCAAGGGATGGCATTTGAGTTTTCCGACTCATCTTGGATTGGCGGTAGGGGAAGAAAGGAATGGATACCTGAAGCTGGGGGTGGATGGAGCGTGGTATTATCCCATCAATAAAATGTATCAGTATGGAATCGGTGGTTCGTTGCAATGGGTGATCCCATCTGGAGACATCCAAGATTTACCCATCGATTTGCGGGTATTTAACGGAGGCTCTCGGAGTGTAAGAAGTTATCCTGAAAGGGAATTGGGTCCGAGTTTCGGTGGCGATCCATATGGAGGGAGTATCAGTTGGGCGATTCAGAACGAGCTCAGTCGTCCCATAGTTGGCCCCTTGCGTTTGGTGAGTTTCATCGATGCAGGAGGGCTTTCTGGGAACTACTCAGGATTGTTTGGTGGCGGACTGGAGATAGCTGCGGGACTTGGGATACGAGTCAATTCACCCATCGGTCAGATCAGATTAGAGTATGGGCACAACATGACGCAAGACACAGGAGAACCCGATGGCACATGGCATTTTGCAATCGGAACGACGTTTTGATGAATGTTGCTAACGCTTCTTTCCCAGAACCGGTAAGTCATGATTTTCAAAATTCCCGTTGCGTTTGCGCAGGAAGGCAGTTAAACCGCTGGCGCATCGCATAGCGATTAGCCGGCTTAGCTCAGTTGGTAGAGCAACTGATTTGTAATCAGTAGGTCAACGGTTCGAATCCGTTAGCCGGCTCCATTGTTTTTCAATGAAAAACCCTATACTTATGGGTTTAAATGCCTCTAGTGGGGATTAGTGGTTTTCCGGGGGATTGCGACAGATTCCGCCGAAATCCGGAAAAACAGGTGCATTTTGGGCAATGTTTTGGGCAATATTTTTGGGCCTGAGGTAGAAGTTTGCCGATGACATCAGTAGTGAATTGATTGATTCTCTCGGCATGAGTAAATCGTCATCAAAAAATGAACCCACTGGTTATCCAGAGTATGCAGTGCGAGCTGAGGTGATAGGGCGATTTTTCGATCCTCCACTGGCCAGCAGTACCTTCCATGACTTCGTCAATAAGGGCATGATTACTCCCATGAAGGGTATACGGGGATTCTACAAACTGAATGACTCGTTGCGACGACTCGGCTTGCGCGAGTTGGCAAAGTTGCCGTTTGAGGTCACTGTTAGGACGCCCGAAGAAATCATCCGCTTCGCCTTCCTCACGATAGACCCAGTGGTGTTTAGCGCACCCTCATGGCTTTTGGACGTCGAGACAATTGCTGAAGCGGACGTGCATCATGCCCAATCCATTATCGCACTGCACCATGCCGCTGTGGCTGAACTATCGGATAACAGTGACAAGCTCGCCTACTTACAGGGCGTGTTGGACCATGCTGCGATGGAGGCTGTTGATCGCTCTGCTGCCGGGTGAGTTCAATCCTTATGTCGTCTGCTGACAAACTTCCCTTCGCATCACCATTCGCAGCTTAATGCAGCGGTGTCAGCGCTGTCGGCGGCATTTTTAATACTCCCAAAGTTCAGTGTGCCACTTTTTTGACAGCGTGGGCATGTTGAAAACCCGCACACCTTGATTTACCTAGGTTTCCTTCCGCTGCGCCCGGCTTTAAGGGTTTGACAGTCACCGAGCCGCTACGCTGCGTCAGATGTTTCTTCAGCGTCCTTGCGTGTCTCTGTGGCCGGCTCCACTGCTTTCACAGCGACCTTAGGTTTCCGCACCCTCCTCATTTTCAAGGGCTGCGCAGGTAATGGTGCTTCCTGTCGACATTTCTTACCGAGCAACAGGCTGCTCAAACACCCTTCAACTGGAAACTCCTGCTTCCGGTGAAGCCATTGGGTAAATTCTGGTAACGGCACTGCCAATACCACTGTGTCCGGGCATGTCACTAATCCCTCATCGACGAGGCGTTTGAGCAGGTCGTCGAGTTTTCCTGACTTCAACCACAGCGGAAACTTCCGTTGCAGATCACGCCGTGTCTGCGGACCGTTGGTGCGTAGATGCTCCATGAGTTGCTGCACGCGCTCACGCGACACCCCCGCGTCAAAGCCCCAACCATGATAGGCTAGGCTTGCCACGCCGATCACAATAGCCCGCAACGTGCTGCGGAACAAATCCTGCGAGATTAGCGTTAAAGCATTGGAGTCGCCGCCCTGTTCACAAATGACACGGGCGAGACGAAAGCAGACGCGCCAAAGTTCCCGAAGGATGCGCTGGGTGTTGAAGGAGTAGTCCATGGGCATGTGGACTAGTCGCTTGATCAACGCCCGGTGATAATACTGAATCCGTGGATCGTCCGGCAGTACCAACTCCGCCGTGACCTGCTTAAATTGTAATCCGGCGGCGGCTACCTGCATACAAACCAAGTGTAGGTCCGGGCTGTAGGGGATTTCGATTGGAGCAGTGGCTGTGTGCGGCAGGAAAAGCACTGGCCAGCCGCCGTTCAACAGCGCTTCCACCAATGGTCGATCCCATTCCTGTCCAGACAACGATCCGGATAGTGCCAACTGCTTGGGCACCATTTGCCGATCATGATCGATGCCTTTGGGATCGCGGAGCTTGTCGGATTTACTGAGCAAGTCTTTGCGCAACGCCTTGCGGTCTTCGGGTTGATCAAGTCGCAGCACAATCCGGCTGTCCGCTCCACTCAACCATCCGTAATCATCCGACCACGCGCGGCCATAGCGGTAGGCGGGACCGTCGCCATGGTAGGCGCTCCACAATGCCGTTTTCATTGATGAACCGGGGTCTGCGGAATGCGCGAGCATGCGCTCAATACCTGTCTCTTCCTGTTGCTTCAGCCGTCGGTCCAATTCGCACACCTCATGGAAAACAAACTCGCCGGCAAAGGCATCAAGCGGATCGCCACCAGAATCGTTGGTGGCATGAACCAGCAGCACGGAGGGAACAGTGGGGGTGATCGGCCCTTGAGTGATCTGCCAAAGCGATAAAGTGAACGCGGCAATCGCTATGGTGCGCTCGTAATCGTCCGCAGTGCCTTCATGGAGAAAACGCGCGAGCGCTTCGGCAGGGGTGCGGCACAGCACGTTGCCCTTGATCGGTTGGCATGACGGTTGCGAGGCCATCACGCTTCCAGGGTGAGAGCTGGAACTTTATTTTGCCAAGTGGTGAAAACGGACTGATAGAGGTCGCCGCCAAGGTGGTTGACCTCCCCCCGGAGGACGAGTTCGGTGAGTAGATCGCGCGCCTCGTTCATGGGCATGCGGTGATGCTTGCGAGCGAGATCGCGCACGCTTATCGGACCAGTGGTGAGCTTTTCGAACATCGTCTTGAGTTTACTCTCCCTCTTTTCCCTCAATGGGTCATGAAAGATCACGGCACGGGCATTGCACATGCGCTGGACAAGGATGCGGGCGAGTGCTTCCACATCATCAACGTGGTAAACCACTTCGTCTGACTTAGGAAGGCTCGTAAACATTAGATGCAGGCCGAACAAAAGTGTTGCCAGCAAGGGACGCGCAGCAGCGCTGATGCCCGGGAAGCTGACCTCTTGTTGCTGGAGGAAGGCGATCCATCGTGCTTGGTAAGGAGATAGATCGTAAACAAGCGTCTTCGGCTTTTGGGTGGAGTAATCCAGACGCGTGATCCATGCGTTGGCGAGAGCGAAACGGAAGCGTTCCTCCATGCGATCGAGTTGGGGATGTTTCGTCACGCTCGTAGGAACCGGCAACGACGGGCCGGCATACCCATCCACGAGCCACGGCATACGCAGCATCAGATGCCTTGCGGAACTGCCTTTGCGCAACACTTCGTCAAGCACCTGCGATGGATCATTGAGCAGCGTGTGGCCGCTGACAGGACGGGCTTGCTTGCTGCCCACTGTCAAGCAGCCGTCGATGAGCGGCAGGCAGCAATCGCTAAGGTCGGCACATTGGGATGGGTTGTGCAGTACATCATGCACAAGCAACTGGCCTACATGGCTGCGTTTGAGCGCAGATTGCAGTCGTTTCGGTTGCGCTCCGGAGGCGTAGATGAGCGGGCGTTCCAACAAGGCACGCTTACCGCGGTTGGGTAATGGCGCGAGAAGCTGCGCCAGATTGCCACGCGCTTCGCCTGTCATATCTTCATGCAGAGCTTTAAGCGATTGGATGTTCGGCTTGACGGTGAAGCGTCCATCGGGAGGGCGTTTGTCCAAGCCTCCAAAATAGGCTTCTTTGGCCAACTCCCATTCATTGCAATGGCTATCTAGGTTTGACTGGTATTCAGCGAGCACGCTCACGACGCGCTCCGCCACCAGAGCGGATGTCAGCGGTCCGTATGCAAGTAAGCTGGAACCGACTTGGTAGGACCAGCCATCATTCGCAGCGATGTGTGCACCGTGGCGGTGGACGTTAGCAATCGTGCACGCCATAGCTGCAAGCACGTTAGCCCCGGCAGAAACATCGCCCTCGCCGAGGCGCTGGGCGTCGAAGGTGTGCAGAAGGCGGGCGAGTTTTTCGGTGTTGTCGGATGACATTATCGTAAGGGGTGAGTGATAGTTTGTCAGCGGTGCGCCGACATTAGTAAAATTTTAGCGCCGACAGTTGTAAATGTACAGTCTGTTAGAATTTATTTTTAATATTTCCGCAATCGCATCCAGCTGGGTGAAAATATTTTAAAAAATACCTCGTGCTAATGTCGCATGCTTCATGCGGAGAACATGAAATAGAGTGCGATAACCCGCGCTCCCGCAATGAACTTCAAATGAGTTTTACGGGTGTATTGAGTCAGTGACCGTCGATGCCGAATCTAACAGGAGTATCTAAATGCAACTGGTGGATCAGGATTCGCGCGCGGACTTGCCGGGCGAGTTCGTCCAACGAAAAGAATGTCCGATCAATCAGATCCCGGGCGGCAAGCTCCTCCACCGGAAAGTATTCTTGTTCAAGATACGAAAGCGGCATGAAAATCATCCCTTCAATTCCGTGCGCTACCATGTTCACCAGCACCGGTTCCTGCAAGGTGACCGATTCACCGCATCCGTGGCAGGTCTCGGTGTTGAGGCTGCCATCCAGCAATGAGCGCAGATTCCGTAGGTTGTCGACGATGCTGATGCATGGGATCGACAAAGCGGTGCTGCAATGTGGGCACTCGCCGTGCTCAATCTCATCGTCAGGAGTTCGATAAAGTGGGATCATTGCATTGCATTCCGGCTATCGCTCGACACCCGGTGATATATCCGGCTCCACTTGCTGCAATCGCGCACGGACTTTTTCGGCGATACGCTGAACGTCACGACTGGTGGTGGCAGCTTCGTCCATGTGGTAAGCCTCAGAAAGTTCGCGGGCTAGATCAGTTTCTTCACCCGGTGTTAGATCGGTGATGCCGTAACGCTTGAGTAGGTCGATTGGGTTCATGGGATGGGTATGTTAGATTTTGTAATTTGGATGATCATTCGTAGAACTCTTCTTGGTATTCGGCGTGGGAGGCGAGTTCGCGCAGCGCTGTCATGGCTTTGTGGATGTTGCGGTCAACCATGGCTCTTTGCATGCCGAGGTCTTCGGCGACGAACTGGGGTGTCTGGTGCTTGAGTTTTACCCGTTCGAAGATTTCGAATTGGCGTAGTGGGATGCGGTTGCGCAGGTCCTCGACTAGGGTGGCGAGAAGCGAACGATGAAAGGCGTCGGATTCAGAACGTGACTCGACGGGGAGATCGGAAACGGGTCCGCCTTCGTCATCAGTAAGTGGTTTTTGGTCTATGGGTCGTTCCTTGCGGAGTAGATCTACAACGCGAGCGTTGGTGAGCATGCGTAAGTAGCTTCGCAGGCGGCCTTTGCTCTTGTCATAGCGGTGTTGCCCCCGGGCGAAGAAGTCGGCGACTGTGTTGGCTACGGCGTCCTCAATGAACCCGGAGGAAGGTTCGTGCCCGCCGGTGTGATGGCGATAGCAGGCGCGGGCGATCACCTCGATGGGTTCGTGATAGAGTTCGAGAAATCGTTTCCAGGAAATCTGCCAGTTCGGATCATCGCCAGCCTTGAGCTTTGAGAGCAGATTGAGCGAAGTGGGTGGAAATTGTGCGGGCATGGGATAGCGGGGTTGGCGGATGTGTAGATATTAGCAGGTCCGGTCATAAGTGATGTTCCGGGTAAGGAAGTAACACAATCACTGCCATATCCTTATTCGTGGGTATCTGAAAAATCTCCCTCGGGAAATCGCAATTTTGCGAGTTATGGTGTCTCCTCTGGATTTGGGACGCAGGCAAGCTCGTGATAGCGAGCGGCTTCTTATAAATCTCGTATGGGAATTGGAGAGTATTTTAAGATTCACCATCCGAATCTCCATTGAACTCACGAGAGACCATAACCAGTCGTAGCTTGGTGAGGTATGAATAAAATAACATGAAGGCGGCGGCTGTGACTATGGCAGGGAGCGTAATTTGGACGAGCCAGAAAGAATTATACAGACCATGAACGGACGCTGCGACGAGTAGACCTACGAGAGCAAGGGCTACACGGCGGTTCTGGGTGATATGACCGAGAGCGATGAAGTAGGAGAAGATACCGCTAAATACAGCGTGGACGAAGACCAAGGACATGGATCTAAGTAGGACGTTGACCATTGCGCCTGTGACACCTTCCTGGAGGCCGGCGGCACCGTGGTTGTAGGTGAGATAGGCGGAATTTTGGACGGCTATGTTGGCGTAGTGCATGTTCTCAAACGCTGCGAAGCCGAGGCCGGAAAAGACACCGATCAGAACGATGGTTAGCGGTTGAGCAGCCCGTCTTTTCCAAAAGATGTAGATCAAGACCGGCACGATTTTACACAATTCCTCGCAGATGCCGGTTTGGAAAATTCCGCCGATAAATGCCACGGGGATGTTTTCCGAACTCGGTAGTTCCATATAAAAATCTGGCAAATACCCGTATGTGAACAGCATAATCCGGATTCCTAAGAACCCTGTGAAGAACAAGGCTACGATAGGCAGCAACCAGCTTGAGTTTTCATCGACGATGAATTTCTTAAAAATGACGCCCCAGATTGCCGCGAAAAAGAGCAGGAAGCCAGTGAGTTGGGACTGCGTGTCATTGAGAGTTACCAAGATCAAAGGAATGATGGCCAGAAGAGAGGCCGCCCAGAACACGAAATCCTTCTTAATGAGAGCAATGATGTTCGAGTCCACAGGTGCAATCTCGTGTTTGAAGTCCATCGACCGCAGGTCTGATAGAACGGCCGAGGCCTGCTTGTTTGCTCTGAGAGATTGGATAAATTTTGGTAGGACTGAAGCTATCTGCAACTGTTGTTGCGAGGTTGGTTCAGTTTTAGTCTCGCCGGTGGGTGGTGGAATCATCAAGTCGGCTTCGCAAGTGGGACACTGGATCGTCGCCCCCGATTGTTCCGGTTCGGCTGAGAGGCTTTGTTGACAGTGGGGGCAGGGAAATTTGAACATGGTTAGGGCTGTTACTGATTCTTACTTTGGAACATCTAATTGATAGAAATAACTATACCCTCGGCAAGATGATTCTTCGGTTGGACTTATTCAGTTTCTGCTATTTACCAATTAGGATCGTCACCGGACTTTAGCTTGGAGATCAGGTTTAGAGAGGTGCTGGAAATTGTGCAGGCATAGGAGGTAAATGCTGAAAACTGAAATGAGTTGGTATATGATTGGTTAGGAGTGACCACCCTCAGTGGTTTTATTGCCTGCCGCCGCTGCCACCGCAGACAATGCAAGGTGGGAATCCCTTGCCTTTGCAGGTAGGACATTTCATTTGTGAATATACCCCTGTGCCCTTGCACAAACCGCAAGCGATTGAGGATGTTCCTGAACCTTGGCAGATCTGGCAAATGGCGGCGACAGCAACCCCGGCTGAAATCAGGGTCGCGGCCAATCCGATCAATAAGTGACGGCGGGAGATGTTTCTGAGCGGTTTCATGGTGGTGTTTTGTATTCACTCCTTATTCGCAGTTGGATGCGGAATCTCTCCCGAGAAATCTAGAAATTTCGGCTTAGGGAGTCAGTAATCATCATTCATCTTACACAGCCAATGCTCGGAAACTGAAACAGTTAGTGTTCCGGGCTTTAGCTGCAGATCAATCGAGCGGTAATCAATCCCCAATGCCCAGGTGACTTCTTGCCGCCCATTACATGCTAATGAAGAGAATTGGTAAGCTATTTGCCTGTTGCGATTTGCTCAAACTTGCGGACGAGGGCGGCAGCAGGAAGCTCTGGGTAGATCTTACTCAGTGACATAACGCCCCTTTCAATCTCTTGCTGTAATTCTGGCTGGCCCCGGTATCTCTGCGAAAGGATGTCGCGGACTTCCGCGAGCAGTGAACCTTGTGCGCCATGGCTACCATTCCCATTTGATTGCTCGGCGGGGGAGTGTGACTTATCGAGAGAGCTGTCGGTCTTTGGTTGGTTCTTATTTTCAAGAATATTTAGGGCTTGATCGAGAAGTTTTGACGTCTCGGCATCTGTAAGAATACGTAAGGATCCCTCACCATTCTTGTAGGTAATAATCGAGGATGGCGATCCATCATCATTGTATGAGACAGCCTTTCCATTTCCATTGATGACATTTGTTTCTGTACAAGGTTCACCATTTGGCTTCCATTTTTTTACCGTTACAACTCCTCTTTCACCAAATTCAATTTCGTCTTCCTTCTGGCCGTTTTCATACCATCCTTCTTGTATTCCCTCTTTTATTCCATTTTTGTAAATGCCTTTATTTTTGATTTGTTCATTAGGATAATACTCAAGCCAAATTCCATGGAGCACCCCCTTCGAAACCTGTAGTATGCACTTTTCATTCTCTTTCCTGATCCACCCAGTCAGCGGCTCGTCAGAGTTTGGTAGGAAATAGAGATCTACGCCGCCAACACTCCGCTTCTGAACCTTTTTGTCACTGATTGCAGCATCGTATATGGCTGCAACGGCTTGAGCATCTGTTGGATCGAATGCTAATTCTTTTTTATTCCCAATCATGCGAAATAGACCGAATCCGATAACAGCAAGGATTACTATTGCTGCCGCTACAGCGAGCGTCTGCATGCCGCTCTTACCTCCATCGCCTAATCCTCGAATCTCTTCTTCTTTCTCCCAAATTCGATTTTCGATGTCGCCGATTACAGAAGACTCATCATTTAGTTCCTGTGTTAGTATAAGATCTTTCTGCGCGTTTACTTCGCGTCCGAGTTCGGTGATCAAGTGTTCCCGCTTGAGTGTAAGCGCCTGTGCTTGGCTTGCTTTGGCGGTGTCTTTGCTCACCCGTTTCAAAGTTTCCATCTTGGTTTCCTCAGAGTCTGCTACCGCTTTCTCACGCATCTCGGAAATTCTAGAGTCGAGATCCCGGATTGCATGAAAATGTTCGGCCAGTTCCGTTTCAAGGACGCCTTGTTCAAAGGCCTTTTTTCCAAGAGTATGAAGAGCCTTACGAAGATCGATGTTTCGTAGTTTTTCGGTTTGTGCCTTAAGCGCTGCTTGCTTCGAGCGACGCTTCAATCCAGCCCAACCCACCATAGCTCCTTGCTTCATGATCTTCGCTCCTTTTTGGGCGGCCTTGTTCCCGTCCTTTAGGCGGTCAGAGAATGTGTGTGATGACTCTAGTTCTGGGTTGGACAGAATCTCAGTAGCGATTGCCTGCGTTGAGATTGCTTCAATTTCATTTTCTTGGTCAGTTGATGAAACGACGAAGTCGGATCCACAGGTCGGACATTGGACTTCGATTCCTGAGTAGTCTTCTTCAGTTGAAATGTTTTGTTGGCAGTGAGGGCAGGGAAATTTGAACATGGCGGTGTGTAGTAATAAAAACTGCTTCTAAAGCCTTACGACTTCGGCGGCTCAGCCTTGTAGCGTCAAGCTCCAAAACGGAGCAGTGATCACGGATCTACTTAATTCTCTGGGGAAGACGCGTGCGAAATCTGAGAGCGGCAAATAGCCTTATTCAGGAGCAGTTTGCTCTCCGTTGTTAGGATGGTGATAGGGATAGAACCTGCCACCGCCGGTGTTGAGTTTTCAGGTGTCTCCGTCACCACCGCACATGATGCACTTCATCGAGCCTCTCCAGCCCGTTCCGTTGCAGGATGTACACTTGAACGTGTAGACCCCACCAGCTACTGCGGCAGTTGCGAGGGCTGCCATTACGATTATCGCGATTGTTTTTGTTTTCATGTTTTTATTGTTGTTTTTGGCTTTCCCGAAATTTTCGAGAAAAATGGATCAGCAACCGCCTCAAGCGGCTCTACGGATTGGAAAATGTAGGATTGGAGAATGACAACGAGTGGAGAGTCATAACCATCAGGCTTTTTTAAATTAATCAGGGGTTCTTCGGTGGATTTCGTTGGTTAGGTATATTGCTCCGTTATCGGAGCAATTAAGTAAATCACTTCGTGTAGCGTCAAGCTCCGAAAACGGAGCAATGAACACGGGAAAACTTAATCTTGCGGGTAGCCGCGTGCGAAAACTGAGAGTTGCGAGCAGCCTCAGTCAGGAGCAGCTTGCAGCCCGTTGTCAGACGGTTGGTTGGGATGTGACCCGTGGCACGCTTGCAAAGATCGAATCCGGCGTGCGCAGGCTGAACGACGCGGAAGTCGTGGTGCTCGCCAAGTGTCTGAAGGTCGGAATCGCGGATCTGTTGGATGGCTTCTCCGCGCAGCAGGCGCTTTCGGTTATTCGGTAGGGGGCGTCTTGAATGTTGATGTGCGTGAGTCTTCATGCACTCCCTCATTCGGAGACTGCCAGATAATCTCCCCCAAAAATTGAAATTATTTTTCGGCGTTGGAGGGAGATCAGTCGATGGCTTTCAGGTCCCGGTGATCCGGCTTTGGTTCGGGCCAACCATTTTTCTTCAGATAATCGGTATAGGCTGGGAACTCTTGTTCCAGTAGCTCCCACTCCATAATGATAGTGTTTAGGTGAATTTGGTGAGCTTCCTCAACTGTTTGAGTATTGCCATTTTGGACGGTGCCGAGAGGAAGTTCCAGCGCGGTTCGTTCGTCAGCCAACGCGCCTGCCATGTCGCCTTGCAGAATGCGCGCCCGCGCCCGGTCGCGGTAGAGCATTACCACGGCGTGGGCATCCTCTCGACGCGCCTGTGCACCGGAACTTAGAAGCTCTCTGCGTGCTGCTTCGATGGCGGATGATGCGTATGATTTCGCGTCGCCGGGCAAGTCCAACGCCTCTAATAACGTGAGCAGCATGCCCGTATCCTTTGCGCTTCCGTCATTGCCGTTCAATTTCCGGAAATCTTCAATCATTGCCTGCATGTCGCTCTCCCGGCTGAGCTGCTTGAATAGCAGTGCTTTAAAAAGAACGCACAAGGGGTTCTTGAGGAGCGGCGTCTGCTTTTCGATTCTGGTATTCAGCAGATCGAGGCACCCGGAGTAGTCGCGGGTTTGGTAAGCCTTTAGGATGGCGGAGCGATCGCCGTAGTCACTCGGGTCAAGTCGTGGACCGTCACCGGACGGAGCGACGGAAATAGCCGCCGGGATGACTTCAATCACCCGTTCACGGAGGGATTTGAGATACCCTTTGGAATCAATGATTTTTGGCTTTTTTGCGGATGTCGCTGTTGAGGTGGGGGAGGCCGGAGGAGTTGGGGTTTGTTTTGAACCACCTTGGTTTGCCAGGATGATTGCCGCCACGGCGACAATCAGCAAAGCTGCCATCACTTGCGGCAGCTTGGATTTTCTCTTTGATGGTAAAATTGGCAAAGTCGGCATTATCGGCGGCAGAGAGCCATCCAGCGCCGCCGCCATGGCGCGGAAGTCCACGAACCTCTCGCCAACCTTCTCCTCGATGGCGCGGCGTATCACAGCGTGTAATCCTTTCCATTCTGCGCGTTCAGATTCGGACAGGGAATGTTCACCTTGGGGCGGCCAGTTGAATTTGGAACGTCCCATTTTGTCTGGGGGGTTTCCAGTCAGGAGCGCGTAGAGAGTCGCCGCAGCGCCATACATGTCTGGGAGTCCGCCGCGATACCATGAGGGCGTGGCATACCCTGGGGTGCCGCGACGGGTGATCTCCGCCGCATCTTCTCCCAGTAGGCTGATGTCGCCGAGACAGGGCGAACCGTTAAAAAACAGTATGTTTTCCGGTTTAACGTCGCGATGGACAAGGCCGGCGTCCGAGAGGCATTGCAGGGCGTTAAGGATAGGAAGGATCAGGCCAATAATTTCCGAACTGGAAAGCCACGCGTTAGAGTTGGTACGGGCATCGATAGCGGTTGATAGACTCAGTGGCTGCCACGTGGTATCCGTGGGATCAACATCCGTGATACCGTCCGCCAGTGGCATGACGTAGCAGAGGCCGGCGGCGTGGCGGTTGATGTGCTCGATGGGGACTAGATGCGGCGAGTGGAGTCGTGCAGAAGCGTTACGGTAAAGGCCCAGCGAATGATGTTCTTTTTCGAGCAGGTCGGTATCCCTACCTGAAATGAACTTGAGCGCGTGGTAGCCACCCATCGTTTGCGATTGGCACAACCACACCTCGCCGAACCCCCCACGACCTAGGAAGCGAATGATCTTGTAGCCGTCGAACTCCTCGCCGGGGGAAATAGCGGAATCGCTAGTTAGCATGCTGACACCCGATTACGTCATTCAGACAGGGAGGGCAAGGCTTGGCTGTTATTTGGGCTAGTGATCCCCTACAGCTACAACTTAACTTGATGCTCTCTCAGAGTTTATGAGGCAACTCTCATAGTTCTCTGTGGTAGACCGAGTAATAACCGACTCCTTGCGCAATTTATCCAAGTATTCCTGCGGTGTCATTTTAATTAGATGCCGGAGTATCTTAAAGCGATTTTCGTTGGGATCAGTCATGTCATTCCCACTGGAATACAGTAAATTAGCCATCATCTCATAGGACATTTTGTGCAAGTATCCATAATAAAACAACTCATCACGATGCAACTGAGTAGCCATGTTGCCACCATGTGATAAATCAAAAATAGTATCAACGGTCGCATCAGCGTATCGCTCTGTATTAATGATTTCGTGATATTTTTCCAGAAATCCTTTGGCGGCCACCTCAATATACTGGTAGCAGGCATAAACGATACCTTCTTTGGTGTATGATTGGACATAAACCTTGTCCCTTGTGATCGCATGGGCGTGGCATGCTGCAAAATAAGCCTTGTAGTTATCGGAGTCATGCGTGAACTCCTTGTCAGCCACAAGTGTTGGGAGTTTCATATTCTTGAACTTTTTTTTCTTCAGATGCTGCGCGGCATCTCTGATGTAGGCGTATGTTCCAGATGTACGCTTGATAACCAGCAAATGACCTGACTCGGACATTCTTTGGATTTCCGAGTCAATATCCTTCGTTGAAACTCTTTTGGTAACCGCCACCCCCAACTCGGAATGCAGCGCTGGAATGTCGATCCGGACTCGTCCATAATCGTCCGCAGTCAAAAGTAGATGGTGCCGTATCACTACTCCAAGTTCACTGAGTCCGTCATACACATCGAAGGAAGGATACATGTGCAGAATGCCCTCACCTTCAGCGGTCGGTTGTGGGACGATTAGCTTCTGCTTGCTGCCATTTTTAGGCAACGGAACATCAGACCTTTGAAACATAAGGGGGCGCATAGGAATGTGTCCGCCGCGTGTGGTTATGATTACATCAACCACACCATCAGCGTTCGGCGACCCGTCGTCTTCATACATGTATGACTCCCCTTGAAATTCTTCTTGCCGACGCTTCCTGCGGTCCTCGCGCGTTAACCACTTCATGCGAGCGAGGTTACGCCGCTCTTTCAATTTGGCTTTCAGGTTCTTCTTGTATGTATAAGCACCCGCCACCTCCCAACAACGCGTCCCGCCAATCATCCATGTCTTGATCAACTCCTTCTCCGTCAGGGCACGCAGCGCCATTGACTTCTGCCTTTTCGAGAGAGCGGAAAGCGGAGGGAGGTATCCGGGAGACCCCTTGAAACGACCAAAATCGTCCGAACACCATGTCCCTGAAAGTAGGATCATTGCACAGCGATTCGTCAGAGTAAGGGTAGAAAGATCGATTGCATCGAGCACAACCAGCTTTCCATGGATGTCCATTTCCTCAAAATCCAGATCCGGGATGGAGTTATTGGCGGTTGCTGAAGTTGGTAACGCGTGCGATGACATGTGTGATAAATCCGGGGAGTTACCGGTGCTGGAACTCTACTTAAAAAGCACGCAAATGGCAAATTTTACGGCTAAATTTTCCCACACTTCACCCAGCTTCATGTTAATTTCGGTTTTATAGCTAATTATTACCTTTAAATTCAATGATTCATGGAATTTATGGTTTTTTAAATCCGGGAGCAAGAAAGAGCTTGAAAATTGATTTCTTTACATATACTCGCGCGCGCGCACGAAGATAAAGGGATAAACCCGCGTAAAGCGGGTGACCACCTTCGGCGTCGACTACGAGGCTACGCCTCTTGTCTCCTAGAAGGTGGTGCAGCTGGCGCGCTTCGCGCACCTGCTGCACCATGTTTTCTAAACTTGGAAGAGCGCGAGCTTCGACCGCGATCAAAGCTGGTATGGATTTCCCCAGATCTTATTTTAAAGATGACAGCATGGTCGTCTCCATTCCCGGATATTATCGCCTGCTTCAAATAAAAAACCTGTGACTTCCCCGGAATCCATGGAGCAGGACTCCGAGGAGAGCTAATTTTCAGTGAGGTTTCGATTGTTCCGGTTCGGGCAGGATCTTGTGGGTAATGCAGTAGTTAGATTTGTTCTAGATGCTGATGGGATGATGGCGCTGTGCTGCTTAGAAAAGATCTAACAGGAACGCGATGTTGAGTAATAGAGAGGAGACTATAACGATCGGCAGGATGATGCAGAATAGGATCACGTTGATTTTGACGTAATCCATTCCGCCCGGCTACACAGGGTCG
>JANMGO010000068.1:0-2434 GCA_031374665.1 Akkermansiaceae bacterium | reverse complement strand
ATTTAGAGCCTCAGTCTGATATCGGTGGCATGTACCTAAAATCCAAGTATCGGGCTGAAGAACAAGATCTCAAGAGCATCTCTGAACACTTACAGAAAACGAATGGAGGCAGATTGCCTGAAAATATTGATCATTTTCTGTTCAATAAACTAGATAACGCCAAGAAAGACTCCATCGAATACAAAAACATCTTGGGATTCTATGCCTATCAGTCGACATCCGGAAAAGCCGGAACGAAGATATTTGAAGATGGCAGCAATTACCTACCATCTATCATCCAATATGGTCGAGCCGCGACCTTAGAGGAAAGACAGGAAGGCTTTCTCTTTCTCGCCTATGGAATCGCCAAGAAGGAACAAGCATGGTGCCCTACCATAATTTCTAAATCCTCAATGGATGAAAAATTTACACAGCCATCCCACAGGAAGGCTTAATTGAGAGTGGAAAAAGCGGGCTGGTGCTAATCTGAAATCCCTGCCACTCGGTAGGGTGAATGAACAAACAAACACCAGCCCGGGCCAATGTGGTCGTCCTCAAACAAATTCTCAACCTCATTCCTCACGGATTGATCAACCGCCACGCCCGTGAAACCGGCGTGGATGCCCAGGCCCGCACGTTCAGCGTGCTGAGCCATCTCTCGTCCATGCTCTTCGCCCAACTCTCCCACGCGATGGGACTCAACGATGTTTGCGACTGGCTGCGTCTCAAAGCTCCCGTACTCGCGCGTTTCGGAGTCACCCCGCCCGCCCGCAACACCCTTTCCAACGCCAACAAGACCAGGAGCGCTGATTTTGCCGAGAAGTTGTTCTGGTCGGTGCTCGGGCACCTCCAGCATGTCCAGCCGGGATTCGCGGAGGGACGTAAGGGCAAGGGTTTGCTGCGGCGCTTCAAAGTCAGGATTCATGCGGTGGATTCGACGGTCATCCAGTTGGTGGCAAATTGTATGGACTGGGCCAAACACCGGCGTCGCAAGGCGGCCGCCAAAATGCATCTGCGCCTCGACCTGCACAGCTTCTTGCCGTCCTTTGCCATCGTGGACACCGCCGCCCACCACGACAACAAGCGCGCCCGAGAGGTCTGTGCGGGTATCGCTCCCGGAGAAATCGTGGTTTTCGACAAGGCATACGTGGACTTCGACCACCTGTTCGATCTGCTCGCCCGGGGCGTCTGGTGGGTCACCCGGGCCAAGGATAACATGAAATGCCATGTGGTGAAAAACCTCAGCAAGGGGCACGACGGCATTATCAAGGATCAGATCGTGTCCCTGAAGGGACGCCACAAGGGCATGCAGGTCCGAAGGGTCGAGGCGTGGGTGGAAAGTCGAAGGCGAACTCAAGCGCATGATCTTCATCAGTAACAACCTCGCGTGGAGCCCTCGCTCGGTGTGCGACCTCTATCGCCGCCGCTGGGACATCGAGGTGTTCTTCAAACAGGTCAAGCAGAGCCTCAAGCTCGGTAGCTTCCTCGGCCACAGCGCCAACGCCGTGCGCTGGCAGGTTTACACGGCGCTGTTGATCTATGTGCTACTGCGATTCCAGGCCCACGTGTCCGGCTGGGGGCACAGCTTCACAAGACTCTTCGCGGTGACACGCTCGGCATTGTGGGAACGCCTCGACCTACTGGCTCTGTTGAAATCCTATGGGACAGCATCGGGGCGGTTCAGGGTGATAGGAGCACTTGATGGTGCCTGGTTGCCGGGATTTGCGCCTATCAGAACGTAATCTCATGGGACAGCATCGGCGCGCTATATCATCGAAAATCAATCGCCCTCAAAAAAGTCGCAATTGCCATTCCCCTAAAACCCTCTCGAAGCCTTGTTGATTCATTGCTCAGGACGCGCCACGCTCAGCCTGTGGGATGGCTGTGAATGATTTACTCTAAGTTATGAAAATACATCTGCTTGTTTCGCCGCTGCTTGGGTTGATCGTTGGTTTCGTTGTTCTTGGTTGCTCCGAAAAGATTGAGACTGAAGAGAAGAAAGTGGTGGTTGAGGAAGAAATAGAAGGAATTAAAGATATGAAAGAATTGGATACTGTTGCGGCTATCGTAGCAGAAAAGTTACACCGAACTATTATTCCTAAATTAGATTTTCAGGATCGGACTCTCGAAGAGGCTTTGGACTATCTTCGTTTGAGGTTTGTAGAACTCGATCAAACAGAATCCGATCCTGCGAGGAGAGGAATGAACATGGTGATTCGTCAGCCTAGGGTGAAATCTGATTCCAAGACGATATATGAAAGTAGTGAGGATCTACTTGGGGGCGGGGAGATGACGTCGACGATGATCCCTGACCTTAGAGTCCGAAATGTTTCCTATGCTGCTGCTTTTAGATACATTTGTTTAATGACTGATATGCGTTGTGAGGTTGATCCGTGCTTGGGTTTTTCTCCGAGAGATCCAAATGCTGCATGGAATGCATTTGGTTCGGTGTTAG
>JANMGO010000085.1:0-40608 GCA_031374665.1 Akkermansiaceae bacterium | reverse complement strand
CAATTTTATCCGCCAAAATCACCCCGACGCCTTGCGTGCCTTCTAACAGTTTGATAATGACTGGCGCGCCGCCAACGCGTTGCAATGCGAATTCAACATCGCGTTTGTCATCGACGTAAGCGGAGCTCGGGATGCCGACATCGTGCTTGGAAAGAATCTGGAGCGAGCGGAGTTTGTCGCGGGAGTTGCTGATACCGGCAGCGGTGTTTGGGGTAAACACATCCATCTGTTCAAACTGTCTAACGACCGCGGTGCCGTAGCGAGTGATCGACGTGCCGATCCGTGGCAGCACCGCATCGGGTGTGCGGAGTTCTTTTTCGTGGTAATAGATATGTGGATCTCCCTGATCGAGGCCGATGGTGAGGCGCAAGGTATTAAGAACCTCAATTTTATGACCACGCTTCCGACCGGCCTCGATGAGGCGGCGGGTCGAATAACATTTTGGGGAGCACGAAAGGATAGCGAGTTTCATAAATGAGCGAAGTCAGAGAGATAAGAGAGGCTTGGGCTGTCGTCAAAACAAAGCGAAGAACCGCAGGGACAAATAAAAAACCTCGCTGGAGATGATTTCCAGCGAGGTTCTTGAATTATTTGAGATGTTTTAGAAATGGATCGCGTGGCCTTCTGCTGCGAGCGTGGCCTCGTGGATCACTTCCGACATGGTGGGGTGAGCGTGGATGGTTGCGTGGATGTCATCGATCGTGAGTTCTTGATCGAGGGCGAGGCCCATTTCGGCGATGAGCTCGGTGGCGTTGTCACCGATGATGTGTGCGCCGAGGAGTTCACCGTGTTTTTTGCCGTAAAGCAGTTTGGTGAAACCGTCGGTCTCAGCAGCGGCAACGGCTTTACCAATTGCGACGAAGGGAATTTTTCCAACCACGTAATCGATGCCTTCTTCCTTGAGCGCGCGTTCGGTTTTTCCGACCGAAGCGACTTGTGGGTGGCAGTAGGTGCAGCCTGGGAAATTTTTCACTTTGCGTGGCTTGTAGCCATCGACGAACAAGCCATCGACGCATTGGAACGCTTCGAAAGACGCGACGTGGGCGAGCCACGGCGGGCCGTTGATATCGCCGATGGCGTAAACGTTCGGAAGATTAGTTTCGTAGCGATCGCCGATTTTGATGTAACCGCGATCCGTGAGCTCAGGTTGAGTGCCACCAGGAAGGACTGGCTGGATGCCGATGGCGACGAGGCAAACTTCTGCGGAAAGGGTGCCGGTTTCTTTCGGGCCTTCGACGCTGATTTCGACGCGATCGCCGAGATCTTTGGTCGCGGTGACCTTGGTGTTGGTGAGGCAGCGGATGCCTTGTTTGGTGAGGGATTTTTCAAGCGCTTCGCCGACTTCGGTATCTTCCACTGGAAGGATGTTTGGCAGCATTTCGACGATCGTGACCTTTGTGCCGAAGGCGTTGTAGATGTAAGCGAATTCAACTCCGATCGCGCCTGCGCCGATGATGATCATTTCCTTGGGTTGGGTTCCGAGAACCATGGCTTCTTTGGAGCCGATGACGGATTTGCCGTTGAATGGCAGCGGTGGAAGTGGGCGGGAAACGCAACCGGTGGCGATGATCGTGTTTTGAGTTTCGAGAACTTGAGTCGAGCCGTCAGCCGCTCTAACACCGACTTTACCTTGGCCTTCGATCGAGCCGTAGCCGCGGATGTAGTCGATTTTATTTTTCTTAAACAGGAATTCGATACCACCTGCGAGCTTGTCGGAAACTTTGCGTGAGCGACCGATCACCGCCGACCAATCGTAGGACAAACCTTCGATTTTGAGGCCCATTTCGCCCGCTTTGTGAGTGAGGGTCTGATAGAGCTCGGCGTTTTTTAGGAGGGCTTTGGTTGGGATACAACCCCAGTTGAGGCAGGTGCCTCCAGCGCGGTCTGCTTCAACGCAGGCAACTTTTTTTCCATGTTGAGCCGCGCGAATTGCAGCGACATATCCGGCAGGGCCGCCACCAATAACAATGAGATCGTAAGCCATAATGTTTCTAAAAGTGAGTCGCTGGGAGAGTGATAGCCCTCGGCGGGATTGTCAAAGAGTGAAACAGGAGAAAAATAGCAGTAATCAAAAAGAAAATGCGAACCGCGAATGAACGCGAATGGACGCGAATGAGATTATTTCTTGCACTAATAAGGTTTACCAAAAAACTTTCGATCCAGTTTATCAGTAAGAGAATGATTCATATTCTTCAAAATTAGCGTCCATTCGCGTTCATTCGCGGTTAAAATTCTAATCAGATTTCTCAGATCACGCTGTCCAGCCAGGCGAGCATTTTTTTCCGATACGCGCCTTGATCGCGCGATAGAGCATCGCCGTGGGTGCCGTCTTTGACTTCGAACAGGGTTTTCGGTTCGTTCGCGAGATCGAACAGTTGCTTACCTTGAGAAAACGGCACGACCTGATCTTTCTGCCCGTGAACCACTAACAACGGCGTGCCGCTGATTTTTGTAATGCAATCTCTGGGTGAAAACTCATCGGAAATGAGTTCGGTGCCTAGATCGCCCGCGACGAGTCTCGCCATGGCTTGATAAGAGGAAAACGCGCCATCGATCACAATGGCCTTTAGTCCTTCGGGTTGCATTTCCGCAAGCGCCGCCACGGATTTTGCGCCGCCTAGGCTGTGGCCGTAGGAGATGATTTTGCCCTGCTGCACATCCTTTCGTCCGGAAACGTAAAGAAACGCGGCTTTGACGTCTTGCACCATGCCATCGCGATCCAGCACCCCGCCGGATTTTCCGAAGCCACGATAATCATACATAAAAACCTGGTATCCAGCCTCGGCCAACCACGTGACAAACCCCAAATGATGTCCGAGCGATCCAGCATTGCCGTGGGAGAAAACCACGGTGCCTTTCGGCTTGTTGCTTTTCGCTTTCAGGAACCAACCGTGAAGCTTCGTGCCATCGGCCGATTTGAAATTCACATCCTCGTAAAGAAATCCCCAGTTCTCAGGAGTCGCAGGTTGGTCATGGGTCGGGAAATAGAAAAAGCGATTCGTATCGCCCTGCCCGATGAGCTCTCGTTTGAGTTTCGAGAGCTCACTGTTTTCGTCTTTTAGCATCCGCTGGATATCCCCCAGTGTGATGGATTTGCGTTCGGTGGCCGTTTGCGCGTTGAGAAACAACGCGCTTACCAACCAACTCGTAACAAGCATCATTTTCATAAGAGGACATAGATAACCCAGTATGAAGGTTTGTCGAGTGAGCAAGATCTCGAAAAAGCATTCATTCGCCTCGCTATTCTAGACAGCCGGCGTGGTGCAATGCTTGTGGAGTTTCTTGACCGACAGCACCAACAACATCGAAGCAAACAATGATCCTGCGCAGATGTAATACGCGTAATTCGCCGCTTGGTCGGGAACTTTGTCATACAGAAACCCAAAAAACGGCGGTGCGATAAGCCCAGCCGTCGCCCAGCCAGTGAGCGCCAAACCATGCAGTGAAGACATGCGTTTCGGTCCATAGAGATCGCTAATCAGAGACGGGATCGTGCCGAATCCGCCGCCGTAAGAAGCGATCACGTAGCACACCAAAACGCTAAACAGCACAGGTGAGCTCGCGTGAGGCATGACCAAATAAGCGATGCTGGCGGTTCCTAGGAAAGCGACGAAAATATTGACCCTGCCGAAATGGTCCGAGAGCCAGGCCCAGATCAAACGCCCGACACTATTTCCTAGAGATGCGATGGCGATTAAGGTCGCGCCAGTAGCGGCGAGTTGCACGGTATCAAGCGTTGGATCCGCATTTTTTGAGACATCCTGCATCAAGCGTGATAGCTGGCTGATAATCCCTAATCCCGCCAAGCTGTAGGTGAAACAAGTGAACCACAAGCGCACGCGCACATTTGGCAAATGCTCGTAGCTATCTGCAACGGTCACTACGTGTTTATCTGAGACAGCAGCGTGCGGGCTGTAAATAAATCGGCATGCGATCGTCATGATGACACCGTAAACGACGGCGATAAAAAGAAACGCGCCTGCTACATTTCCTTCGGCGATTTTCATCGCAAACGGAGCGAACACTTTGCTCATGAACAAGGCCCCGATTCCAAAACCCATCACGATCATTCCGGTTGCGAAACCCTTTTTATCGGGGTGCCATCCAGCGATGGTCGAAACGGCTGTTAGATAGCCAGTCCCGAGGCCGATACCACCGATGACTCCGTATCCCAAAGCAAGGATGACGAAACTCAACCAACTGACCCATGGGGTTTTGATGTCACCAATCACTCCGGATCCGAGATAAAGCCCGAGTGCGGCCAGCACATAGCCGGAGACAAAAAACACAGCCGAGCGTTTCATGAGCTTACGCCCACCGAGCTTTGCGACCAGCGGGCCGGTATAGAGAGCGGAAAAACCAAGGCCCGCCACCGCGAGGCTGAAGACCAACGAAGTCTGCCAGTTGCTCCAGTGATAGGCTGCTTGCAGGGGTTTTGTGAAATAACTCCATGCATAAACGGAGCCCAAACTTGCCATCAGCATCACGCCTGCGAACAGAATCATTCGGCGGTCTGGGGGGTTCGTGGGCAACGGCTCGTTAAACGGATTGTCGTGGTTACTCATGTGGGTTTTTATTTTGGGATTTTTATCGTTTGGAAAAAATGATGGGTTGCGGCAACCCGCGAGGCAATCTGGCTATCTCGGTTGATGATTAAAAGAAGAAACGCATACCGACATGCCTTGCCAATCCTTTAAAATATCGTCGTCCTCACTTCACAAAACACCACGAAACCATGTTGCAGGTTGCGCGTGGGGCGTTCGTGGGTAAGATGTTTTATCCGAAACACGGATTTTAGCCCCTGTTTATCCACTCGCATGATCGGCCTCGCTCTCAAAATGCTCTTTGGCGATACCGCCAAATACCTGATGCTCGTCGCGGGTCTTTTCTTTGCCACGTTCTTAATTGTTCAGCAGGCATCGGTTTTCTGCGGACTCATGCGCTGGACGACCTCGACCTTGAAAAACGTCGCCGCTCCGATTTACGTCGTTGAAGAGCGCGTCGAACAAATCAACGAAACCAATCCGATGCGCGACACCGATGTTGCGCGTGTGCGCTCGGTCGCGGCTGTCCGCTGGGCGATGCCGCTTTTCTCTGGATTGCAGCGTGTTCGTCTTGCTGATGGTAGTTTCAAGACGATCCAACTTTTAGGTATCGATGCCGCTTCCCTAGCAGGCGCACCGGGTCGGATGGTCGAGGGAAATCTCGAAGACCTGCGTTTGCCGAATACCGTCGTCATCGACGAACTCGCCACCACACGGCTGTCTTCGGACCCAAGCGATCCTTCGAAAAAAATTAAAATCGGTGATCGGTTTGAAATCAACGATGTGGAGGCACGGGTCGTCGGGATCTGTCAAGCCATGCGCTCGTTCACTGGCGGCCCATATATCTGGACCACCTATGAGCGTGCGCTTCTCTACACCCCAGGCTCGCGCAAAATGCTTACCGCTGTGATCGCCGCACCCATCGATGGCATGACCGCGAGCGAAGCCGCCGCAGAAATCGAAAAAACGACGGATCTCCGCGCATTTGTTAACGAAGGCTTCGGCCCAAATCCACGCGATCAGGTAACACCCAAGGGCAAACATTATGGCGATTTCAATACCTCCACTGTCTGGTGGTATGTGAAAAACACGGGAATCCCGATTTCATTCGGCACCACGGTGGTAATCGGTTTTATCGTTGGAGTCGCCATTTCCTGTCAGACCTTCTACGCCTTTGTGTTAGATAATTTAAAACACTTGGGAGCTCTGAAAGCTATGGGTATGTCGAATTTTCGCCTGAGCATCATGCTTATTTTCCAGGCGCTCACCGTTGGCATCATCGGTTTTGGTTTAGGTCTTCTCGCGACCTCCGCCTTCGCCATGGGAGCCATCGAAAATGGGCAACCGCCGTTCTACATGCCGTGGCAGATTCCTGTCGGAACTTTCATCGCCATCCAAGTCATCTGCATGCTAGCCGCCTTTATGGGCATCATCCGTCTGAGTCTTTACGAACCCGCCATGGTCTTCCGTGCCTGATCCCACTCCATCATCCAGCATCGTTGTCGATGTCCGTGCGCTCGAAAAAAGTTTCGGCGACGGACCGAACCGTATCCATGTACTCAAACAGGTAAGTCTCCAAGCTCGCACGGGAGAAATCATGATGCTTGTCGGTCCATCGGGTTGCGGAAAAACCACCTTACTCAGTGCGATTGCCGGCACGTTGAAAGTGGAGAGCGGCACGATCAATGTCTTCGGCAGCCCGCTCGAAAAAATGTCCAGCGGCGCGCTTACTCGTTTCCGCGCGGAAAACATCGGCTTCATCTTCCAACAGTTTAATCTCATCCCCACGCTTTCCGTTGCCGAAAACGTTAGTGTGCCTTTGTTGATCCAAGGATTATCCAGCCGCGTCGCCATCAAGCGCGCGCGCGATATTCTCGAAAAAGTTGGTCTCGGTGATCGCTGGAAAGAGCGCCCTAACAAACTTTCCGGTGGTCAACAACAACGCGTCGCCATCGCCCGCGCACTCATCCACGAACCGCCACTCGTCATCTGCGACGAACCCACCGCCGCGCTAGATGCGCACAATGGCGAGATCGTGCTAGATCTTTTCCGCGAAGTCGCCCGCTCTGCGAATCGCGCCGTGATCATCGTCACCCACGATAATCGTATCCTCTCCTATGCCGACCGCATCGCCCGCATGGACGATGGCGAAATCGTCGAAGTCATCGAACAAGATCAGAATCAGCCCCAACACTTCGTTCACGAACACGCGCACTGAACCCGCAGCCAATCATACCTATGTCCCTCATTTCTCTAATCCTCCGCTACGGCTCAATCGCTGCCGCCATATTCGGCATCGTGGCCATTATTTTAGTTTCCCAAACTCAAGCTGAGAAGCAGATGCTTGCTCCGGGCGATCCTCCCGTCATGCCTCCGCAGAAACCTTTCGCTGAGTCAGTCGCTGCCACGGGCATCCTCGAATCGTTAAGTGAAAATGTCGCCATCGGCGTTCCGCTTCCGGGCTTGATCACCGAGGTTCTGGTTAAGGTAAACGACAAGGTTCAGAAAGACCAAGTTCTCCTCAAGCTAGACGATCGCGATCTGCGTGCCGAGGAGTTATCCGTCCAAGCTCAACAGAAAATTTCTCAAGCACAAATTACTGTTAGTGAAGCGCAACTCGCCAAGCTCCAGTCCCAACTTGAGCGGCTCACTTCCGTGACCGACAGCCGCGCTGTCAGCCGGGATGATCTTGAAAATCGCAAACAGGATGTTGCTGTTGCTCAGGCGCAACTCACCGCAGCCAAAGCCCAGCTCGCCGCTTCGGAAACATCGCTCAAACGCATTTCGCTGCTGATCGAGCGTCTAACAGTTCGCGCCCCACGAGATGGAACCATTATCCAGCTCACCGCCCATGCCGGCGAATACGCGGCCACTTCACCCAAGGCTCCGGCAATGATCCTCGGTGATATTGATCGCCTCCAAGTCCGGGCCGACATTGACGAGCAAAACGCCATCCGCATTCGCGCAGGCCAAAAAGCTTACGGTTATCTTAAAGGTGATCCCAGTGTCACCTTTCCGCTGGAGTTCATTCGCCTGGAGCCTTACGTGATCCCGAAAATCTCTCTAACAGGCTCCAGCACCGAGCGGGTTGACACCCGCGTGTTGCAAGTCATCTACTCCCTCACCCGTCCGAGCGATCCTCCGCTTTATGTCGGCCAGCAAGTGGACGTATTCATCGAAGCCCCCGACCGTCATAAAAAACCATGAATGCCCGACTCTTCGTATTACCTTCCGCTCTGTTGCTCAGCTCTTGCATGCTCGGGCCGGACTTCAAACTTCCGGATGACAACGGTGGCTTAAAATGGAAAGCATCCAAATCCACTGCGGGAACCCATCTTCCCGATGACTGGTGGAAACTCTTCAATGATTCCGAGCTGAACCGACTCGTCGATCGCGCTCTCGCCGCAAACAACGACCTCGCTGCCGGCAAAGCTCGCGTCGATACCGCCCGTGCGCTTGTCGGGGTGGATAGAGCGAGGCTTTTCCCTTCTCTTGATCTAACAGGTTCTGCAAATACCACGCGCAGCTCGGCTGGCGCGATGCCTCCGGGACCAGTCATGAATCTGGAAAATCAAAATTACCGCAGCACTTTCGATCTCGCCTATGATCCGGATCTCTGGGGTCGCAACAAACGCGCCATCGAAGCCTCATCTGCCGAAGCGGCTGCAGCTCAAGCCTTGTTCGATTCCCAACGCCTCGGTCTCGCCACCGAAGTCGCGCGACAATATTTTTTACTTCGAGGATTGGATGCTCAATACAGCGTTTTAAAAAGCACGCTGAAAACTCGCCAAGAATACTTAGAAATTCAAAAATCCAGAGCCGATGCGGGGCTATCCGATGGCATCACCACCAGCCGAGCCAAGACGGAAGTCGAGCTGGTGAATAACGACATCAGCAGCGTCGAACGCCAGCGGGGAGCAGCAGAAAACGCGCTAGCCGTGTTGTGTGGAAAACGACCGGCAGATTTCGCCGTTTCACACACCGAATCAAATCGTTCACTACCTAACATCCGCCCCGGTCTTCCCGCAGCCGTCTTGTTGCGCCGCCCGGATGTGCGTGCCGCCGAGCAGGAACTCCGCGCAGCGAACGCGAAAATCGGCGTTGCAGAGGCTGCGTTCTATCCGAATTTTTCACTCTCTGCTGGAGGCGGATTCGAATCCACAGATGTCTCGCAATTTCTAAACTGGCAGAACCGCGTGCTTTCCATTGGTGCCGGCGTAGCCCTGCCACTCATCGATGCTGGCGCGAACAAAGCGAACTATTCCGCCGCACAGAGTCGTTACGAAGAAGCGCTCGCAAGCTATCGGCAATCCCTACTCATCGCACTCCGCGAAGTGGAAGATGCCATGGTGGATCTCAAAGGCTTGGCAAAATCTAGGTCTGCTCTTGAACGGGCTCAAACCAGCTCACAAGAAACTCTAACACTTTCCAAAGATCGTTTTGAAAAAGGCCTGACCAACTATTTTGAAGTCGTCGATGCCGAGCGCGGTAACCTCCAAATCCAGCTCGCCCTCCGCCAAATCGAAGCCCAACAACGCATCACTCTCGCCGCCCTCGCCAAAGCCCTTGGCGGGGGATGGAGTGGAAAATAGACACGCTCAATCATGAAAATCCTCATCATATGTTTCGGCCTGTTGTTTTCTGTCTCCGTCCATGCCGCAGATTTGTTCTACATAAAGAACTCGTCTCTCTACGTCATGCATGATGTTGACCAAGGTAAAACGGAGAGCCTTTTACTCGATGCATCGGTTAAGAGTTACGTCGCGGACGCTGGAGCTGTGCTATACATCAAAGGTGCTACGCTTTATTTGATTCGCGACACGCATGAGCCGAAGCCAGTTCGCTTAGATAGCGGGGTAGGCGATTTTAAATTAAAAGACGGTCTGATCGCTTATCTCGAAGGAGATGCTCTCAAAGTTCGTCGAGTATCCGACGAAGCCAACATTGCCTCCCGCACGATTGCGAATTCCAAGGGGATTTCCAGTATGGATGTCGCAGACGGAACGATCGTGTTCATCAAAAATGTAACCACGTTGTATCGAGTCGCCGACATCGACAGCGGCACCGCCGAGCGCGTTATTTATCCTGTGGGAGAGGCGCGACTGTCAGGAAAGTAGTTGTTTTGACCTAGAAAATGGGACTTAGAAAGCCCCTCAAATTTAGAACCTACTCACTCTTTATTTAGATTTTCGATCTGTTCTCTGGTGATGCCGAATTCGGAAAGTTTTTCGTCGCTCGCTCTACTCATGGGGTAACTCATATTGTTCTGTTTAATCACTGCGAGTCGCTCTGCTGGAGTCGGCAGGATAGAGAGGAGATCTAAATAAATCATCTCATTATTATTACCGACTAAATGTCCACCGAAGCTCTTGAGCATATCGCTAATCATTTCTTTTTGGAGAGCCGCCGTCGGTAGCGATTCCACTAGCCCAACAAGCGGCTCAACTCCCATCTGGTGAGGGAAGACGCTATTTAATTGGCCCGCAAATTTGGAACGCTGGCTACCTTCGAGTGCGGTGTATTGCTCTGAAAGCCATGGATATGTAGTTTCAGGTTTGCCGACATTTAAGAAAGCTCCAGTGATCTCGCCGAGTTCAGTGAAGGGAATCTCTTTATTTGAAAGATAGAATTCCAATGCTGCCGAGCTATCGACTTTAGCCCATTCTCCGAGGATATTCGTTGGGACAAAAGAGAATACTGAGTAGTCGCGTTTATTGTTATTTTTGATGTGAGATGAGGTGAGTTCAGCGAATGTTTTAAAATCGAAACCAGGAGGAAACTGAACGGTAGAGCCACCATATCCGCCGTTATCCGAGGGAAAAGCAGCAAGGACATTGAAGGCTTCGAGTGCACTGCGCTTTGCTGCGACATCAAACAATTGAAATCCAAGATTGAGATCTATATCTGATTGTTCCTTGATTTTTTTAACACATGCCATGGTGCTATCTAAATCTGTTTTTGCGTGTTCCCCTAGAATGGTGTGAAGGAATTCCTTCGCCGCATTTTTATTTGGGTAAGAACTCGCCCAAGCGAAGGCGCCGTCGAAATCTTCGATCGCCCAGTTAACCAACATCTTATTGATTTCTGAACGAACGTTCCAATCTACACCACTGGGCCCAGCCTGCGAAAGGAGATGAGTGATCAACGCAGGAATATCGCCTGAGGCGATGGGTTTTTGCTTCTCTTCGTTGTTGCGATTGGTCGCACTGAGGCCATCGGCAAGGGCGCGGATTCGCGCATTTTCATGAGGACTGGAAATGCTTTTCGGGCGATTAGGGCCGTTGGCACGAGGCGCATGGGTATCGTTCTTCGTTGCGGATTCAACAACTGGCTGAGATCTAGGTATGAAATATCCTGTTAGAATACCCAATGGAAAGAGAAGGTATAGGAGTCGAGATTTCATTCGTATGAGTGTGGGGGTTATAAGTGTTGATTGCTTTAAACGGCTCTCCAAAACAATCAAGAGCTAGTAAGTTACGTGCCGAGGTATGCTGCTTGGACTTCGGGATTTGCTTTCAGCTCCGAAGAGGGCCCTTCAAGCAGGACTTTTCCCGTTTCGAGAACATAGGCATAGGAGGAAATGTCTAGGGCGAGATTGGCGTTCTGCTCAACGAGCAGGATGGTGAGTCCTTGTTCGCGATTGATCTCCACGATGCGCTCGAAAATGGATTTCACTAACAGCGGAGCGATGCCGAGTGAGGGCTCATCGAGCATCAGAAACTTCGGCTTGCTGAGTAACGCGCGGCCAATGGCGAGCATTTGTTGTTCACCTCCGGAAAGCGTGCCGGCAGACTGGCTCTCCCGCTCTTTCAAACGCGGGAAGAGTGAGAAAACGTAATCGGTCTGTTCAGCGATCCACTTGCGATCGCGTTGGAGATAAGCGCCCATCAGCAGGTTTTCATGAACGGTAAGGTTTGCGAAGATCATGCGTCCTTCCGGAACATGACAGAGACCCTCGGCAACGATCTTGTGGGCGGGCATTTTGGTGATGTCTTTGCCATCATAGAAGACCGTCCCACTCACGGGTTTCACGAGTCCCGAGAGAGCACGCAAGGTCGTGGATTTTCCCGCACCATTGGCGCCGATGAGCGTCACAATACTTCCCTGCGGCACTTTCAAGCTAACGCCGTGGAGAGCTTTGATAGCGCCGTAGGAGACGTGGAGATTTTCGACTTGGAGCAAGTTGGTTAGTTGATGGTTGAGAGTTGATGGGAAGAGAAGATGGCTTTTACACGTCTTCTAGGAGGGAGCGGCGGAGGCCGCTTAGCATCCGTCCTTGTTCCTCGGCAGCATCATAAAGGATTTGAAAATCTTCGGAAGACAGAAAACCTTGGTTTCTTGCGATGAAAGATTGGGAGATGACTTCATAAAGCGATCCTGTGGCAATCTCAACAAAACGGGCGAAGTCCTTGCGAGAATTGCGAGCGCTACCCTCCGCGAGGTTAGATGAAATGGACACCGCCGCCCTTCGCATTTGATTAGTCAGACCAAATCGCTCCTCAGAAGGAAATCGCCGCGTGGTAGAATAGACCGTATCCGCAAACCGGATCGCCTTTTCCCAAACTTCAAGTCTTTCAAATCCAAACATAGTGTCTTTTCTTTTGTTCCATCTTTTTACTATCAACCATCAACCCTAGACCATCAACTAACAGCCGCGGCTCCGAGATACGCTTCAATGACCTTTGGATGGCACTGAATTTCCTTGGGATTTCCTTCAGCGATCTTAATGCCGTATTCGAGGACGGCGATGCGTTCGCAGATACCCATGACGACTTTCATGTCGTGCTCGACGAGCAGGATGGCCATGCCGAAGCGTTTGCGGATGAACTCGATGAGGTGCATGAGTTCTTCTTTCTCGGAAGGATTCATGCCGGCAGCGGGCTCATCTAGCAGTAGAAGCTTCGGCTGGGTGGCGAGAGCGCGAACGATCTCCAGGCGTCGTTGATCGCCGTAAGGTAGACTTTTTGCGGGTTCGTCACGGTAGTCTTGCAGTGAAAATACTTCTAACAGATCAAGCACACGCTCCTCAACTTCCTTTTCTCCGGCATGATAGGCGCGCCCTCGCCAGAGAGCTTGGCGGATGCCGTGAGGTCGGTGGAGTTGGGTGGCAGCGCGCACGTTGTCGAACACGCTCATCGATCCAAAGAGGCGGATATTTTGAAAAGTGCGAGCCATGCCGCTTTTTGTTAGAACGTGGGGACTTAGTCCGACTGTCGGATTTCCGGCGAAGGAAATCTTTCCTCCGGTGGGCTGATAGACGCCGGTGATCATATTGAACACAGTGGTCTTGCCCGCGCCGTTCGGGCCGATGAGGCCGATTAATTCACCTTCGCCCACCTTCAGATTTACCTCGCTGACAGCCACTAATCCGCCGAAGCGAATTGTGACGTTTTCGAGTTCTAGCAGAGAGGTGCTCATGTGGATCAAGGTGCGAGAGATTTCTTTTTGCGCGCGAAATTGAAGAGCCCCTGCGGTCTTGCGATCATCAAGAAGATGATGACCAGTGCGTAAATAATCATACGGTATTCCGCCACAGATCGGAGAAATTCAGGCGCGAGCGTGAGCAGTATCGCAGCGAGGATCACACCGGCAGTTCGACCCATGCCGCCGAGAATCACCATCACGACGACTTCGAAACTTTTCATGAAGTCGAATACCTGCGGGTTGATCGTGGTCTTGTGGTGGGCAAAAAGGCCGCCGGCGATGCCCGCGAAAAAGGCACCGATGACAAACGCCGTTACCTTGTAGCGCGTGGGATTGAGGCCCATCGAGCTGGCGGCCACTTCGTCATCATGCACGGCGAGGAAACCGCGGCCATAGGTGGAATTCACGAGGCATCCGACGACGTAAACCGCGAAGGCGGCGAGTATGAAAGTCCATGCGAGATCGGTCATGCGGGGAATTCCGCTGAGGCCACTCGCGCCGCCAGCAGCTTCGACGTTTTGGAAAATCACGCGGATGATTTCGCCGAAGCCCAGGGTGACGATAGCCAGATAGTCTCCTCTAAGGCGCAGGGACGGGATGCCGACCAACAACCCCGCCAGCGCGGCGACTAGACCGCCAGCTAGAAGTGCCGGAAGGAAGATCCATGTTAGATCGACGGCACCCATGCTTTTTTGCAAAGCCAGTGTGATCATTGCGGAAACGTATGCGCCGACTGACATGAAACCGGCGTGACCGAGACTGAACTGGCCGGTGTGGCCGTTGATTAGATTTAAACTAACAGCCAAGATAATCGCGATGCCGATATCGATGACGACCCCGCGGTAGTAGAGATTCATTTGATCCGAGCCAAGACCGACGATCACCGCCACAACGATGGTGATGAGAAGAAGCAGGCGGGGATCTTTCAGGATGCGGGACATGATCAGACTTTTTCGATCTGTTTTGAGCCGAGGAGGCCGGTGGGTTTAAAAATCAGGATGATGATGAGGATAGCGAAAGCGATGCCGTCACGATAAGTCGAGATGCCCGACATGCCGCCCGCGTAGGTTTCCACCACGCCCAGAACGAGTCCGCCGAGAGCTGCGCCAGGAAGGCTGCCAATGCCACCGAGCACGGCGGCGACGAACGCTTTCAATCCGACGTTCACTCCCATCAATGGCTCGATGCCGGTGTAGGTCATGCCGTAAAGGATGCCGCCTGCGCCAGCTAGCGCTGATCCAAGGCCGAAGGTGAAGGAGATGATAAAGGAATTGCTGATGCCCATCAGCGAGGCAGCGGCGGAATTGAAGGAAACCGCGCGCATCGCCATGCCGATGCGGGTTTTCTTCACGATGAAAGTGAGTGCGATCAGTAACGCAAGCGTGACACCCAGCACTACAAACTGCGTGGTGTTGAACGACACACCACCCAACGTGAAATTCTCGGCGATGAGAAGTTTTGGAAATGCTTTCTGAGAGGCGCCGAAGATCGCTTGGTGCTGGCAGGCATATTCAATGAGTAGGGAAACGCCGATGGCGGTAATCAGCACAGTGAGTTTCGGGCGGTTGCGCAGTGGGCGATAGGCCAGCAGTTCGATCACGATGCCAATTGCCGCGCAGATGATCATGGTAAGAAGCATGATTAACATCCATCCACTCCAGCCCGGCAGGGGAAACCATTTTGCGACCTGCGGCGCGAGATAATATCCCGTGAAGGAACCCAGCATGAATACATCGCCGTGCGCGAAGTTGATGAAGCGCAACACGCCATAAACCATCGTATAACCGATAGCGATCAGGGCATAAACCGCACCGAGCGCTAAACCATTGACGAGCTGTTGAAAAATCTCGTTCACAAGCGGTCGGTTGAAGTCGGTTTATAAATCATCGATGGGGCGGAACGGGGAAACCAATTAAGGAGCGATGGTTTCGAGGAAAGTGAATTTTCCACCCTTGATCTGAAGGATGGCCGCGGATTTGACCGCGTTGCGTTTGTCATCGAGCGAGAACTTTCCTGTCACGCCCTCGAAATCCTTAGTGGCGGCGATTGCATCGCGAAGCTTGCTGCCTTCCGTGGTGCCTGCGCGTTTGATCGCGTCCGCAAGTACGTAGGCTGAGTCGTATCCGAGCGCGGCCATCGCGTCCGGTGTCTTGTTGTATTTCGCTTTGTAAGCGGCCACGAAAGAGATCATTTTAGGCGATGTATCCTCAGGCGAGCAATGGGTGGAGAAATAGTTGCCTTCCACTGCTTCCTTGCCGACTTGGAGGAGGTTTTCAGACTCCCAACCGTCGCCGCCAAACAAGGGAATGTTCAAACCAATCTCTTTGGCTTGGGTCGCGATCAAAGCAACGTCGTTGTAGTAGCCGGGAATGAATACCGCGTCGGGTGAAGAACCCTTGATGGTGGTGAGTTGCGCTTTGAAATCTTTGTCGCCGCCATTGTAGTCGAGCTCGCTGGTCAATGTGCCGCCGTTTTTCAGGAACTGCTCCTTGAAATACTTCGCGAGGCCTTTCGAGTAGTCGCTCTTTGCATCAGTGAGCACGGCCACTTTTTTTGCATTCAGGGTCTTGGTGGCAAAATTCGCCATCACGGTGCCTTGGAATGGATCGATGAAACATACGCGGAAAATGTAGTCGCCCACCTCAGTGACTTTCGGGTTGGTGGAGGCTGGGGAAATCATGGGGATTTTCGCAGGCTGGGCGATCGGTGCGGCTTCGAGCGAGCGGCTGGAGGCGACTTCGCCGAGGATGGCGACCACGCCGTCGCGAGAAATCAGTTTGTTCACGATATTGGCCGTTTCGCCGGCCTTTGATTGGTTGTCCTCGGTGAGGAGTTCGATCTGTTTGCCGAGCACGCCGCCAGCCTTGTTGATTTCCTCGATCGCGAGCAGAGTGCCTTCGTGGGAAGAGCCGCCAAACGTTGCTTCTTTACCGGTGAGAGAAGCGAATTCGCCGACTTTAATGGTGTTTTCACTTCCAGACTTACATCCTGAGAGACCGAGTGCGACGAGGACGACAGTTGTCGCAGCGGAGGATAAAAACAGGGAGAGGGGTTTCATGAGGATATGACTGGAATGAGAGGCGGAATCTAAGAAGCAGAGCTTCTGAATGCAATAGCATTTTCCATGCCTCATAACCTGATGGAAGGCTGCAGGAGCTTGATTTCCTTGGTGTTTTTAGGCGGGACATTTGGGGAATGCCTGATTTAACGTAGGCTCGAGCTCAGGCATTTATCAGGAATCATTTTATGGCGACTATCACTAAACGCGAACTTGTCTTAAGAATCACAGACCAATTGGGAGCGAAAGGGATGATTTTCACGCAGAAGGATGTGCATGAGATTGTACAGAGTTTGATTGATGAGATTACGGAAAGTTTGACTCAGGGCGACACGGTGGTGTTGAGAAATTTCGGGGCGTTTCAGGTGAAAGAAGTGGCGGCGAAAGTTGGGCGCAATCCCAAGCAACCCGGGAGCAAGGTGCTCATTCCAGCGAGGGCGTCGGTCAAATTCAAACCGGGCAAGGAGATGAAGGAAAAAGTTGCCACGATCTTGCAGTTGATCCGCGAGCAACAAGCAGCCGCAGAATAACCATCCCTTTTCCGTTAGATGAAATCGCTCCGCTCTAGCATTTGGCTTTTCTCATGGATGAGTCTCTGCGCGCTTTTTCTGAACTCATGCGCGTCGCGGCCGAGCGGGCATAAGGGTTACATGACGCGTTCTTACACGGTGCGTGGGAAAACGTATCATCCGATGTCGGTCGAGCAGGCGCTCGGTCATGAGGAGACCGGGACTTGTTCTTGGTATAATGAATCGAGTTTTTTCGGGTTGAAACGCGGCACCACCTCGCTGGGTGAAAAAGTCCAGCCATGGCATTTGACGGGAGCCCACAAGACTCTACCGCTTCCTTGTTTGGTGAAAGTGACGAATTTAGAAAACGGCAATTCAGTAAATGTCCGGATCAACGATCGCGGGCCGTTTATTGCGGGTCGGCATCTCGATGTGACTCCACGAGCGGCGAAAAAACTCGGTTTCAAAGAGGACGGCCTGACGCGGACGCGGCTGGAGGTTTTATCGGTTGGCGATGGAAAATACCGGCGGAAGTCCAAGAAGCACTTTTTATTTTTCTAAACTACTACGAAGCGAGGCTTGTTTGATCCGATCTTGGACGTCAACCTCCGCACAGAAAGAGAAATGAAGGAACAGATCGACGAGCTGGAGCAATGGGGGGCGGATGTGATTTTCGGCCGCGCCAAAGGCTTCCGTGCAAGCGTTGCGCGAGGGTTGATGCTCGGGCTGTCCGGGCTTTTCAGATTATTGGTGCAGCTTCGCATCGCGCTTTACCGCAAGGGCTGGAAGCAACAAGAATATCTCGGAGTGCAGGTGGTCTCGATCGGAAATATCACGGTGGGCGGCACTGGAAAAACTCCTGTGGTCGAGCTGCTCGCGAGGTCGCTGCGCGATGAAGGCCGCAAGGTGGCAATCCTTTCCCGCGGTTACAAAAGCAAGAAGCTCGATGAAAAACAAAAGTGGAAAGATGCGAACAACCGCCTGATCCCATCGAGTGAAATGCCCAAAGTGGTTTCGACCGGCAGCGCATTGCTGTTAGATTCCAAGTTCGCTGGCGACGAGCCGTTCATGCTGGCGAAAAATTTGGAGGGTGTGTCGGTGATCGTCGATAAAGACCGGGTCAAAGGAGCGCGTTTTGCCATCGGCCAGCTCCAGGCGGAAACCCTGATTCTCGATGACGGGATGCAGAATTTCAACCTGGCGCATTCCATCGATGTGGTGCTGGTCGATTCCCGTTCGCCGTTCGGAACCGGTGCGTTGCTGCCGCGCGGCACCTTGCGTGAACCACCGAAAAATCTGCGCCGCGCCAGTTTCATCCTGATCACGAAATGCGACGGCACATCCAACGCCGTGCTGATCGAGCGGATTCGCAAATACAACAAGACCGCCGACATCATCGAATGCGCGCATGGCCCGAAATATCTGGAAAATCTTTTCACCCGCGAACAAATGCCCCTGGATTTTCTCCAAGACAAATGGGTCGGCGCTATCAGTGCGATCGCGGTGCCAGATAACTTCGAACGCTTGCTGACCAAGCTCGGCGCGCGCGTGGAAATCAAACGCCACTTTTCCGATCACCATCGCTTTAATCGCAAAGACGTCGATCAATTCATGCAGCGCTGCGTCGAGCGCGATATGGAACTCATTCTAACCACAGAAAAAGACGCCGTGCGGTTCCCCAAACCAACTGAGGTCAACGTCCCGATCTATTTTCTACGGATTGAAGTCGAAATCCTTTCCGGGCAAGTGCATTGGGACAAACTCATCCAACTGCTCTGCAACCCAAGGCCAATCGAAGAATCCGTGCTGAATCGGGTGGGATGTTATCGGACATGAGCGTGAAATCGGAATTCCCGCTTGGCAGATTCACTCACTGGTCTAAACCAAAGCCATGCTCACTCTAGGAATTCTCGGCTCCGGCTCCGGCTCGAACATGCAAGCGATCCTGGACGCGATCACTGCAGGAACGCTGCAGGCAAAAATCGGCATCGTGCTTTCGGACAATCCGGATGCGTTCATTTTAAAACGAGCCGAGAAACACGGGATTCCGCACGCAGTGATCGATTGCGCGGGGCATAAAAGCAAGTTTCCGGATTTCGTCCAAGCAGAGACGGCGGACACCTTGAAGCAAGCAGGTGTCGATCTCGTGTGCTTGGCGGGTTTCATGCGTTTGGTGAAAGCGCCGTTGCTCGATGCGTTCCCCACGAAAATTCTCAACATCCACCCTTCGTTGTTGCCAGCGTTTCCTGGCGTGGCTGCATGGGCACAAGCGGTAGCCGCTAAAGTCAAAGAAACCGGCGTCACGGTGCACGTGGTGGATTCTGGAATGGATACCGGCCCAATCATTCTCCAAGAAAAACTGGAAGTGTTGCCCGATGAAACGGCAGAAGCCTTACATCAGCGCCTGCAAGTGGTGGAGCATCGGATTTATCCAATGGCGATCACTCAACATGCCAACGCTCTCAAGCTTTGAGCATCGGCGCTTCAGATTAAGCCAGCCCGCGTTCTGCAATCTCGTCCTCATTCCAACCGAGATAATGACCAAGCTCGTGGAGAAATGTCGTGCCGACTTCGTCCAGGTAATCCTGCTCATCCATCTCCACGTATTCCCAAATGTTCTCTACGAAAAGTCGGATGCGCGGCAGGTTATCTGCGCACGCCTCATCTAACAGCGACGCACCTTCGAATACCCCGAGCAATTCTTCGTCTCCACTTCCAGCGGCTGGCTTCGTCTCGAAACTGATCGGGCAGTTCATCGCATGAGCTCTGATCTCATCCGGCAAAACTTTCACGATCTGGGCAATTTCTTGCTCCGCCATCGAAATCAATTCTGAACAATTATTCATCTGCATTTAAAAAAGATTTTTTACTCCGCGACCGGCTTTTTAGGATCAGAAGTGGGCGGCACAGGCACCACTGGAGGTAAGTTGCCCGAATCGACAGGAGGCAAATCGCCGGGCGTTACCGGAGGCGAAGTGCTTGGATCGAGCACTGGCAGTGGCACTTCGCTATCAAGGTTGATGATCGGAACTTCGACGTCGACAGCTCCATCTAACGGCGACAGCTCAGCGTCCCCAGTTGTAATCATCACCGTTGGAACAAATCCAACTTCGCCACTGTCGAGCTCCACTTTTGTAAAACTTCCCGATAGTGAGACAATTTTCATCGGCGTGCCCTGCTTGAGAAGTTTGTCGGCCTCTTGATCTTCCTTCGGCTTCGCTTTGTAAAATGCAGTATTATCAATAGCCGCAGTCACGAACTCACCCGGCTTAAGTTCAGTGCCGTAATCGGTCCTATCAACATTGCCCGCCGGCGGACGTAAAGGATCGATGCCAGCTGTATCGAGAGTTGCACCCGTTGGATTGCAAGCGCTTAAAGCCAGCGCAAAAGGAGCTGCAAGTAGAAGAAATTTCGCATTCATAACTTTGTTAAGCTGACATGTCAGAGATTACGGGTCAACGAGTTTCAATGCTCTAGCAACATTTCCAGCTTTCATGCTCGCCAATGTCGAGTTAACTCACGGCATGCGCGTCCTCGCCATTGACCCCGCCGTCCGTAACACGGGCTATGCCATCCTTGAAGGCGATCCTCGCAAGCCGTCGGTCCTATGTTATGATGTGATTCACGTGCCGAAAAACATCCCTCAATCCGGCGCGCTCTCCGCCATTCGCACACATCTCGTCCATCTCATCCAACAACACCAACCCGACGAAATCGCCGTCGAGGGCATCATCTACGTGCAATCCCACCGCACCGCAATTTCCATGGGCGCCGCCCGTGCCGCTGCCATGATCGCTGCCGCAGATCACGGCATTCCCGTTTACGAATACTCTCCGAAAAAAATCAAAATGGCCGTCGTCGGAAAAGGCACCGCAGATAAAGCTCAAGTCGCTTTCATGGTTCGCGCTTTGCTCGGCTTAGCAGAAACCCCACCTTCCGATGCCGCTGATGCACTTGCGATCGCCCTCGCGCACCTGCAAGCTTCCGATCCCATCCGCGCCAAGCTCTTGGATAGAAGACTCATTTAATAAAATCATGACCGATTGGAATCAACGCTACGAACTCGGAGATACTCCATGGGAAAAAGGTCGCGCCGCGCCGCCGATGCTGGAGCTGCTAGAAAAAATGGGGCCGTCGATCTGGGGCGAAGGCCCGGTGCTCGTTCCTGGCTGCGGCACAGGTCACGACGTCCGCGTGATCAGCGCGCTCGGACCCGAAACGCTCGGCCTCGATCTCGCTCCTCTCGCCCTCGACAAGGCCAACGAACACCCAAGCATCGGCAAAGAATCCTACGAGCTCGGTGACTTTCTCGATCCCGATTGGCGGATAGGAAAAACCTTCACCGCCATCTGGGAACACACGTGTTACTGCGCGATCCATCCCTCAAGCCGACCCGATTACGCCGCCGCCTGCAAAGATCTCATCGCGCCCGGTGGCCATCTTATCGGCGTGTTTTTCCTTACCCCAAACGATCCCAGCGAAGAAAACGAGGGGCCTCCGTTCAACGCCACTATCTTCGAACTCGATTCCCGCTTCGCTCCCGAATTCGAACGCATCGATTCATGGGTTCCAGAAAATGCTTTCCCCGGCAGAGAAGGCAAAGAATGGATCGCGATCTATCGGCGTATTCCTTGAAAACAAGCAAGCCATCATGAAACCTCCTCCTGAAATTATCATTTTTCCCAACCCCGTGAGTTATACGGAAGGCTTGGAAATTCAGGAAAAAACCGTCTCGGAAATTTTGGCGGGTCAAGCGCATGATCAGATTCTTCTGTTAGAACACGAACCCGTTTACACCATCGGCAGGCTTCGAGATCAGTCGTCTTTGGGTTCGGCGGTTGCGCTTCCTTATCCGGTTTATGAAACCAACCGCGGTGGCCAAGCCACCTACCACGGCCCCGGTCAGCTCGTCGGTTATCCTTTGCTCGATCTCAATCTTCGCGGTCGCGATCTTCACTTGCACCTGCGTTTGATCGAAGACGCACTCATCGCCGCGTGCGCCGATCTCGGTGTCGCTGCGGCCCGACGCGATGGTCTAACAGGTGTGTGGGTGGAAAACCGCAAACTCGCCTCCATCGGCGTGGGCGTTCGGAAATGGATTTCCATGCACGGCTTTGCAATCAACATCACCCGCGAATCCCTGCCGCCCTTTCTCACTATCACGCCTTGTGGTTTGGATGGCGTTTCAATGACTTGCCTGGCCGCCGAGACGGATCAGGAAATCACCATGAAAAAAGCCATAGCTGCAATTTCCGCTAGGCTGACCGAAGCCCTTACTTCGCAGTCAGCTCCTTGATGCGCAGATTACGCCAGCGCACGCTGGTGGATTGACCTGCGTGAACTTGCATTCCAAAGAATCCCTCAGGAGTGAAGTTGGCTTTATCTTCGTCGATGAAATCCACGCGCTTTTCTCCGTTAAGGAAAATTTGGATATGATTGCCTTCGCAGAGGATGCGAATTTCGTTCCAATCTTCCCATTTGAAAATTTTGTTACCTTGTTCGGTGAAGGCCGCGCATTGCTCTTTGTTCGCTTTGTTAGGAAACAACCAACCGCGGCGAGCTTCGTCATAAAGCCCTGCTGTCCATGAACGATCTTTGCCGTTGTCGTGCTCGCATTGATAACTGTGCACGCGTCCGTTGCCGTCGGCAGATTCTTTTTGAAGACCACGGAACATCATTCCAGAGTTGCCATTGAGCGTGTCGAACTTCATTTCGAAACGGAAATCGAAGTCTTTGTAGGTTTTTTCAGTGATCAGAAAGGTGTTCGCTTTGACCTTTTCGCCAGTACCGATGATTTCGCCGTTCTCCACCTTGTATTGACCGGTTCCGCCAACCACTTTCCATCCAGTTAAATCTTTCCCATTAGTCATGGGAACAAATCCTTCTTCCGGCGCAGCGGCTAACAGACAAGGAACGAAGGCGAATAAGGTGAGGAGGAGTTTCTTCATAGGTTTGAATTACATGTGGAGTTACGAAACGAAAAGCAGCTTTCTTGCTCGCGTTAAAATAAGTTACCGCTTGGTTGATGTTCTATTTAGCTCCAACTGGTTTGAGTGTGAATTCTTTGACTGCGACACCGGATTGCGGGGCTTGATCGCGCCAGAAGTGCAGAGTGTTTTTGCCTTGTTTGAGCGTCAGTGTGACCGGCTCGCTCTGGTTCCATTTGCCCAAGGTGAAGGGTAGCTTGATGGTGGCTGGTGTGCTCGCGTCATTGACGGCGAGTTGGAGGGTTTGATTGTAATTCGAGGTGCACGCCTTAGCGGTCAGAATGTAATCGCCAGCCTTGGGGGCATCGATGGAGAATTCCATGTTTGAATAGGTGCCGAGGCTCGGCCCTGCCGGATCGACTTTGGGGCTTTTCGCGTAGTAGTCTTCCTGATGTTCGTCGCGGACGAATTCGGCGATGTTGCCATACATGTCGTAGAGTCCCCAAGGGTTAGGTTTTTTCTGACCGACCGGATGGGATTTGCCTTCGGCGTTATCCTTGAACCAAGCATACTCACCGAGCTTCGATGCGTCGTCACCGAAAAACCAACGGGTGGTGGTTCCAGCGCGGGCGGCGTATTCCCACTCGGCTTCGGTGGGCAGGCGAACTTCTCTGCCAATCTTCGCCGAGAGAGTATCGCAGACCAAGAGCGCGCGCGATGGTTTCACTGCGTCCACCGGATGGTCCGGGCCTTTGGCGGAGCTGCCCTGTTCCTTGCCCATGACCGCCGCATATTGCGCCTGGGTCATCTCATATTTTCCCAAGTAAAAACCGCGGGTCAGGGTGATCTCGTGCTTGGGGGTGTCGGCGAGGATGTCGCCTTCTTTCTGCGGGCGATCGCCGCCCATGGTGAACTTGCCGGGTGGGATGTAGACGAAATCCATAGTCACGCCGTCGGCCAGTTGGATCTTGAATTCCTTGTCCGCCTGTTTGCCGTCCGGTGTGACGGCCAAACGTAGACCGCGCATGGGGAAGGAGTTTTTCGGACGTCGGCCTTTCCAATGGCGCGTCGCGGACTCGCATAGTGACGCCTCATGCTTCCATGTGCCGCCCCGCACCAAGATGGGTTGTTGCTGATTGAAGGTCGGTAAGAACAACTGCATGCCTCCGCCAAAACTTTTCATGGCGATGACATCATTCGATTTTTCCTCGTCGTCCTCATTGCCGCCTTTCGACTGCGCGTACGCCGACGCCGGGATGTTGATCGTGCCGTCCGCGCCAAGGGTGATCTTGCTGTCCTCGGGACTGATGGTCGCAGCGATGAGTCCCTCCGCAACGTTCGGACCGTTGGCTTCTCCAAACTCCGCGCCGAGCGCATCGAGTGTCACGGCTTTGGAGTCTTCGATGATCCGCCCTTGGGTCGCCAATGCGACCGCATTCCAGAACGCTGGGGCGGTGCGATTGTTATGCTCGCCGAGTGTGCGAGCTTCTCCCATCACATCACCGATCCAGTAGGCGCGTTTCACTTTGAGGAATTCGCCTCCGCGTGCGCGGGCCTGAGTGGTTGCCAGGAAATTCAGGTCGGTGCCATAGCGAGTGGTGGTACTGCCACCGCCCCAGCCTGGACCTAACACGACGACCCAACCTTGAGGAGTCCAGCGGGCGGAAGCGCCGTGGCCACTGCTCGGACGCGCGGTGGCAGGAACCCCGAACGCCCGGCAGATGTAGCGTGCGAAAAACGCACGGCGACCGCAAATTCCTCCATTCATTAGGATGTTCTGCATGGCCGCCAATTCAGGACGGTCTTTTGATACGTTAATCGATCCGTATTGGACATCGGTGTTGACGAGGTTCGCGTAACGCCATCCCTCGTTATCCGTCGTGACGTGATCGGGCCGGTAGTTGCGCGACATCTCACGCCCCCAAGCCAACACTTCATCTTGCTCCGGTGCACATACGACAAAACGCAGCTCCCAGACGCTGAGCAGATCAAAGTTTTTATCCAGTTCCCCCGCTTCGTATGCCTTTTCAAAATGCAAGTAGCGCTTCACTGGGTCGATGGCCTTGGAGGTATCCGGCTTCGGAGCGTCGGCATCTTCGGCTACCTCGGCTGGTTCAGTTGGCCCACTGAATTCAAGGCTAACAGCCAAAGCTAGGCGTTGGAGCACTCCTTTTTTCGCCTTAGGACTGGTTTGTTGGATCGTGCTGTAGATCTCCATCACTTTGCCGTATTGCGGCGGGCCGTTTTGTTTTCCGCCGTGCACCGCTATCGCGCCGTCGGCAACGGCGATTTCTAACATCAGCTTCTCGTCCGCAAGCAGGGCATCGATGAGTTTTTTTTGCTCCGCACCCTTTGTCGCGAAATCCGAAAGGGCGGCTGGTGTGGCTTCGTTGAGGATGAAGAACTTTACCAATTTGGCATCGAGCTCATTTTTGGAAAGCAATGCATCCAACGTCGAAATTTTTCTAACCGCTTCCACCCTGGCTTTCGCGTCCTTTGCCTCGACGATGCTTTTGCGCGACGCGTCATCGATGGTCGGCAGCTTCGCGGTGATTTCAGAACGCAGTTGCTCCAGTATCTCCGCGTAGGACTCCTTGGCTTGGACCGCGGATAGGCAAAATAGGGAGGCTGTCATCGACAGCGTGAGAGTGAGCGGCCGGAATAGGGTTTTCATAAGTGTGATCTACAGGCAGATCGACTTGTCGGAAAGCAGCTTTATTGCTTGCCATATCGAATAGGCTCGCTTGAGTTAGATTGTTCAAATGATCACCAAACTGTATTCAGCAGCCCTACGGGGCGTAGATGCCTTCGAAGTCGAAGTAGAAGTCAACGCCCGCAACGCGGAAAATCCCGGCGTTATCATCGTCGGTTTGCCCGATGCCGCGGTGCGGGAAAGCTCCCAACGCGTCACTTCCGCGATCATGGCCTCCGCGCTCAAACTCGATCTCGGGATCAAAACCGTGAACCTCGCACCAGCCGATCTCAAAAAAGAAGGTCCTTCGTTTGATCTGCCCATCGCCCTCGCGATGATAGGCGCCAGTGGTACCGACCCCATCGAAACCCATCATTTCTGCGTGGTCGGCGAACTCGGCCTCGATGGCAACCTGCGTCCTGTGAAAGGCGTTTTATCCATCGCCCTCAAAGCCCGCGCCTGCGGCAGAAAATTTCTCATCGTCCCGGAAGCCAACGCCGCCGAGGCCGCGGTCATCGAGGGCATCAGCATCATCCCGGTCCGCAATCTCCGCCAAGCATGGGAATTCATCAGCGGAGAAAAAAAGATCGCGCCATTTGTGTTAGATCGACGCGCTTTTTTCGAAAGTCACCGCACCTATCACGTCGATTTTAACGAGGTCAAAGGCCAGCACCACGTCAAAAGCGCATTGGAAGTCGCTGCCGCCGGCGGCCATAATTTGCTCAAATTGTTGCCTAATTACCCAATGCGGGAAATTGGGCTACAAATCCTTTGATTCATTGGCTTTTTGGACCGTTACGTCAGAGGTTGTGGCATGGCGTGACCACTTAGGGGTACTCAGATGAGTGGTGGTAAGATTTATGACTCGGATGCCTTCCCTTTGACGGATTGTAGGGCGATTTTGCGTCTCAACTCGGTAGCATTTTGAGCCGTGATCATTGCGCTGAAACTGATGACGAGCCTTTCTGGATTATCCGCGATTGTCTTACTATTGTGGGCGATCTTGTCCGGAAAGGTAACGATGGTGATTCCGCGAGAAATGATTTCCAGAAACTGCATCAAAAAGTTTTTGAGGTTACTCGGAGGAATACCCTCCAAGGACTCTACGAGCAGTGTTGAGTCGGGGACGATCAACCCATCGTCGATTGTACGGAGGAATTGGGTAGCAGGGTCGCCTCCCTTCTTTCCACCATACGCTGAGATGCCGAGCGTTGTCCTTCCAGTCTTATCTAATGACAGCCCGTGCGCGGCTGCATAGGTTTCTGCTGTCTTTTCCAGCCGACGGTACCTGTCGCTGGAGAGACTTTGGGGATTCGCGAATCTGATCAGACTGTATGCGACGTTGGTGGGAGCTTTGCGTTTCGCTGGCATGGTATTGCGGGATGGTCAGTATTCTTCGGAAAAGAGTAGGGTGGTCGAACTCCTATCGGATTCAGTTATGCAATAGATTTTCCGGTCAGCGATCAAGTAGCAAGAGAATATCCTAGAGCCGTGTTTTAACGCGGCTTCGTTGGCCTTATTGTCTTCGTCATCTAGGTGGCCCCAATCGCCGCAGTGGTGTCGCCACATCAGTTGGGCGAGGTCATATTCCTTGCTGTCGGCCCATTGGATGAGGGCAGCGGTGGCGTAGGTGCTTCCAACGGGAAATCTAGGTTCCATCAAGTTCATACAATATTGATCACTGCTCGACCCGGGCGGCGAAAGACCGCCCGCCGAGGCACTGGCTGCTTTTCAGGGTTTCTTCGCGTAAGCGAGGCTAATTAAGGTAGGAATCGCGATCGGACACAGCTCCGCAGATGCCCTGATTCGAGGGATGCGTCGATTCCACGATGCAAGAGTGCGTCGCCAGTGTGATCCGTGGCGATATCTTATCAGGCTCGTAACACACCCTCAGTCTCTCTTGATCTGGATCTTGATCTTCTCTCTATTCATATTCAAAGCGGTGAGCCAAACCTCTCCTTATCGGCGGGGTTGGCTCGCCGCTTTGCTGACTTTCTTACCTCTGGGTCAGCATCGCCCATGACATGCTGCGCTGGCGTGGGCGATGCCGCCGTTTGTGTGTGGGCGGAAGCCTACTATGGTTTTCAGCAGTCTCGCCGAAGAGCGGTAGTGTTCGGGGAGTCTGCTGGGTTTCTGTTTGGGATCTGGTGCGGCTATGTTTTCTACCGAACCCACGGGCGGAAGTGTTGGCGGTGCGCAGCGAGGTTCGGCGGTAGTGAGGTTGAGAATTTCGTTAGGGTTTTCGTTGTTCATCGAACCTTCGCTGTGGCATTCGACGACACGTTAGCCGGTGGGGATCGCTTTGAAATGACACTCTTGTGGCGGTATGCTGGAGCAAAGCGTAGGCATTCCGCGCATAGAATTATCTGGTTTTATTGGGGCCTTTTGCTGGCACGGTTGTTGAGTGCGAGGCGGGCGAAGGCGCGAGACGGTGACAACGAGCACTCAACAACGGTGCCTCAGCCTTGGGATTTTTTGATGTTCGAGTTCGGGCAGAGTCCGGTAGAATGGGGAGCGGGAAACCGATAGGGTTTCCGCGTGGGGAAAAACATTTCCCCAGCCATAGTCGGCCAATAGGCAGGATTCCATGTTACGGTTGAAGAGGAGCATCACTCTTTGGCACTAGATACAGTCTGGCGTAGTCCTGATCTCAAAGAGTAGTTCCTGCGGTTCAATGTTGATTATTCTAGTTCGTTAGAGTAGTTCCTACAAGGCAGACGATTCGATTTATTGTCACCCTAAAAGTTTGTCTCGATACGCTCTCATCGCGACCAAGCGAGGATCGTTATCTTGCGTCCCCTTTAAGAAGTCAGCCCACAATTTCTCGTATGCGTTGAGATAGGAACACCAAAATTTGTATGGGTTCATAACGAGACCTCCATCAATCATTTCAAAATCGTCGTGATCTTCTGTGAGATATACACCTCGCGACTGGTAGCCATGCGCCATGGTATTTCGTCCTAGTCTATAGACTAGTAACGCGACGGTCTTGTGCTTTTTGTGCTCGCCTTCTCCCCAGAGAGCATCGAAGGCAACTTTTTGGTCTTCGGGTAAGATACGCGAAAATTTCTGATGCACTTTCCCGCATGCTTTGAGAAATGGTTCACGCTTTACCTCTTCGGCATCTTCGCCCTCCTTGGCCTTGCGGGCGAAAAACAGGTGTCCAAGTGTTTCGATTCCTATGCATGTGAGGAGAAACAGGGGAAACGGGGAGTAGACCTTCTTCTTCCCATCGGCTTGTATGCCCAATTCGCTGACCTGAGTGTTGAAGAATGCACCTACTCGGTCTCGAATAGCCAAGAACTGGTCGGCTTCTTCGAGCTTGCGGATGTCACCATAAGTATTTGCTCCAACTGGTGACGGCCCGAAAATGACTGTGTCTGGAACGGGCATATTATGTGCAGCTTTATTGCGACTTTCAAACGCGGGATGTGGTAGGGTTTCCTTATCGGTCACTAAGAGCAGAAAGGAGTTTCTGCCAGCGATCCTCGGTAATGTCCCGTTTTGCGTCCTCTGCCAATATGGCGACTGCGTCTTGACCTTGGGTCGTCTTCATATCGAAGACGGCTTCAAAACTGACTGAATAATTAAATCCATTTGCAGGCTTCCCGTCTTTGTAAGCTCTTACATGGAGAGTGTGGCCATGGTACTCACAGCGAATTTCGTAGCCTTGGTTGAGGTGTTTGAATGGGATAGTGGTCATGGTTTTAAATTATTTAGGGCGCTCGAAGTAATCCGTCAGATTTCCGAAGAGAGCAGTTTTTCGACATTCTTAGTAGTCGTTGCAGTGAGCTTCCCGTTCACCCTTTTAGAATTTTCGAGGACTTGCTTAATTTCATTGAGGGTTCGTTCTGCCGCTGCGAGCGATTTTTTAGTTCCGCCGAAATGTTTGTCGGGAAAGTATTTAGTAAAACTGGTTCCGGCGCGACTGATACAAAGTCGCCAGCCCTCGAAAGCTGCGGTTTCGTAGGTAAAGCGGGTGAGGTTCTTTTTCGATTTCATGTGGTGTTAGTTATTCGAGCGATAAGCTAGTAGTGCTGCACTCAGGGTGACGAGCCAGTATGGCCGATAAGACACTTTGAATACGCTGAAAATCGATGTTTTCTTCTGCTAATAAATTACATACGTGATCGGCATCGTCCAGTAGTTCGGCAATTATTTCATGACTTTCTTTATGGTACGATTTAAATCTGGCAGTTGTCACCAAGTGCTGGATAGCGCGTAGCGCTTTTTTTTCGTTTGAGTTCATTAGCATGATTTTTGGTAGATCTCGCTGTCTTCATGTAGGATCGGTGGATGGAGTCCAGCCAGACTCAATTCTTTCAATAAGAAGCGTATCATTCCAGATACCTCGTAATGGAAGATTTCTTTGCTCTTCTGAAATATCTCCAACTTTCCACTCTTTTTCTCCATCCCAAAACCACCAAACTCTCACCTTGCCAGTGACTGGATCGACAATTCCCGTTCGAAACAAAGGAAAGCTTTCAGCGGTATCTGGTACAGGTTGATTTCCGACTATCTCAAATATCCCCTGATTTAGGGCCGCTTGCAGCGGGAAGAAATTTACAAATTTTTCAGGTTGGTTTACTAGTGTCAAAAAATCTGACGGTCTTTTACTGAAGAACCCGGGAAGGATTCGTAGAAGTGCATTATAGCGCGGGTGAAAATGGCTTAATTGCGCATAGGCTAAACCTTTCGCAGTCGTGATCTCAATAATGTCACCAATTTTTGGTTTTTTTGCCATAATCAGAATCCAGGGTAATCAGCTTTTTGAAGTAATTCTACGCCGCGTCTCAATGAATCAGCATAAATAGGGTTCTTTGGAGAGATACTATTTATCACGTTGATGAGCGAGCCTTGGTCTCTACCTAAACCGTGAAATCCAATTAGGGCTTGTTCCACCGCTCGGGCATCTGATCGGGGTAGATTACTCAAACCAGGAATTTCATCAATGATGATGCCCTTTTGACGTAAATGCGCAGAGGCACGCTGAGCCATGTCATCGGTAATTCCGACGTAAACAGTGGTTCCATTCTCAACTGCGTGATAAACTGTAGTTGATCCCTCTGCTGCCCCATCCGCAATCCGCCTCACATCATTCAGCCTGTCGGCGTATCTCGCGGCGGCGACAGCATCCCCCGCTAGTGGGATCATGGCGGCGAAGCTGAATCCGGCGTCTCCCCACTTGCCACGGAAGAGGTAGATCACTCCGTTTACGCCATCCGGGATCGCGCCGAGGCCGGGGAAGAAGCCGCCGACACCGATGCCGTCCTGCACCCCATCCACCCATGTGTATCGTTCCGAGTCCGCAGGGCCGAGGCCGAGCGGGTCCATCAGGTTGATAGGATCGCCAGCGGAGTAGGCGAACCAGTTCATGCCGCCCGCGAAACCAGCGGGGTCGGCGTTCATGAACCGTTTCAGATACGGGTTGTAGAACCGGGCGTTGAGATGGACGAGGCCAGTGGGATCGGTGGCGATTCCGTAGTGGCCGTTGAACTGGAAGATGGTATCCGTGTTGCCTTCCTTGCGTTGGACAAGGCCGTAAGGATCGTAGTGGAAACGTCCAACGGAGGAGCCGCTGTCATCACTCAACGCGATGGTGCTTCCCTGGGCGTTGTAATGGTAGGTGGTGGTGACGGGTGCAGCTATTTCCTCGTCGTCAATGTGGTAGAGCAGGCCGAGTCCGTGAATGAAGTAGCGGCGGGTGCCGTCGTCATTGATCTGAACGAGAGTCTTGGGCAGGGTGCCGGGGGAAACCACGAATTTTGTCGGCACGCCAGCGTTTCGGTATTCCACACGGTGTCCTTCGGCATCGAAAACGTTTTCCCATTCCTGCGGTGTGCCCACGGCAGTTAGGCGGTTGCGGGAGTCGTATTGGAAATTTTTCCATTCGGTGGCGGAAACAGGCGCATGGGTCATGTTGCCGTCCGCATCGTTGCTCACGTTCTGGCCGTTTAAAGTGGCGAGGCGGTCGTCGGCATCGAAGGTGGCGTTCTGCGAAACGGTGTGGAATGCGGGGGTGCGAGGGGCGCGAACCTCATGCTTGATACGTCCCAGGGCATCGCGCTCGAATTTGTAGAACGCGATGATTTTCCCGTCCGCAGCGATCTCGCGGATGGTGGTGGTTCTGCCAGCGGCATCATAGGTGATTTCGCGGCGGGTGCCGTTGGCGCGATCAATGGCTTCGAGGCGGCCCTCACCATCCCAATGGTAGGTGGTTGTGCGGTTGTTCCAGTCCTTGACCGTTTTGAGGCGGTTCGCATCGTCGTAGTTGTATTCGACGACCTTGGTTTTGTCCGGGTAGATGATTTTCCAAAGCTGGCCTTCCGGGTGGTAGCGGTATTCGATTTCCTCCCCATCGGCATTCCGGTAGAGTTTCAGGCGGTTGAGGTTGTCGTATTCGCGGGTGATGACCTTCGCGCCCTCGGTGACGGTTTCGAGGTTGCCGTTGTCGTCATGCGAGTAGTCGATGAGGCCGAGGTTGTCGGTGTAGGTGTCCACCCTTCCGACGGGGGTGTAGGTGATGGCAGCGGCTTGGGTGGATGGCTCGGTGACGGCTGTTAGAAGCCCACGCGGTGAATAGACCCGGTGGGTGTGGCGGCGTAGCGGCGTGTAGAAATCCGTCTCCCTATTGAATTTGTCGAAGACGCTTTCGGCCTCATGGTTGCGCCCGTTGCGCAGGAAACGGGTGTTACCTGCTTCGTCCAGTGTGTTGACAACCTCTACGTTGCGGGTGTTGGTGACAGTCTCCACGCGATCAAGATCGTCGAAGCCAAACACCGTGTCCTGCCCGAGCGCGTTGCGGACAATCTCGCGGTTGCCGTTGGGTTGGTAGAAATTCTTGGTTGGCAGTTGCAGCGGGTCGCGAATTTCATCGACCCAGCCGTTGGCAAGGTAGGTGGTGACGACCTCGTTCAAGAGCGGCGAAACAACTTTCTCCGGCCAGTCCCTGCGGTCGTACTGATAGACGGTGGTTTCCGCTTCGGCATTGGTTGTGTCCTTGAGCCGTCCTGCGGGATACCAAGTGTTGACGGTCTGGTTGCCGTTGCGATCCGTGAGGGTGAGGAGCTTGCCGTAGCTGTTGTAGGTGCGGGTGGTTTCCGCGAGGTTTGGGTCGATTTCGCGATGGAGCAGACGGCGCTGGTGGTATTGGTATTGCCAGAGGTTCTGGTTTCGATCAAGTAGGCTTACCAAATCGCCACGGGTATTGTAGGTGTAGTCCTCGCTGGTGCTGTCCGGGTAGTCGATGCGGTCGAGATGGCCTAAACTGTCATAGAGGTACGTGGTGGTATGGGTGGAGAAGTTTTCGCCGGGAACCGTGATGGTGTGCAACTGTCCCGCTGCGGCGTGGGCGGGCGGGTAATAGCTGTAATTCGTACGGTCGCCGTCCGGTGTCTCCTCCCATTCCTTTTCGTGATAGGCGTTGTATTGGTAGGTGACGCTGTGGCCGTTGGAGTTGGTCACTGAATTCTGGCGGTTCAGGGCATCGTAGCCAGCGTGGGTTTCGACAGCGACGGCGTTCTTGAACTTTCGGGTGTCGGTGAGGTTCAGCTTGGTATCGTAGTCAAACTCGGTGAGTTGCTGTTTGGCATCCACAGCCGAGACGAGCTGGTTGTGAGCGTTGTAGTTGAAGGTTTGGCGATGACCGAGAGCGTCGGTCTGGCTGATCTGCCTTCCGAGGCGGTCATATTCATAGATCGTTTGTCCACCCTCCGGGTCTTCCTGTACCGTGCGGTAAGGTGTGATGTGAAAAAGCCAGCGGCGGTTGGTATCGCCCTCGCTGTCCTGATACGCGACTTTGCCACGCGAATCATATTGGTTGATAGCGACGATCTCGTTTTCGCCGTCGCGGAATTCCCGTAAACGGTGGTTGGCGTCGTATTGGTAGTTGAAAACATTGGAATCCGGATCGGTGAAAGTCCCGAGGTTTCCATTGAGATAGCTGAACGCCATGCTACGGCCGGTGCTGTCGGTCAAAGAGGTAAGGAGTCCGCTGCCGTTGTAACCGAATGTGAGTTGGCGGTTGTATGCGTCTTTTACTGTGGCGACCCTGTCGTTCTGCCAAGTGACAACAAGGGCTTTGCCATAGACATCGCTGATGCCGGTGAGTTGTCCCGATGTGTTGAAAGTGAATGTGGTTCCGAAGCGGTTCTTGAGAAGATGACCGGAGGTGCCGTTGGTTTCCAAGGTCATCTTGACTCCCGGTGGTGCGGTGTGAGCGCCATCCGGGTGTTTTGCGAAGACGATGGTTTCATTCGCGACTTTGACCGAAACCGAGCTGTCCTTGATCTGATCGATCGCCCATTTGGCAACGATGGCCTGCACCACCAGACCTTGTGCGCTGTTTTGGCTGGCATCGAGTAGTTGCTTGAGGGTGTGGCAGGCCACCAGAATGGCCGCCGCATCCGCCGGACGTCTCATGCCCATGGAGAGAAGCGGGTCGGTGGTGGCCTGAAGCCTGCAATTCCAGTTGTGATCCCACCCGCGACCGAGAGGGCCGCTGACCGTGGATGCGTCGCTGTTGTAGCTGCGCTGGAAGTCCAGCCCGCGGGGTGGGGCTGCGTTGCCGACGGTCCATTCCGTCATGTTGTAAACATAAGCCCCGGTTTTCAGGTCAACCGGCTCACCGCTCATCGCCGCCATGCGTGCGTTCAGAATTCGTCGGCGTGCCTCGCGTTCAAGCCGTTGTAGCCTGGTCGCGTAACTCTCCCAGCCGATGCCATACGGGTAGCGGATCGTACTAACGCCGCCGTAGGTAGGGTCCCAGAAGTTGAAACCCGAGCCGATCAGCATCCCGCGTCCTCCGCCCGGCCAGATTTCCATGTAGCCGTGGCCTTTCCAATCGTTGAGTTGGTTTGTCCCGTTCTGCGGCAACACATAAGTGATGTTTAGGTCGTTGGCGCGCTGCTGATAGTAAGTCAGCAAACTGGGCGAATAGCCGGTTAATTCACTGGTGATGGACGAGAAGTTCGTCTTGTCCACCTTGTAGATTCGTTGGCCGGCGGCATTCGCGATGTGGAGCGCCTTGATGGTTGAGATGGAAGCGCCGTCCTGAAACTGCTCGGAGCTGCCGTGTTCCAGGGCACTGCCGAGCATGGATGAAATCGCGTGGAGGTTTTGGGCGTTCACCGTACCGCTCCTGCCCACCGCCCACGGAGACCACATGATGTGATCCATGACGTATCCGGCCTCCAGCTTCGCAATGGCGAATTGGTGGTAATTGAGCGAAACCGCATTGGTCATGCGCGAGGTCAGCTCCGCGACGAGTTCGGATTCCAAAAGATACTGCGATCCGAAGGCACTCAGGGTGTTGATGACCACTTCGTCCGCTTGCTGGCTTGCTCCCGCTGCAAGTAATTCGTTTGTCCGTTTGATCCTGTCGGCAACCCTTCGTCCGGTCCAGCGTGTGTCACCGCTCTGGGCCAGAAAGACATATTTGCTGCCCCGGAAGACTTGTCTGGTGCGATCATCTCCGAGCGTCTGGTCGGCGAGCGCGCCGCTGTTCGCGGGATAGGGATGATCAATCGTCACATCCATTTCGTAGTTGGTGGGGCGGTCGGCGGCGGGAAGGGCGGAATCACTCCACACAACCGTATCCCCGACCTTCAGTTGGACGAGGTGATTGGGTAGAACAGTGGCAAAGACAGGGATTTCGTAAACGAGGGTTTCCTGAGGCCACCGATTGTTCGAATAGTCGGTAATTCGAATCGTGGCCTCGTAACTGCCGGGTGCGGCGTCGTTCCGGACGAACACATGAACGTCGTTCGAGTAGGAGGTATTGATCATGGACGTTGCAAAAATGAGGGCGCTCGACCCTCCCGAATTGACGGGCAAAGGTAGGTTGCTTCCCGTCGCACCGAGACCGAACGCAGCGGAATTGCTGCCAAGGACTTGAATGTAATCCTCACCGTCGGTTTGGCTGTTGTAGCGGGTTTTACCCACATGAAATGAGAAATAATGGGTTTTCGCTCCCTGAATGACAGAGGGCAATCGATATGTGCCGTTCGTTTCGGTATGGCTGCTTGCCTGGGAGGCGCTGCTGAACCGATCAGCCTGCAAAGGCGTTTGTCCGCTGGGCTGGGCTGATGCGGGAGTGGAACCAACGTGGAAGATCCTGCCGTCGATGTCGGGCAGGTTGATGATTCTCTCTTCGGTTCCCAGAGTCATTTTGACCGTGTGCATTCTCTTCGCGTCGGGATTCGCGAAAGTAGTCATGGACGATGTTCCGGTCATGGCAAGCGAAGCCAAAGCTCCCTTGGAAACAGGCAGGTGAACGATTTCCGAACCTCCCAGAAGATTTGCCATGCTCGCGTAAGGATGGTTGTTCTCCAATTGGTTCCTGAGTGTCGCGGCGTATCCCAGCAAGCGATTCTCCACGTTGGTGGCATTCACGTTCGACACCCAGTTGGTGCCGCCCGTTCCGCCGGCTCCGGTCAGCAGTTGGCTTTGGTTGTAGCCCATGGTCGTGCCAAGATTGATTGACGGGGCGATGATCGACATACCTTTGAATGCTGGATCGACATCAACACCGTTGACCTTGACCCATATCCGCTCGATGGCGATTGACGATGTAGGCGCATTGTGGGGAATGCCCGCCTCGGACAACAGCGGTGATACCTGCGAGTTGGAGACTTCCAGCCAGTTGGCGACGTTCGCCAACGGATAGGTCACGGTGCCGCGCACATAACTCGGCGTGTGTCCTGCGGCCTTGAGCATTTCGATTGTGAGGCAGGCTAGGTCATAATCATTGCCGGACTGATCCATCAATGTTTCGTGCGGTCCCTTCAAGTGGCCGTAGTATGGGACGTAACGGAAGTTGTTGCGTACGTAGGCGACGATAAGTGCGGGGTCGTTTTCCAACCCGGCGGCGAGTGCTTGGATTTCTCCTGTCGAGTGCGCGGGCACCACTGCCCTAGTTTGGGCTGGTAAGCCGTTAAAATACGTATTGGCAGCACTGATGCCGACTCGTGGAGCAGCCCCCGATGCCGGAAGGATTGCCAGCGTCAGCAGTGCGAGGATGCGCGCTTGGGCGCGTAGCGTGGACGACACGCATGGATCGGTTGATTTTGAAAAGGAAAGGGTCATGGGAAATTTGCGGTTTATTGGTTGGAAGTCGTTACCTCCAGGTTTCCATTGCCATCGAGGGCATAGTCGAATTCGCGTTGCGTGTAATATGTCACGCCATCGAGGCGTTCTCCGTCGTAAGCGTATGCGATGCGCTCCGTGGTGAGACCGGGGTCATCACCGTTCGGCCCCAGACCCAATTCGCTTTTCTCCTTGTTCGTCAAGCCGTTCGGCGAGTTCTTTCCGTTGGGATCGGCACTGACGAGATCAGTGAAATAAAATAGCTCCCAGCCATCCGCGAGGCCATCCGCATCGGAGTCACCGCCCGCGCTGTTTTTGTCGAATGGGTTGCTGCCAATCTCCTCCACCTCGAACCAGTTTGGTATCCCATCGCCGTCGAAGTCCGCGTCCCGTGCCTCCTGCAAAGTGGTCACAGTCTCGTCATCCATGTAAGCCAGCCTAAAGAAGAATTTGTCGGTGCTGGTGGTTCCCCCCCAACTATGAATGCCAGTCCCGAATTCAACGACCGGGGCGTAGCTCCAATTCACAAGATCGAGACTCCATTGGAAAAAATAGGTTCTACCGGCCACCCCGTTCCAATCGGCGACCCACGTTCCATTCGTTGTGTCCACGATGAACGAGGTGTTTCCTTGCGGGGTTGGATCTGCGATCAACGATCCGCCTAACAGCGGAAGTATTACGAGCAATCTGGTGGTGGTGGCGAGGGGTTTCATGGTTGTCCCCCCTTGGTTAGATTTTTAAGTCCTTGTTCGGACGGCTTGTCGCGTTTCCAAAATTGGATCAGGATGTCTTGTGGTTGTTTTGGGTTTGCGATTAGCTCCGCCCTACGTTCTGCCTCGGCTTTTTCCCTCGCCAGAAATGCGGCATGCAGTCTTTCGCCTTCTTTACGATAGAGGTCATGGATCTGTTCGAGTGTGTCTTTCGCCTGTCCTTTGTTTTTACCTTCTACGACAACAAAGGATGGCCCGGCTACAGCCAGATCACGGAGACTTTCTGGTGCTTTGGTTTTTTCTTCGGACAGGGTTTTTGTTTCCTGCTTATCAGCTTCTTGGGTTTTCTCGTTGCCCAGTCCCATGATCAGTCCGTAATCGAAGGGTGTTCCGTCCACAGCGTCTCTGACGCGGAAGGTGGAAAATCCGCCAAAATGGTTGAAGTCGATGTTGCTCCACGCGGTGATTGAACCTTCCTCCTTGCCGTTCGGATAGATGGTTACAAGCGTACGGTTGTGGTCATAGACCGAGGCTGAAACGAATATCAGTTGTGTCCCTTCGTATGCTTCGGATAGCTCGGACATTCTCTCTACAACCGCAGGGTCTTCGGGTGTCAATGCCTCAAGGGGTTTGATGACATCCGGCAGCTCGGGTTCTTCGAGAACCTGCAAGGTGACGTTGACCATTTTGGTGACTGGAGGAAGATCGAGGAATTCCTGTGCTTCGGTCACCGCCATCCGGGAGGTGCGGGAACTCTTGACCGAGGAGTCAATGGGTTCACGTTTGGGTGGCGGCGGCGAAGGGGTGCCGTCACTGACGGGAACGGGAATCTCAACGTTCCAAGTCGTAGGAATTTCCTGTGCGTACAGGGTTGAAAACCCAAGACTGCATAGTACAGCCGCGGTAATTCTTGATGATATTTTCATAGGAGGGTAGAGGGAATTCCTTCCAGGTGGACGGGGAGCTTGAAAGTCGCACAAAGTCGACCGCGATGGCCTTTAGCCACCCCCCGTAAGCGGTAGCCTGGACATGCGCCACCGCCTCCCCGGCCTTTCGGTCAGGTTGGCGGCATCGTTGCGGTCGATGCCGACCGCCTATTCAGAGGTTTAGAAGACCTCGTCCAAATGATTGGACGCTGGGCATTTCAAGGGAAGCCCTTGGTGACGGCAAGAAAAATGTCACGGTATGTCACGATTACGTGATTCTTTTTGCTGCCTGTTAGCGGATGAAGTTACGGAACGATTACAAAAAAACAGTCGGACGGGTTTCCCCGTCCGACTGGATTTTTTCTGAATTTCAGGATGGTTACGTCGCTGCAATTTCGAGGTGCAATTCGGCTTCTTCCTCGATGTGATGGAATTCCGTTTCGATGTGGTCAGTTTGCCCCTTTCCCGAAAGGAATTCAACGTCGTTGGCGTGTATCACCAGCTCGGCCTTGGCTGTACCATCGTTGCCTTTGTAAGCCCGTGCCTCGGGGCGACCCGAAATCAAGAGCTTGGTTCCCTTGGTGATGTAGGGTGCGAGTTTTTGCCCCCTCTCGCCCCAGATTTTGACACTGCTCCAGTCGGTGAATTCCCTGTCCCCAACTTTTCTGTTAGTGGCAAGTGAGATATTGAGCACAGGAGTTTTACCTTTGGCTGTGACGAGTCGGCAGGTTCCTACATTTCCAGTTGTTTTGACTTCTAACATATATGTGTTTTTTGTGTTTGGGGCGAACTTCCGAAAGGATGAACGCAGGCTTTTTCACTCAATGGTTTCAATTATTTGCGGTTACGAATGCTACGAAATCCTTCGAGTAAATGAGCGCGTATTTTTTCGTAGTCGAGGGTCAATCCCTCGAACTCGCTGGATACGGCGATGGCAGTAGCTTCGCCCTCCGCCAGTTCGTGCAACTCTTGATCGTTCAACTTGATGACTCGCCCAAGTAGGGTGAGATTATGAATCTCCATTTGGAGTTACTATTTAAAGAAATGCTGTGACTTACCATGTGAGAAGCTGACTTAGGCGCTCGCATGATAATCCATTATCAAATTTTATTATTGATTAGTGAGTCTTTCCGTTAGACTGTTTGCACGTCGCCCTCGGTGACATGGCGGCTCCAATAATATACCCGGGGGGGAATTACTAATTGGGCCGCCATTTTTATATCCCGAAGTTAACGTGAGCGAGAACACTTAGCTTCCCCCATTACCCAAAACCCATCCATTCCCGCCTTGGTGTAGGATAGTTCCTGTCCGGTGAGTTTAGCGATGCTTTCCCAACTCAGCTTGCTTAGGGGAATGACATGTATTGTTCCGTCGGTCTTTTGGACATTGATCCCGCTCCCTTCAAATTTATGGACAGTCACGGTTATTTTTCTACCGTCGGTCGAAATAAGTTCAACGTTTGCGGCTGGAAGGTTTATCACTTTGCTGGTGGGTGTGTTGACGGTCCCGATTGATTTAGGTGCAGCTTCCGTGGTGTCGGCAGTTTGTGAAAAGCCACTGTCTGTCGCGGCAATTACAGTGAGTAAGCTGAGTAGAATGGCGCTAAATAGTGGACGCATGTTAGTGAAGAGTCGGAAAAATATTTCTAACATATTAGTGGTTTCTAGTTTGGTGCTTATTTCAGAAAGAATTATAGTTAGCTTTCTTTGTGGCTGGGTGGCTTGCTCGTTGGAGGTTTATTTAGCGTTTGAGAAATACATGCAGATCGCACCTGCTATGTCGGGCTTTCTTGGAGCTGGCTTGGGTTTGCGGAACAAGCGGACAACTTTATTGAATGCACGAACTAGGGACGCTAGGGTGCGCAGGAGAAATGCGACCGTGCGCCAAAAAAGACCGTGGATGACGATGCAGGTTCCCCAGATGGTTTCAAAAATGGCTTTAGCAAGTAGGGCGAAAAAGACGATGAAGAATAGGATTGCGATGATCATGATTTGTTTTGGTTGTTATTACGTACTTTTATTAAGGCACTTTTTCCTAAGCACGAAAGGGCATAGGTCGTGCATGATTCTTACCTCTCCTGTTGTTTCACTTCACAGGGTTTCTTTGTTCCATACGCATCAAGTTTGTTAGAAGTTCTCTCTTTGTAATTGTGAGCTATGCACTTTATTTCGGAGTGACCCAAGCGACAGTGACAGGTTTTTGTGTCAAGTAGATGGCGGTGGTCTTATCAGGACTCAGCTTCGAGAAGGTGAGTCGTTCCCACGCATCGGATTTGTCGACCGCGTAGGCGACTGGAACTTTGTTAGGGTCTTTCACGGGTATATGCACTTCAATGGGTCCATCAAATTGCTTGGTTTCAACTGCGAGTCGGACGATTTTGTCACCCGGTGTTCCCGATTCAACGATCAGCGTTCCCTCTTCTCGGTAAATTTGCACAACTAGGGAGGGATCGATAGATCCCGGAGGCACGACGAATTTGATGTCGTCACACTCCATTACTACCACCACATTGTTCATGGTTCTTCCGCTCACCCATACGGATTTTTTAGTGAGGTATTTGGCAGTTGGAGGTGCTGCGAAGAGGGCAACCGTCATGGCTGCCCAGATCATTACTATTTGGAGCGTGTAGGGTTTCATGTTGGTCTGGGGTTCGGGCTTATTTGTGATTACGGAAAACTTGGATGGGTTGGGTGGGTTGGGTGGGTTATGGCACTTCAAGGACTGTAACCGTCA
>JANMGO010000084.1:0-11418 GCA_031374665.1 Akkermansiaceae bacterium | reverse complement strand
GATTTGAAGTTTTGCCAGATCTCGTTGGCGTTAGGGATGGGTGCGAGGAACCATGCGAACCAAACACGACCCACGTGGAAGGCCGGGAAAATACCGGCGCAAATCACCGCGAAAATCGTCATCGCTTCCGCCGCGCGGTTGATGGAGGTTCGCCAGTTTTGGCGTGTTAGGAAAAGCACGGCGGAGATCAGAGTTCCGGCGTGTCCGATACCGATCCAGAAAACGAAGTTCGTAATATCCCAACCCCAGAAAACTCGGTTCGACATACCCCAAACACCGACACCACTCGCGACTAGATAGGTCAATCCACCACCAACGCCGATCAAAGCGATCAATGAGGATGGGATGAAAAGCAGCCACCAAAGGAATGGCTGACGGTTTTCAATGATCCCGCAAATCCGGTCGGTGATCCAATGGTAGGATCGCTCATTGAGAATCAACTTTTCACGCTTGAGAACAGGAAGTTTGATTCCTGAATCTTGATGCGGGGCGGTTTCTGAAGTGGAGGCCATGTGTTAGAATAAAAAGGAAGTTAAACCATGTGGATGGTGGACTGACCGATGTATTTGGCGTCCGGCATCGCTGGATTCGGGTTTTTGACACGTGCCAGATAACTGGTGCGTGGACGGGTTCCGATGTAGTTAAGAAGGTCGTAGTTGCGCTCCAGCTCCTTGGTGCGTCCCATTGCGGATGCTGAACCATCGAGTTTGTTTCCAAAAGTGATGGCTTCTGCTGGGCAGGCGTCTTGGCAGGCAGTTTTGACGGAATCGACCGGAATACGCAGCGTTTCGGTGGTAACGTTGTTAGAAGGATCGGTGGAAAGTTTTCCTGATTCGAGGACTTCTTGTTTCTGACCACGCTTCTGACGGATGATCGCGCCTTTGATGCGCTGCACGCAGTAGGTGCATTTTTCCATCACGCCGCGCATACGCACAGTGACGTTCGGATTTTTCTGAAGATGATTTGGCTCTTTGTCATGACGCTCACCCAATGGACCATGGTTGAGGTTATTTTTGATGAGCGGATTACGTTTATTGTAATCGAAGAAGTTGAAGCGACGCGCTTTGTAAGGGCAGTTGTTCGCGCAGTAACGAGTGCCAATGCAACGGTTGTATGCCATGGCGTTCAAGCCGTCTTCGGTATGGATCGTCGCGTTGACTGGGCAAACCGTTTCACACGGAGCCGACTCACATTGCATACATCCGACAGGTTGTGGAACGAGGGCAACGTTGTCCGGATCGAACTTGTTATCTTTGTGTGTCGCGAAATAACGATCCATGCGGATCCAGTGCATTTCGCGGCCTTTGGCGACTTGTTCTTTACCAACGATCGGAATGTTGTTTTCCGATTGGCAAGCAACGAGGCAAGCGTTGCAACCCATGCAGGAAGAAAGGTCGATGGTCATCGCCCACTGATGAAGCTTATCACTGAGCAACGGATTGCCATGGATGTCTTCTTGTTTGTAGAGCGAAATGTTTTCGGGTGCGTGCGAGTCGTTACCTTGTTTTTTAACACCTGCAAGTTGTTCACTGAAATCACCTTTGTGATCGACGGGCTGCGTCGAAATCTCACGAGCTAACGCACGACCATACATCGCGTTGTGCTCTTGGGTGAGAGCGACGGAATAACGATCTTCTGTTAGAGCGATCGTTGCGCCAGTGGCGAAATAAGAAGTCTCGGAAGTGCGGAGCGGATATGCATCGAAGCCGCGATTCACACCGACGAGGCCGACAAAATTGCTACCTTTCGAACCGCGACCCAGTTCATCTTCATCATTGAAACCTTGGCCGTAACCGAGCGGGATGATGAGTGTGTTTTCCGCTTGGCCGAAAGAAACGAGAACTGGAAGCGTGAGCGTTTTGCCATTCACCGTGACCTTGATCATCGGCGACTTGCGGTTTTGTCCTTCGTCGTCCGGGGAGCGCGATGCGAATTTTGTCTCCAGAGGAATGATCTGATCGTAGATACCGAGTTCTTTCGCCGTTTTCGGAGCGATGAGAACCGCGTTGTCCCAAGTGAGTTTGGAAATCGGATCGGGAGCTTCTTGAAGCCAGCCGTTGTCGATCCAGCGGCCGTCGTAAAGGGATGCGTCGGTTGCAAAAATGACGTCGAGAGATTTTGCGGACGGAGCCGATACTTTCGCTTTGGCAATTTCGGCAGCAGCACCTGCTGCGAGAGTCACCGTTGCGGAGGCATAATTGCCCGAAGCACGGAAACCATTTTTGAGAACTTCTTTCCACTCAGTTTCAGTGCCTTTGAAAGTCGCTTTAACTTCGAGCATGGCTGGAGCTGGAGCGCCTTTCTCCCCTTCCCCGATGACGAGTTTTCCGTCATTCAAGAACGCGAGTAGAAGCTCGATTTCAGAAACGCAATTTGGATACAGCGGAAGAATCATTGGCTGCACCACGGTGTAAACTCCGCGCGCGCTTTTCGCATCGCTCCAAGTTTCCAAGTAATGCGTAGCTGGAACGTGCCAAGTGCAAGCATACGCCGTGGCGTTGCTGCGATCGCTCACGTGAATGCTGGTTTTCGCTTTGGCGAGAGCCTCGGAAAATTTCAGATCCGAAGGTGCGTCGTAAACTGGGTTTGCAGGTGTGAGGAAAATGATGGTTTCAACTGCAGCGGAATTGAGATCTGCGGTGAGAGCGGCGATGTCGCCGAAACCTTTGTTCTCGGTTTGATAAGCGTTGAGGCCTTTGCCTTCGCCGATATTGCCGAGAGCGATGTTGATCGCAAGCGCGAGATGTTTGACCGCTTTCGGCTGACGTGATCCAGCGAGAACCGCAGTCTTTGCGCCGCTGGCTTTGAGATCATCAGCAAGTGCTTTGACCCACTGGAGTTCATTCTCATCGGTGAGCGGTGCGATGTCGCCGGCTGGTGCGCCAAGCTCGCGTGCGATTTGTGCAGCAATCGCTGCGACGCGACTCGGTGCAATCCTCAAACGGTGATCAGCCATGCCGCCTGTTAGGCTGAACGCTGATTCCACCGAGTAGAGGCGGTTCATGGTACCCGAATCCGGCTTCGCGTCATAACCTGCGCCTTCTGGTTTGCGGCGATTGAAAAACGTGATGTTAGAACCTTGTGGATCGGTTCCGGCGAAGTCGCAATCCAACGAAAGGATGCGATCCGCTTTCGCGAAATCCGGTACGAGCTTCACTCCCTCGCCGAACACGTCTTTGTCGTTAGCTGTTAGAGCTTCGTATTGATAAAACTTGGCGCTGCCATAACTCGCACGGAGTTTTTGAATCAAACGCAGGCGAGTCGGGCTTTCATCGCAACCGAACACGAAACCGATTTTCGCGCTCTTGTCTTTGGCGATTTCGCTGATAGCTGCTTGAAATTCAGCGAGCTTCGCTTTTTTGCCACCTTTGAGGAAATCACGTGAACGCGAGGTCGAGTAGAGATCGAGCACGGATGCTTGAGCGAACGCGTCGGTTCCCTCGTAATCGGGATGAAGGCGGTTTGGGCCCACTTTCGTTGGGCGACCTTCGTAAGTCGTCACCACCAAAGGCACGGCACCCGTTGCACGTGGCAGAGAAGATGCGTAATAAGTCGCTTTACCTGGGATCACCCATTCTGGTGCTTGAGTATAAGGAACGATGTAAGCTTCTGGGCGACGGCAAGCGACCATGCCGAAGCCGGCCAAGGCGGTCGATGAACCCATGAGTTTCAGGAAAGACCGACGACTCGTCTCCATCGCCTCTTGATTTTCCATTTCAGCTGCACCCTGCGGAAATTCGCGATCCATCCAGTTACGGAATTCTTGGGTGTCCTCAAGTTGACCAGTGCTGCGCCATGAGACGGTGGTCTCATTTGTAGGGACTGCGGGGTGTTGCAAAATGCGTTTGCTCATATCAGGGCTGCTGAGAAATGTTTTTGAAAGTTGAGAAATCAGTGGTGGCAGGTTGCACAAGTGGTCTTGGGATGAACCGAAAATTGTTCTTTTAGCTTCTTGCCGAGTTCCAGAGTGGTCGTGACTCCTTTTTCGGAGCTGTATTTCGAGACATCGGCATCGCCGTAATGGAAGTTGAAAACTTCCTCAAGCGGACGGAGGTGTTTCTCCGGAGCGCGGTGACATTCCAAGCACCAGCCCATGGAATGCGGCTCGGCTTGATAGACGACTTCCATTTTGTTCACGTCGCCGTGGCAGCTCTGGCAGGAAATCCCGCGGTTCACGTGAGCGGAGTGGTCGAAATACACATAGTCAGGAGCTTTGTGAACGCGCACCCACTCGATCGGTTTCCCATCGTAGCCAGGATGATTTACATTCATGGAGCGATGCAAAGGCTCCAGTTTCGGGCTTTCCTTCTGCACATGCTGATGGCAGTTCCAGCAAGTATTGCCGCTAGGCACGTTCGAATGACCGGAAACATCCACGAAGGAATGGCAGTAACGGCAATCTAATCCGAGCTGCTCGACGTGGATTTTGTGTGAAAATGGGATTGGCTGTGAAGGTTGATATCCGACAACCTGAGCCTTTGGAGTTGCGTAATATCCAAACGCAAGAACCACTCCAGCACCAACGGTGCCAAGGCAAAATGCGATTTGAAAGGGAAGTAGGTTTGACCAGCGTGGAAAAATATTCGCCATGAGAGCTAGATGAGTAAGGTGGTAAGCCGCGCGAAGACTGCGAGATTGTGAAAAATTTCACAAGCGTTTTTCGTGAACAATTTTTGTTTTTTTGGGCGTATTGCGAAATTCCCAAGAAATATGGGAAATATTGACTATCCAGACATCAAAATAAAAATCTTCTGAATAGTTATAACGGCTCCCTACTATCCCAAAAATTTCCCAGGATTCAAAATTCCGTTCGGATCTAGGGTGTTTTTGATGGATCGATGGAGCTCAAACGATGTTTCGCCGAGCGCCTTTTTGATCCATGGTTTTTTAGCTAAGCCGACACCGTGTTCACCGGTAATCGCGCCGCCTTGTTCTAATACCCAATCAAATAGCGCATCTAAAGTGCGATCCGCCCGCTTCTTTACGGTCGGCTTCATGTAGTCCTCCACCATCAGATTGGTATGGATATTTCCATCTCCGGCATGTCCGAAACACGCAATCGAAATTCCGCTCTCCACTTCAAGCTTTCTGGCAAAATTCACCAAGTCCACTAACTTGCTACGCGGCACGACGATATCCTCGTTGAGTTTCGTGAGTTTCGTATCACGCAGAGAATAGGAAAACTCGCGACGTAGTTGCCAGATCGCTTCGCACTCAGCTTCGTCTCGCGCCACGCGGATTTCACCAGCTCCGCACTTTCTGAGCAACGCTTGTAACTCGATCAGTTCCGACTGCACGGCTGCGGGTCGACCGTCGATTTCCACGATCAAATGCCCATTTCCTTCTGGAAAAACATGCGCACCCATTTTCTTGCGGGCTGCTGCCAGAGTAAACGCATCGCTCACTTCCAAAGCCGAAGGCAAATGCCCTGCTTGAAGAATCGCCTGAACGGTTTTTGCCGCGGCCTCGAAATCTGAAAACACGGCCGCCAACATCCCACGACTAGCTGGTTTCGGAATGATGCGAACGGTGATTTCCGTCACCACACCTAACATCCCCTCCGAACCTACAAACAAACCGATCAAATCAAAACCCGTTTTGTTTTTATGCAGCCTCCCGCCCGTACGCAGGACCCGTCCATCCGCCAACACCACTTCGAGACCCAACACATAATTCCGCGTCACCCCGTATTTCAAACAACGCGGCCCGCCTGCATTGGTCGCGATGTTGCCACCAATCGAGCACTCTTTCAGCGATGCTGGATCAGGCGGATAATCCCATCCCACTGCTCGAACCGCATCTTGTAAATTTCCCGTGATCACACCCGGCTCCACAATCGCAACCCCATCCTCTGGATGAATGCCGATAATCCGATTCATCCGTTCTGTTGTTAGAACAATTCCACCCGAAACAGGAACACATCCGCCCACATAACCCACGCCCGCACCACGCGTGGTCACCGGAACCTTGAACCGATTCGCATACGCCATCACTTTGGAAACATCATCTGTGGATTGAGGAAAAACCACGATATCGGGTTCGGCCGAAGCGAACCATTTATCTTTCGAATGCGAGATTCGATCCTCCTTGGTGGTGCTCACCTTATTAGCCCCGATCAGATCGATCAGAGCCTTTCTAATATCATCAGAAGTCGTAGGCGCTAAATCCACTACAGAAACATCCTGATCATTCTCAACAACGTCCAAATCCTCCCATAAAACTTCAGTACGCTCAGACTTTAATATCCTTTGGATTTTAAAAGCATTCGTTTTTCGCGGAGGAATTTTCATTTTTACACAAATTAAGAACTATCTTTTAAATGAATCGTTCGTAGATGACAATTAAGGATAATACGAACGAAGCATCAGGTAACAAATCGGCCCAGTGATCGCCACATAAAGCCAAATCGGGAAAACCCAGCGCGCCAGTTGGCGATGCGTCTGAAAGCGATGACTCCATGCCGCCGTGAACGTCAGTAAAATCAGCGGCAAACTCACTCCCGCAGCGACGATGTGAGTGATCAAAAGAATCAGATAAACCACACGCCAAATACCGACAGCAGCAAGCTCTGCTGCATCGACCAAGGCATCTCCGTTTGCATCGCCATAAAGAATTTCAGTATTCGTAAAATGATACGCCACGTAGCCGAGCAAAAAGATCACCGACATCCCCATCGCACCCAACATCAGATTTCTATGCCTCGCGATATTTCCCGAGCGAACCGCCAGCACTGCTAGCACTAACAAGATCGCAACGATCGTGTTCACGATGGCATGGAACGGCGGAAGAAACCCTAAATCCACACCCTCCGGCAGCGGAATCCGCAACTCCGGACGCCTCATCAATCCCACCAAAATCAGCACCAGTGCGGTGAGTATCCAAGTGACTAATTTGAGCCTCTTGGAAAGGTCTTCATTCGGCTTCTTACTCAGCCATTCTTCTCTATCGCTGCTCGGTGTCATGTGGATTAAGGTTCGCTTGGGGCTTTGGCTAACTCTGCTGAAATTTTATCAAACATTTCCTTCTTCAACTTTTCGTAATTCCCCGGATACAACTTTCTGCCCTCTTCAGAGCGAGCATCCGCGAGTGGCCATTTTCCAATCACCGTGAAATTTCGATCCACCAACATCAGACCCATGTCGTGACTGAATCGACCATTCGATTCAATATCTGCAGGATCGGTTCGCTTGTTGATTTTGAAAAATTTCAGCGTCCCTTCTAAATACTCATGTGTCTGTTGTTCGTCGCCCGCATTGAGGAACCACCAGTTTTTTACGTCGGCATTGAGGGCCGTGGCGTAATCTTTAAGCTTCTCCGCTTTGTCTTCTGTCGGATCCACGCTGACACAAACGATTTGAAAATCCGGATGGTCTTTGAACTGATCGTAAATCGCGCGCAGTTCCGTTCCATTTCGCAGCGCACAATGCGGGCACACTGCAAAAAACTCTGCCACCACCCAAACTTTTCCTCTCAGATCCGAGAGCTTCACTTTCTCTCCCGCCTGATTGGTCGCGACTAAATCTTTTTCAATCGGATACCAATCCTGTTCCACCTGCTTACCCACATTTATAAATGCCTCCGCGCTGCGACCTTTGGCTTGTATGCGAGGCACGATGAAAAAAAACACCACAGATAAAATCGCGATGCAAATCAGCGCAACGCAGGTGTAAAAAATGATTAAAGTCGATTTCTTGCTCATAGTCTTTTAGGAATTGGAGATCTTCTGGATTTGATAATTAAAAGCACGAACAGCAATACGAAGCCCATCCCAACGTAAAGTATCATCGCAGGGTTTTTCCTTTTGGGAGCCTCAGTTATTTCCTTAAGCAACACTTCGATGGTCTGCCCAAGCAATACTTCGATCTGCTGCACATTTGAATTTTCAGTCTTGGTCGTGAGCTTCTCGTCATCCCATTTCTGCGCCTGTTCAAAATCAAAGCTCGCCACATACGGCGCTCCCCCACGCTGCTGTGGAATCACCGCCTTGCGCACATGCCGATTCTTATCAATCAGGAACAACGAGCGATCATACTGCCACACCCCTTCCTTTTCGTAAGGCAGCATGTTCGCTTTGAACTCGTTCTTGATGAATTTGTGCAGGGTCGGCCTCTCGTTTGAAGCCACTGTCCATTGCGGTAAATTCGCACCCAACTTCGCTGAAAGTTGCGAGAGCTGATCTTTCAAACCCTCCGAAGGACCCGGATCAAGCATCAGGGTAACCAAAGCAACATCCTCATTCGCTTTGTATTGCTCCGCCAAGCGCTTCATCGCTGGAGTGGTCAGGCTATCTTCTTGATTCGATGCCAAACATTGCACCACCAGGACTTTTCCCTTCAACGAGAGCAAATCTTTCTGCTGCCCATCTTGCCGCATGAAAACCAGATCTTTTTGCTCAGAAATCCGTGTCACGAAACTCGGCCTATCATCCTTAGCGGCCTCTTTGCTGCGCTTTTCGTAAGCTTTCAGGATTACAACCCCTCCCACAATCATTACTAAAACTAGAATAAAAGCCGTTCGACGCAGCTTTTTCGGGTCGGGAGTCACAGGTTCAAGGTCTTCGTAAGCCATCACGTGCTGGCAACTTACCTAGGAACCCCCTCTTGGCAAGGTTTCCAAAACGCTTTTTATATCCCGCCGCAGGCTTTGGACTGCTGCCCCGATGTGTCGGGGCAGCTCTTAGGGTGAGTGATTTAAACGGAAATATCCCGCAGTGACCCACCGCTCAGATCAACAACTCTCAACGCAAAAGCTGGGAATGCTAGGCAAGGGAATGATAGGCAAGGGAATGATTTAGCGACTGACCAAAACAATCAAACTTTCTCAACCAAATACCAATTTACCACCCTCTTAATTCCTCTGCCCATCATTCCTCTGCCTTAAATTCTACGACTTCTCCACCGCCACCGCGCAGGCTTTATAATTCAGCTGACAATGCATTCATGACTAGGTTTCAGCCTCTAAAACCTCACACACTCTACTTCTAACGAATGTTAAAAAGAGACGCCTGAGCCCAGTTACTTCGACAGGCTCAAAGCGTTCCGCATTCCAGTTGATCCAAATAGATAAACTCCGGTGCTTTGACTCCCGCTTGCTTGCGGATCTCGATCAGACGTTCGGATTCGAAGAAGGCTTTGGCATCGGCGATCGATGTCCACACACTGAAATGGACAATCTTGTTCGGATCGGATTCGTATTTGAGAACCTGATACGAACGCTCGCCGGCTTCTTTGCGGATGCCAGCAGCATTGTCAAAGATCTGCTTCCAAGCCGCATAGTCTGCGACTTCGTGGATAATGAGAACGTTTTGCATATGAAATTGAGCTTGTTGGTTGTTAGATTTTAGGAGGCCATGTCACGCCTGTGAGTTCCTTTGGCAATTGCGTCGGGTCTGTGGGGTAGAATTTTGTGAGGTCGGTCCCTGTTGCCTGCGAACCTTGCAAAAATTCCAACTCCTCTGGTCCGCCCATGATCAACCAGAGCACCTCGGTATCCGTATCGTTAAAAACCTGGCGCAGCAAGTCCGGAGCCACCCACACCCCACCATACTTCGGCACGGTCAAGGTTTCCTCGCCCACCCGCAAACGCCCCGTGCCTTCCAGAACGAAATAAAACTCTTCCGAGCGAACATGCTTGTGCAAAGTGTTCGCGCTTTGAGGCGGCAAGCGCCAGAGCCGCGCCCCGAGATTCTCACTACCTGTCCTCTCTAAAAAATCCGCATTCGGAATCTGCATCAAATTCGATGGCCTCCACGTCAGATCTGCGGGACTGATGAGATGGTATCCGTTACGGGCTTTCATGATCGCGTCTTGATTGAGGGCGAGTGCCAATACCGATCTGGCAACCAAGACTGATTAGAAACCTGCTTTTGAAGGACAGGAAGAAGAAACGTTGCGATATCGATTAGGACAACTGACAGTTCCAAGTGAGGCAGCTTTCCTTTTCGGAGAAAGGCGGACCATTGCTCGTTCTTTTGTGCGTCAGAACTGAACTCCGCGGTGAAAGGCACAGGAATGGCATCTGAAATGATGGTTGAGCGCCGAGCAAAAGTATTGGTAACGGCTTCGGTGAGGATTTTTCCGTCGAAGTTAAGGTGGGACTGCATCCAGTACAGATCATAAAAATCCTTCATGCGGCTATTGTTGATGCCAAGTGAAACCGCAGCTTCCAATTTCTCAGCTACGACGGTTTCCATAGGATATGTCGCAAGGGAAATGTCCTCATAGTCGAGAGGAGCCGGCCACTTCTGAATACGTACTTCGGGAGTAATGATGTCCCCGAAGCCGATATCAAATTGCAGGGGGATTTTCACCTTGCCGAGCTGGCAGGTGATCAGCACCCGCACCCCGCCATAGCTGTTCTCTTCCCGGATGGCCGCCGCCCGGATATTTTCCCAGCTCAGGGCATCTTCCTTTTCAGGAGTAAGCTGGCAGATTTCGGTGAAAATCTCTTTCAAAGCCTCGGGATCGTAATCGCCAAAGCTAAGAAAATCCGCATCCCGCGTCGGGCGATGTCCCTCTGGTTCGACAAAGCGAAAAAGTTGGGCCCCTTTGAGAATCAAGCGATCCGCGTAGTCACTCCGAGCCAAGCGCGCAAAGAAACGACTGAGGGCAAATTGCTCTAGCAATGAGGCGTAGCCGATGCCCGTCTGGCGACCCTCATTTCTCAGCCGATCTTGGAGTGATGCAATCAGGTTCATGACTTAAACAAGGGCATCAAGGTAGGGACGGATGACACGCGTGACACGTTGAAATTTTGCGTATTCCATGATCTCAATGGGTTTTACGCCGATTTTGAGGAGGTCTTTGAGCGCTTCAAGACAGACATCGAGACCTACCCGACTGCGGTATTTGAAGCAATCGATGACAGTGCGCGCCGGATTGGTGATCTGGGTTGGAATGTCGTTCAGTAGGTGAGTATCGACGCCATTTGAAAAGGAACTGGCTACCTTGCTGCGGACGACTTCCAGTGGAGGATAGCCGATCTTCGGCGTGACGGCGTTCTGCTTGAGGAGAATCCACACGGCATGGGGTTGTTGGGTTCCGAACTGGTGAAACTGCAGCGCGGAGAGAAGCGTGATGACCGCGTGAGGCACTCGGGCGGCCACTTCAGAAAGGCTCAGGTTCTCGTCCAGCTCCGCATCGGGATGATGATAAATTCCTCGCGACAGCCGGATTAGCTCACCTGCCTTCACCGCCTGTGAGATTACCGTGCTACTGATCCCAGCTTCACGCAGGCTCTCCTCTCGCAGTAGCCGTGAACCTTGCGCAAGTCGTTGGAGTTGGGATCGCTGATTTTTCATTTCTTAGTAACTAGAGTCTAAGTTACTTGTTTTTAGAAATTTCGGCAAGCTAGAAATTTGTGCGTTCTCCTTGCAGATATTTTCCCCTCTTCCATCAACCATCAACCATCAACCATCAA
>JANMGO010000030.1:0-16608 GCA_031374665.1 Akkermansiaceae bacterium | reverse complement strand
GACGGATCGCATCGCGGATGATGCGTTCGTCGTAGGCGGTGACTGTGGTGGAAACGGGGAGTCGGTTGGGAGGCGGGGTGTCGATGGTCGACATGTCGCGTGCGCCCATGAGCGCCATGTAAAGCGTGCGCGGGATGGGGGTGGCGGAAAGTGTTAGAACATCGACCTGACGGAACAGCTCCTTGAATTTCTCCTTATGCGCGACCCCGAAGCGTTGTTCTTCATCGACCACCGCGAGGCCGAGGTCTTTGTAATGCACATCGCCTGAGATGAGTCGGTGCGTGCCGATGACCATATCGACCGAGCCATCAGCGAGACCTGCGATCGTGGCGCGGACTTCGGCGGGCGAGCGGAAGCGGTTGAGGAGATCGACCCGGATCGGGTAGTCGGAAAAGCGTTCGCGGAACGTGCGCCAATGTTGTTCCGCGAGGACGGTGGTCGGGCAGAGCAAGGCGACCTGTTTGCCGCCGGTGATCGCTTTGAACGCGGCACGGATCGCGACTTCGGTTTTTCCGAAACCGACATCGCCGCAGATGAGTCGGTCCATGGGGCGGGGAGCTTCGAGGTCGTGTTTGGTATCGAGGATCGCCTGTTTCTGATCGGGTGTTTCGGTGTAATGAAAAGATTGCTCGAACTCGAACATCCAACGGGTGTCGGGCGGATGGGCGTGGCCTTGATCGTGTTCGCGCTCGGCTTGGATGCGGAGTAAGCGGGCGGCGTAATCGAGGATGGATTTCTCGGCGGACTTGCGGTTTTTCTGCCAAGTGGCGTTGCCGAGTTTATTGAGGTCAGGAGTTTTTCCACCGACCCCGATGTATTTTCCTAACAGGTGTGCCTGTTCTAACGGAACGGAAAGGATGGAGCCGTCTTTGTATTCGATCTGGAGTTCTTCGCCTTCCTCTTCTTGAACGATGCCTTTGAATTTCCCGATGCCGTATTCGTAATGGACCACGAGATCGCCGGGTTCGATATCGTCGAGGGTGGCGCGGGCGCGGATGGCGCGGGCTTTTTCGACGGTTGAGCGTCGGGCTGCACCGGGTGTGCGGTATCGGCCGAACAATTCCGAAGAGGAAAGGACCGCGAGTTTCGTGACGGGGAGAGTGAAAGAGGAAACCAGTTCGCCGATGACTGGTGTGAGGCCGAGGTCGCGTTCGAGGTCTTTGCCGGAGAGTTCGGTGAAACGTTCGAGTTCGCCTTTCGTGGAGAACACGATGCCGATGTCCCATGCATCGCGTTGCCATTCGTTGAGTTGTTTGAAAAAGGCCTCGCGGCGGAGTTCGTCGAGGACGAAGTCGCCGGCATCGAAGGTGCCGAGGGGGGAGCTGTAGGTGGCTAGGGTGAAGTTTTCTTCGGCTGTGGAGGTGTTTTCGGTGATTAGGAAATTGGGGAGAGGGACTGCAAGTCCCTCCGACGGACTGGGACTGCAAGTCCCAGCCACTATGTTGATGATGACGTCATTCGCTTTGAGATAATCTGCCACCGTAGCAACCGCTGGCGGCTCTGTTAGGAGGAGTTGGATTTCTCCTATCTTGCGGGTGGAGGCTTGGGAGTTGAGATCGAACTCGCGGATGGATTCGAGTTCGGTATCGAAGAACTCCAAGCGCAGGGGGCGGGGGGATTGGAAGGGGAAGAGATCGAGGATGCCACCACGGATCGCGAAGTGTCCGCGGGCTGTGACTGTGGGGAAACGCTCGTAGCCGTGTTCGGTTAGAGTTTCGGCGAAGGCGGTGGGATCGAGGATGAGGCCGGGCTTGAGGTGGGTGCGGTTGGAGAGGAGGGATTTCGCGGAGGGGGCGTATTGGGAAAAGGAATCGGGTCCGCAGATGACGGCGAAGGCGTCTGAGCTTGCGAGGGTTTCGAGGATGGAGAACCATTCGGCGGCGGTTTCGGGGTCGGCGATTTCGTGGAGATCGTTTTCGGGATTCACGGGAGAATCCGGCAAGACCACAGCGGTGATGCCCCAGAGTTCTAGCTCGGTGGCGATGCGTTCGCGTTGGCGTGGGGAATCGTGGATGATCCACTGGCGTTTCTTGCCAAGGTCTTTGGAGGCGATGCAAGCGAGGGCGATAAAGAAGGAATGAGAAGCCTCATCGGCGTGGTCGAACACGATTTGTCCTCCACCATTGGCGAAAGGGGCCAGGTGTTGGGTGAATTCGGGATTCGTTAGAGCGTGGCGGAGCCAGCCTTTTGGATTGGAATGCAAATCTTAGAAATCGAACTGAAGGTTCGTGGGAGGAAGCGAGTTGATAGAAATAGCGGCAGTTGAAACTGCTTGAATGATGGCTTTTTTGGCCGTCTCCCAGCGCAGAGGTTGGGATCTCATGAAAAACGATTGCGATACGGTGATGCGCACGATGCCAATTTTTCCCGGGAGATCTTTTTGTAACATCCCTTCAAGCATGGGGCTGATGTCCTTCATCGTTTTGATAGACGGAGCAATTTCCGGAATCGTCATGTTTTTCACCGCAATAGCTGCAAATTTATCGGCAAGAGAGTGACCGATGCATTCGAAGATGATTTTTCCATCGGCGATGGGGGCGGTGTGGATGTCGAGATGGATGAAGGAATCGTGGCGCTTGAAATCCTCGTCCAGCTTTACATTGATGGCGTGGTGGAATTTTTCATTGAGTCTATCTCCGAGTCTGGTGCGCAAGGCCTCGGGGATCTGGATGGAAATTTCGCTCCATTGCGCATCGCCGATTTGTTCGAGATCGAACAGGAGTCGGGAGACATCGCCGTGGACGAGTGGGGTGGAGAGTTTCATCGCCAGGCCTTGGGCGAGGTTGAGTGCGCCGGGTTCCCAGCCTTCTTCAGAAGTTACACGATCTTCGAGTCCTTTGAAGAGCTCACGCTGCGCTTCTGGAATCGCGCAGGTCGCGTGGCAGCAGGTGATAAGGAACGAGGTCATAGCGGGAGGTTGTGCGAAAAATATGAAATCCGAAATTTAAAATGAGGGAAATTGAAATTTTTGAGAGATTGTCCTTTGACGGAACAGCGAAGTGCGTGTCTAGGTGTAGCCCAATTACATGATAGATCCTCTTTTTGAAACATTGAAAGCTGGGGCCTTTGAGCTTCGAAACCGAGTGGTGATGGCGCCTTTGACCCGTTGCCGGTCATCGGAAGGGCGGGTGCCGAACGATATGATGGCAGAGTATTACGAGCAGCGCGCTGATTTCGGGATGATTCTATCGGAAGCAACCTCGGTGGATGCGATGGGAGTTGGTTATCCGGATACGCCGGGGATTTGGTCGGATGAGCAGGTTGAGGGTTGGAAAAAAGTGACCGAGCGGGTTCATGCGAAGGGTGGGGTGATTTTGTTACAGCTCTGGCATGTGGGGCGGATGTCGGATCCGATTTATTTGGACGGCAAGCTGCCAGTTTCATCGAGTGCGATCGCACCGGCGGGGCATGTGAGTTTGGTTAGGCCTGAGAAATCTTTCGTTACGCCTCGTGCGCTGACGGTTGAGGAAATCAAAGAAGTGGTTCAGCAATACAAGCGGGGCGCGGAGAATGCGAAGAAAGCCGGATTCGACGGCGTGGAGATCCACGGAGCGAACGGCTATTTGATCGATCAATTTTTACAAGACTCCACCAACCATCGCACAGATGAGTATGGCGGCAGTTTGGAAAACCGGATGCGATTTATGTTAGAAGTCGTGGATGCGGTAGTGAGTGTGTGGGGCGCGGATCGGGTAGGGATGCATCTCGCTCCGAGAGGTGATGCGCACGATATGGGCGATTCGAATTTGGCGGAGGTGTTTACGAAAGTGGCTGAGGAATTAGGTAAGCGAAAATTGGCGTTCCTGTGTGCTCGAGAAAATCATTTGCAAGAGCCGTTAGGTCCGAAGATGAAAGCGGCCTTCGGTGGAGTTTATATTGCGAACGAAAGTTTCACTGCGGAAAGCGCTCGCGAAGTGATTGCTGAAGGCAAAGCCGATGCGGTGGCGTTCGGAAAATCAGCCATCGCAAATCCGGATTTGGTGGAGCGCTTCCGAACTAGAGCTGCTCTCAACGATCCTGATCCATCGACTTTCTATGGATCTGGACCGAAAGGTTACTTGGATTATCCGTTTCTTTAATTATTATCTAACAAAAATTACATCATGAAAAAAATATTAGCATTCAGTGGCAGCCTGCGGGCTGAGTCGTTCAACCAGATGTTGGTCAAAATCGCCGCCGAAGCAGCGCGTGAAGCGGGGGCGCAAGTGACGTTGATCTCGCTGAAAGATTTTCCCATGCCGATTTACGATCAGGATCTGGAGGACGCATCTGGAAAGCCGGAGAAGGCGAAAGAGTTGAAGAAGCTTTTCTTGGAGCACGATGCCTTGTTGATCTCATCGCCTGAATACAACAGCATGATTTCAGCGGCGTTGAAAAACGCTTTGGACTGGGTGTCACGTGCGGACTCGGATGATGAAGCCATGCTTTCAGCGTTCACGGGTAAAACGGCGGCGATTATATCCGCCTCTCCCGGTGGTTATGGTGGGGCGCGCAGTTTGGGTTTCCTGCGTCCGTTTTTGGAAAATATCAAAGTCACCGTGATTGCAGATCAATTCAGCCTGCCAACTGCGCATGAAGCGTTTGGGGAAGATGGTGGATTGTTGGATGCGGAGAATGAGGCGAAAGTGAAAGCGATTGGCAAAGCTTTGGCGGAGGCTTGAATGATTTAATCGCCATTTCTCATGCCTTATCAGTTGAGGTATCCGCTATTTTGTTGGTGATTATCAACTTGTCCTTTTTTAGGTCATCTAGCGAATGAAAGTATTTTGCAAGATATGAAAATTGCCAGTGGTATAGGGCAGATCATTAACTGATCAATAATAACCACCCAAATACCAATGGCACCACAAACCGATGACATCCAAGCCGTAGAGAAGCTCGGCGTAGCAAGAGACGCGATCGTAAAAGAGCTCCGTAAAACCATCATGGGCATGGAAGATGTGATCGACCAGCTGTTGATCGCAATTTTCGCACGTGGTCACTGCCTCTTGGTTGGTGTTCCAGGTTTGGCGAAAACCCTTTTGGTTAGTTCTTTGGCTGAAACCATGTCATTGGGCTTTAAACGCATTCAGTTCACTCCTGACCTTATGCCTTCGGATATCACCGGCACCGAGTTGCTTCAGGAGGATCCTGAGACTCACCAACGTAAATTCATGTTCCAGAAAGGCCCGGTTTTCACCAACTTGCTCCTCGCCGATGAGATCAACCGTACTCCGCCTAAGACTCAGGCAGCTTTGCTTGAAGCGATGCAAGAGAAGCGCGTGTCTTCCGGTGGTGAAGAATACAAACTCGATGCTCCTTTCTTCGTTCTAGCGACTCAAAACCCGATTGAACAAGAGGGAACCTATCCTTTGCCAGAAGCTCAGCTCGACCGTTTCCTTTTCAATATTCAGGTCAAATACCCAAGCTATGCAGAGGAGCTCGATATCATGCGCAGCGTCACCAGCGACGTAGTCCCTGTAGTTAATAAAGTGATCGATGCTAAGGAGATTCTCGAGTTCCAACACGTGGTGCGTCGCATCCCTGTTGCTGATCCGATTTTTGAATATGCTGCTAGAATTGTTCGTGCCACCCGCCCAGACGAAGCTGACGCACCGGAATTCGTGAAGAAAATGATCTCTTGGGGTGCTGGCCCGCGTGCTTCGCTCAACTTGATCCTCGCTGGTAAAGCTCGCGCTGCGCTGCGTGGACGCTGCCATGTTTCGGAAGAAGATATCCGCGAGGTCGCTATCCCGATCCTTCGCCATCGTATCGTAACCAGCTTCGCTGCCCGCTCTGCAGGTATGACCACCGATGCTTTGGTGAAACGTCTGCTTGATGAGCTTGCTCCTAGCAGTGCTTCACAGAAGAAATCGAGCTAATACGAAAGTCGGAGATGAGAGGTTAAATAAGTAACCTCTGATCAATGACGTCTCACTTCTAAGCCCTAACAGATGTCTGAGCACATTCCAGATACCAATTACCTCGATCCCGAGATCTTGCAAAAGCTCGGAGATCTCGAGTTGATCGCTCGTGAAGTCGTTGAAGGCTTACGGGTGGGTAGCCACCGCAGTCCGCTGAAAGGTTTCAGTACGGAATTCGCGCATCATCGTCAGTATGTTGCTGGCGATCCGATTCGTAACATCGACTGGCGTGTTTACGGACGCACCGAGCGTTATTACACGAAACTCTACGAAGCTGAGACTAACTTTGATTGCCACTTGCTCATCGATGCCAGTGCGTCGATGAATTACGCTTCAGGAAAAGTCAGTAAGCTGGAATACACTAAATTTCTAAGTGCCTCGCTTGCTTATATTGTCTTGAAACAAAGGGATTCGGTTGGGCTTTCGGTTTTCGATAGTGAGGTGAGGGGGTATCTTCCTCCTCGCTCAACCATGAGTATCCTGATGCACATCGACCGCATGTTGCGTGAAGCGAAGTCGGTTCCTCGCACAACTCTTTCCAAGCAACTCCACGATACCGCGTTGATGATTAAACGACGTTCATTCGTGATCGTGATTTCTGACTTCTTCGCGGACGTTGATGATGTTCTCGCTGGTCTCAATCATCTTCGTTATGACGGCCACAACGTGCTCGTTCTCCAGACGCTTGATCCTTATGAGCTGAGTTTTCCTTTCAACGGCACTTGGCGTTTTGAAGGACTCGAGGAAGAAGATCCGTTGACCACGCAGCCTGAACGCATCCGCGAGGATTACTTGGCTTCTCTTGCGAAACACCAAGAAGCGCTGAAGGCGGGTTGTGTAGCGGCGCATATCGATTACGCATTAGTTGATACCTCACGTCCGCTCGATGCTTTCTTAAGTGAATATTTTCATGAACGTGAGACCACTCTCGGCGGTGGCTCGGCAGGACCCAGACTATGAGCTTTCTTAATCCATTACTTTTGATCGGAGCGTTGGGTATCGCCCTGCCGATTCTCGCACACTTACTTAATCGCTTTCAGGTTCAGTCCACGGATTGGGCGGCGATGCGTTTCCTAAATAGCAGTGTTCGGGTGCGCTCGCGCCAAATTAAGCTGCGTGATCTTCTTCTTCTGATTCTTCGCTGCTTGGCTCTGCTCCTTCTGGTGTTCGCACTTGCGCGTCCGGCATGGAAGTCTGCTTCATGGCTTCCAGGTGAACGCAGGGCAGGGGTGGTGATCGCCATCGACTCATCATTCAGTATGCAACAAGGCGTTGAGGGATCGACCCGCTTTGATAAAGCATTGAAAAGTCTTGAAGTGATCCGCGATCAAATGGCACCTGGCGATCCCGTCACGCTTGTGCTTCTTGGCGGTGATAATCGTGTGGTGCTTCGTAACATGGCTTATGACCGTGTGCGTTTTGATAAAGCTTTGAATGATTTGAAGGCTGGACCTGGAACTCTTGACTTAGGTAATGCACCTAAGCGGATTGCTGAGCTTGTAGCTGATATGGAGGCTCCGCAAAAGGAAGTGTATCTCATTACTGACGGTCAGGCCTCAGATTGGAAACAACCATCCTCACAACTACGCGACGCGCTCGCAGATATGGGTACGAAAGCCGAAGTATTTGTCCTACCTGTTCCGGGTGAGGCGGCTAACCTAGCGGTTACAGATTTGGAGTTGGTTTCCGGTGTATTGCGCAAAGGAACAACAGCACGCTATCGCGCCACGGTTCGTAACTGTGGTTCAGCGCCCGTTTCTAACATTTCGGTGCAATGCAGAGTTGATGATGTGGAGATTGATCGTAAAATTATCCCACTCATTCAAGCCGGTGCCTCTGAGTCAGTATCGCTTTTCGTTCCATTTCATAATGCCGGAGCAACCCGTATTACTGCTGAGATTACTGGCGATGAGCTTTCTGCTGACAACGTGCGCCGTAGCGTTGCAGTTGTCCGTGATCGGGTCTCGGTTCTCTGCGTCGATGGTTCATCGGGAGATGCGGGACGTTTAGTGGTCGCTTCACTATTGGCTCGTGCCGACGGCGTTCAAGGCGAGGACTACGTGGTTCGTTCGATTCCTTGGCTTTCCTTTCCTGCAGAAGATCTCAATAAGGTAGATGTCATCGTGATTGCGGACGTTCCTGAAATCACTGAACAGCAGGCTACGCAGCTAGATCAATTTGTGCGTAAAGGAAATGGTCTCATCTGGTTCGCAGGTGATAATGTTAAAGTTAGCTCATGGAACAATCGTGCAGCCAGCGCGAAAAATCCAATACTGCCATCTATCATCAAGGGGCGTATCGATACGAGTGACGAATTGGGAGGTGGTAAACCGCTAGACGCAAATATGCCGGATCACCCGATCTGCGAACCTTTGAAGTCACTTCCGGAAGATCTATTTAGCGAAACGCGTTTCTTACGTTTGCTTAAAGTAGAGCCGACACCTAACAGCTTTACGGTACTGCAACTCGCAGGTAGTGGTGCGCCGGTCTTGCTCGAGCAATCACTCGGTCGTGGTCAAGTATTTCAGTTCACTACCACCGCTGAGTCTACATGGAATAACATGGCGTTAACTCCGGTTTTTCCGATGGTTATGCAACAAATCGTGACTTATCTATCAGGTCGCGAATTTGAGCGTCCTCGCTCGGTGGGTGATTCGCTCACTCTTACCTATGTCGATCAACCAGACGCAAGCGATGCTGTTTTCGATACTCCATCCGGACAATCGATCACTGTTCCAGTGCGTGAACTTGGTGGTCAATATGCAGCCTTATTAGAGAGCGCTCCCGAAGATGGTTACTACATGGCTCACGTCAGCGTTCAAGCACCGGGCCTTCCTATTGCAGTAAATGTCGATCCAAGTGAATCCAATATAGCCTGTTTAGCGGAGTCCGAACTTCGCCAGAATCTCGAAGCTCTTGGTCTCAACGTCATTGCAAGCGATACCGAACTGGCTGCGGCGATTGAGTCGTCTCGCACAGGTCGCTCTGCATGGCGCTTTTTCATGATCTCTGCTCTAGTCTTCCTCTTGCTCGAATGTCTGCTTGCAGATCGCATGATGACTAGAGCTAGTTCCAAGTCTAAAAAATCCTCTACCTCCATACCACAGAATGCCTAATGCGATGTTTATGATCCTAGGCCTAGAGGGTTTCTTCTGGGCTCGTCCACTGTCCACGCCACTTATGATTGGGGTGTTCGCAGCCGTGTTGGTATTGAGTGTCTTCTTATACCGTCGTCCATGGGGGATACCATTGTGGTTGCGTGTCATACTTGGTGCGGCGCGGCTTATTGCGCTTATTCTAGTGGTTGCCTCGCTCTTTGAACCAACCCGTGTGGTTAACGAATCTCATACGCAAGCGCGTAGTTTGCCGATCTTGATCGATGTCTCTGAGAGTATGTCGATGAAGGATCAGAGAAAAAATTCTGGAGACGTCGCCGATGCTGCGGCTGCGCTTGGCATGCTCGGTAAGGAGAAGCAAGATTCTGAAAGCATAGCGATGACGTTAAATTCGAATCAGCGTCAGGCGATTCTCTCTTCCTCTCGCCTCGATCTCGCTCGTGGAATTCTGACTCATTCAGGGTCTGGTTTGTTTAAGGAGCTTGGTGAATCTACTGATATCAGCTATCATAGCTTCGGTGGTTCGACGCAGCTTATTAGCGATGCAAGTTCGGTGAGTGCTGCAGATCTCAACGGGCTTAAAGCTACAGAATCAGTCACCTCTATCGCGGAGTCGTTAGAGTCGGTTGCTAATGGAAGCGTGACTGCACCGGCGGGTATCGTTCTTCTGACAGATGGTATTGATAACTCCTCATCTCAACGCACCGAGGCGGTTCTTCAGGATCTCGCAGCTCGTGGCATTCCGGTTTTTCCTGTGCCGATTGGTCTTGCTGAACCTGATGATATTGCGATTCGTAATATTGTGATGCAAGAGGTGGCTTTCTCTGGCGACCGTGTTCCGGTGCGGGTGCAGTTGCTTTCGAAAGGTTATGAAAAGCGGACTGCTAACCTCACCATTAAGCTCATGGAACCAGGTAAGACCGAAGGACGTCAGGTTTCCAAACGTCGAGTGCGCTTGCAGGGTGGGTTGCAGTTTGAGGATATTGATTTCAATGTAGATATTTACCAAAAAGGCGCGGCTAAAGTCGTGGTCGAGATTGAATCTTTTGAAGACGAAGTCTCGGTGGCGAACAACCGCGTTGAGCGCAGTATTCAAGTGGTTAATGAAAAAGTAAATGTGCTCTACATTGAGGGTAATAACCGTTGGGAGTTTCGATATCTTAGTGCGATCCTAAAACGCGATCCACGTCTCAAAACCACCTTCATCTCTTCAACGGCTGGTCCTGAGTTTGCCCGTAACTCGCCAGAGTATATTGAACGTTTCCCGTCTAAGCGTGAGGACGTCTTCAAATATGACCTGGTGATTCTTGGCGACGTAGATTCCAAATTCTTTACTCCTGAGGAGTTAGGTTTGCTTGAAGAGTTGGTCCGCGATCGTGGGGGTTCATTGTTGGTTCTCTGTGGACCCACGAGCACCCCTACTTCATATGCTGGGACGCCGGTTGAAACCATGTTGCCTGTGCGATTTGATCCAGATGCTGATTGGGATCTAACATCTGAATCGGTTTATCCAGTGCTGACGCCTGAAGGCCACAGTAGTATGGTGATGCTGCTGGAAAACAATCCCGAGGAAAACGATCGTATTTGGAGTCGTGTAGCTCCACTTGACCACTTGCCGCCTCTTACAAGTGCGAAACCCGGCGCCACGGTGCTGGCTTCGCTTTCAGATTCTAGCAATGGAGCACAGCGCTACCCATTGGTTGCATGGCAGCGCTACGGAACTGGGAAATGTTTATCCATGGCCACGGATCGTTTGTGGCGCTTACGTTTCAAAACGGGTGATAAGTATCACTGGCGCGTTTGGTCTCAGTCCATCCAGTTCCTCACACTCTCGCGCCTCATGGGTGAGCATAAACGTATCCGCCTCGAAACCGATCGTTCGGTATATAGTGACGGTGAACAAACTCGCCTTTATGCTCACGTTCTTAATGAGGAATATGAACCTGTGGTTCAACCTTCGTTCGAGGTCACGGTGAATGGTGTAGACGGCAATGCTCTCAAGCAACGTGTGAGTCTTCAGCCAGATCGCACATCCCCAGGTCTGTATGAAGGTTACTTCACAGCTCCAGTTTCGGGTCGTTATCGTCTTGAAGCGAACGAAGACGACCAAGCTGTATCCAGCACGACGGAGTTTCAAGTCGTGGTGGTAAACCAAGAACTAACAGACACCAATATGCGCTTGGATGGCCTAAAACGCATGGCTCAGCTTACTGGTGGTGCCTGCTTGACGGTGAACGATTTACCGAAGCTTAAAACCCTACTAAATACTGAACCACTTACCACGACGGTGCGATCAGAGCGCCCACTTTGGGATACTGGCCTAGTTGCCGCTATTTTGATTGGCTTACTAGGAATGGAATGGATTTTACGTAGAAGACACGATTTGACCTAATGAGTGACAATAATAACATGGAAATGAATCAATGTTTGCACGCTGTTTGGCAGCGTGCGCAGCGTAAGCATTTGGTTGGTGGCTTGTTAGCATTTGCTCGCTGGTTCGTTCCTCTTTTTGTGGTAACGATTATCATCGATCGCTTTGCCTATCTTCCCGGATCCGTTCGGGGGCTTGCCGCAATCGCGCTTCTCGTTGTTGCTTTCCGTCAAGGATGGCGAAACGGCTGGGCTCAATTGCAGGGATTTGATGCGATGCGCACGGCACAGCAAATCGAGCGCTCGCTTGGTGGGATGGACAGTCTTTTAGTGACTGCGGTGCATTTCCAACAAAGTGGAGCGAGTCCTGGAACCTCCGCATCGATGTGGGAACTGACACAACGCAATGCTCAAACAGTCGCCAAGACGATTGAACCACAGAAAGTCGTAAAACTAGAAGATCTTAAACGACCACTTCGAATCGTTCTTGGTATAGCTGCCGTTATGCTTGTTCTAGCCATCCTTCAAGGCTCTTTCGTTACAGCGGGTCTGGGTCGGCTTTTCACACCTTGGTTAACGATCGTTTATCCAACCAAAACGAAGATTGATTTAGGTGCAGGTGAAATGGTGGTTAAAGCGGGCGCCCCTACGAAGATTGAGATTCATTTTTCTGGTGTGATTCCAAAAACCGCCGAGCTCAATTTGCAGACCGGAAAAGGCAGTCCTCGCGAATTCGAGCTTGAAGTCGTAGATGGTATCTGCACCTATGAACTCGCATCGGCATCACGCGATTTTACTTATCGTGTCAAAGCAGGGGATGCGCGTAGCGATTGGCGTAAGGTGAAAGTTATTCCAGCTCCTCGCCTCGCTAAAGTTAAGGTCGAACTTGATTTTCCTGACTATATTGATCGTCCGAATGAAGAGGTTGAAGCGCTTACTCTAACCGTTCCTGAAGAGACTAAGGTGACTTGGCAGCTTACGCTCGATACTCCGATTCGTGAGGCTACGCTTCATCACGATGGTGCCGAAGATAAGCCGCTTAAAGTTGGTGCCGATGGTCGCACTCTTACCTTGTCAGAAGTAGCTACGGCTTCCAGTGGATACAGTTTCTCATGGATCGAAGATAGCCATGGTTTCGAATTCACCAGTCCTCGTTATTTCCTTCAGGTGGCCTCCGATCAGGCGCCGCGCGTTGAGTTGACTTCACCCGAATCTAACATCAATGCGATGCTAGGTCGTTCGCTCGAGCTCGTGGTAAGAGCGCAAGATGATCATGGGATTGGCACGACTGCGATTACTTATCGAGTGAACCGCCGTCCTGAAAAAACCATTACACTTCCTACCCCTGTGCTCAGTGGAGAGGGAGCTCAAGTGATCGATTGGGATTATCGCAAAGAATTACCCGACCTGCAAATTGGTGACTCGGTTTCCTTCGTTGTTGAAATAACTGATAAATATCCAGGCGAGGGTGGTGCGCACAAAGTACGCACGGATTCGCGCCGTATCACTTTCCTTTCTCGTGAAGAATACCTTGCTGCGATCATTAAGCAGATGGATACCCTCTTGGTTCGTGTGCGTGCTCTCTACCGGCAGGAACGCGCTGCTCACGAGTTTGTCCTCGGCCTAAATCCAGCGGCCGAAAGTTACCTTCCAACCTGCCAGTTAGAAACCATTCGGCAGGAAATGATTCGCGAACAAATCAACACGACGTCTGCTGATCTGCGGGTCCTCTTAGAGGATCTCTCCGCCAACAATATCAAAGATGCTGTGGAAACCGATTTGCTTACGAGTCTGCGCGACAACCTCACAACGATCGCCGCTGGCTCTGTCGCTCGTGCCGCCGAGTTGTTCCGCGCACAAGTCGGATCCAAGACCCGTGATCCACAACTCGCCATTGCAGCGGTCAACCAAGCCGCACGCGAGCTCGGTAATCTCGTGCTAAAGCGGGGAATTGATCCGGCCCGCGAGGTCTACGCCCGCGAGAGTCACATGATTGCCGGTGAACTCACCCTTTTCCGACTCCGACTCCTCACCGCCACTCCTGATCAAGCGGAGGCATTGGCGAAAGATCACGAAGAAGTTGCAGGATGGGCCGATGAGCTCCTCGACAATTTGAACCGTAGCATGCGCTACGACCAAAAACCCCTTGCAGTGCTCGGCCTCATGCGCCGTCTCCACGATCAGCGTTCCGCTGAAATATCCAAGGCTATCCGCCAAGTCGCGACACTCACGCGGGAAGGCAAGAGTCAAGAAGCTGCCAAGATCCAATACTCGCTGATTCGTCCTTTCATTGAGGCCGAGTTCACGATGCGCCCCGGTTCCGAGTATGCCGCGATCCGCGGTCTACGCGATAAGCTCAGTTCTATGATCTCCGAGCAGGAGGCTCTTATCGCCGCCTGCAAAGATGCAACGGATTCCACTAAGCTTGTGACGGAATTGGCAAATCGCCAGGCCGCACTACGAGACATCCTCGTTCTCGCTTCGCTTCCGTCTATTCCTGCCCTGCGGACACGCCTCTCCGATCTAACAATGCCACCCGTGCCGCCGACAGACGAAATGCGGCTCCGCATCGAGGCTGACATGACCCAGGCCATCGGTCACCTTAAAGCCGGCGCCAAGGAAGACGCATTGAGCCGCCAGCGCGAGGCGATCGATGCCCTTAAGAAACTCGACACCTACGTCGTCCGCTGGTCGGAGGAACTCGCCCAAAAAACCTTGGGTACATCCTCACTTGTCTCCGATGCCAGCAACCGTGCTGGGTTTTTGACGAAACTCGAAAACGAGCAACTCGACCTGCTTGAGCGAATGGAGAAAGCAGTCCGCAGCAAAAAGGATGTGGATGGCTTTGCCGACGAACAACAGTCCATCGCTCAGGAACTGGCGGATTTTCATAAGGAACTTACCGGTGGGGAATCCGGACCCGCCAAAGAACTCCTGCCACTGTTAGGTCGCATCAGGACGGCTGAGAATGACGTTAAGCTGGCCGTTGTTGCCCTGCGTGCAAAGCAAACCAAAGACGCCATTACACATCAGGAACTGGCCAGTGACGCACTCGGGGAAGCACGAGTCATGGCGGAAGCACAGCTCTCGCAACTCAATCAGCAACAGCAACTCATCGGTTTTGAAGGATCCGTCAGTAAGGCCGCCGCGGGAATGGCGGACATCGTCGGTGGTCAAAATGACCTCATCACTGCGACCAAGGTAGCCGATGAAAAGACGATGCCTCCCTTGCTCATGCCGCAACAGAACCTTCTTAAATGCCTCACGGATATAGCCCCTTCACTGGATCTGGTGGCGGAACGTCTCGATGTCGGCACGCCCCTTGTCTTTGCGGCTTCGGATGTGGAGGATGCTCTGAAAGCTATGGAGGATGGTGACGGAAAGGACGCTGCCGGTATCCAGGAGATCGCCGTCGGTTCGCTGGCTAAGGTCCAGAGCCTCGTCACCGATGTGGCGGACCAGACCGGTTACTTGACCGAGATCGTCGATTATTTACAGGAAGCCCAATCAAATGCTTCCATGTTCGCCTTCCGTCAGCGCGAACTGCGCGAAAACACGGAACCCAAAGAAGCTCTTGCCATCCAGAAGACTCTGACCGCAGATGCGACCAAAAGCGGCCTCATTTTGAAGGAGGTAGCTGGCCATGTGGACTTCGAGAAACTCGACGAATTGACCAAGGAAAAATTTGCCGACTTCGGTCTCACGCTCGACTTCGAGGTTCCTGCTAAGCAAATGCAGGACGCGGTTCGGTTGCTGGAGTCTGGCCAACCCGCCACGGATGCGATGCTCACTGCCGAGAAGTCGATGAATGCTGTTTCCGGCCAGCTCGGTGTGATCATTTCCATGCTCAGTGGCTTGCCGGAAATCGAGGTGATTAAAGTTTCTCCACCGGAGCTTCATCGCCTGATCGCGGTGCTCGACATCGCTAGTAAACATCGCCGACTCCTTCGTCAGACGCAGGGCAGCGACGACAAAGGACTTTCCGCCCTTGCTTCTGCGCAGGCGAAGCTTGCCGAAGCTGTTGCTAAGGCCAACCAAGGTGAGTCCGCTCAACACCCGCTGCTTACCACCGCGCAAAGCCAACTGGCCACCATAGCCAATTCACTAACCGCCTCCCGCAAAGCCGAGGCGACCACCGCGCAACTCGCTGCCGATCAGACTCTGCGCCACTTCATGATCGAGCAGTCGCTGATTCTCAATACGGCCATACCGCCAGCCTCAGCATCTAGCGATCCCGTTATCACGACAGCGGAAAGCACCGACCTCTCTGCATCAGACACTGTTAGTTTCGTCTCGGACTTCGTGAGCGGTGAGGCTCCTAAGGACCAGAAGTCGGAATGGGAAATCCTTGGCACCCGGAATCGGGCCTCTCTGAACCAGAATTTCGCCCGCGAGCTCCCACTCGAATACCGGGCTACGCTTAAAAACTATTACGAAAGGGTCGCGAAATGAAAATCTTGAAAAGCCAAATCCGCATTCATGCGATGCTCAGCCTCGGTGCTGCCTTCTCCTTGCTGCTTTCTCCCTCCGTCCAAGGACAGGATGCTGCAAAGAATGACACAGCCGTTCCGGCATCTCCGGTTGTTACGGAAAATCAGGAAGGCGAGAAAGAAGGATCACCGGAGCTCACCGAAGCAGCGGATCTTGCGATTGAGAAAGGACTTCAGTATCTCATCAACACCCAGAAACCCGATGGTTCATGGAGTTCCGCAGACGGAAATTATGATATCGCGGGCACCTCGCTCGGCCTGATGGCTTTCATGGTAAAGGGAAATTTTCCTGGTTTCGGCCGACATGGCGCGGCGCTTGATCGGGCCAAGAACTACTTGATCAAGAAGGGTGAGGATTCCGCCACCGGTGTTGTCGGTGGCATGTATGAACACGGCCTTTTCACACTCGCTATGTCGGAAATGTGGGGCATGACCAACAACGTTGAGGATAATAAAAAGATCCAAACCATCCTTGAGCGTGCCGTTCAAGTGATCCTCCGCGCCCAAAGTCCCCTCGGTGGCTGGCGTTACCAAGCCCGCCCCGATGCAGGTCAGGACACCTCAGTCACCGCCATGGTGTTCGTTTCTCTTGCCTCTGCTCGCCAGGCCGGAATTCTAGTGCCAACCGAGACCATCGACCGTGTGGTGGGTTACCTTCGCGATCAGGTCTGGAATGAAAAAAGCGGTGGCTTTGGCTATCAAGGGAGTTCCGGTGGCACTCTTGCTTGC
>JANMGO010000053.1:0-16333 GCA_031374665.1 Akkermansiaceae bacterium | reverse complement strand
CTATGAATATGTCCCCATTGCTGTTGATCCAATGGATAGTGAGTCAGTTGTGACCGAGGAGATGGTTGTTCAAGGGCTGGAAAAGGGAGGCTTCCATCTGATTCCCTGATAAAGAGCGCGAGTGGACTCACGCGGTCCATTTTTTCGCTAGATATTAATCTTCCTAAGCGGGGGGATTTGTTCAGGGTATAGCCATGGAACATGAACGAATTCTGTATGTGAAGAATGGCTGCCCTTGGTGCGCTGAAGTGGAGCAATATCTCAAGCAACATGTGATCGAGGTGCAGAAAGTTGTGGTTTCTGGGAATGCTGAAGCGATGGCGGAGATGGTTGCGCTAACGGGACAGAGCAAAGCGCCGACTTTGGATTGGGATGGCGAGGTGCTTGCGGATTTCGGGGTGGATGAGTTGGTGCCTTTTCTTGAGGGAAAAGTTGGCTAGATTTTTAACAGCGAATCCTCTAGTGGCTCAGACATTTAGGTAGGTCTCACTCCCGTTAGATGGATTGAGCGTGGAGATTTTTGATTTGGGTCGCGTACGGCGCCGCGACCCTACCTTTTATGCGCCTAACTTCTGGTGGAAGTTGTCGGTGTCTTTTACGGACAGGACGAATGCTTCTAACAGTTGGATAGTGGATTCGATGTCGTCGAGGTGGGCGGTTTCGACGACGGAGTGCATGCAGCGCAGGGGGATGGAAACTAGGGCGCTGGGGATGCCTTCGCGGGAGTTAAAAATTTTATCGGTATCGGTTCCGGAGAAGCGGCTGGAGGATTCGTGCTGGATATCGATTTTCTGTTTTTTGGAAATCTCGATCATGCGCTTGACGATATGCGGATGGTTGCAAGTGCCATGCGTGAGGGAAGGGCCGTGGCCGAGTTTGACGTGACCGAATTTCGCGGGGTCGATTCCTGGGGTGTCGGTGGCGTGGGTTACATCTAGGCAAAGACAGATTTCGGGTTTTAATCGATAGGTCGCCATCATCGCGCCGTTGCCGCCGATTTCTTCCTGGATGGCATTCAAGCAAACCAGTGTGACGTTAGTTTTTTTGCCAGAAGCGGCGATGCGTTTCATGACTTGCGCGATGATATAGGAGCCGAGGCGGTTATCGAGAGCACGGGAAATGATGCGTTTGTGTGCGAGCTCAGCTGGGCCGTCTTGATAGACCATGGGGTGGCCGACGCGGAGTCCCATCGCTGCGACTTCTTTTGCGTTGGACGCACCGACATCGATCCAAAGATCGTGGACGGCGGGTGCTTTTTCGGCACCGAGTTCGTCGCGGCGGAGATGGATGGCGGTGTTGCCGATGATTCCGGAGACGATCCCGTCATCGCCGAGGATGTGGACGCGGCGGCCACGAGCGGTCGCGGCATCGGAGCCACCGATGCGATCGATACGAAGGAAGCCTTTGTCATCGATGTGTTTGATGATGTAGCCGATCTCGTCCGCATGGGCTGCGAGCATGATGGTTTTCGGGGATTTGCCTTCAAGGGTCGCCCAAGTAGATCCGTAGGCGTCGCACTCGATTTTGGTGGCGGTTTTCTCAAGATATTTTGCCCAAACATTTTGGCCCGGCATTTCAAAGCCAGTGGGTGAGGGAGTTTGGAGGAGTTCGAAGAGGAATGCTTGATCAGCTTTTTTCATATGCGGAGATTGTAGATGTAGAGTGAACGTTAAAGAGTGAAGTGTGAAATTTTTAATCAGCCAGCGACTGTGCGTATATGTCGTCTGAAGAATTGAGGATAATGAGCATGGGTCGGCAACAAACTTCGCAGTCGTAATCGTATTCGGTCGGCATCTCAGATTCTGGCGGGATGGCAATCTCAAACGTCTCAAAACAGGTTGGGCAAGTTACGGGGTAGGTGTGCATGTAAGTGACTAGTGCCGAGTTAACAGTGATCAGTTTCTATAAGAGGGTTGGCGTCGATAAATCGAACATCGACATTCATAGTGAGAAGTTTAGTGATTGAGAATTCAAATGATGAAGAAGTGTCCTTATTGCGCGGAGGAAATCCAGGAGGAGGCAGTAAAGTGCAAGCACTGCATGGAATTTCTCGATCCATCCATACGGCCGGTAACTGCGGGGATTGGTGTGCCGTGGTATTGCAGGCCTGGATTTATTATCCTGACATTTTTTACGGTGCCGCCTTTTGCTCTACCTTTGGTCTGGCTGCATCCGAAATTGCAAGTGGCTTGGAAGATCGTGATTACGGTGGTCATTGGCCTGCTTTCTTGGGGGATGTATCGGACGTTTGTGGCGTTCGTGCAGCAGTTCGATGAGGCGACGAAGATGTTGAATGGGATGAAGCTTGAGGGTTTTTGAGGAGGGGAATGAGCGACTGGATACTTTTGAGATACTTGGGCTATACTCAAAGAGAGGAGCGAGACGCTCCTCGAACGGCCTGCGGCGAGACGCCGCAGCTACTGACGTTCTAACAGAATCTCATCTCCCAATACCACCAGGTCGATGCGGCCTTGCAGGGTTTTGTTTAGGAAGGGCGTGTTTTGGGATTTCGATTTCATGAAGTCCTTGGTGAAGGTGGAGGTGGCCTCGGTGTTGAAGAGGGTGAGGTTGGCGGTTTGGCCTTCGGCGATGGTTGGGACGTCGAGCGACATCAGGCGGCGGGGCTCGGCGGAGTATTTTTTCACCAAGGTGTCCCAACCGAATTTTCCTTCTTTGACGAAGTAGTGGTAGAGTGAGACCACCGCAGTATCGAGGCCGGTGATGCCGTTGGGTGCGGAGACGAAGTCTTGAGATTTTTCGAAGGGGCTGTGTGGGGCGTGATCGGTGGCGATCATGTCGAAGGTGCCGTCGAGCAAGCCTTCAAGTAGGCCTTCGTTATCGGCTTTGCCGCGCAGGGGCGGGTTCATTTTGTAATGCGTATCGAAATCGCCGATGTCCTCGTCGGTGAAAAGGAGGTGGTGAGGAGAAACCTCGGCGGTGACTTTGACATCGCCGCGGGATTTCCACCAGCGGATGGTTTCCATACCCATTTTGGAGGAGACGTGTTGGATGTGGATGTGGGCACCGGTGGCGTGGGCGAGGCGTATATCGCGGTCGATGATGATTTCCTCGGCGCAGGGAGGGGAGCCAGGTATACCGAGCTTGTAGGCGGTTGGGCCGTCGTTGAGGGCGCGCGGGCCGGCGAGTTCAGGAACTTCGCAGTGAGAGGCGAAGAACATGCCGAACTCGGAGGCGTATTGCATCGCGCGGTAGAGCACGGAAGAGTTCAGGGTGGTATCGCCGTCGTCGGTGAGCATTTTTACTCCGGCGGCGCGCATGCCATCGATGCCTGCCATTTCTTTTCCTTCGCGGCCTTTCGTGACGCAACCGGAAGTGTAGATGGGAATGCGGGAGTTGCGTTTTCCTGATTCGAGAACCGCGCTGACGACCGCACCGGAATCGAGCGAGGGGGAGGTATTCGGCATCATGACGAGGCCGGTGATCCCACCGTTGATGGCCGATTCCGATCCACTGGCGATGTTTTCTTTGTGCTCTTGGCCGGGCTCGCGGAGATGCACGTGGGCATCGAAAAATGCCGGGCAGAGAACCTGGTTTTTGCAGTCGATGACCTTTGCTCCGTCTGCTGCTGCAATGCCTTTGGCGATCTTTTGAATTACTCCATCGACGATCAGGACATCTGCGGAAAGGAGGTCGGGCGAGGATTCAGAGGCGATGCGTGCGTTGCGCAGAAGCAGGTTCATGCGCCGCATGGTAATTTTTAAATCTCAAATCTCAAAGCTCAAATTCAGAAGTGTGAAATAGAGTGAGTATATGTTCTATAGGACACCTAAGTCCTATGCTAAGCGACTTAGGTTAAAACGCCCTTAATTTTATCAAATGGCACGTGGTTTGCTTTAAATTTCTTGTCGGTGGAGCCGTCAGATGATTTTTTGTCCCTGCTTCACTGCATAACCAATCGCTAACCCGAATCAAACAACAACTAAAATGGCTAAATACGTATTAGAGTACCTCTGGCTGGACGGCTACACACCTGTTCCAAACATCCGCGGCAAATCCCAAGTTAAGGAATTCGCATCTTTCCCTAAACTCGAAGAACTTCCTGAGTGGGGCTTCGATGGTAGTTCCACCCAGCAAGCACCAGGCGGTAGCTCCGACTGTGTCCTGAAGCCGGTTGCCATTTATCCGGACACTACCCGTCGCAATGGTGCGATCGTAATGTGCGAAGTTATGATGCCCGACGGCACCCCGCACCCTTCCAACGCACGCGCCACCATCCTCGACGACCCAGGCGCATGGTTTGGCTTCGAACAGGAATATTTCCTTACTCAAGACGGCAAGCCACTTGGCTTCCCTGTTGATGGTTATCCAGCACCACAAGGTCCTTACTATTGCGGCGCAGGCTACAAAAACGTTGGTGACATCGCTCGCACCATCGTTAACGAGCACCTTGATCTTTGCATCGATGCAGGAATCAACCACGAAGGTATCAATGCCGAGGTTGCTAAAGGCCAATGGGAATTCCAGATCTTCGGAAAAGGCTCCAAGAGCGCTGCTGACCAAATCTGGGTTGCTCGTTACCTCCTTAACAGACTTTGCGAAAAATACGGTATCGACGTGGATTACCACTGCAAACCAATCAAAGGCGACTGGAACGGTTCCGGTATGCACGCAAACTTCTCCACCACTTATCTTCGTGAAAAAGGTGGTAAAGCATACTTCGAGGCTCTTATGGCTAAATTTGCTGAAAACGTTGAAGAGCATATCGCCGTTTATGGTCCAGACAACCATCTCCGTCTGACCGGTCTTCATGAAACGCAGTCCATCGATAAGTTCTCCTACGGAGTTGCTGACCGTGGTGCATCGGTTCGTGTTCCTCACAGCTTTGTTAAAGACAATAAGTATCAAGGTTATCTTGAGGATCGTCGTCCCAACTCCCAAGGTGATCCATATCAGATCGCTTCGCGTATTCTTAAGACGATTTCTGAAGTTCCGCTTCCATAAGGGTAGGACTGCTATAAGTCTAATCACTTCTAGGCCGTCTTCCTTCCCGGAAGGCGGCTTTTTTCTGACATAAATAAAGGGGTGAAAGGAAGTTGGTTGAGATAGGGCTTGAAACCTTGCTGGATTTAATGAAAACGCTGAGTTTCGAAAGCAACAAATGTCAAAGACTGCACAATCAGAAGAATTAGTCTTCAACGGAATTCCGGCATCACCGGGTATTGCGGTGGCGCCTATTCATGTGAATGCGCGCGGGTTTTCCGCACCGGAAATTTATGAAATTCCCGAAGAGCAGGTAGACGAAGAACAAGCGCGTTTCCAGAACGCGGTGAATATCACCAAGAAACAACTGACGGATCTGCAGAATCGCTTGGAGTCTCTCGCAGGAAATTCTGAGAGTGAAATCTTCGAAGCGCACGTGATGTTGCTTGAGGATAAATCACTGATCAGTCGGGTGATGACGGCGATTGAAAAACGGCAGCAGAATGCGGAATACGCGTTCTATGCAGTGATGCAAAATTTCCTAGAAGCGATGCGTCGCATACCCGATGCATATCTGCGCGAGCGTACGGCTGACATCGAAGACGTGTCTCAACGAGTGTTGCGAAATTTCCAGGTCGACGAGGATAGTGGTCATCAAGCTCCAGACGGGACTCACATTCTGTTAGCGTATGATTTATCGCCATCGGACACCGCGTCGATGAATCGCAGGCATCTGCTGGGTTTTGCGACCGAGCAGGGAAGTGTGAACTCGCATACCGCAATTCTTGCGCGCTCGTTCGGGATTCCGGCGGTGGTAGGCCTAGAGGCTTCGGTCATTCAAGTGACCGCCCTGACACCGGCGGTGATCGATGGCTATTCCGGAAAATTGATTTTGAATCCAACGCGCGAGACGTTGGAAAAATACATCCTACTCGCCGCTGAAAAAGAGAAGCAAAGTAACGAACTCGATGCTCGGAAAAACGAGGCGACCGAAACGAATGACGGTCGGGTTATAACTTTGTCGGCAAACATCGAGTTTCTTGAAGAGCTTCATCAAGTCAAAGAAAGCGGAGCGAAAGGTGTTGGACTCTATCGTACAGAATTCCTGTTATTGAACGGCAGTGAAATGCCCGATGAAAATGAGCAAACAGAAGCCTACGAGCGTGTCGCAAAAGCGGTGGACGGCAATATTGTCATCATTCGCACCTTGGATGCAGGTGGCGATAAGCTTCCGATCGAACCTCTAACCGAACCAGAGCCGAACCCATTCTTGGGTTGGCGCGGGATTCGCGTTTCGCTCTCACGTCCAGCGATGTTCCGCGATCAGTTACGTGCGATTTTACGCGCCAGTGCGTATGGTAAACTTGCGGTGATGTTTCCTCTCGTTTCAGGATTATCCGAGCTGATTCGTGCTCGTGAAATGCTCACCCGCTGCATGGATGAATTGAGTGCTGAGGGAGTTGCGTTTAACGAAAAAATTCCGGTCGGCGTGATGATCGAAGTGCCGTCGGCGGCGGTGTGTGCTGATCTGTTAGCTCCGCATGTGGATTTCTTTTCGATCGGAACAAATGATTTGATCCAATACACCGTAGCGGTTGATCGCGTGAATCCACATGTCGCGGATCTTTACAAGCCAACTCATCCAGCTGTGATTCGTTTGATTAAACGCACCGTCGAGGCTGGCGAAGCGCAAGGAATCTGGACCGGAGTTTGCGGTGAGATGGCCGGCGATATCCGACTTACTCCTCTGTTGTTAGGTTTGGGCGTGGAAGAGCTTTCGGTTTCACCGAAAATTCTACCGAAAGTAGGTCAAGTGATTCGTTCACTCAACTACGGACAATGCCACGCGCTTGCAGAACAGGTGTTGAAAGAATCTCGTTCGCAAAGAATTCTCGATCTGAGTTTAGATCTAGCCAAGCAGTGCTATCCGAATTTGATCGATTGAAACTAAAACGATTTCCTCAAATGCGAGGGCAGGATATTGAGTTGTTCGCGGTATTTGGCGACGGTGCGGCGGGCGATAGTGATGCCTTGTTTACCGAGGGCTTTGGTGATCGCGTCGTCTGAAAGTGGTTTGGCTTGGTTTTCCTGAGAAACCAGTTGTTGGATGGCTTCGCGGACACCGGCGTTGGAGACTTCGGTTCCGCCTTCGGTTTGGTATCCGGTGGCGAAGAACGCGCGCATTTCCATCAGGCCCTGAGGGGTGAGAATGTATTTCCCTGCAACAGCTCGTGAGACGGTGGTGGCGTGAAGTTGCAATTCATCGGCGATGTTGTTCATCGTCAACGGCCGTAAGTGACGCGGGCCTTTTTCTAGGAAATCGGTTTGTTGATCGATGAGCTTGTGGGCGATCGCGAGGATGGTTTCTTGACGGAGTGAAATCGAACGAATCAAGCTACGGCCATCGCGGATCTGATCGCGGAGAAAAGCACGTGCTTTTGCGTCCACTCCGGATTTCCCAATCATGTCTTTGTAAAAATCGTTGATGCGCAGAGTTGGCAAATGCTCACCTGTTAGGCGAGCCGACCATTTACCATCGTCGTTCTTTTCGATGATCACATCCGGAAGGATGTAAGGGTTTCCGGTCGGTTCGAAATCACCGCCTGGGTTGGGGGAGAGTCGGCCGATATTTGATGCGGCATCCGTCACGCGATCGATGGTTATGCTCAGCGCCTTTGCGATTTGCGGATAGCGTTTGCGTGCGAGATCTTCGAGGTGATCTCTAACAATTTTGTATTCCACTGTTTCTTGACCGGAAGCGCGCTCAAGTTGAATGAGCAAAGCCTCAGGAATGCCTGAAGCTCCGACACCTGCGGGATCGAAGGTTTGAATGAGTTTCAGCGCGGCTCTGAGATTTTTCAGCGAGGAGTTCGATTTCGAAGCGATGACATCAATCGGGTCATCCAGAAATCCGCGTTCATTGATGTAACCCAAAATTTCCTGAGCAGCAGTGCGGATGGCTGGTTCGATGAGGGCGAGGTCGAGTTGCTGTTGGAGATATTGTTGCAGGCTCTCGGGGGCGACGATGTTGTCGTATAGCCGCTGACGGCGTTCTTCGTCTTCTTGGGTCCACTGATTACTGCGACCGTCGAGAATCGAGCGATCCCGCCAGTCATCCTCGGTTTCGTTTAAATAATCCAAAGAATCTGGATCATCTGCATCGGGCGATTCTTGGTCGAGCGACTCGATCTCCGTGATGTCTTCCAGGGTTGGATTCGTTTCCAGGGCTTGGCGTAGAAGCTGTGAGAGTTCCAGAGTGCTCGCCTGCAAAATCTCTAAGCTCTTGCGCATCTGAGGCGCGAGAGTTTGAGACTGAGATAGAGACTGGTAGAGTGAAGCTTCGGCCATTTGGCAGGGCGTATAATTGCCTACGCGAAGCTAGTCACAGAGTTAGTGAAAATGAAGCATAATTTGTGCCAATCGTGACATTTAATGGGGTGGGATTCACAGGTCAGGTCAGAATTTTAAACGGAGGAGTCGGAGATATCGGAGGAAACGGAGGTGGGTAAAGACCTAAGACAGAAAAAAATGAAATTGAACCACGGAGTGCACTGAATACGCGGAATGGTTGCTTCCGCGCTTTGCTGTCGGATTTAATTCTTATTCTTCACTCTGTGTACTCCGTAGTTCGATTTCTTATTTCGGACGTCGGACTAAAATCGAAAGGATAGTGCGAAACACCTCCGTTTTCTCCGTCTCCTCCGTTTAAATTCAAGAATCTTACCCAAAATAACTCACTCCCGCGGCAAAAATAGGCTGCACCTTGTTTCCTGGGATGTTTTTCGCGACGCCTGAGGAATATCGTTCTGAATGGGCCATTTTCCCGAACACGCGGCCGCAAGGCGAGGTGATGCCTTCGATGGCGCAGAGCGAGCCGTTAGGGTTGAACGGATGCTGCATGGTCGGGTTGCCTTGGGGGTCGCAGTATTGAGTGGCGATTTGTCCGCTCGCGGCCAAGGCATCGATGACGTTTTGTGGGGCGTAGAATTTGCCTTCACCGTGGGAAACGGGGACGGTATGGATCGTTCCGATTTCCTGATTGGCGAGCCAAGGTGAGGAGTTGTTGATGATACGTGTTTGGACGTATTGGGAAATGTGGCGCGAGATGTCGTTGTGCACGAGCGTGGCCGATTCTGTGTCCGTGGCCATGACTTTGCCGTGAGTGGCGAGACCGGTTTTGATCAGGGCTTGGAAGCCGTTACAAATTCCGAGAATCAAGCCATCGCGGTTTTCGAGGAGATCTGCAATTGCATCGGCGACGCGTGGGTTGCGCAGGATGGTGGCGATGAATTTTGCGGAGCCATCGGGTTCGTCACCTGCTGAGAAACCACCGGGAACGAAAAGGATCTGGGAGGTTTTGATTTGCTCGGCTAGGGCGTTGATCGATTCCTCGATGTGTTTGGCAGAAAGGTTGCGGAAGACTTCGATGTGGGTATCAGCACCGACTCGCTGGAAGGCGCGAGCGGAATCGTATTCGGAGTTGGTTCCTGGGAAGGCGGGGATTAGGACCTTTGGTTTAGAAATGGAATTTTTCACCGCAGAGGCGCGGAGGTCGCGGAGGGACGCAGAGGGAGAATTTATTTTAAGAGATGAGGTTACGAGAAAATCTGGCTTGGTTGGGTAGATGGGCTCCAAGGTGGATTGCCAGGCGGATTGGAGATCTGTTAGAGAGTGAGATTCGCCGTTTAGGGTGAGGGTGGGTTCTCCGGTGGTCTGGCCGATGATGGTGGCGTTCGGGATGGAATTCGCTGCTGCGTGCTCGATGAGGAAACTGAAATAGGCCGGGCTGGAGGTAGAAAATGCGGACGGGGCGTCCGCGGTCCCATTGAAGCCGATGTGGTTGCCGAAGCAGCATTTGGCTAGGGCGGCGGGGATGCCGGCGGAGCCGATGTGGTGGAGGGCGAGAATTTTTCCGGCTTTGTTGAGTTCGTGAAGCGACTCGGCGATTTGCTTGAGGACTTTGAAATCGGGTAGGCCGTTGGCGAGGATAGGTGTTGTTAGAAGAGAAACCGTGGAATCGGTTTTCTTGAACTCGGGCGATAGGGCGAGCGATGCGAGACCTGGAGCGAGGGCGAAGGAAACGAGGGTCGGCGGTACATCGAGCTCGTTGAACGATCCAGACATGGAATCTTTTCCACCGATGGCAGCGAGACGGAGTTCGTGTTGGGCGCGGAACGCACCTAACAACGCTGCGAAGGGAAGGCCCCAACGTTTTGGATCTTCGCCGAGGCGAGGGAAATATTCTTGAAGGGTGAGGCGGACGTCGCTGAGGCGAGCGCCAGCGGCAACGGCTTTACAGACCGATTCCGTGACGGCATACGCAGCACCGTGGAAAGGGGATTGCTCGGAAAGGTAGGGATTGAAGCCCCATGCCATGAAAGTCGCGGCGTCGGTTTCTCCTTCTAACAGAGGAAGTTTGGCTACCATCGCGTCGGGCGGGGTGAGCTGCTGGGAACCACCGAAGGGCCAGAGGACGGTGTTTGCGCCGACTGAGCCATCGAACATTTCACCGAGGCCTTTTTGAGAGGCGATGTTGAGGTTGGCGAGGTGGGAGGGGAGGGAAGAGGAAGAAGGTAAAGAGTAAGAGGCGGACGGGGCGTCCGCGGTCCCAGCAGTGACCTCAACTTTTGCGGATTGTTGGACGCCGTTGGTGTCTAGAAAGGCTCTGCTAAGGTTGACGATTTCTTTGCCGCGCCAATTCATGATTAAGCGACCCGAGTCTGTGACGTCGGCGACGTGGACGCATTCTAGGTTTTCTTTGTCCGCTTCGTTGATGAAGAATTCGATTTCTGATGGATCGACGCAGACTGCCATGCGTTCTTGGGATTCGGAAATGGCGAGTTCGGTGCCATCTAGTCCGTCGTATTTTTTCGGAACGGCATCTAGGTTGATGACGAGTGATGGTGCAATTTCACCGATTGCGACTGAGACACCACCGGCGCCGAAGTCGTTACAGATTTTGATTTTGCGAGTGAGCTCTGGATTGCGGAATAGGCGTTGGATCTTGCGTTCGGTTGGCGCGTCGCCTTTCTGAACTTCTGCGGAATTTTCGAGCGCGGTATCGGTGTGTTCTTTGGAAGATCCGGTGGCGCCGCCGACTCCGTCTCTGCCGGTGCGGCCACCGATGAGGAGGATGACATCGCCGGGAGCTGGGCTGCCGCGGAAAACATTGGAGCGCGGAGCTGCTGCAACCACGGCACCGATTTCAAGGCGTTTGGCGACGTAGCCAGGATGGTAGACTTCTGCGACTTGGCCGGTGGCGAGGCCGATTTGGTTACCGTAAGACGAGTAACCTTTCGCGGCGATCTGGCAGATTTTTTTCTGCGGAAGTTTGCCGGGAAGGGTTTCGGAAAAGGGTGTTAGAGGATTTGCTGCACCAGTGACTCGCATCGCTTGGTAAACGTATGAGCGACCCGAAAGCGGATCACGGATGCAGCCGCCTAAGCAAGTGGCAGCGCCGCCGAAAGGTTCGATCTCGGTTGGGTGGTTGTGGGTCTCGTTTTTGAATTGGACGAGCCATTCTTCTTCAGGTGCGCCGTCGATGCTGACAGGGACGACGATGGAAGCGGCGTTGATTTCTTCGGAGACTTCTAGGTTATCTAGTTCGCCGGAGGCTTTGAGTTCGCGCATGCCGATAAGGGCGATGTCCATCAGGGTGACGGGGCGGTCGTCGCGGTTGAGCTTTTTGCGGACGTCGCGATAGATCTGGTAGGTTTCTTCGATGAGCTCCGAGCCTTCACCGAATTTGATATCATCGATGGCTGTTAGAAACGTAGTGTGGCGGCAATGATCGGACCAATAGGTGTCGAGCATGCGGATCTCGGTCAGAGTGGGTGGGCGACCTTCTTGGTTTTTAAAATAATCCTGAGTGAATGCGATGTCTGCCTCTGACATGGCGAGCGACATGGCTTTGCGGATTTTTGCGGGGTTGTCTGTTAGGAAGTTTTCTAGAATCTCGATGTCAGCAGGGACTTGAAGAGTTGGGCGACCTATGAGCGCCCCTACTGGAATTTCGTGGGAGTCTACGGCGTTGATGACGTAGGACTTGATTTCGGAAACTTGTGCGTCGGTGAGGTTGCCTTTCAGAATGATGATCTGTGAGGCCGTGACGTTGGGTTTATCTTTTCCGGTGAGGATCTGGATGCACTGCGCGGCGGAGTCGGCGCGTTGGTCGAACTGGCCGGGGAGGTAGGCGTAGGCGAAAGCGATTTCATCGGAGGAGATTTGAAGCTCGCGGCTGATGAGATCGGTTTGCGGTTCGGAAAGGATCGTGGAGGCTGCTTGGGCGAATTCCTCGGTGGAAACGCCCTCGACATCGTAGCGATTGAGAAAGCGGAGAGATGCCAGGTTTTGAAGATTGAGAGATTCGCGCAGATCGTGGAGGAGGTGTCTGGCCTCGTTAGCGAATGTAGATTTCTTTTCGACGAAGAGTGTGTGACTGTTCAAGGCAGTAAAGATGTGTGAGTTAGGGAAAGATTTTTTTAACCGCGAATGAACGCGAATGAACGCGAATGAACGCGAATGAACGCGAATGAACGCGAATGAACGCGAATGAACGCGAATGAACGCGAATTTTTTTTTGGTGATGTTATCCTTTGATTTCTAACAGCATCTGCGGATTGTTCGGGAACTTCTTGATGAAGTAGAGCAAGCGCTCCATGGCCTCGTAGGGGCGATGCCCGGAAAGACCACGACGGATGAGATGGATTTTATGCAGCATGTGTTCAGCGAGGAGGAGTTCCTCGCGGCGTGTGCCGGATTTGAAAATATCGACGGCTGGGTAAACGTAGGACTCGGCGATTTTTCGATCGAGCACGAGTTCCATGTTTCCGGTGCCTTTAAACTCCATGAAAATAGCTTCATCCGCACGGGAGTTGGTTTGAATCAGCGCGGTGGCGAGAATGGTTAGAGAACCTGCCTCGCGGGTGTTGCGGGCGGCGGCGAAGAGGCGACGCGGAACTTCCAGCGCACCGATGGTGATACCGCCGGAACCAGTGGCGCGGTTGCGGTTGTTTTTACCTCCGCCGCTGCTCATCGCACCATTGTAGGCGCGGGCGAGGCGAGTGATGGAATCCATCAGGAGAAATACATCTTTCCCAGCTTCGACGAGGCGTTTCGCGCGTTCGATCGCGAGCTCGGCGATTCGGGTGTGGTTGCGTGTAGCTTCGTCGTTAGATGAGGCGTAAATTTCCGCACCCGGCAACGCGCGGCGGAACTCGGTGACTTCCTCGGGGCGTTCATCAACTAACAAAATCATGAGATGGATTTGTTCGTCGTATTTTTCACGGATCGCTTCTGCCATGTGAAGCAGGAGCGTGGTTTTTCCAGAACGCGGAGGAGAAACGATGAGGCCGCGTTGACCGCGCCCGACGGGAGCGACGATATCGACCACGCGGGTGGTGTATCGATCCGCGGTGGTTTCGAAAGCGATGCGTTTGTTAGGGTTGATCGCGGTGAGTTCGTCGAAGTGTGGAAGTTTCGCTGCGGCATCGGGAGCCATGTCGTTGACCGTGGTGATCTCGACGAGTTGTGGGCCGCGGTTGCTTTCCTGATGTTTGCCGATGATCCACTGACCGTGACGCAGGGAATGATTGCGGATCTGTTCTGCGGAAACGTAGACGTCCAGTTTGGCTTGCTCGTAGTTGGTCTCGGACAAGCGGAGGAATCCAAAACCTTTTGGGGTCATTTCAAGAATGCCACTGACATCGAGGATAGGGCCGGTGAGAACGGTAGGTGACCGATCTTCCAAAGGTGGGCGCTCGCTCCAATCGTTTCTCTCGTTGCGTTGTGAATGATCGTTTCGCTCTGGGCGTTGTGGATTTTCGTTGGGGTTGCGATTTCCATTATCGCCAAAGTTGTCACGGCGGCGTTTGCGTTTGTCGCGGCGTTTTTTGGAACGCGATTCGCGTTGCGGAGAGGAATGATTGGAATCGCCATCGCGGGGTGCGTGGTGAGGGGGAGCTTGGGTCGGGCCGCCTCCGGGAACGCGGCCGATTCTTGGTGCGTCGCGGGATTCGGCTGGCTGACTCGGCGGCGCGGAAAGAACGGGTGCTTCGATGAGTTTCGGCGCAGCGATGGGTTCGAGCGGCTTGGCTTGGATTTTCGGTTCTGGAACAGGTGCCGCTGGTGCAACTTTGGGTTCCGCAGGAGCTTCAGCTTTGGTTTTCGCGACAGCCTTCTTCGCTGCTTTTTTAGCGGCTACTTTTTTGGCAGGAACCTTTTTTACGGCTACTTTTTTGGCTGCTTTCTTCGCCGCTTTTTTGGCGGCGGGTTTACGGGCAGCTGCTGGGGGATCGTAGAGATCGTCGGTGCTATTCTTGCTCATTCGGTAAATAATTGGAGAAGAGAATTGGGGTGGGTTGGATAACCACAGGAAAAAATAAAATGGGGCGGACGCACCGGTGATATGGAAAACACGGGGAGTGCCTGGAAGTAAACGGTTTCAGCAGGGTTGTTTCCCATTCAAACGACCTATCTGTAAAGAAGGGTTAAGACATGGGAACGAGTGCTTAAGTGACAGCCATGGAGAGATCCCGAGGCGGTCGACCGTCGTGTCAACAGGGGGAGATTGGAAGGGTGGGGGTGGTTTGGCAATCTTAAAAATGGGGGGTGTGGGGAGGGGGGAGGGAGAGATGGGGGGAATAGGCTTTTTGGGCTTGGCTGGCTGGAATGCTGGAGGTTACTAATTCTGTATGAATGAGATCCAAGAAATTGGGTCGCCTTTTACCGTTCTCATCGACGGGTCAGTGAGCATTTCTGAAATCCGACCGGTCGAATAACAATCTGTTCGATGAAGAATTTATCATGACACGTTTTCGCCTACCACATGAGAATAGTTCGCCACGACCCACATTTCGTCGTGTCGCATCTTTCATGTTCGGATTCGAGTTATTGACGCTTCTCTCCGGTATATGGGGCTGGCAGTCCGGCCTTTCATTCTGGTCAATAATGCCGGGTGCAGTTATCTGTGGGCTGGTTGGCGGTGGATTTCTCTCAGTCGGAATTCACGCGATTCGGACAGGATTCATGCAGCGGTCTTCCACCTCTTACAGGTTTTCTGAACGCCCCGGATTATTTATTATGGATTCATTCATGGTCTTATTAGCTATTTTAATTTCGGCAGCTTGGCCAATCGGCTATTCAATACAAGAGCTCGGGAAACAGAAAACTAACAGCGAACAAGCCGCCAGTGACAGCAGGCGATAACGTTCTTTGTTGAATTTACATTCAAAGGGACAGACAAATTGAATACTGAGAATTAATTAGAGTATGCCCAAGAGAAAAAGCCGAGTTAAGACAAGACGTTACAATAACTGGGAAATTGCGGCTTTTTGTTCATTCGGAGTTACTGCCTTGTATATCGTGGCGGCTATAGGAGCTGAACGATTATTCACTATCTCTCTTCCGGGTGAATTTATGTTATTTCCGGCGGCTGGGTTTACTTTTTTAGGGACGACCGGAGCTCTCAAGAAAGGCGAATTTTTTATGGAGTTTGGCGATTGCTCGCGTGAAAAAGCGCCGATCTCATTTTGGTCATCGGTGATATTCGGTTACTTATTCACCTTGATTCTAGTGGTTTTATTTTTCCTTTGAATTAATTGCACTGGGCTATCTAGGTTTAAACCGTTGGCTTTTAGGAAGGTCTCACTTCTGTTAGGGTGATTGTGCCCATGCGTTTTGATTTGGGTCGACAACGGCGTGTCGACCCTACCGCTCAGAATTTCTGCCACTCTGGTTTATTCGTGTAGATCCAATTGTAATAGTCTTGGCGTGTGAGGAGGGATGCAGCCTTTGTGTCTAAGAAAAATTTAGCGTTTGGGTGGAGTTGCAGGACGGAGGCGGGATTGATGGCTTGGATGGGGCCTTCGACTGCTTCGGCGATGGTTTTGGCTTTGTTTTCGCCGAAGGCTAAGAGGAGATTTTGGCGGGCATCCATGATAGTGCCGATTCCCATGGTGATGACGTGGATGGGAATTTCTTCCTCACTGCCAAAGAAACGTGCGTTGTCTTTGATGGTTTGTTGGGTGAGGGTTTTGATGCGTGTGCGGGAAGCGAGGGATGAGGTGGGTTCGTTGAATCCGATGTGGCCATCGGAGCCGATCCCTAACACTTGGATATCGATGCCGCCTTTGGCTTTGATGAGGGCTTCGTAATCCGTGCAGAATTTCGGGATGTCCGCAGCGTTGCCGTCGGGGATGAAGACGTTGGCGGGATTGATGTTGGTGTGTTTGAAAAGGTTTTCCCACATGAAGGTGTGGTAGCTCTGGGAGTGATCGCGCGGGAGGCCGATGTATTCGTCGAGGTTGAACGTGGTGACACTGCTCCAATCGAGATCCATCTCGATCAGCCGCGCGTAGAGGGGCAGGGGAGTGCTGCCAGTCGCTAGGCCGAG
>JANMGO010000042.1:0-40818 GCA_031374665.1 Akkermansiaceae bacterium | reverse complement strand
CTTCGTCAACCACGAGGCCGATGTCCTACTCGCCACCACCATCATCGAAACCGGCATCGATATCCCCAACGCCAACACCATCCTCATCGACCGCGCCGACCGCTTCGGCCTCGCCGATCTCTATCAGCTCCGCGGCCGCGTCGGCAGAGCTGGAGAAAAAGCCTACGCCATCCTCCTCTTGCCCCGCGAAATGATCACCCAAGGCGATGCCCGCAAACGCATCCACGCCATCAAACAATACACCGCCCTCGGCTCCGGTTTCAAAATCGCCATGCGCGACTTAGAAATAAGAGGCGCCGGCAACCTCTTAGGAACCAAACAATCCGGCCACATCGCCCAAATCGGCTTCGATCTTTATTGTCAGCTTCTGCGCCAATCCATCGACAAACTCAAAGGAAAGAAAGATCCCTCACTGCATGAAACGACTTTTAAAGCTGACTTCATAGTAAGCACCGAAACCCAGTGGCTTTCCAAAATTTCACTCTTCACCACTCACTCTTCACCATTTGAGCAATTGCCCGCTTTCATCCCTACAGCTTATCTCAGCGACGCCAAACTCCGCATCAACTCTTACCGCGAACTCGCCGAATCCAACACCTCCAAATCCATCGACTCCCTCGAAAAAAACTGGATCGACCGCCACGGCCGTTTGCCCGAGCCAGTCAAACACCTCCTCACCATCGCGAGAATTAAGGCAGAGGCCGCTGCTAACAACGTCGCTTCCGTGGAAATCACAGGTCAGCGTCTGATCCTACAAAGAAACGGAAGCCCGATTTTATTGGATGGTTCGAGATATCCGAGGCTGATGAAGATGAAGCCAGTAGAGAAGCTAGAAGAAACATTGGAGATGCTGAGGAATTTTTGATCTTGGCTCGCAACCATAGCGACGTTAGAGAATAACGAATGAAATCGAGGGAAGAAATATACCCTTCCAGGTCGGATTTACATGTGAACAACGATCAGTCGGCGTTCATTCCAAAACCCGACCGGTCGTTCAATAAAACTGTTAAAAAAAAGAAAGAATGAACAAACCAATTTGGATCAACCCCAAAATAATGTCGTGGTTCGCACACGATGACGGGGGTTCAATCTTCGAACCAACCCGACGGCAGCGGGCCTATGAAATTCTAAAGAGAGCCGAGTTTTTTCTAGATTGTGACACAGTTCCAACCGAGCACGACCGTGCAGACTGCCTTTCAAACCTGCGACGTTGTATCAATCACCGTTTAGAATTCCTTGAGGAGGAATACTCACTAAAGAGCAATTTGATCCGAGGGCGGAACACGCACTATTTCGAACTGCTCAGGCGAGTTGGAGCAGTCCGCCCAACAATGCTTAATGGCCTACTTGCAATCCGAAATGACGTTGAATACCGAGATCTCGCGCCACCAGAAGTTAAGCGCTGCAGGGAGCTGGTTGATGTCGTTTGGTATTTTTTGAGGAGCACAGACCACCTCCTTCAGGTACACAAGGCTGGGGCCATGCTGACTCCTCCAGACGCAGATCCGTGGGATTCGACTTACTGGGTTAAGTGCGACATTGATTTCGTTCCAAAATTTGCCTGCCGGATGAATGGATGGCTCCGTCCAGAGTGGATTTCGACGAGCGGAGTGGAGGACTATTTACATATTAAGACCTCAGTGTTTCATACCAAATCCGAAAAATTTGGAGCCTTTGAACAGCACTTGGATAAGGACGACGATGATATCTGGTTCATCGGCGATGCTTTGTTAACAGAATCTCAAAAGGAGAGAATAATAGTCGCCGCATTAGGGAGCGCCTAACAAGTCGCAATACCCAACCACCTGACCTACTTCGATTCAAATTTTCAGATGACTATAACCTTTAAGCCACAGTCAAAGCGCGGCTGCCGCCAGGCGGTTAGTGAGCTCTCACACTCTACAAAACAATGACCTACGAGTTCACATCTGAATCTAGAATCGACTCCTTCTGGGAAGCCCTTGATCAGGTGGCGAGAGAAAGAAAATATCTCATCTTTCTGGAGGGGCCAGATATCGAAGGCACGAGGAATTTCATTCGAGACATTGTTCAAAAGAAATGGACCCAAATCCTAGCCATCGACGCCGATCGAGTGATTGGTTGGTGCGATATAGTTCCCTGCTCCCATGAGGGCACCACGCATGTTGGACGCCTCGGGATGGGAGTGATTGAGGCATATCGAGGCAAAAAAATCGGGACAGAGCTGATGGGGCTAGCCTTGAGAGATGCCTTCCAGAAAGGCATCCAACGTGTCGAACTGGATGTCATGGCCAGTAATGAGAAAGCGATAGCCTTGTATCAAAAATTTGGTTTCCAGATAGAAGGCCGGAAGAGAAAAGCTCGTTTCATAGACGGAAACTACGAAGACACCATCACGATGGGACTGCTAAGAGAAGAGGCAGAACAATAAAGGCAGAGATGGCGCCACCGAAGAAGCCGCCTGATTGAATTCCAAGCTTCACACCGGCGGCGCCATTCTTTTAACGTTAGGCAAGAGAAGATTAACCTCAACATTCCAAAGCCATGAATCGACTTTTCGGTATCAGCGGACTCCTCGCGGTGGGATTCACCATTTTTTGTGTCTGTTTTATTGTAGGGTTACCGTGGATTGATGTCTACAGTTCGCGGGGGCCATCAAAGCCTCTCTGGGCGTGGCTTTTGTGGGGTTCAGTATGTGCCCTCAGCATAGGGGTGGTATTCTCATTTTTCCGTCGTGCACTAATGGGTCATTGGACTTCGCTACGTCATAACGTGCCCATGTCACACACCGCATGGCGAGGCGTCTACGGTGTCTATCTTTTTCTCATGATCGCCTTTGCTCTACCGCTACTGAAGGGCGATCCGTCCGGCACGCACCATACGGAAGTTTATCTCTACTCAGTCTTGGTGGGCTACTGTCTGGCGCTAGGTGTTATTGCGACTAGGCGAGGTTTCTTCCATTCCTCCGATGCTCCGTCTTCAACGGAAGACTAACAAGTTTTCAATGGGGTCAGGTGTCTCATATTAACATTTCTTGGAAATAGGCCCGCCTTCGGAGTAGCCCCCACAACGATCTTCACTTACTGCTTTTCATTCTGTCGGTATATAATCTAGCCCTCGATCATGTCCCACCAAAGCATCCACTTTCCGAGTAATTTAGGAGCTGCCCTTCGACAAGCTTAGGACATGAGGCGGGCGGGGTCTCAGCGTTTGATGCTTTATATTGAGGGTGAGACACCCTCAAGCCTCAGGGGGTGGGGACACCCCCGCTCCACCGTAAAAACGCATTTCTTCCAATGGCGATTTGAATTAAGAACCGCAAAAGAATCCTCGCCGAAACACTCAAATCCGATTAGCTTACCCCTATGAACTTTCATGATCGAATCACTATTTCCCCAGACAAGCGCAGCGGACAGCCTTGCATCCGGGGAATGCGCATCACGGTGAAAGATATACTCGAATACCTCGCCGGAGGAATGACGCAGGAACAAATTCTCGAAGACTTCCCCGAATTGGAACCCGAGGACTTCACCGCTTGCTTCGCTTTCGCCGCTCATCGCGAAAGCCATCTTGAGTTAGCCGTTGCCTCATGAAACTGCTGCTCGATCAAAATTTATCCCGACGCCTGATTGAAATTCTCGCAGCCGATTTTCCAGATACAGAACACGTCCTTCATCTCGACATGGAGAAGAACGAAGACACTGAAATCTGGGACTTTGCCGCCTCAAATGACTATGTGATCGTCAGCAAGGACTTTTACCAACGAAGCGTAGCCATCGGCCATCCGCCTAAAGTCATCCATCTCCACATCGGAAACTGCAGCGTGCAGGAAACCGCCAAGATCCTGCTCGCCAAACGCGGACACATCAGAGACTTCCTTGCCCACGAAACTAAATCGTATTTGATTCTGCCCTAGCCACTTGGCCATCAAATCATCGCAGCCCAGTTGAAACTCTTTCTCTGTGTCCTTTGACTACGTTTCGCTCCGTCCAAACAGAATCGCTGCGCCTGTTTTTTATGCTTCGCTAGTGCTCGCAGGGTTTTGCGCTCTTTGACGGAGAGGTTAAGAAGGATCAGTCCGTCCATGTCCGATCCGCTCCCATTGTGGTTAAAAATTCTTCCTCTTTCTCTTCCAAAGCAACAATCATCAATCGGAGACAACCCTCGCTCATGTCCCACCAAACCATCCACTTCCTAGGATGCCATTCGTAACACACCATTTAATTTTCCGCATAAACCTTATTTCGGCGAAATCTTATCCAACGCTTCTCGACGCACTTCGATCGCCATACGCTTGGCCTTTTTCTCGCCGTATTTATTCACTGAAAATTGTTTCGACCTGCGCACACCCCTGACGCTCGTCCAGCATGCTTTCCATACGTCGTAATCGTGTCCTTTTGAGGATGTCGTAATCCGCGTAACGCCTGTTATGCCTGAAGCCGTCGGTTTCCTGACAACTTCCCTGAACCCTCTTCTCGTTAAGACTGGGTATTCTTTACGCAATTCCCTCCATCGCTTCAGTGCGGCTTTATGCGCGGCCTGTTCTGTTGTTTTGGCGCCATAGTAAAAATATTCCTGAATGATCTCTTTGTTGTGATTAATCAGAATACGGAATCGTGAACTGCCATCACTACCGGTTTCCTGATAAAGTCCTGGGAATTTGTTGGGTTTTCTCTTCATAACTTGTCTTTGATTGATTGACCGCCTGCGTCAATTTCATTTGCTTCATAGCATCATCGCTGCTGACGGGCAACCCATGTCATCCAAACTTCGCTCATGTCCTACAAAACCATCCACTTTCCAGGCAAACAACGCTTTGAACTGAGATCCGGTCCCGGCGAGCCAGCCGTCATTTCCTACCGTCAACATGAAGACACGGTCATCATCGAGCACACCTACGTGCCAGCGGCACTTCGCGGAAAAGGCATCGCCGCAAGCATCACGCATGATGCTCTGTTGGAAGCCCGCCGACTCGGTTGGAAAATCGTGCCGGATTGCTCCTACACGGAATCATACATCCAGCGTCATCCGGAGTTTATCGGGCTGCTGCATCAGACATGACGGAGCTGCCGTGTCCTCACGGCATGAGGCTGAACGGTGTCTCACCGTTCGATTCTTGAATTTGAGGGTGAGACACCCTCGCTCCCCTCACGATTCCAACTCTTCCTTCCTCCGATTCTCCTCAAGAATTTCAGGAAAAATCGTCAGCGTGCTGAGGAAAATCAAACCTGCGGAGATCCATGCCACCCATGATGGAGAGGCGTAGGCTGCGACCATGAAGGCAATGAACGGCGCGATCACTCCCCTCGCCCCTGTTAGAAAGGTATGCACGCTCATGTATTCCACGACCTTATCGCTGTTCGCGAATTTCGTGACCCATAGAGTCCAGATGATTTCGCCTCCAGACCTGGCGATCCCGTGCAATGCGATGCCGATACAAAGTGCCATGAATCCGCTGCCGAGATAGTAAATGAGAATTCCCAGAATGAAGAACACGTTCACGAGCGCGCGCACGGTGTAAAATGGGAGTCGGTCAAACACCATCCCCCACGGCACGACGAAAACAATGAACGTCAGCATGGGCACGGTGCCGGTGATGAGTCCCACGTTCTTCGGGCCATAGTTGTAGCCGTAGAGAGGATTGGTGATGTATTCCACGAATAGCGCCAAGCTCACCAAATTTCCAAAACCGAAAACCATCCACACGATGAGCAGTTTTCGAAACGGCGCATCTTCGGAAACGTGACGAAAGGCATCGAACCATTTCAAGCGAGCGGTCTGCCTTAAAACCACTGGAGCCATGAGCATGACACATCCGGCCATCATCAAACACGCAACGGCGTATCCCCAGAACAGAGGTGAGAAATCATTTCCACGAGACTTCAACCAACTCCCAATGAGCCATGAGATCCCACCCGCCGCACCGGCTCGAATCAAGGAGGTGATAGAAAATAGCCGACCACGTTTATGGGATGCATAATGCTTCCGATAAATCTGCGCAGTCAGCGGCGCACTCATGCCCATGCAAATGGATGCAATCACGCAACCTACGAAGTATAGGATCGCATGCTTGCCCGACATCGATGCAAGCGCGAAGCCGATGAAGGAAAAAAACCAAATGCATGCAGCAAGGGTGTTGACCGGGCGAGCCAATCGACGGGCAATCTGAACGATGAAAAGGCTGCAAAGCTGCCCCACACTGCTCGCGGCAAGCATCGCGGCTTTGATTGCCCAATGCATGTCAAAGACCTGGATCGCAAAGAAGATCACGAAACTGGTCGCGGCCGTATCGATAAAACCCGCAGGCAACGCACGCAGCACTTCGAGCCGGAACGTGCGTTCCTGCTGATTGAAGTCTTCCTGGCCGGGAACGGGCGTGCTCATCGCCGCGCAGAATATTTCCACTTCCGTAAAAGGCGAGTGACTTTATTGAATAGGTTGGAGTATGGAATGGCTAGCAAACTAAGACTTTTCGATCCCCACTCCTCCAGAACTCCTAACAACAACCCATTAACCACCTATCATCATGCGTATCATACATACTCTATTTTTCACCCTCATGATCTCCATCGCCTCTGCTGAAGAGTGGCAGGTATTATTCGACGGAAGCTCGCTGGACGGTTGGAAGCACGCGGAGGAAAACAAGGAATCCGCTCGGATTGAGAACGGCGTGCTGATCCTTAACGGCGAACGCTGCCACCTGTTCTGGGTCGGCAAAGATGGCAATGCCTCATTCAAAAACTTCGAAGCCGAGATCGTGTTCCAGACGGAGAAAAATTCAAACTCCGGCCTATTTTTCCATACAAGATTCCAAGCCCAAGACTGGCCGGCCTACGGTCTCGAATGCCAAATCAACGCCACACATGAGGACTGGAGAAAAACCGGCAGCATTTACGGCGTCCAAGACATGAAAGAACCCGGCCACGAGGATGGGAAGTGGGTCACCATGAAACTACGCGTCGAGGGCAATCAGGTCAAAGTATGGCTCGATGACAAGTTACACAACGAATGGCTCCAAACTGAGGCGCACACCTGGAAGAAAAAGCGTATCGACAGCGGCACCTTCGCCTTCCAAGCCCATGACCCAAAAAGCATCGTCAAAATCAAGAGCTTTAAAGTGAAGCCCTTGCCTTGAACGATTCATCAAAGACAATCATTTCATAATCACCTCTCCCTGAATCTCACTCCAGATTTTCACTTCCTCGCCGCTACGGCTGGTGCGGACCTCTTGATAAAACCAGCCGTATTGCGAGCTCCAAGAGAAGTCATAGCTACGGACACGCCTGACCATTCGACCTTCTTCAAGAACGGCATGAATCGCAGTCACTCGGCGCACATCTCTTTCTTCAAAACCATTCTCGGAACGTTTCCCTCCTTCGATCACGGTCGCCACATTGATCCCACTTGGTGAGATATCCAAGACCTCCGCGATTAGGCGCTTTGCAAGTTCTTCACTGAGTTCACTGGTTGGTTGGGCAGCATACACTGAACCTTGGAGACCGAGGATAAACAACGACATCGCAAAAAAGAGAGTCTTCATTTTTCTCAGGACTCTGGAGGCACGGAAATTATTCAATTTTTCTCACAATCTCCGCCCCGGGCGCGTCATTGCGGGCATTCAACTCATCGATTCCAGTCTGAATCGTCTGCTGCATTTGCTGAGTGATTTTGGAAATCGCCTCTCTTGTATTCCCTCCGGCAGAGGAGATGAAATCCGAAACCTCTACTGGCTGATGCACACGCACCATCACGCGACGTGGACCCGTGCGCGGCATAGCTTTCGAATGAAAATCCTCGGCGATCCGCTCCACCGTCTCGTCATAGCGGTCGATGGTTGGGCGCTCGGTTAAGTAAGGTGTTAGGTAACCATGAATTCTCAGGGCAAGGATCGCCTGCTCCGCCAAACCATCCAGCGAAGGATCGGGAGCTGCGGTGCGATCCGTTCTCAGCTGATGCAGGCGCGAGCGAATTTTCACAATCCGATCTGACAAGCCCGTCCCAGCCGCTGCCGAAACTTCCAACCCCTGCTCCAAGCCATGCACCAGCTTTTCCGCAAATCCAGTGAGCACGTCGAAAACCGAAACATCGCCGCCAGCCATTTCATCGCCGTGACCATGTGCCCGCAAATACCGCGTAAGAATATGCCGACCCATCCCCATCACCGCCGAAATTGGATCGCTGGTGGAGCCTTTAGGAAAAACGTATTCGCTACGCGCACCTAAATCCAACATCCGCTGCGTCACCGATTCACGAGGAGTTGTTAGATGGGTGTATTTCAAACTGACCGGAACGATTTTCACCGGGATCCCATCCAGCGCCGCTTGGGCTTTCAGCGCAATGAACGCCGCGCCGTCCAAAAACGAAGCGACTCTATCATTGGTCAGATAAACATTTCCCTCGGGAAAAATATTTAACGCCCGCTCGCCTTTTTTCAGCACATCAATCGCCGCCGCCATTGCCTTACGGTCGCTGCCCTCGCGATCGATCGAGAAATTTCCCATCCGCTGCATAACCCAGGCATTGACCGGACTTCTCAAAAAAACGTCATACGCCGCCATGAAACAAGAATCGATCCTCAGCCGCCGATGCAACTCCGTCACCACCTGCGGATCGCTGTGCGTCGGATGATTGATCACAAACATCAGCCGCTCACCTTTTGCCTGCGCCTCCCGCACTTGTTCCATCTCGCCATCCAACACCATCTCCTGAATCCGATGATTTGGCCCCGGCAGAAAAAAACTTCGATTCATCGCCCGCCCACAACAAATCAAAAACGGCGAGGGCTTCGCTTCAAAAAAACGATAGGGTGCGTCGGAAAAGGCGATCACGGCGACATTTTCCGTTTCTCTTCGATGATGTAAAGCAACTCCGCTGGGAATATCTGCAGAATATCACACCCATCGCTTCGCTTCAGGATTTTTGTTTTTTGCGCGTGGCACTCAACCTCCGTGTTAACGCCAGAATCGCCGGATGAGTGAAACGCCGCTCGGACGTGATCGCGTAAAAATGAGTTTCCACCTCCTTCGCCCGGCCTATAGGGACGAATCCGTATCTCTCGAACACTTCAGATGCAACGACTGTCGGCACCGCAATGAAGGCATGACCACTCGTCGCCACAATTTTTGTTAGAGCAGCGTCTTCGAATTCCGCAACCACTTTTGGCTCCACACCCACACTTCGGAACCATTTCTCTAAGTCTCGTCTGAGATTGCAATTCTGGGTCGGCAGCAAAGCAGTTGCTCCGTCGAGATTCCGCGGAAACCGACCCTTGAGCTTCTTCGCAAATTCCGGCATCGCGCAGAACGTGATCGTGGATGAACCTAACAAATGATTGAACACTTTACCCGCAATCGCGGGTGAGGCGGGCTCATCTGCTAGCACCACATCAAGCCGATGGGTGTTGAGCTGGGAAACGATATCCGCCAGTTTTCCTTCATGACAAGTGAGTTGCACGGGAGGTTCATGCTCAAGCACCGGGCGCAGAATATCGTAGCTCATCAATTTCGGAAATGAGTCCACAATACCCACATGAAGATGGAGGCGGCGGCTGGCCGGTGCCTCTTTGGTAGCTCGAAGAATCTCGCCACCTAGAGTGAAAATTTCATCAGCGTGACTGTAAATCAGTTTTCCGTATTCAGTCAGCACCAGCGAGCGCCCACTGGTGCGAAAAAGCGTCTCTCCTAAACTATTTTCCAAAAGTTTGATCTGTGTGCACATCGAAGGTTGTGAGACCCGCAATTTCTCAGACGCCTTCCTCAGACTGCCCTCCTTTGCAACCGTCCAGAAGTAGCGAAGATGATGATAATTCAGAAATTCTGCATCGGGTAATAGTTCCATTTATTGAAACTATTTATGTTATTTTGAGTATTATACAAACTCTTTTTCACCGGCATTATGTGTGCATGTCAAATCAACCCACGATGAAATTCACCTTCACTCATCAAAACCACGCTCCCTCCAAATCCATCTTGGATATGATCGAAGCCAAAATGCATTCTCTGCTACCCGATCTCAAAATCGACGAAGCACGCGTCAGTTTGGATCGCAGCCTCACCGAAAGCCCGCCCTACAGCGCGTCCTTCCATCTCGTGACTCCAGGGCCGGATGTGATCGTTTCGTCCTCAGACCACACACTGCGTGCCGCGGTTCTCAAAGCCTTCAAACTGATCGATGAAAAGATCGAACTACGCCTGACCAAACGCTCGAAACGCCATGAGGCCGCTCCTGCTATCGAACTCACCCGCCGCCGTCCAAGTGGCTCGCCCCGCCGATAATCCCGACAACCTCAAAAACACTCCATATACCCTAGACATAAATTATAATGACCATCCTATCCCTACTCGCCACCACCGCCGATCCCGCAAGCATGAAAATGTGGGCATACATCGGATTCATCGCACTGGTGATGCTATTCCTCGCGCTCGATCTCGGCGTCTTCCACCGCGAGGCGCATGAAGTCACGATGAAGGAGTCCATCACCTGGTCATGCATCTGGCTCGCATGCGGAGTCTCGTTCACCGGATTCATCTACTACGCCTACCAGTTCCATTGGCTGGGTCTGGGGCTGGAAACCCCGATGTATGTGGGAGGGAAGATTGTGCTTGGAGAGGTCACGGGAGGCACGGCGGCCATTCAATATCTAACCGGATACGTGGTGGAGAAGTCCCTAGCGATGGATAACATTTTCGTCATCGCGATGATCTTCGGCTACTTCGCGATCCCGGCGAAATACCAGCATCGCGTGCTCTTCTGGGGAATCATCGGCGCGCTGATCATGCGCGGTGGTATGATCTTCCTCGGTGCGGAGCTGATCATGAATTACACATGGATTCTTATCGTTTTCGGTTTCTTCCTGATTCTAACAGCGGTCAAGATGGCGCTCATCACCAGCCACAGCGATCCGGGAAAAAATCCGGTCGTGAAAATCGCCAAGCGGTTTTTCCGCACCGTGGATTTCTATGACGGTCAGAAATTTTTCACCCGTCGCACGATCGCCCCGGCCTACATCAGCGATCCGACAACGGGCAAGGACACCTACGCCCCCGCCGAACCGGGCACGCTATCCGCGCGTTACGCCATCACCCCGCTTTTCCTCGCGCTGATCAGGGTGGAAATCACGGATCTCGTGTTCGCCGTTGATTCGATTCCTGCGATTTTCGCGATCACGCCCGATCCGTTCCTTGTATTTACGAGCAACATCTTCGCGATCCTCGGCCTGCGCGCCCTGTACTTCTGTCTCGCCGCCCTCATCGCAAAATTCCGCTACCTCAAGCCAGCACTGATCCTGATCCTCGGCTTCGTCGGCATCAAGCTGCTGTTACTCGCCGCGCCGCCGTATTTCAACGACTTCGGCCTCACCGATAGTGAATTCAAGAGCATCAAGATCGATCCGTTAGTCTCACTGATTATCGTCATTGGCACCCTCGCGGCGGCGTCAGTGATGTCCATCCTCATCCCCAACAAAGAAGAAAGTAATCCAGTATGAGCACCACAGAAATAGCCACTATGAACCCGACAAACACCCACGATTCGCTTTTGGCAATCTGCCTCTTCGCAGCCTTTTCAAATGGCGAGCAATCCGAAGCCGAGCGCTTAGAGATCGCCCGCTACGCCGAGGAAATGGACGCGGACAACCTAGCTGCCCTTTCCCGTAGGATCCTGATGGGGAAACTTACGCTCGCAGAGGTCTGCGAGGATCTGGGTGAAACCAACGATCGGATGCTCGCCTATGAAATGGCGCGTGCGATTTGCGAGGCGGGCGGCTCGATCGCCGCCGAGGAAGAGGAATTTCTCGCGGATCTGCGTCGTAATCTGAAGCTCGGCGAAAGCGAGTCGCTTGCCGTGAACGAGCAGGTTGATTCCGTTGCTCTCGCGCCGCTTGCTGCCGAGCAACCTGAGGTCGCCGTGACCGACAGCGGCAGCATGATTCTTAAATACGCGATCCTCAACGGCGCTCTCGAGCTGCTGCCCCAGACCATGGCTACTGTCGTCATCATACCGATGCAGATGAAGATGGTTTATCGAATCGGAAAGGCGCACGGCGTCGAGCTGGATCGATCCAACATCAAGGACTTCCTCGCCACCGCCGGCATCGGGCTCGGTTCCCAAATGGTGGAGGGTTTCGCACGCAAGATGGTCGGCAAATTCGGTCGCAAACTCGGAGGAAAAACTGTGGGCAAAGTTGCTGACCAAGTCACGGGGTCTGCGATGTCGTTTGCATCGACCTATGCCATCGGTCATGTGGCACAGAGATACTATTCGGGCGGCCGCAGCTTGGCCGCCCCGGATTTGAAAAAGCTCATCGGGCCTCTTCAAACCCAGGCGCGCGAACTCCACACCCAATACCTTCCGCAAATCCAGGAGCGTGCGAAGACGCTTGATGCGGCCTCGATTCTCTCCCTCGTCCGGGGCGGCACGCCAGTTTGATGCTCTAGCCCACCTTAAAGAAATTCAGTCCTCCGTTCTATGACCGGCTTCGCACAACGCATCGTCGCTTCGCGATCTTTCCATACCACCATCATCGGCGTAATCCTCATGGTCGGCGTGCTGGCGGGGCTGGAAACGAACGCTGCGATCGTCGCCAGTCACGGAACGCTTCTGCGCGCCCTCGATGTATTTGCGCTGACGGCTTTTGTCGTGGAGATCGTGCTGAAACTCGCGGCACATGGCCGCCGTCCGCTCGATTTTTTCCGCGATGGCTGGAACGTCTTCGACTTCCTCGTCGTGGTTCTCTGCCTGCTGCCTTGGGATTCGCAATTCGCCGTGGTGCTGCGCCTCGTTCGCACTCTCCGTTTGCTGCGCCTTGTTTCGGCCCTGCCGAAGCTCCAGCTTCTGGTCGGGGCATTAGTTAAGAGTTTCAGTTCCATGGGTTACGTCGGGCTACTGCTCAGCCTAGTGCTTTACATCTACGCCATCACTGGCGTGCACCTCTTCGGTGCACACGACAAGGCGCACTTCGGCAGCTTGTCGTTGGCGTTTTTCACACTCTTCCAGACGATCACCCTCGATGATTGGAAATTCCTTTTCGATAGCGCGAAAGGGTCATCGCCTGCGGTAGCTGCGGTCTATTTCATCAGCTTCATCCTGCTCGGAACGATGATCATGCTCAATCTATTCATCGGCATCATCATGAACAGCATGGAGGAAATGCACTCCGAGCTGGATGAATACAACGCGGCGAAACGCGGCGATACCGATAAAGAACGAGTGCTCGACGACCTCGCCGCCCTGGATCAGCAGGTGGCTTCGCTGAGTAAACAACTCACCGCTCTGCGCGGCAAGCTGGAATCAAGCGACTAGCTCGCAACGGCAACACCGGGAGTTTTGGAATGCGCGTGTTGCGGGAAGTCGAAGGTTAACACGAGCGGTTCAGTTCCCGTGTTCTCGATTTCGACACCGCCGCGGTTCAGCGCTGCTTGGGTGATAAAACCGATCTCAGGATAGAGTTCGCCAAGCTTCATGTCCTGGTGATATTTCACTTCGAGCTTTCCAACCCGACCGCGTCCGCGATTCGTGTGGAACAGCGCGGGGCTCTCCGGGCAGAAATTCGTCTTGGCGCCGGGCGCAACGGTGAGACGGAGAATGGAGCACCTCTGCTCACCGAGAACCTCACCGTAAACAATCCACTGTGCGTCCACTCCGTCGCCGGCAAATTCTTCGGCGGTGATTGCCGGGCGCGAATTCTTCATAACAAAGTTCGGGTCCTGATTCGCTTTGAAGTCGAACGTGTCAGCCAAGAATTCCCAGTCTTCGTGCTTGGCCTTCGGATAGTCCTGTTCCCGACAGGCGTAAAACGCATCGGCTGCTCCGATCCGTCCATCAAGTGTCAGGTCCTCGGCCAAGAAATGCTCGTCCATCGTCACGTGCAACTCGTGCGTGCAAAGGTCTGTCGGTGAGTGCAGCACACCATTCGGCATCACAAAGCCGTTATCAATGTGCATCATCGTGTGCGGCGACAAATGCCGCACGCCGTTATAATCGCCCTGTCCCCAACGCTTCATGCAGGCGAGGAACTGGTCCTTTGTCACGAACGGGTACAGGCCCATGGCCGTGGTGTGATAATGCGACGGACTGACTCCAGGGTTGTCGAAAGAATTGATGTCGTAAACTTCCCACTTTGCCCAGTGAAGATGGTGGGGAATGGGGTTCAGGTTGTCGAACTTCTTGGACACAATCGGCCAAGTGACCTCGCCGAACAAGGATTTCGAAAAAGCCGTGACTTTCGCTCCCATGACCGCTTCCGGATTGGCCTCAATCAAATCCTGAAGTGAGATGAACTGCCCGTTCGGCGTGAGGACGTGTGCTTCTCCTTCCCGAAACGGTGCCTTTCCCGTGCGGGTATCGATGACGCCTGTCACAATAGGCACGGTGCAGCACATCCAAACTTCATCGAGACCTGTCCCACCCATGTAGTCTGGGTAGTACGATTTCGCATCCAGGCGAAGGCGTTTTCCCGGTGAGCAAAAGGTTCGGCCGGCATAGCGGTGCACAAGCTGCAGCACCCCGTCGTTCTGATTGAGGCAATCATCGAGAATCGAATCCGATCCGCCGCCGGATCCGTCGATCACATCTTGCTTGGGGTATTCGTGTAGTTTATCCGGGAGAATTGAGGTCGAAGTAGCCATGGGGAATGGATTCTGAGGATTTAGAAAAAGAGAAGCAAGAGCGAATGTTTCTGGCTAGCTCTACCACTGATCACAATGGAGCGCAGCGACATGGAGGCACTAATTAGCCTTTCATAATCTGCCTCAAATCACACGGCACTTTAACCTCACTCTTCAAAACGGAAACTTCCCACCCAAGCCTTTCATCATATCGCCCATACCACCGGCACCGCCCATTTGCTTCATCATGTTCTTCATCTTGCCGGGGTTGCGCATCATCTTGCGCATTTCACCGAACTGCTTGATGAGCTGATTCACCTGCACGATCGATGTCCCGGAACCCGCAGCAATGCGTTGACGCCGTGAAGCTTTGATAATCTCCGGACGAGCGCGTTCGATCCGCGTCATCGAGAGCACAATCGCTTCGGTGCGCTTCAACTTGCTGTTATCAAGCTCACCGGCAGGGAGTTGTTTTTTAATCTTGTTGAAACCCGGCATCAAACCGAGCAAGCCCTCAAGCGGACCGAGATTCTGGATCATCTTCATCTGATCGAGGAAATCATTGAAATCGAATTTTCCTTCCTGCATCCGCTTCATCGAGCGCATCGCATCGGCTTCGTTGACCTTGTCTGCCACGTTCTCGACCATGCTGACGATGTCACCCATGCCGAGAATCCGATCCGCCATGCGCGATGGATGGAACTCCATCAACTGATCCAGCTTCTCACCTTCACCCGCGTATTTGATCGGCTTACCCGTCACCTCACGCATCGAAAGCGCCGCACCACCGCGTGCATCGCCGTCGAGTTTTGTTAGAACGATACCAGTGATCCCCACCGCTTCATCGAAATGCTTCGCCACGGAAACCGCTTGTTGTCCGGTCGCAGCATCCGCAACCAACAAGGTTTCTTTCGGCTTGATAAACGCATGCAAGCGCTTCAATTCCTCGATGAGCTTCTCATCAATTTCCTGACGACCCGCGGTATCGAAAATCAAAACCGTCGCGCCTTTTTCTTCGCCGTAGGCAATCGCCTCACGAGCCACTTTCAGTAAATCCGTTTCACCACGATCCGGCGCGAACACCGGCACATCGATCTGGCCAGCCAGCGTGACCAACTGATCGATCGCTGCAGGACGATAAAGATCGCACGCCACCAACAACGGCCTGCGGCCTTCTTTTTTCAGACGACGCGCCAGCTTCGCCGAGGTCGTAGTCTTACCCGCACCGTTGAGGCCGACCATGAGAATCCGCGCCGGCGGATTGAGATCGAGCGGGACATTATCGCCACCCAAAACACGGGTCAGCTCGTCTTGGAAAAATTTAACGATCTGCTCACCTGGCTTGATCGATTTTAAAACATCCTCACCCATCGATGCCTCTTTGACCCGAGCGATCAGCTCCTTGGCCACGCCGAATTCCACATCCGCCTCAAGCAAGGCGATGCGGATCTCACGCAACGCATCGGTGATGTTTTTATCGGAAATTTTGCCGACCCCACGAAGGTTGCGGAAGGTCTTGTCGAGGCTGTCGCTAAGGCTTGAAAACATAATCTGGGCGAGACTTTAGGTTTTATCCCCCAAAGCTCAACTGTGAATTCACGCGTGAATACATGAGTGCAGAGGCTTGCCTCCGCCATCTGGCGACGGAGCTTGCTCCGTGTGGCGGACGAATCATCAAGCCTGTCTATGATTTAGGATTCTTCAGTGCCTTTTTCGATTTTGATTCTAGCTTTCTAATGCTCTCTGCTGCGGGTAAATCTTCCGGCATATTGCCGCCGAGTTCCTTGATGGTCTGACGCACCTTCGCACCGACTTCGCGATGAGCTTGGTTTGCCTTTTTCTTTCCAGTGATCTTTTCCCGCCGGAGCTTGTCTTCAGCTTGAGTAGCTCGAAAGAGATTCGCCGCCAGCTCTGTGCTACCCATGTGATCTAGAATTTGCTGACTTTTCTTTAATCCTTTGCGTGCATGGATATCCTTCGCGCCTAGTCCGTCGTAAAGCCCCATATAGCCATGGTTTTGAAAAATGGCGTAATCGCGTGGTTCGATCACACCAGCATCCTTGGCAGCGTCGGCGAGTTGAGTATTGTGCTGACGCAACTCAGAACGAATGGCGAGGCGGCGCTGATCTTCCATTTCCTCGTCGCTCAATTCTTGTCGACGAGTCTGAATCGCAAAATAGGTTTGTCCCTGTGCCACGATTTCCTTGGCAGGATCTGCGTTCTGGATCACCAGATAGCAGGCGTAGCGGGACATCATGATGGTTTTAAGCGCCCTTTGAGCACCGCTGCCAATCTCGACCATTTGGTCGGTACCGACAAAATGGTCATCGACCTGCTGTCCGCTGTTCAAACATGCCGTCCGTGCCTTCTCTATGACGGCCTGAAAGTGCCGATAGTTGGCGTAATCCAACACTTTTGCAAAGTCACGACTTGACCAAAACTCGTTGCCAGAAGGATTAATTCGACGGATTTTTTCAAAGGGGGGGATCTCTTTGCTCATGGCTAAATTTTAATCAAACCAGATCAAAATTTGGAAGGCTGAACTTTAGATCTCCACCAACTATCCACACCCCCAAGAATTTATTTGGATGAAAACCCGAACTAACCTCTCATAAGCCCATGCGTCATTTATTTTTCCTACTCGCTCTCAGTTGCACGGCCTTCGCACAAGAGTTGAAATCCACCGCCAATCTGATTCCTGAAGTTACCGCCATTGCTCCCGGAAAACCTTTCACCGTCGCACTGAAACTGGATCACCCAGAAGGCTGGCACAGTTATTATCTCAATTCCGGCGGCGTGGAATTACCACCGAACATCACTTGGAAACTGCCCGAAGGCGCGATCGCAGGTCCCATTCAATGGCCGACCCCGAAGGTCAAAGATGGATTTGGCGGAAAAAGTTTCATCTACACCGGCAGTCCGGTTTTTCTCGTCGAAATCACACCACCCGCAACTCTCAGCACAAACAGCACGTTTACCTTGTCCGCCGATGCCACATGGCAAATTTGCGATAAATCCTGTATCGATGAAAAGGCGAGCTTCACCCTGAATCTTCCCGTCGCCGCCGATGCCGTCATCGATCCCGCGCAGAGCACTTTGTTAGAAACCGCAAGACAAGCGATCCCGAAAGTCCTACCCGCTGAAGTCAAAATTTCCGCTAATCCCGATAAAACTTTCCCTGACTCCATCCGTCTTGAACTCACAGGACTGAATGCGCGTCCCACCGATTTCATTCCCAACGAACCTTACCTCAAATCGCTTTCCGAAGCTGGAGAAATAACCCCCATCGAAAATGGATTCATGCTCAAGCTCGAGCGCAAGAAAGTCGATTTTCTCGAAGAACCCATCCCACAAGGAAACTCCGTTTCAGGCATCCTAGTTGGTCCATACAACTACGTCATTCCAGAAACCAACATCTCCCAATCCGCACCCGAAAACACCTCATTCGGCAAACTTCTTAAAATCCTCGGTGGCATGTTTCTCGGTGGTTTGATCCTGAACTTAATGCCCTGCGTGTTTCCAGTGATCGGATTGAAAATCATGGGCTTTGTCCAACAAGCCGGTGAAAACCGCCGCTCCATCGCACTGCACGGTATTAGTTTCGCAGTCGGCGTGCTGGCCTCTTTCGCCGTCTTGAGTGGTATCCTTTTTGCCGCACGTGCCGCTGCCATAAAAGACGGATCCGCTTTGAAAGGTTGGGGCTACCAACTCCAAGATCCAAACGTCGTCGTGGTGCTCGTGCTACTCATGTTCATCCTCGGTCTCAACATGTTCGGGCTTTTTGAAATGGGAACTTCCGCCACATCAGTCGGTGGCAAACTCCAACAGAAAAGCGGCCACTCCGGATCGTTTTTCTCCGGCGTCCTCGCAACCGTCGTCGCCACACCATGCTCTGGGCCTTTTCTCGGAGTCGCGATTGGTGCAACTTTAGCACTCCCAGCCAGCCAGTTTTTCCTGAGCTTCACCGCCATGGCTTTAGGTCTCGCGCTGCCTTATCTCATCCTTTCTTTTTACCCCTCTCTTGTCGAAGCGCTCCCCCGACCCGGCGCATGGATGGAATCGTTTAAACAAGCGATGTCATTCCTGTTATTCGGTTCCGCTGGATATTTCCTCTGGTTTTACACGGGACTCATCGGACAAGAATATTTGCTCGCTCCCATCTTCGGACTCTGCCTAATCGCGATCGCAGCTTGGGTTTATGGCCGCTGGTTCTTGCCGCATCGCACCAAGAAAGCCCGCTGTATCGCAATCGTGATCACACTCATTTGTTTTGTCGCAGGAGTCTTCCTCACCTTACCACCTAAACCCTCAACATTTGAGTGGCAGGCATGGTCTGAAGAAAAAACCGAAACTCTTCTTTCCGAAGGAACCCCAGTCTATATCGATTTCACCGCGCAATGGTGCTTCACCTGTCAGGTAAATAAAAAAGTCGCCTACTCAGATGAAGTGATCGCCCTTGCGAAAAGGAAAGGTGTCGTTTTTCTTAAAGCAGACAAATCCGCTCCGAATCCTGCCATCGAAGCAAAACTCGAAGAACTCGGCCGCACCGCCATCCCCGTCAACGTGCTGTTACTACCTGACAAAGAACCCATCATCACCCCAGCCATTCTCACCCCCGGAATTCTAACAGATCTCTTCGAGCAAATCCCAGATCCCAAAATAGAATAGAAATGGTAGAACTCCATCGCCGAGGGCATTTCAGCTTTTTAGTTTTTCAGCGTTTCAGCTTTTACCTATTCCCGCTCCTCAGCCGGTGGACCAGTTTCAAAGCGCATCGTATCTGCAACGAAGGTCAGCGGAATCGAGCCAGTTTCACCGTTACGGTTTTTTGCTAAAACTAACTCAGCTTTACCCTCTAACGCCGCGCGGTCTTCTTCGTTCTCGGCATAATATACATTCCGATAAAGCAAACCAACAAGGTCGGCATCCTGTTCGATCGAACCGGATTCACGAAGGTCAGACATACGCGGGATACCCAAGCTTTTCCCCGTCCGCCCCTCCGGACCCCGGTTGAGCTGAGCGAGAATTAAAATTGGAATTTTCAGTTCTTTCGCAAGCGCTTTGATACCTCCGGAAATTTCCGCAATCTCACGTTCACGAGAGTTCTCCGCCTGCTTCGTACGGGATTTCATCAACTGAAGATAATCGATCGCGATAAACTGAATATCTTCATCGCGCTTTTTTCGACGCGCCTTCGCACGCAATTCGTTAATAGAAATTCCAGCGGTATCATCGATGAAAAGTTTCGATTCCTTGATCTGCTCAAAAGCAGCTTTTACTCTCTGCATGTCCTGTTTTATCGGTGTGTAACCGCGGGATAATTTAGAAACCGCAAACTTCGCCCGCGCAAATAACAAACGCTGTACCAACTGCTCCGAACTCATCTCGCAGGAAAACACCATGCATGGTTTACCCTGATCCAAACACACATGCTCGACGATGTTCATCATTAGAGAGGTTTTACCCATCGAAGGACGTGCCGCGACCACGAACATTTCGCCCGGCTTCAAGCCACCCGATTTCCTATCCAACACCTCGAAACCCGTGCTAATCCCCGAAGAAGTTTTCTCGTTGGAAAGCAACTTCTGAAAATTCTGCATCACCTCTTCAACCGTCTGTCTCACCGTCTGAGCTTGATTCGTTTCCGCACTTTCACGGATTGAAAGAATCGATTGCTCAACGGAATCCAACAACGCAGGAACCTCATCTGGTGCCTCATAAGCCTGCGCCACAGCTTCATTCGCACTGCGAATAATCGCCCTCAACACATACTTATCTTTGACATGCTGAAGATGGTGGTGGAAATGCCCCGGGCTCGGCGCGTAGGTGTAAAGCTCCGTGAGGTAACCCGGCCCACCACATTTCTCTAACAGACCTTTATCGAGCAACCTCTGCACCAAGGATACCAACTCAACCTGTGCACCCGCTTCAAACAACTCGATCAGAAACCCAAATAAGGTCGAATGTTGTGGCAGATAAAAATGCCCGGCGGTCAGCTTCTCCTCCACCGCCGTGCCGATGTATTCCTGCGGATTCTGCAACATGCTCGAAAGCAGCGATTTCTCAGGCCCCACCGCATGCGGCAACGCACGCGTCACATCATCCACCTCGCTCGCTCCTTTTTGGAGATTGGGTGCGGAAGTTTTTTGTTTCAGTAATTCAGCCATGTGAGAGCGAGAATTTCGCAGACCCCCGCCCGTTTCGTCAATCTCACGTATTTTTGCCGAGAAATTCGTTGGTAGCCATTGTGAATAACTATTCATTCAAAAATCCAAAATCAATAATCGTCAATCGTCATTCAAAAGAGCCAGAATTCAAGCATCGGAAGACCCTAATCACTCTACAATCTTCACTATTCACCCTTCATGCGAGCCCTTCTCCAACGCGTTTCCTCCGCCAGCGTCAGTGTCGACGGCGAAACCATCGCCTCGATCCAACACGGCCTATTGATCCTACTCGGCATCGAAGAAGCCGATACCTCAGAAGACATTGATTGGCTCTGCGGTAAAATTTCACGGTTGCGAATCTTCGAAGACGAAGAAGGTAAAATGAACCGCAGCATCCAAGATATCAACGGAGAGGTTATCGTCGTCAGCCAATTTACGCTTCATGCATCCACCAAAAAAGGCAATCGCCCTTCCTTCCTGAAAGCCGCGCCGCCCGCGATTTCAGAACCCCTCTACAACGCATTTTGCGAAGCTCTCGAAACCGAACTCGGAAAAACCATCGGACGCGGAATCTTTGGTGCCGAAATGCAAGTCTCACTCATCAATACCGGCCCCGTCACCATCTGGATCGATAGCCATAATCGGGAATGAGAAAGTTCAGGCTGACTTCCAGAAAAGCTTATAACTTTTCTTAAACGGCCAGAGCAAAACGGCAATAATCGTGCCGGCGAAGATCGCGTAAATCTTGATGGGCACCATCGCGATCTTAATGCATGACCTGAATGCTTTCCGGACTGACGGTTGACGATCATAAAGAAAGGAAAGCCCCATGATGATGACGATACCTATGAATTTATGTAAGGCGGTGATGTGGATATTTGTGTGGAAAAAATACTCCGCAGACATCTCGGTTAGAAGAATCAACCCGACGTAGCCGATGAGCAGGAACGCCGTATGCTCGAGAATCGGGAATTTCTCCACCAGTTTCAGACTGAGCGAGGCGAACATCCACAGCGTGAGCATTCCGAGCACTACGCCGAAGCATACGATACGAATGTCCGGACTCATCGCCACAGCGGCGACGACGTTGTCCACACTCAGACTGAGATCCATCAGTTGGATGGAAATCACCGTGGGCCAGAAGGTGAAAATCCGCACCGCCTTGGTGTCCGCATTTCCGTCGTGCTCGTTGGCATAGTCGCGGAAATGATCCGCCATCAAGTGAATGAGATAGAAGGCACCGATGAATTTCACCCATTCGTTATCCATGATGAAACCCACGAAAAACAAAGCGACAATGCGGAATAAATAAGCCCCTGCGAGCCCTAGGCGGAGGGCAGTCTTTTTCTGATTCTCCGGCAACTGGTTAGCCAGTGCTGCAATGGCCAGCATGTTATCCACCGAGAGCAAGCCCTCAATGATGATCAAGGAAATGATGATAGGCGCAGCCTCACGGAGCGTGGGAAGGTTTTCGAAAAGGTGTAGCATGGGATGAGCGGTTAAAAGGTTGCATGGTGTGGAGAGGGCTGGCAAGTACCGCCATTTCACTAGAGCAAAATCAAAGGACGGCTGTCCTTAAATGACGAGGAGAAGCGATTTTATTGAGTGACATCTTTGGTTTAACCAGCTTGAACTTTGCTGCAATTCATCAGCTCTAAGACAACTATGAACCTCCTTAAGACTAAGATCGGACGTCTCGCTGCCTTTGGCGGCCTATATTTCAGTGAAGGGCTTCCCCAGGGATTTGCAAACATTGCACTGATCCTAGAATTCAAACGACGCGGGATGGACGATGCTGCGATCGGCGTTTTTGTAGGCATCGTGAGTCTTCCTTGGATGTGGAAATTTTTAATCGGACCTCTGGTAGATAACCTCCACATCAAACGTTTTGGCGCACGCAAACAATGGATCATCCTTACTCAAACGGGCATGGTGCTCAGTCTTGTCGCCTCTCTGTTCAACATGCCTTTTTTCGAAGGTGACAGCGTCGTTGGGCTACAGATTTTCACGGCTTTAATCTTCATCCATAACGCTTGCTCGGCCTCACAAGATGTGGCGATCGATTCCTTAGCTTGTAACACCTTACCTGAATCAGAAAGGGGCACGGCCAACGGTTTGATGTTTGGCTTCGCAGAAGTCGGACGCATGGTCGGGGGCTATGGAGTGATTGCTATAAATGATAAAATTGGCAGTTTTGCCACCGCCAGCGGAATTGTGCCAGTTGGATTAGCGCTGATTCTTTTTGGTGTAATCACCCTGATTCGTGAGAAAAGCGCAGCACAAGCCATGAAGGACGGCGATCTGCCTTCGCCTCCTGAAGGAACTTCCGGCGCCACTGCACTGAAAGCACAGCTCGGGGATTACATCTTCACCACCTTCAAAACTATGCTCGCAAGCAATCAAGGAAGACTCGGTCTTTTGATTGCTGTGCTACCAGCTGGCGGTGTGTTGTTAGGATCTATCGTCTCTACCTCCATGGCGCCTGTGATTGGCCTGACTGATATGGAGATTTCAAAACTGGGACTGGTCTCCGCAGTTGTATGGTTTGCTTCATGTCTCATCGGTGGACCCCTGTCAGATAAAGTCGGCCGCAAGAAAGCCATCGGTTTCTTTGCTTTGTGCTCGGTACTTCCCGGCCTCTGGATCGGTTGGCAAATGAAACAAGCAGGTTTCGACCACGCGATCAAAACAGGTGACGGCACATGGGTGCGCCAAGAAAACTTGATCACTTTTTGGTGGATCGGGATGATTAGCTTTCAAGTCTTCAACGGCATGATGTTCGGCGCACGGGCCGCCTTTTTCATGGATATCGTAAATCCGAAGATCGCTGGCACTCATTTCACCGCCTTCATGGCTTTGAGTAATGCTGTAACCACATACAGCGTGTTGTGGATTGGTTACACGATGTCCGAAAACAAACTCAACTGGCCCCTTTGGCAAATCTTTTGGACCGACTCACTGTTAGGAGTCATTGCAGTCGGTCTATTACCCTTCGTCATGCTTCGGCATAGTGATCCGAAGGAAAAACTAGAGCCCATCCAAGATTATCCGGATAACCGCTAACAAACAGCGCAAACTCAAAGATTCACCGGCTGCGCACCATTCACACGCGATGTCTCAGCGAGATACGCCAACTGATGTCCGGCCAAGCCATCTAGTCCAATCGGGATCGCATTGTCGCCAGTCATCAATTGATCGAGCGCATTGACGAGACCGTAATCTCCACCACCGTGGCCAGCATAGCCTTCGGCAGATGCGTCCGAGACTGGAATGCTTTCAATGTTGTCCGTGCGATGTTCGCGGAACCAAAGTTCCGGAGTGCCGGCATCTGAGAGAGGCTCGCCGCCACGGAGAGAACCGAGGGTGCCATGGATTTCAATCGTCCGGCAGTGATCGAAAGCGGTCATGGTCAAACTGGCGGTGATGCCGTTCTCCATTTCCGTGGAGACAATTTGATGGTCAACAACATCATTGTCACATTGATAGGCACAACGACCCCATGGTGAGGTTTTGAGAAATTCGATCACGTCCTCATCGGTAGCATTTTCATAACCGTCCATCACCATGCGCAAGAAATTGCGTTTTTCTTTGAGGTAGCGGTGGGAATCATAATTGCACTGCGCAGCCACTGGGCAGCCGTCGGTGCAGCGCTTTGGAGCTCCTGCTGGTGCGTTTTCGGGCTTAAACCAATCGAGACGTCCAAAACTGGAAATCGTTTTGGGTTTGGAACCCGATAGCCAGCAAATGAGATCCGTGTCGTGTGAGCACTTTGCCACAATCATCGGTGAAGATTTCGCGGTATTTCCCCAATGACCCCGAACGTAAGAGTGTGCCTGATGAAAGTCACCAACACCCTCGCTCAAACGCATCGTCATAATTCTTCCAAGTCGGCCGCTTTCAACCACTTGTTTCACAGCCGAATAAAACGGAGTGTAACGAAGAACAAAACCAAGCACGATTCGACGTCCGAGTGAACGCGCAAGCGCATCGAGCTCTTCACAGCGTGCGAGAGTCTCGGCAGCGGGTTTTTCTAAAAGTAAATCGTAACCGATATTCAACGCGCTAATCGCATGGCCATAGTGATGCGCATCTTGTGTCCCAATGATGAGAACATCGGCCAACTTACCCGCCGCGAAAAATTCTTCGGCGGAGTTGAACGTGCGCACCGTTCCCTCAGGTGCAAAACCCGCGACCGTCTGAGCCCGAAACTCAACGAGATCCGCAGCGGCTGTGAGCTGATAACGCCCAACCATTGATGCTGCGATTTTTGTGTAAGTGCGCCCTCTGGCACCGCAGCCAAGAACAGCAAGGCGTAGAGGATTGGTAGGATTTGAGATAGATGTCTGCATGGGGAACTTGCGGAAGATGGGAGAATAATCCGTTTTTGGCAATGCCCTCCTGCGAAAAAATGAACGTTCCTTGGATGAGTCGTTTATTTTTCATTCTGTTTAGTTGCTTGAGATATGTAGCTTATATGGCGGCAATCATTCAGTCAGCGCAGATCATTCAAGCAGGCGATTTTAACCCATAACCACAACAATAACGGTTGAGGCGGATCGTATTTCATCTGGGTGTCTTTCTTTCTGGATCAAGGAGTATGAGAATTTCGTTTTACAACGGCGCTGGCGCAGCTTACGAATGGAGCAGTATCTTTGCAAATTAGACACGCAGCCGCGCTTCCCACTGCCCGCTCCATTAAAGTTTCCTTTTCGAAAACACCATTCAACTCGTTCTTACTATTATGAAAACGTTTCTAAAACTTATCATCCTCTTTACCGCCTTTGGTTTCGCAATGGCCAGTGCCGCATATACTGAAGCGGAAAAAACAGCGGCTATCAAAGCGGTAACCGACGCAATCGCAACAGGTAATGAAGATACTATTAAGGCCGCAGTCAACGCACAGATTGCTGCATTTCCCGGATTAGCAGATGATATTGTTTCTGCAGCCTTAAAGATTACAGGGGGTAGAGAGAATCTTCAAAAAATCATTGTCAAAGTGGCGGCATTTACAGCCCCAAATCAAATAGTATCTATTACAAATGCAATCAATGGCATATCGGGAATATCAGTTGATTTTAAAAGCGCCCTGCAAAGTTCGGCTAGTACCTCTGCTGCTAGTGGAACCGCTATTCTGGCAGCAGCCAATAATACAAGCTCAACAGTCAAAAGTCTCGTCAGCTTCAATTAAAATTTCTCACTTCCGCTTCAATACCTAGTCACCGCACTCCGCTCATCCACCAGATTCGGCTCGGGGATTTTTGCCGCGATATCTGAAATCTTCTCACACGTCTCCTGCCACTTCGCATCCGACCACACCAAGGGCGCTGACATCTTTTTTCGGAAACGATCAAGCCGTTCTTTTGCATCATCTCGCAATCCGATCGGGACTTCACCAATGGCTTTTGCTGCAATCTCTGCGGTCTCGGTTTGGTGACAGATCATCGCCAGATCATTGCCTGCGGAAATCGCCAACTTCACATCCTCGCCGCGTCCGTAGCGTTTGACGATGGCACCCATATCGAGGTCATCTGTTAAAACGAGATGTTTATCAAAACCAAGTTGCCCGCGCAGCCATTGGGTGATGATCCGTTTAGAGAGCGATGCCGGATAATCTGGATCCACATTCGGAAAACAAACATGCGCGAGCATCACAGCATCCAGCTCAGGCATCAGCGCGGTGTAAGGGATAACGTCCTCTTTCATCATGTCATCAATCGTCGCATCTGACATCGGGAGATCATGATGGGGATCGGATTTCGCGCGGGCGCAGGCGGGAAAATGTTTTCCGCAACCCAACATGCCGCGTTTCCGTGTCCAGCGATTCCACATTCCCGCGCGATCAATCACATCCTGAGAGTCCCTGCCCCAGCAGCGTTGATTCAAGCCGTTTTGCAACTCAGGAAAATAATCCAAATCTAACACCGGCGCAAAGTTGAGATTGAAGCCGAGCAAACGCAGCAAATCCGCCGTCGCTTCTCCCGATCTGGCGATCTGTTCCGCATCCGGCGTCGCCGCAAACGCCACCGCCGATGGCAGAGATGGCGCAATCGCCTTGGTTCGCTCGACTCGACCGCCCTCTTGATCGATCGCTAAAATCGGATCATCCAAACACAATCCCCGTAGATCATCCGTCAGCCGCCGCACCTGCGCGGAGCTCTCCACATTTCTGCTGAATAAAATGAAACCTGCCGGCTGAAGCTTTTGAAACATAGCAGCCTCCTCCGAAGTCAACTCCGGTCCCTTCACTCCCAGCAACAACAACGATCCATCCATAACCTGAAAAGACATGATCTTCTACCTCACAGCAAGTGTGAAAAAAGAGATCATTCCCCCTTCACTTTTCAGACTTCGCCCTTCACTCTTCCTCATGTGTTCGCAAATCCTCTCGGTCTCTTGTCATTGCTCGCGATCCCCGCGATCCTGACGATCCATTTCCTCCAGCGGAAATCGATCACCATTCCGATATCCACGCTTTTCCTATTAGAGAGGACTCAGCGCGAAGCCGTTTCCGGCAGGCGCTTTGAACGACTCATTCCCTCCGTCCCTCTCTGGATGCAAATTTTGGCCGTGCTTCTCATCGCGTGGCTGTTGTCCGAACCACGCTTTCAAAAAGAAAACTCCGTCCAACGCGTCGCCATCGTCATGGATGCCTCCGCCTCGATGCAGGTTTTCAAAAAAGACGCGATCGCCGCCCTGAAAAGCAAACTCCCCGAACTAAAAGGCAGCGCATCGAGAATCGAAATTACCTTGCTCTCCGCACTCCCAGGAACGGATCGGATCTATTCTGGTGATTCGACCGAAAACATGCTCGCCGCTTTAGAAAAATTTTCCCCAAACGCCGGTGTCACCGATCCTTCGTATGCGCTTCGCCTTGCTCGCTCCATCGTCTCTAACGGAGGCATCCTGATCTACCTGACCGATACGCCACTCGAAAAATTGCCCTATGAAGCTAGTCTCATTTCCGTAGGCAGACTGGTCGAAAACGTCGGATTCACTGGAGTCTCCTTTGAGGAAAAAGAAGGTGCCATTACCTTCCGTGCCATTGTTAGAAATTACGGGACCTCACCAGCCACACGGTCATGGTCGTTAGTCGCAGCAAATGGAAAATCGGAACCGAAAGAGTTCGAGATCAAGCCTGGTGCCTTCACTACCATCCAAGCCGCATTTCCTGAAAACTCGCAACAGGTGCGACTCGGTCTCAGTCCAGATGAGTTTCCATTAGATGACGTCCTGCCCATGGTTGCTCCACAGCCCAAAGAGCTTAAACTCTTCGCCGCGACCTCACCGGCGTTTCGTGATCTATCGGAAAAACTGCTGCGATCACTCGCTGCCACCTCTGCGAGCAACGACGCAACACAATCCGACCTCGTGATCACCTCCTACGATCCGCTCGATCCAATCGTCCCGCAAAGCAATGCCATCTTATTCGTCGAAGATCCGAGCTCGGCCGGTAAATATCTGAGCGGAGGCATTTTGGCCGAAGCTCATCCGCTGATGGACGGTATCAACTGGCAGGCATTACTGGTTAGAGAAACTCTTGAACTGCCACGCGCCGCGTCTGATCGCGTTCTGCTCTGGCAGGAAAAACGCCCGCTCATCTTCCTGCGTGAAGAAGCCGGTAAATCCATTCTTTGTTTCAACTTCGACCTACGCCTCTCCAACGCCACCCAGCAACCCGCCTTCATCGTCCTCCTTCATCGCTTCGCTGAAACCTTACGCGACAAGAAAATTGCGCCACAGAAATTGAATCTCGAAACCAGTCAGCCGATCCAAATCACCAGCGCACCGGAAATTTCTCTCGAGGTCAGCGCGGTCGATCCTTTGGGAAATTCTCTCAAACCACCCGCAGCAGGCTTCGCCCCCGCCGCACCAGGATTCATCACCATGAAACAAGGTGAAACGATATTGTTAGAAGCTGCCGCTCATTTTGCCGATACGCGTGAAGCAGATCTTAGTAAAACCGCACCCTCAGAGCTAGAAGCATTCAACCATGTCGCCTCGCTTAAAAACCACACCATCCCAGACCCCCTCGCGCGACTGTGGATTCTCCTCCTGCTGCTCGCCTTAGTCGTCGCGTGGTATTTCTCTAACGAAAAAATACGAAGCCCTGACATGACCTAAAGATTGCAAGATCCTCATATTTCTCTCATTTTTCCTATATGAACCGTGCCGCAACTACACAATATCGCACCGGATCATTTGCCATTTTATTTTTGTTCGTGGTTTTCACTTCCCAAGCACTGGCTCAACACCTCAAACCGTCCCAAGTCTTGGTCATTTACAACAAGGCCGACCCAGAATCTGAGAAAATCGCGCGTGTTTACCAAGTCGCACGCAAAATTTCCGGCGACCAAATTCTAGGACTTAGCCTTCCTCTCCATAAAGACATCTCTCGCAGCGAATACGAAACCACGTTGCTCACCCCTCTGCGTCAACACTTCACCAAAGAAGGTTTATGGAAACGAAGTAAGGATCATAATGGCGTGATGCGTCCCACAGAAAACCGGATCCGCGCCATCGTACTGATGCGAGGCGTTCCACTCCGTATCAAAGCTGAGCCCACAACTTCAAAAGGACAACCTGATTATATGAAAGTCATGATAACATCCGATCAAGCGAGCGTTGACTCTGAACTCACGCTCTTTGGTGTCGAATTCAAGTCCTACAATGGTGCCGTCACGAATGCCTTTTACAACAGTCAAAGACCTCTCTCCCAAGCCATCATTCCCCACCTCGTTCTAGTGAATCGCATCGATGGACCAACTCTTGAGGTTTGTAAAAACATGATCACCCATGCGGTAGAGACGGAAAATCACGGACTATGGGGTCGGGCATACATCGATATTTCTAACAAATTTCCTCAGGGCGATGCGTGGCTAGAAAATATCATTTCGGATAACCTCAAAGCCGGAATCCCTAGTGTGACGGATCGTTTCAACGATACCTTGCCCACCAACTATCCAATGTCCGATGCTTCGATGTATTACGGTTGGTATGAACACGATGTTAACGGACCGTTTCTCAATCCATCTTTCAAATTCCGTCCCGGTGCGATCGCATTTCATATCCATTCATACAGCGCGGAACAGATCACAGATGTTAATAAAAACTGGTCCGCTGCACTCCTATCACGCGGTGCTGCGGCAACCGTAGGCAATGTTTACGAACCATTTCTCGATCGCAGCCATCAACTCAACATCCTTCATAACCGACTCCTAAATGGCTGGACCTTTGGCGAAGCGGCTGCGGCCGCAATCAATGTTCACTCATGGCAAGGCGTGGCTTTTGGCGATCCCTTATACCGCCCGTTTTTACACATCAACGGAACCGGTGAAGTCCGCAAAGAAGATCGTGACTTCCGTGTTCTTCGCGCCGCATATCGTGAATGGCCAAATAATGAAGCCCTGCGTTTTGAAAAACTCTCACTAGCCCAGCAAAGCCTCTCATCCGGAACGATCGCCGAAAGCATTGCTAACGAATACCTCGCAAAAAAAGACATCCCAAAAGCTCAGATTTGGCTAAAAAAAGCGCGCGACTCCTATCAAGAGAACCCCGATAAACTCCGCCAAGATCTGCAACTCATCGCCATCGAACGCACGAATAATCAACATGCATCCGCCATCCAACTCATCCATTCCGCCCAAAAAACCTACGGCAACATTCCAGAAGCCACAGCGCTTTCCAAATGGCTAGAAATCGTACAAAAATCCTCCGCCCCCCCCGCTAACTAATAATCATAATTTTAACCGCTAATGAACGCGAATGAACGCAAATCCAATCCATTGAAAAATGAATTTCATTTTAAAAACTACCTTTTGTTTTTGAACCTATTCCATTCGCGTTCATTCGCGTTCATTCGCGTTCATTCGCGGTTTCTCTTTTAGCTGACTTGAGCCATATCCAATACTTAATGAATTACGAATTTCTACTTCAGAGCGTTTGGCATCCTCCCTTGGCCTTCGAGGAAGTCGCCGCTCCGAAACTTCCACCCGAACTTGAGCTGCAGGCGCTCTGGTTTTCGGGAGCGTTTGGTCGGGATTTCAGACTCAAAGACGGTCGTACCCTTCGCGTCACGCAGTTCGGCGAGTGGAACCACGGAGCTGGCCCGGATTTCTCACACGCCGCCATCGAAATCAATGGCTCACATTTCACCGGCGATATCGAAATCGACTCGCGAACCTCCGACTGGGAATCGCACGGCCACTCCACCAATCCCGCATTTTCTAACACCATTCTGCACGTGGCCTTCGAGCCGAATCAGCGAGAAATGTTTGTCCGCACCTCTAATCATCGCCAAGTTCCCGAGCTACTCATCTCACCCAGCCAACTCAGCGAAGCCCTACGCCTTCCTTCACGAGAAACCGCGATCTCGATTCCGGGTCGCTGCTTCCAACCCCTGCGGAAAATTCCGAAGATCGCCGTCGAGCGTTTACTGCGCGAAGCCGCGATCCGCCGCAGCACACAGAAAGCCGCGCGATTCCTTCGCATCGCCGATGCACATAATGTCGATGCCGCGCTTTTTCAAGCCACCGCAGAAACCCTCGGCTATGGTGGAAATTCCTTTCCCATGCGGCTGCTCGCCCAGCGCGCGCCGCTGCAGCTACTCCTTAACAATCCCGATGAAACCGAAGCTATCCTACTTGGCACCGCAGGCTTTCTTCACCCGGATCTTTACCTCCTCGCCCCCGACGACACTCGTGACTATCTGTTAGACCTTTGGGAAACCTGGTGGAAAATCCGACCCAACCACGAACTCACCCATAGCCGTGGCCCCCGATGGAAAACCCACGGCCAACGCCCTGCCAATCATCCGCACCGCCGTGTCGGTGGATTGTCCGCCCTGATCAAACAATGGCCGACCTTCCGCAAACTCGCGTTTGCAACTCCGTTTTCCACCAAACCCCTCGTCGATTTTCTCCACAGCCTTCGTCACGATTTCTGGTCGCATCACCACACCCTCACCTCCACCCGCAGCCACGCCGCGATTTCCGTGTTCGGAAAAAACCTAGCCCTCGAACTCGCGGCGAACCATCTCATCCCCCTAGCCATTCACGAAGAGCGATTCACCTTCAAAGACTATTACAAACTCCGTCACGCCTCCACCAACCAGAAGCTCAAACGCTGCGCCATCCGCCTCTTCGGCGACGAAGCAACCGCCAGCCCCTTCATGCGTCGCCTCTCCCACCAACAAGCCCTCCTCCAACTCTATCACGACTTCTGTCTGGAAGATTTTTCCGACTGCTCACTTTGCCCCTTCCCCGAACAACTCGCGCAATGGAGATAGGAAGAGTGAATGATGAAGAGTGAAGAGTGAAATTTAGCTCTTTATTTGCCAACTCTTCCATTTCATCCTTCACTCTTCATCATTCACTCTTCAATGACTCTCAACGGCCAACCCCATAACCTCGACTCGGAAATTCTCCTGCCCGCCCTCTTCGATTCCCTCGGGCTGTCCGGCAAACCCGTCGTCGTAGAGCTCAACCAAGAAGCCATCCTCCCACGCGATTTTCCCAACACCCTCATCCAGCCCAATGACCAACTGGAAATCATCACCCTAGCCGCAGGGGGGTGAATATTTAAGAGTCTATAGGTCTAAAAGTCTAAAGGTCGGAATCAGAATCGCTGCTGCGATTGGGGATTCCCTTCGACTTTAAGACTTTTGAACCTTAAGACTTTTACACTTCTTAACAAAAAATGCCATTTTTCCCTTGCAACAAGTGGCCATCAAATCCCATCTTCCGCGCACGTCGCGTTTCGCGACACATTTCCAAATCCGGTGTAGCTCAGCGGCAGAGCGGGTGACTGTTAATCACTAGGTCGTAGGTTCGATCCCTACCGCCGGAGCCATTTGGAAACTCCCCCATTTTTTTCAATGGAGGCATTTTGCTCAACTTTTCTGAGTTAATCGAAGCCCTTTTTATCTTTTCCCGATTTAAGTGTTCGCTGAGTCGCTCCCACCCGATGAGCAGTTGCGATCTCACCTGCCCGCCTTAGATTATAAATCTAAGCCCCTTCTTTCCCATGAAACCCCAATCTCTCCTCCTCACCTCCTTCGTGACCGTTTTCTTCAGCGCTTGCGCGAACCAGAAAAACCTTCCAACTACAGTTCAGAAAATTGACCCATCACGTTATGCGGGTGAGTGGCATGAGATCGCTCGTTTGCCCAATACGTTTGAAAGAGGCTTGGTAGCGGCGAAAGCCACCTACTCGCTCAATCCAGATGGTAGCCTCAAAGTCGTGAACGAAGGCCTCAAGGAAAATAGCAAAACCACCAGCATCGAAGGCACCGCGCGATTTGTGAATCTGCAAGAGCCCGGAAAACTTAAAGTCCGGTTTAACCGTTTCCCTGCAAATCTTTTCGAAGGCGATTACTGGATCCTCGACCTCAACCCCCAATACACCCACGCCCTCGTCGGTTCACCCAACCGTAAATTCCTCTGGCTGCTCTCTAAAAATCACAAAGACCAAAAAGAAGATTTCCAAGAATTCATTCAAAAAGCCAACGACCTAAATTACCAAACTGGTCCGCTCTACTTCAATCCGAAACGGATTAAGTGAGGGGAAGAAATGTTTGGCGAAGAAATGAAAAACGAGACCATCTCTTTCAATTCCCCTGCCTTTTAAAATAACGATCAAGGCAAGGGAATGTTGGGCAAGGGAATGAAGAATAAGACAATACGTTATAATTCGTCTTCAATTAAAGTAGTCATTTCGATCCGAGATCGGTTTAGGTTGATCCATTGGATTCCTTTGAGTGATGTGCTAGAAATCAGAGTTTGTAGATGCTTCTGGTATAACAATTGATTAATTGTAAATGCAGTTACACAGAACGCATAATCTTGATAGTGCGTTTGAATAAGATGAGTCCCTAGCATCTGATTATCAGAACTGACTTGCACTCGCTTTAGGCAATGTGCTTCACCGCCTAACAGATGAATGAGCGCCTCGTTGTAAATTTTTACTGAGAGATGGGTTCCCCAATCTCGAATTAGATCATTTAGATAACCAAAAAGAAGGCCACAGCACGGAGTTAGTAGTCTCATGTCATCCTTAAATAAATCAGGCTTATAGCGCTCAGGATTTAAAACTGCATTACGCAGGAGAAGTCCTTCAACCATCTTACAGCCAAAGTTTATTAGCTTCACGCGACGCACATTATGAAGCATCGCATAGTTCAAAGCTTGTGCCTTATGCTCATGAGTAAACGCTGAGACTACCTTAATTTCATAAATCATGTGATTTACGATAAGATCTAGCTGATAATTTTTTTGGAAATCTCCATGATAGACCTTCAAAGCTTTTTGAGTGTGAACATCAAATCCCTCAATACGCAGCCTTGCCGCAAGATCATTTTCATAAACACGTTCATCAAACAAATGGCCAAACTTATTCTGTGTGGCGTATGCACAACGCATTACGACTTTGTCGATCAACTCAAAATCAGTGTCGAGAATATCTTCGATCACGAGGTCACTATGGATGGGCATGATGTTGTGGGGGGGGATGGGGAAATAAGTAAAATAATTCCCTAAGCATTTTTGTCACACTTACGAGGTGTAAATCAAGTTTATGAACAGATGAGGATATCAACTACCATTCCCCTGCCTACCATTCCCCTGCCACGAATTAATTTAAAAAATCAAGGGATCTAGCTGGGTCACTTCAATTCTGGAAACACCGCTTCCAAATCTAACTTATCGTCAAAATCGGTCTGCAAGCCACGCAGCTTTGCAAACAACGCTTTTTTCTTATCGGCCATCGCTGGATCGGCTGAGAGATCTTTCATTTCCTGAGGATCATTCTTGAGGTTGTAGAGTTTCGTGAGTTTGGCTTCGGGATAGAGAATGAGCTTCCAGCCATCATGGGTTACGGCACGTTGCAAATCGAGGTAGGCACCGTAAACACTATCGAGTCCTTTACTTTCCCCCGCTAGCATCGGACGTATGCTTTGAAATTCGATGTCATTGCGATCTGCTTGTGCGAGATCGATGGCTGTGGCCATTGCGCTCTGGAGATAAATCGGCGCATTGATTTTTGCATCTGCTTTCACTCCAGGACCACGCACAATGAATGGCACACGGACACTGTGGTCATACATATTTTGTTTACCCATGAGTCCGTGATGTCCCACGGCAAGTCCGTGGTCGGCCGTAAAAATAATCCAGGTATTATCGGCCTTACCTGTCTTTTCCAACGCATCTAGAATACGGCCGATCTGTGCATCTAGGTGAGTGATGATCGCATAATATTCTTGGCGATGGACTTTCACCGCATGCTCATCGCGCGGAAACGGTGCGAGTTTTTCGTCGCGCAATTCGGGATCACAACCGATGAGGTCTTTTTGAGGATACTCAGGAAGATAATTTGCCGGAACCTTGATGCGATCTAACGGATAACGATCCACGTATTCTTTGGGCGACTGACGCGGGTCGTGCGGCGCGTTGAAGGCGAGATACATGAAGAAAGGTTTTTCGGATTTTCCCGCCTGTTTGAGAAAAGTGATACTTTCGTCTCCTACCACCTCGCTCCAATGTTTACCGCCATCCCAGAAGCCGCGTAAATTGGTATCGCTCGGGCTCCATGGATCGGGTTTGCCGGCAAGAGGTCTATTGTAGGCGATCGATTCATCTCGTGGCATTCCACCACGGATACTCGCGCTGAAATCAAAACATTTTGCTGCATCTGTGCTGACGTGCCATTTGCCAGTCATATAGGTTTCATAACCGGCTTTCGCCATGCGCTGCGGCCAGAGACGATTTGCCTCGCGCTCCGCGTTGAGGGTCGTCTTTCCCATATCTCTGGCATGCCAAACGGTCCGACCCGTGATGAGCATCGTACGGCTCGCAACACAAACCGCTCCATTCCACGCACCCATGTTGTAAGCATGGGTAAAAGTTGTGCCGCTGGTTGTTAGGCGATCAAGGTTCGGAGTATCGATATCCGTGTGCCCAAGCGCACGTATTGTTTCGTAGCTTTGATCGTCTGCGATGATGAAAACAATATTTGGCTTGCTGGAATTTTCGGCATGGCCGTGAACACCAATCAGCGATCCACACAAGATGATAAGGTGGGAGAGTTTCATTGGAACGCTTCCTGAAGAGATTAGGGCTTAACGTAATCTTTGTTATCTACTGGCTTCAGAGACTTTTGATCTACAGAGTATTTTTCAAGTAACATGACCATGAATCCGAATAGCAAGAAGGCGAGCATGACGAGATAGAAAACCCAGATGGTGCTTTTACCTGCGGTGAAACCGTAGTTGTGGAGTCCCACGCCTAGGAAGTTTACGTGCCACCATGAAAAGGCGACGACGCAGGCCGTGAAAATCGAGGCGAGATGAAGTCCCCACTCCTTGATGATGCCACCGATGCGAGCGTGAAGAATAGCTAACGTCCAGAGCACAATCATCAACGCGCCGTTTTCTTTTGGATCCCAACCCCAGAAACGGCCCCAGGAATAGTTTGCCCAAATTCCACCGAGAACAGTTCCGACCAATGAAAGGAAAACTGTTAGGCAGATACATCCATATACCGCTTTAGTAAGAGAGCGACGCAGCTCTTTGTTTTCTCCATCGAGATTGAGTCCACGCATCAGGACGTAGCCGCAGGATAACATCGCGGCTAGTAGCCCACCTGTGTAGCCAAGCGTGATACAGATCACGTGAGTGGACAGCCAGAAGTTCGAATCCAGCACAGCAACCAAAGGATCGAGGTGATCCCCTGCATCGCCCACTTCATAACGCCGTGCAAGAATGATCAACGCCGTTCCAAGGACAGGCGCAATTCCCAGAGAATAGCGATTTCGGCTAATCCCTTCAATTAACAACGACAAGATCACTCCAGTCGTTGCAATGAATATCACTGTGTCGTAAAGATTTCCAACTGGAGCACGTTGCATGATGATGCAACGCATCGTGATCGCGACCACACACATCAGCATAGCGAGAACTGTCGTGCTCAAGGTCAGCCAATAAAATCCTTTCGCTAAAGAGGACTGATTCAGCCCCCACATGGCAAGCGCACTAATGGCGCCAATGATGAAGAGCACGAGGGCATTTAAGAATAGGTCTTTCTTGAAATACATGACCTCCAGTGAAATGAACTTGAGCTCGTCACGAGATTTGGCACGACTCTCGGTCCGGTCTTTTAATTTGGTAATTGCTTCACGAAAGGATTTTTCGCCATGTGCCAATTCCACCACCGCCGATTCGATGGCTTTTACATCATCGATCCCAACTTGCGGTTTTTCCATCTTCAACGTCATGACTTCCATGATCGCATTTCCAGCCGTTAACCAGTTTTTCTCAGAGGGATTTGCTGGTGGCAGCATGAACAAACCGTATTTGGAAAAGTTCGCCCCATCTTCAATTTGTTGAAGCAGAGAGAGAAGACGCGGAGGGACTTTGCCTTCCTCTGATTTCATCTTTTCAAGCTGAGGCATTAAATTTGGAGCCAACTCCAACACCTTACTGAATGGCTGACGATCATCTGGCGCACCATTCTTACCAGTTCCTTCCAAGACCACTCCCATACGAGCAAATCCAAAATAACCTAACAGCGCTTCATAATTTCTCATGTTATACGCCAGATCAATTGTCTGCTGTTGGACCGGATCACGATCGTTTTTCGGAATCGGCTCATAAGATTGCGCGAGCTCGATCATTTTTTGCCGACCCTTCACGATCTCTTCGTAGCTGTAACGATCGCGGCGACCTTTCTGCTCCACATCGATTGCCTCTAACACTTTCGAGTTATCGATACGGAAAGTGGGTAATTTGATCGCGATATGTGGACGAAACACCGTATCCATTAACCACTCGGTAGGTTTGATTTTATAAACCACGCCAGCTTCGTCCTGCACCTTCATCGAGCGCGCGCCATGTAGTCCGAGCATTTTGAAACCGGCAAATGTTGAAAACGGCTTAACCCGTCCACCGTCTTGCACCGGTAATGCAGCTAGCAGATCGATGGTCTCTTTTTCCCAGGGTTTGTAGCCTTCTACCTTCTGAACCTTGCCCTTGGGCATGTTGTCGATGAATAGATTTGCCAATACAGTCACCAGACCGATGGCGGCAATTACCGCGAAAATCCAACTGCCGGCTTTAGATTTCTTTTGCATGATTTTTCCTTTTTTTTGAAGCGATCATCAAGTGATCGGTCAGTTTTGTTAAAAATGTAACGAGCATTCCTATCGCCACGATGTAGAGGCTGTATTCCGGCCACTTGTCGGCGGGGTTTTTTACCACCTCAAATACCGAGAACATTTCCTCGCCAGGCTTGGCATCCGGTGGACCGTAACTTGCTTGGAAAAACGTGAAACCTTCATAACGCATCGGCTCGTTCATCTGGATCCGCACCTTGGCCTCTTGGCCGTTTTCGACGCGGCGGATATCACTGATAAATTTCGCGGGGCGAGACGTGCCGGGATGGAAATCCGCGAGGAATTTATCAAGTTTCACATCGAAGGGCATCGGCCACAACCGCTTGCGCATATCGATCGTGAATAAACGCTCCCCATCGCGAACCGTAAACGGATGGAAACTCGCGCCCGCTAAAATAAATGGCGCTGATTTCTGACCATCTTCGAATACAACCTGTGCGTAGGCGCCTGCCATATTGCGCTCTGCACTCACCTCTGAGGGGCGATCAAATAAATAATAGCCATCCGTAACGAGCTCTCCCTTTTTTGGTGCCTGCTCCAAAATGCTGACTGCTTGTGCATTTTTTAAATAGCCAGATACTTTAAGAGAAAATGAAACTCCTTTAAAATCAAAGGTGCGAAATTTTTCATTATCAAGACCGGTTAGGTAGTTACCACGGATCACATGATACTCGCTGCGTTTGCCATCTTTTACTTCTGCAACTTCGATCACGTATTCAAAATAATCTTCAGCCACATTGCTGACTTCACCAACACCTACCGCCATATTGCCGCGCTCTTCGAAGTGATGTGCAACTCCCCCACCCAGCAGCATAAAAACAATTCCGAAATGAGAGATGAGATTTCCAATCTGCTTCGGTCCTTTGCGGATGCGGATTATTCCGCCGAGGATCATGTTTACTAACAAAAATGCGGAAACATAATATCCACCTGGCAGAATGAGCGGTAATTTTTTACCGTTAATTTCGGGAATGAAATACAGCGATTTCCAACTAAAGTATTTGTTCAACGTGGGATACAATCCTGCATCGATTTGCTCTAGCGTCGCCAACCACGTGAGCAGCAACAATAACAGCAGCAATGCCGTCGCGAGCTTGAATCCTGAGAGGAAATCATAAACCACGCGAATCATAGATTTCTCGCGAGGCATTTCCTTGGTGTAAAGTTGGTTATCCATTTCTAAATTGCTAAATCTTCTGATCAGTTCCCCGTCATACGGAGGGTGCCGATGTATTCACGCAGGGCTTGTTTTTCGGCATCCACCTCATTTTTAGGACCGACCATTTTGACAGTTAAAATTTGCCCACCTAGTTTGGCAACCACACCCGCCAAACCGTAACCTGGCTTAGAGTCCGCTCCCATGCCGGCACCATAATCGCCGTCCGCTTGAACCCATGCCCCCTCAACACCTGCGACAGGAATTTTTTCCATTCCAGCGAATTCCTCAGCAGTCATCGCACTGCGGCCAAATTGTTTCAACCAGCGATTTGCGTTGTCCATCACACCACCGGAGGAGAGCGAAACATAAACTTCTCCCATCCCTGATTCGCCGAAGCGATAGTTCAGCAAACGAAATTGGTTCGCAGGTAGAGCCAACCATTTTTGAGGTGCTTTTCCTTCGACAGGACTTGGCTTGATATCTCGGAACCGTTCATCACTTTTGGCGAACATTTTAGGGGCAACATCTTTGGTTGTCTCCTGACGAGTTTCCGTGACCAACATCCGCTCGCCACTCTTCTCACAGCTCGTCAGCCAGAGACAGGTCATCGCAATAAAGGTAAAGAGGGCTTTCATTTTTTGGGAGATAGACGCGGATCGTAACACCCGCAAGTTCAATTCGATGATACTACGTGTCTTAACCCCGACATATTTCCACTTTCATAGTTCTTTGACTTTCATATCCACAAAGGGTTTCCTGCCCACGTGGAAACCATCCGATACTTCAACCGCCATACCCAGCAGCAAGAAACCGAGCAGGTATATGGCGAATCTTTCCTTCGTTGGACCTACGGTAATCCTCTGGGAAGACTCTCGCTTCACGCCCTCGTGAAGCGCCATGGGTTTTCCAAATGGTATGGGAAACGCATGTCGACACCTAGATCCGCCAGCCGGGTCCAGCCATTCATTGAGCATTACGGCATGAATCCAGCCGATTTCCTCGATTCGCCCAGCTCCTACCAAAGCTTCAACGAATTTTTCTTCCGCAAACTCAAACCGGAAGCCCGCCCCATCGATCCAGCTCCCATCGTTTTTCCCGCCGATGGTCGCCACCTTGGCTTTCCGGATATCTCGAAAATCGATTCATTCTTCGTAAAAGGCCAAACTTTCGACCTCCCCGCCCTTCTCGGCGATCCCGCCCTTGCTGCCAAATACGCCACGGGCTCGCTGGTGCTTTCGCGGTTGTGCCCAGTCGATTACCATCGCTTCCATTTTCCCGCCGCAGGAATCCCATCGGAAACCCGAACGATTCCGGGTCCCTTGTTTTCCGTCTCCCCCATCGCCCTTGCCAAAAAACTCTCCTATCTCTGGACCAACAAACGCACCATCACCCAACTTCAAACTGAAGATTTCGGAACCATCCTGCTCCTCGAAATCGGTGCCACCTGCGTAGGATCCATCCATCAGACCTACACCGCCAACCAGCCCGTCGAAAAAGGTGCTGAGAAAGGCTACTTCGCGTTCGGTGGTTCATCCACCATCACAATTTTCGAACCGGAAAAAGTCACCCTCGCGAAAGACTTGCTAGAAAACTCCAGCAAGCAAATCGAGCTTTACGCGCGCATCGGGACTCCAATGGCTGAATAATCATTTCAACCACGGATTGCACGGAATACACGGAATGAAGAAATCAAAAAATGTGAATGGTTAGCGCGTAAACAACCATTCCGTGTACTCCGTGCATTCCGTGG
>JANMGO010000032.1:0-37367 GCA_031374665.1 Akkermansiaceae bacterium | reverse complement strand
CAACCCGCCCCCAAAGGCTCGCTCACCGGCTCGATCAAATTCCTCCCCAACGGCCACGCCTTCTTCTACCCCGTCATCGGAGACTTAGAAAACGAAACCGCTGGCATCGATTTCAAACTCCACTCCCGCATCTTTATCCCTCGTGATAAAACCCTAACCTCTCTCGATGGCGACAGCGTTCGCATCAAAACCTCCGCGCCATCCTCCAAACCCCGCCAGCGCGGCCCCGTCCCAGACGACCAAGAAATGCGCGGCGAAGTCATCGAAGTCATTTCCCGCCGCTCCGGCCGCATCGTCGGAATCTTCCGTAAGAAAGCCAATTTCGCATGGGTCGAAACTGATGACAAAGCCCTCGAAGGCCGTATCAACATCACCGGCGATACCACCGCAGAACCCGGACAAACCGTCGTGGTCGATCTCGAAAGCTGGGCAAACGCAAACACCGATCCCATCGGCCGCGTCATCGAAGTCCTCGGCTGGCCCGGCGATGCCGGTGTCGACATCCTCTCAACCATCGCTCGCTACGGCCTGCGCACCTCCTTTCCCGAAGATGTCCTCCGCGAAGCCCGCGCCGTTCCTGAAGAAATCCCCGCAGCGGAAATCGCACGCCGCCGCGATCACCGCGACAAACTCGTCATCACCATCGACCCAGCCGATGCGAAAGACCATGACGATGCGATCTTCATCGCCAAAACCAAAAGCGGTGGTTGGTTGTTAGAAGTCCACATCGCCGATGTCTCCCACTATATCAAACCCGGTGCACCCATGGACAAGGAAGCCGTCGAGCGTGGCAACTCCACCTACTTGGTCGACCGAGTTCTCCCCATGCTTCCCACCGAGCTCTCTAACGGAATCTGCTCACTCAAACCAAACGTCGATCGCCTCACCAAATGTGCGATCATGGAAATTTCAGACGACGGCCATATCCTCAACACCAAGTTCGTCGATGCCGTCATCCATTCCCGCGCCAAGCTTTCCTACGAACAAGCCCAAGCCATCCTCGACGGCAAACCCGCCCCCGAAGGTTCCGATCCCACCCTTTCCGGCTCGGTCAAGGAAGCATGGAAAATGGCTTCGTTGCTGCGCAAAAATCGTTTCTTAAACGGCGCCCTCGATTTGGAAATGCCGGAGATCAAAATCAAACTCGATGAAAACGGCCGCGCTTGCGAAGCCCATCAGGTGATCCACACCTCATCCCATCAACTCATCGAGGAATGCATGCTCATCGCTAACCAAGCGGTTGCAAAAATCCTCCGTGAACGTTCCAAACCTTCCATCTTCCGCATCCACGAAGATCCCGATCCATCACGTTTGGACGACTACGCGGAAACCGCCAAACAACACGGCTACCAACCCGGAGATCTCACCAACCGCTCCCACATCCAAGCCCTGTTAGATTCTTCTAAAGGCACCGCCGAGGAACACACGATCAAACTCGGCCTGCTGAAATCCCTCAAACGCGCCGCCTACGCCGCCGATCCCATCGGCCACTACGGCCTCGCGAAAACCGACTACACCCATTTCACCTCGCCCATCCGCCGCTACGCCGACCTCATCGTCCATCGCTCGCTTCAACCCTTTCTCGATAACGCGCCGAAGAACGCGGATCGCACCCCATCTCAAGCCGATCTCCGCGACATCGCCCGCCACATTTCGGATACCGAACGCACCTCCGCAGAAGCGGAATCCGAGACCAAACAAATCAAACTTCTCGAATACCTCGAACTCATCGCCTCCACCGACCAAGCCAAAAACGAGGGTGAGGAAACCACTTTTGATGGCGTGATCACCGATGTTCGTGCCATGGGCTTGATGGTGGAAATTCCAGAGATGAGTGTCCGAGGCGTCGTCAAACGCGAAGACCTCCCACGCTCCACCAACTGGCGCTTCGAAGAACATAACAAAGCATGGACCTCCTTCGACGGCCGCCGACTCGCCCTCGGAATGAAACTTCCACTCCGCATCGTTGCCATCGATAAAATCAAACGCTTCGTCGACTTCGCCGTCGCCGGTCCACCAACCACCGAAGGCGTCAAAATGCCTGTTAGATCCTCGCCACCTTCCAGCTTTAAAGGAAACAAAGGCCACGGCTCCAAAAAACCATCCCCAAAACCCGCATCCCACGCAGGCCCACAGAAAAACACCCACCGCCCATCAAAAGGCGCCGGAAACAAACGGAAGAAGCGCAGATAAGGGTAGGGTCGCCTCGCCGCAGTCGACCCAAATCAAAAACGCCCATGGCACGATCACTCAAACAGAAGTGAGACCTTCCTATCAGCCTCGTTTTCCTATCCCCGATTCAATACCAATCACGGTCAACTGAGGCCAGTTGACCCTACCTTTCGTATCAATCACTCCCCCAACTTCTTCTTCAGCTCGTGATACTCGGTCCAATCAAAGTCCTTTCCTTGATTCGCCGCCACCGAAGCATCTAACTTGATCTTCGCAAGCTGACCATAAATCCCTGCCTTATCAGCATCACCTGCCTTCGCAGCTTCGATGCTAAGCTTCTGATATCCCTGCGCTGCACTAATAAATCCATCCCCCGGGTTGCCCTTTTCTTTCTTCTCCTCTTTCGCCTCTTTGTCGTTGGACTTCTCTTTGTGCTCAGCTTTTTCATCGCCCTTGTCTTTCTTCCCTCCCCCGAGCTGTCCGTTTAACGCGTGATACTCATCCCAACTGAATTCTTTTCCTGCTTTAGACGCTGCGCCCGCATCGCGTTTGATCTGCGCCATTCTCAAATAAATCGCCGCATCCGCCGCATTCCCATCCGCCGTAGCTTTCGCCGCCTTCTCCTCATATCCAACCGCCGCCTTCTCCGCCCAATCCTCATTTCCACCACCCTCTGCAAAACTCACCGCAGGCAAAAGGCCAGCAACAACAGCGATCATCCATAGATTTGACTTTTTCATCATGTTTACCTCTTACCACAGATCCTTGAAACCTATCAATAAAGAAATACTTTCAAATCACCCAGGACAGTTGCCTACATCATGAAAACCCCTTACTTTACTCATAGATTTCTCCACACATGACCGAACTCCTTTCACCTGCTGGAAACTGGGATTGCGCCCGCGCTGCTGTCGCAGCTGGTGCCGATGCCATTTACTTCGGCCTCCCAAAATTCAACGCACGTCTCCGCGCAGATAATTTTTCCGAAGCCGATCTCCCCGAACTCATGGCTTATCTTCACAAGCACGGCGTGAAAGGTTTCATCGCCATGAACACCTTGATCTTCACCAACGAGATCGAAGCCGCAGAAAAACAACTGCGCTTGGTCGGCGAAGCCGGAGTCGATGCCCTGATCATCCAGGACCTCGGTCTCGCAAAAATGGCGCGTGAAATCATCCCACACGTCGAGCTCCACGCATCGACCCAAATGACCATCACCTCCCCCGAAGGTCTCGCCTTCCTCGAAACTCTCTTCCCCATGGAGCGCGCCGTCCTTTCCCGCGAACTCTCCATCAGTGAAATTCAAAAGTTTAATTCTTCAGTGCTCACCGATCACTTGGCACTTTCCACTCCCCTAGAAGTTTTCGTCCACGGTGCTCTCTGCGTCGCTTACTCCGGCCAATGCCTCACCTCCGAATCTCTCGGCCAACGCTCCGCCAACCGCGGCGAATGCGCCCAAGCCTGCCGCATGCCCTACGAGATCATCGTCGATGGTGAAGTCCAAGACCTCGGCGAACATCGTTACCTACTCTCTCCACAAGACCTCGCCGCAGTAGATCTCATCCCAGATCTCATCAAAGCAGGAGTAGTCAGTTTCAAAATCGAAGGCCGACTTAAAACCCCCGAATACGTCGCCGCCGTGACGCGAGTGTATAGGAAAGCTATTGATGCACACGTGGCTGGGGCTTGTAGCCCCAGTCCGTCGTCGGGAATTTCAGTCCCGACAACCACAGAAGACCGCTACGAACTAGAAATGACCTTCTCTCGCGGCCTAACGACGGGCTGGCTCGCCGGAACCAATCACCCCTACCTCACCCACGGAAAATTCGGAAAAAAGCGCGGCCCCTTCCTTGGAACCATCATCGAAGCACAGAACGGTTGGATTCGTTTAGACATCCCTCCATCCCAACAAGTCCCGCCACTCAAAGCAGGCGACGGAATCGTCTTCGACGCCGGAGAAAATCGCGATCTCGAACAAGGCGCATCGATCTGGAAAATTGAGAACGACCGCATCATCTTCCATCGAAACTTTTCTGGCATCAACTTCGATCGCATCCGCCCAGGCGTCACTCTCTACAAAACCGCAGACCCCGCCCTCGAATCTTCGATCCGTAAGTTTTGGCAAAACGCCAAACCCAAACAGCACAAAACTCCTCTCCATCTCATCGTTTCAGGAAAAGCAGGAGAATCCCTTGTAGCTGGAGCATTCTGCTCCAGTCCGTCAGAGGGACATTCTGTCCCTCTCTCCACCGCTGCATCAAGCATCCACCTAACAGAAGCCGCCAACAAACCCCTCACAACTGAAGTCCTCACCGCTCAACTCTCCCGCCTCGGTGACACACCCTACGAACTTGCCTCCCTCGAAAATCAAATCGAAGGCGACTGCCACCTCCCCATCTCTGCACTAAATCAACTGCGTCGCGATCTGATTTCAAATCTTGAACAAATCAAAAATCAACAACCTGTCCGTCGTAGCCTTGGCGAAGTCGGATCATCAATCGTAAATCATCAATCGATTGTTAGCATCGATTCTCTCTATCCAGAAATCACCGATCACTCGGCACTCGGCACTCCAAAACTTTCCGTCCTCACCCGCACTCTCGATCAACTCGAAGCCGCGATATCCTGCTCCCCGTCTCAAATCTACTGCGACTTCGAAGACCCACGTCGCTACAAAGACGCCGTCGAAATTTTTAAATCTCATAATTCCAAATCTCAGCTTATCCTCGCCACCCCGCGCATCATCAAAAGTGGAGAGGTCGGTTATCTGAAAATGATCGAGCGCGCAGGCGCTGATGGCCTATTGCTACGAAACCTCGCGGCCCTGCATCATTTCAAAGATCGTCACGACATCATCAAGATCGGCGATTTCTCACTCAACGCTGCCAACCCTCTCACCGCAAAGCTCCTCAAGGAAAACGCGGGCCTAGATAAACTCACCATCTCCTACGATCTCAACATATCTCAGGTTTTAGATTTGTTAGAAAAAACTCCCACCGACTGGCTGGAACTCACCCTTCATCAGCACATGCCGATGTTTCACATGGAGCATTGCGTGTTCTGCACCTTCCTCAGCACAGGAACCACATACAAAGATTGCGGACGCCCCTGCGAAAAACACGTCGTTCACCTAAAAGATCGCGTCGGCCAACTTCACCGCCTCCAAGCCGATGTCGGTTGCCGCAACACCCTGTTCAACGGTCGAGCCCAAACCGGCGCCCGCTTCTTTCATCAACTCCTCACCTCCGGTCTGCGCAACTTCCGCATCGAACTCCTCGATGAATCACACGACGCCGCCATCTCCACGATCACTGCCTACCAAAACCTCCTCTCAGAAAAAATCAGCCACGACCAACTTCTCACCCAAATCCACGCCACCGAAAAACTGGGAGTCACAGAGGGAACACTGGCCTAATATCTATTGGACCGCGTGACTCCAGTCGCGCCTCTTCATCCTTCACTCTTCAAAAACCTCACCCGCGCTTTCACCGGGAAATGATCCGATAAATACGGCTCCCCACTCTTCACAATTTTCGCCTCCAAAACCTTTGCCTGCTTGGAAACGAATATGTGATCCACCTTCCATTGCCGATTCGGATCGCTCATCCAGAAATGCAACGTCCCGCGTGCTTTGTCTTTTGGATGCAGCTGATAAAAAGTTTCCATCAATCCCGGAAATGCTTTGGTCGATCCGTTAGCAGGAAGACCATCGGCCAAATAACGAACCGCCGGATTCCACTCTCCCGCGTTAAAATCTCCTAGCCAAACAACGGGTTCAGCTTGGGGATTCATCTCGACAAGTTTATGCGCAAAAAGCTTCACCCCCTTCTCTCGTGATTCTTGATGCATGTGATCCAAATGAATATTCACCACCCATATTGCCTGCCCGCTGGATCGATCTAACAAGCGCACCCATGTCGCCATTCGCGGAAACGAATTCCCCCAGCTCTTCGAACCTGCTTTATTAGGAGTATCGGAAAGCCAGATTGAGCCGCGGTTTTTTGGATCAGCCTCAAATCGATCTTTCCGATAAAAGATCCCCGTGTATTCACCGCGTTTCTCTCCATCATCCCGACCCACGCCCTCGAAGCCAAAATTCGGCAACGACGCCCATAAATCTGCCACTTGACCATGCTGACCTTCTTGGATTCCTAAAATCTCAACTTTCTCCCGCTGCAACATCCCGACAATCCCCACCACTCGATTCCGCCACGCCCGCTTGCCGATTTCCTGTTTGTTCTCATAACGCAAATTAAACGTCATCAGCTCAACTTCCATAGAGCCATCCAGGCTGATCGGAACCGCTTTAGGGACTTCCTTTTGTTTTTTCTCACATCCGAGAACTAAACACAGAAGGCTGAATAAAATCGCGATGCTGAATCTGGTCGTCGTGAACTTCCTGCTCATGAATTATAATCCAGTATTCGAGGAATAAAAAATGGAGCCGGCTAACGGATTCGAACCGTTGACCTACTGATTACAAATAAGTCATTTATTTTCTTCGATATCTTTATTATCATAGCTTTACGAGACCCATCGATTACTTTTTCTTGCATGTTGCCCATGAAAGTGCCCAAAACCCCACATGGCAAGACCAAAAAAACAAGTTCGATTTGTCATCACAGAGCTGAAACATGACACGGGTAAAATGTCATATCGCCTCAGCGGCTACAAGAGGAATGGCGACCGCATACGCAAAATATATTCAACCCGTTCAGAAGCGGAACAGGAGCGGGCAGATCTTGAGAGTGAAGCGGCCGGTCAAACCACACCCACCCAATTCAAAAGAACAAGACTGAAGGACAATCAACTCGCGGATGCCGAAGCAGCGATCAAGACCGCTGATGACCGGAAACTGGCTGAGATCGTATCTCATTACGTGAGCTTGGAAAAACGACTGAAATCCCGGGGCATCGACATTGACTCGGCGGTAACATTCGCGGAATCCCACTACCGTGAGGAGCTAATTTCAGTAAGCATCCTCAATGCCCACAATGACTTCCTTAAAACTAGAGATGACAAAGAACTACGGACAAGGCGCTTTTACGAGTCCGCATTACGCTTACTCCTAACACCAGACCCTAACAAAGAGTTAAGTGCTTTCACCGTTTCTGATCTAGAAAAGATTCTAAGCCGCTATAATAACATAAATAGCAAACGAGCATATCGCACGGCCTTCTCCGTATTCTTCAACTGGGCAGTCCGCCATCACTACTGCCTTGAAAATCCCTGCGACCGTCTCGACAAGCTGCCGCGCGACAGAAGTCAGATTGCTGTGCTGTCACTCGATGAATGCAAACGGCTGCTCTATGCGGCAACACTCCTCCAAGACGGTGCGACGGCTGCCTCTGTAGCCATCGGACTGTTTGCCGGGCTTCGTCCCAGTGAAATCGAAGACCTCAGACCGGAAGACATCGTCAAGGACAGGATTCGGGTTAGTGGCGGCAAGATGCGTCGCAAACTGAAACGCACCGTGCCCATTCCTCCCGCTCTCTCCGCTTGGCTGAAGAAGTTTCCTTTTAAGGGCCAGCCTAAGGGCTGGAATTACAAAAGGAAGAAGCTCAAGCAGGCCACCAACGCGAAGAAGTGGGTGCAGGACATAATACGCCACACTTCCATCACCTTCCAGACTGAGCGTGATAAAAATGAGGCTCTCACAGCTTACAACTGCGGCACCAGTATTCAAATGATGAATCAACATTACCGAGACACTATTGACGACGATAAACTGATTCATACATTCTGGAATCTCACTCCCACCGAGTTACTTGCGAAACCACCAAAGGTGGAACTGACCGTCAAACGCCGGGTGGACTGGCCAGACACGAAGGCACTGAAGAAACTGGTTTGGCAAAAGCCCCTGATTCATGCCGCCAAGGACATCGGTGTTTCCGACGTAGCGCTGCGCAAGAATTGCGTAAAACTCGGAATCGAACTGCCACCACGAGGGCACTGGATCAAGGGCTAAACGCCCGACGAAGATCAGATGTATTTGATGATTAGATGAGGATAAACCGTACCGCAGGGTACCCGTTTGACAAAATTTCCGTTTTTTGTATTATCACAAGCTTGAGGCCGATGTCTCGGCTTAATGGATTTCTTTGGCAAAGCGGTCAAGGTATTCAGTGATACGATCATCTATCGACTTTCTGTCGTTCGCAAGCGACCAAACCAGCGCGGCCTCCTTCTGTTCAGCCAGTTCGTAATAGTTAATCTTTTGGTAGTCAGCTAAGATGTTCATACAACCAGTGAACTTCTTGGCATTGAGGTATGGTCTGACGCGCCAAAGGGATTCGCGCAAAACCTCAGTGCTCAGCGTGTGGAAATTGGTGTCTTTGTGGATCGTCATTATCTTTCCAATGTCAGAAAGGAACTGCTCCACAGCCTGCCTCTTACGTCCGTAGCTGTTCGCAACTATGCCGACGATGCCAGCCAAGAAACCACCGAGAACAACAAGGATTGTATCGAGGAAGGGACTTGTGGAGGCGAGCATGAATTATGGAATTGTTGTAATCTTTATTTTTGCACCGATATGCGGACTAATTGACGTGGTGGCAACTCATTCGTGGTACGATTTATATTGGTAATCGATGGCTGGTCGTATTGCGTAAAAAGAGGATGCGAAAAAATTCTCTGCCGTCATAGTAGAGACGTCGCCGCCTTGCACTCCCAAAATTATTCAGGCGGCTTGCTTGGCGTCGCCTCCTCGACCTCCACCGCCTTGTTCTCCTTGTCTATTGGTTGGAGGTAAGGTTCGGCAACTTTGGAGGCGAGCAAGGAGAAAAATCCTAGAGCCAACACAATATTGCGCGATTTATAAAGAAACGCGGACTTATCGGTTAAATTCTTCAATGAAGATTCGAGTGAAGCAACCTGATTCTTATTCCGATCATAAACACTCTGGGCTTTCTGGACTGTGAAGTATTCTCCATTAGCCGTGTTATAACCAGGAACTCCATCCGTAATCACCTTCATCATTTGTCCTGACTCTTCAGATAGATCTAACATGTCCCCATTAGTAAAAAGAATAACGTGGTGGGATTCAATCCGTCTAAACCCAAGATAAATAGACCATGCGAAAAACAGCAATGATACCATATTCATAGTAAAATTATTCCAACCTAATCTTTCTGGCGTAAGATGATTAATGAGATACGAAAATACGGCACCTGTCAGTGCGGTAATAAAGTAGTCGAATTTACGGGCAGCCTCTTGTCCCGCTGTTATTGTTTTATAAGCGTTGGAATCACTCATTTTTTATTCTCACAGTATTTTGAGCAACTCTTGCCAAGATAGACAAGACTGCTTTTGCTTTTGATTACTTGTAATCAAGTGATGATGGAAGAAAAATGGCGCATAATAGTTGGGAAACGCATCGTGAGAAGTGAGCCATAAAAAAAGCGTCACCCATTAATATCCCCCCCGGGATGGGCAACGCTTGTCACCGAGGGCGACAAGCCGAATCTGACACTTAGATTGATAAAAAATCAAACACTTTCTTAGCTTCAAAGGTCTGCCACTGATGAATTTCATCGTCTCCTAGACATTGGCTTTAAGCTTCGGCAATTTCGATCTGCGCAGCCGATTATTTTCCTCGATATTGACGGAGTATTTATTGCTTATCCGAAGGGTGCATACTCCGCCACAGTTCTTAGCACCATTCGGCCTTACCCCTTGTGATTACTGTGACTCGCGTCTCATTCTTATGTCGGGATAATCGAGTCGCACTCCACGCATCTGTTGATGTAGTGAAGCTCGTAGTTCACTGGGAAGCTATGTATAAAAGTAAGATCGTGATGAATAACCACTTTGATTGAGTCATCAGGACAGTAATAAAGTCCATTCTGAAAAGTCATTCCAATATGTCGTCCTGCATACCAAATTAAATTCGTTCTTCCATGGGTGTCGATCTCGCAACACCCAGAGAGAGAGCCACTCACGGTATACTTCTGATATTCCGAATACTCTGGGCGATCAAAAAGACTCAATACTCCTGCGTAGCTTGTCGGCATGGTGTGCTTGAGATACTTGTCGAACTGATAAGAGTTCCCCGTTAGATTTGGAGTGATTGTGGACAAGGGCTTAATGTGACCAAGGCGCAAGGCGCAAGAGTGGCAAAAATATTGAGAGGGCATGTATTTGTTTATGTAAAATTGAATAGCAATGGCGGTGCCGGCGTGCACGCCCAAATTTAGTCAGACGGATTCCTAAGCCTCGCCATCTACAACTTGTTCTTGATTAAATTCGCCGGAAAGTGACCTGATGATCAGACGAAGCTGATCCTCTACACAGAACTTCGTCTCAACTACATCAAATTCACGATCTTGTTGCGGTGAGCGACCTCCAAAGAAAGTTGTATTGGTATCCCATGAAGCACGTTTTCGTCTTACATTAAAATACTTTGTTCGCTCAGCTAGAATAAATAGCTCTTGAGACGAAACAGGTTCGTCGTTCTTATGAGTGAAATGACCCTCGATTTTTTGGCCTCCGCTGTTCTCTATTTCTTTTGCGATTTGTGCCTCAATAATTCTGGGACTTTCAGATGTCCGCACATAGAGAAAGCATCCTTCTGGAATCCTCCAGTTCTCCTCTAAAATATGAACGCCGTCTTTGACCTCTCCATATTTTGTTGAGTTAACATCTACCATTCCGTTTAGTCCGCGAACTCGATAACCCCAGTTCTTTTGGCTTACGTAGCCAATCTTTACTGGTACGCCCTTATGACCATAGAACTCCGTTAACGAAGGATTGACTGCGATATAAAAGGTGTAGTCTCTCATATAATTTCACAGCGACGTTTGAGCGTATCCGCAGCGGGATGGAAGCCCGAAATTAATTTAGCGGCTTGAAAGCGACAAAACTCCGGCAACACCTTTCCCCTTCCACAGACAGCCCTTCTCTGTATTCTCCACGCTAAGTGAAAAAGCAAATTCCTAGCATACGGCCCAATAACACGCAGATCATCCATCTATGAATGACGACTTACAAAATGATACCGCTTATGCGATTCGCGAAGCATTTCTTGAGCTTTTCGATGTTTTGGATTCTCTTGGAAATCAACTTGAGGCGAAGCAACTCCAGGAACTTAAGGATGACGGAAAGGACTACGTCACCTCCCTTATCTCGGCGGTGGTCGCCTGTGATGGAAATCTTGAGCGAGAAGAGCTGATTTTTCTCTGCAACGCGCTGCAAATTCACGGACCATTGGACAAGGTTCCCGATGAGATTGCCTCCTACGTGGAGAGATGGAATATCAGCGGCGGTCGCGTGCCATTTTTTATTCAACATGTCTTCGGCTGTATGGATGGGCAAGAAAACTGCCACACGATATTGAGGATGCTGCAGCTGATCGCCAACAACATTGCCATCCTTGATAGGGAATTTGAAGGCTGCGAAATCGATTTGATCAGAAATGTCATAGCCAACATCGAAGCATACATGGATGGAGTGGATTCAATCGAATTGGCTAAGCTGAGAGAGTTCAGAGGTAATCTTAAATTCAATACTGATGCTAATATGCGGACTGTTGATTTGCAGGAGCAGCTTGAGCTATCAACGCCAAAGGGGCAAATTGAATGCCTTAGATCCATAGTTCGCAGAACATTTAATGCCCGCAGTAATTATTATAGTTGCGTCAGAGAAGTTGAGGATAAGTTTCGATCGGTTGGCATAAATCCACAGGACAGCATTTGTTTTCTCAAGCAGATCTGGGGTGAATTAGTTGATGAGGTTTGCGATGGAAAATTTATTTCCCAAGATGAACAGGACCACCTAAATGAGATGATCGAAGCGTTTGCCTTGCCAGTTGATGAATTGGACTCTCGCGGAAGCCTAACCAAGTTTTTGAAGGCTTCAGTTATCAATGATTTGATCATCGGCGCGCCAAAGACACGTATCACGGTTGATGACAATTTGCCATTGAGGTTAGACAAGGGTGAAGTTTTGTTGTGGGTATTTCCCGATATTAAACTGTATGAATATGTGAAGATGCGAAATGTGGTTGGTGGCTCCACTGGCGTTAGCATCAAGCTGATGAAAGGCCTCTACTGGAGAGTTGGTGGCTTTAAGGCAAATCCACAATCATGGGAGGAAGTGAAGCACACGGATACCGGTTTAGTCGTCATTACCAACAAAGGTATCTACTTTTTCGGGGAAAACCTGAATTATAAAATTCCATTCACCAAGCTTGCGGCCATCAAACCGTATTCTGATGCAGTTGAAATCCAGCGTAATGCAGCTACCGCCAGGCCGCAGATCTTTTACGGATTGGACGGTCAATTTGTGTATCACGTTGGCACCTGTGCATAATGATGAGTTGTCCTGAATGAGTCTCGATTCACCACGGACGCGCGCAGCCTAAGCCGCTCATGGCTCAGCTTGAGGTTCACTCACACTTCTTCCTCAAGCATCTGACCATGCTCCTTGAGCCAAGTCTTGGCTTTCTCAGTGGAGGGAGCTTTGGCTCTCACGATGTTCCAGAATCGTGGGGTATGGTTGGTTTCCATCAGGTGCGCGAGTTCATGCACGATCACGTAGTCGATCACGAACATCGGTGCTTTGATTAGACGCCAGTTGAAGTTCACGTTGTCTTTTATCGTGCATGACCCCCATCGGTAACGGTTGTCCACGATCTTGACCTCGCCGAACTCGACGCCCAATTCCCTAGCGTGCCTTATCACCCGGGGAAGAATGGTTTCAGTGGCGCGATTGACATACCACTCCTTCAACACCTTACGCCGCTTCGCCTGCTGGGCTGCGGGGATGAGAAACCGGCGAGAAAACTCAACGCCGCCGGTTTTCGTTTCGGTAATCTCAATGGGGTAATCCCGGCCAAGATAGGGAACGGATTCCCCGTTTACCACTTCCTTGCCGGGTGCGTGGGGCCGGTCTTGATACTTTTGCGCGTGATTAACTTTTTCGAACAACCACTGCCGTTTGGAATCCACGACCTCACGGATCTCATCATCTGTTGCTGCCGTGGGGGCGTGGACAACTATCGACCGATCGCGCTCTACGGTGATCGTAAGTTTCTTGCGCTTAGACGAACGGACAATCTGGTAGTTAAGTTCCATCAGTTGGCGTAGAGAATCGTATCGTGGTTTTTCTCGGCGATTTCCATCAAGCGGCTGATGATGTGTTTCCGGTTCATTACGAGACCCGGCATATGCTTAAATTCCGGTTGCAGAAGAGTCTTCTGAAGATCCGCTACTAGCTTATTGCGAGCCGGTATACTCTCCCAAAATCCAACGAGCTTTAATTCACGCTCGATCTCTCCGTAAAGTTCTTGGGTCAAGGCCACGAGCTTACTGATCCTTTCCTCCTCCTTCATCCCGTAGACTGGTTCATCGTCAATCATCCTTGAATCGCCGGGCTTGAACTCAACTGCTGCGACCTTGGAGAGATCTCCTATGGCACCCTCACCAAAAATCTCACGTTTTAGTATCCGAAAAATTGGCATCTGTTTTTTGCGATGCAGTCCGTAGGTAGGTTCGTTGCCGGCGTCCACGATGCGCTGACGTAGTTTCTCCAGCTCCTCGTAGATCTTCTTCCAGTTGTTGGCGAACTCCTCGAGGATTTTAGCTAAAGCCTCAGAGAAAGAGGTTTGCAGTTCAGGGTCATCGTTTAGATCTACACTGAGGTGATGCCGTATAGCGTGCTCGATTTCTGCTGCCTTGGTTTTGGTCCGCACATGCTTCTTAACTTCCTTCTGGAAATCTTCATCCAAGATGGAAATAGGTTCTATCTTCACATCGATGCCGCGTGATTCTAGAAAGGCGTCGGTGATACTCCTCAGCTTCGGAGGTATTCCCTTCATACTAAGCCTATCATCTCGAAAATGTTTCGAGGCCATCTCGTTGATCGCCGTAAGGGACTGAAAGTCGCCCATATAGTTGAGAGCTTCCTTGGCGGGAAAGACGATGTTCAAATTCTTGGTGAACTTTTTGAAAAGTCCCATGAACTCAAAGCGCAAATCCTCATCATAAAACAAATCGTAAAAACCATCAGTATCGTTCAGGTCGGTCAGTCCGTGCTTTTTGAGCAGAGCCATCACCGCATCGTGGCTGGCCTTTAGCTCCCTCAGCTCCTCTTCCGGAAAACTCAGCACATCCTCAACCTCCTTCTGCTCCCGCTCGTCGTAGTTATCGAGCGCCTTCTTCAGGTGATGGCCGACGCCCACGTAATCCACAACAAAACCCTTTTCCTTAGAATCTCCACCCACCCGGTTCACCCGGGCGATAGCTTGTAAGAGACCGTGAGCGACGATGATCTTATCCAGATACATCACCTGCTCCACCGGCGCGTCAAAGCCCGTGAGCAGCATATTGTTCACGATGACGATACCGATGTCACCGCTCACACCCTCGTCTTCCTTACCGAAAGGCAACTTGAAGCCCTTGATGGTGGACTCGTGCTTGGAGGCATTTGTGTAAGGGATGAAGTGCATTTCATCGTTGTGATTACCAGAGATTACCACATCGCTCTGAAGCCTCCTGAGCATGGCCACGTCCAGCTTCATCGGGTTCGATATTTCTAGAGCCGCGATGGACTCTTTGATCGCCTCATCGACATGTTTCTTGTAGCGCACAGCGGCCTCGCGAGAAGTAGCTACTATCTGCGCTTTGTAGCCGTTCGGGAAAACGTGAGTCAGGTAATGTTGCACCATATCCCTCGCCTTGGCTGCAATGGTGGCTTCTGCCTCCAGATAGGCGGTGCGTGAACCGTAGCCCAAAATCTCCATCCGCTCCTCCAGGTTATACTCGCTGAAGACATCCTCGAACTTCTTATCCATCCCGGCTTTATCTGGCACCTCGGCGTTGTGAGTTCTGCCCTCGTAAACGATTTCCAACGTGACCCCATCGGCGATGGCCTGACGCATCGTGTATTTGTCGATGTAGTCACCGAAGACACGTTCTGTTTTATCGATGGGCGTGCCCGTGTAGCCGATGCGAGTGGCGTTTGGAATGCCCTTGTCCAGATTGGCCGCCAATCGCGAATACTGCGAGCGGTGCGCTTCATCCGTCATCACGAGGATGTAAGGGCTTGTGTTCAGCTCAGGGAAAGTTTCCGTAAGATCCGTCTCCCGGAACTTGTGAATCATCGCCATGACAAGGTCTGAGGCATCACTCCTGAGCAATTTTTTCAGCCCCTCGATACTTTCCGCCGGCTTGACGGTGAAACCGATACTCTGGCTGGTCTCTGCCAACTGTTGCTCTAGCTGCGTGCGGTCCGTGATAAAGACGACCTTCCATTTCGAGAGTGAAGGATGCCGATACATTTCTCGCACCATGAACATCATCGTGAGGGATTTCCCAGACCCTTGCGTATGCCAAATGATACCGCTTCGCTCGCGTGGATTTTTCCCAGTCAGCAATCGCTTCACTGCCAGTTTCACCGCACGGAACTGCTGATAGCGGGCCACTACCTTGATCATCTCGCCCTTGGTGTTGGTGCTGAAAATCGTGAAGGTGCGGATAAGGTCTAATAAATTATCTCTGTCTAGCATCCCGGCAACCAACCGTTGCTGATCATTCGGGCTACCGCTTCCATGATCCAGATCGTTCAGCGTGCGTGGATAGGGATCTGACCATCGGTAAAAATGCTTTTCTGCATGCGTGGTGATTGTGCCGAACTTTGCCTCTTGGCGGCAGGTCGTGATCACAAATTGATTGTAGTAAAACAACGGTGTACTCCCCTCGCCCTTCGCTCCACGCTGTTCGCTGTAGCGCAGCAACTGGTCAATAGCTTCAGGTATCGGTTCCTTTACTTTAGGTGACTTCGCCTCAATCACGACCACTGGCAGCCCGTTTAGAAAAAGCACAATGTCTGGGATAATGTGACGCTCCGAGCCTAAGATACGCACTTTAAACTGACAGACGGCAATGAAGCGGTTGTTGTCCCGGTTCTTGAAATCAATGAACTTCACCGACGGACTTTTTTCTCCCGTCTTGCGGTTCTCGCTGACACTTGTATTTTCTAACAGCAGATCGAATACGTGTTGATTATTTTGCAGCAAGTTTGTGCTGGGAAAATTTACCGTGAGTGTCTTCACCACCTCCTCTACCTGATCATCCTCTAGCCAAGGGTTAATCACTTTCAGTTGTTCACGCAGCACAGGCAGCATCACCACCTCTGCGAAGTTGGTGCGGTGGCTATCTCCGGGATGCTGCTTTAAATCCAGATCAATGATTTCCCAGCTCAGCCCGGCTAACTGATCCAACAACGGCTTCTCTACGTGCTGGCGCTCGTCGAGGCGTATCTGGGCGGGGCTGTCTTTGGCGCTCATGATGTTTGATCGGGGTTTTCTGATAGATTGTAGATCTGGCTCAGTCCGTCCAGCACTTCAGCAAAGGTCATACGAGTGATACCTAAAGATTTCAGATCCGGCGGCTCTTGTTTCATTAGCGTGAAAGCTGCGGCCAGATCTTGTTTCAAGCTATCAGCTATCAATATCCTAGCATCTCGTTCCAGCACGGTGAAGAGTCGAAAAATATCGTTCTTATGCTTGCGGATGTTTTTGGAATCTACTGGTTCGCCGGCGGCTTTTCGCTGAGTTAAATCCACGTAGGCGCGAGCCTTTAGTGGTATCAGGCCATCTGCTTTAACCAAAGACACACCATCGAGCATGACGCGGCGCTCCATCACAAAGTCATAGTAGACATCGTTCATCAGGATGGCAGACAGACTGGATATCTCCTCGTCCACCGGAATTGGAGTGATTCCAGTGTCGCCTTTGAGATCGAGCGCATCCGGCACTCTGGCGAACAACTCAAGCATCTCCGGATATCCCTCCACTTGCGGAGTATGGAAACGGTAAAATAGTCGTTTTCCCGTGCTCTTTTGGCGGGTTTCATATTTCCCTAAACGGATAAAATTCCAAAAGACTTCGGCAAATTCCGGGTCGAACGCTTCGACACACAGCACCAAGTCCAAATCTTTGGTTCCCCTGAACTCTCCCCCAACTTCCTCGATACTCATGCTGGAAGCCGTCCCACCAATCAGAACGTATCGGTCCGAATACTCAGCAAAGTGCTCTTTGAAGCGATCAAGGCCTTTTACCATAATAGACCTCCTAACAATTGATCGATGGCGATTTGCACACGATCATCAGAATTATTTGCAAGACTAAGTGCCAATGAAAGTGGGTCCACCAATGGCTTCTCAGACAAGAGCCGAGGTTCATAGTGCCAGATTTCAAACTCAGCGTGCGCCATATCTTTAGATACACTTGGTATCATATGCAGCCCCGGTTCTCTCTGAATTTGTTTCCACTCACTATTTGTGATTGCCCATACAGCACGTTTTGGAATGGCAAGCATGGTCATTTCCTCCAATGCAGAGTCTCCGGATTTAAAATCACAACCAGGAAACCATTCGTCCACATAAACGCGCCTTTTAACCGGAGAACGCAAATAAGGCCGTGCCTTCTCCCATAGTTCACGTCCCTTCACAAGAAAGTGATGCCTTGCAAAGCGCCGCTCGCCCTCACACTCCACCAACTCCAACTGCCGCAGCTCATCAAGTGCCCGGGTCATTGTCATTTTGGTGTAGCTAAATCGCTCTGCTAGCCCAGCTCCCGTAAATTCAGACCATGGGTCCATGCGCTTTAATAGAGCAGCCAATACCACCACCTGTGCAGCTGGCGTAATCTTGAAATTCACACGTTTCGGCGCACTGAAATGCTCTCTTAAGTCCAGCCCCAGATCGGGCAAATAAAGCTGCTGCCCAACAGACAAAAATGGAATCTTCTTCTCAATCAGACGTTTTCGCTCATGGGCGCTCACCGTTTCAAGAATGAAGAGACTGCGCAGCCCAGTCTTGTCCAGCAGCCATTGCGCATGTTTTGTCATCGCCCCCGGAGTCGGAGCTGCATCGCGGACTTTTAATGCAAGAAAGTCCTTATGCTTCAGTATGCAGAGAGCAATCTCGTAGGATTCCGTGAAATGAAGCGGTAGCCTGCTTAAGCCCTCAAATGGTGAAAATACCGCCTCTATCCCGAGCGTCTCCCGTAAATAATCAGCAGTTTTAGCCTGTAAAATCGCCTGCATCTGGATCTAAGTAACATCAAATATATCCAAGTAACAATACTAAAGTTACTTAGAAATTAATTACGTTACTATGAAACAACTTCGGAAAATCAGGATTCCTCACTCTCATCTCCCAGCTGCTTTTCGAGCGATTGGCGGATCAGTCCCATGATGTAGGGCAGATCCTCCAGCTTCTCCAGAAACACCTCGGTGTTACCGTTCCCCCAGCGACCGACTCCAGTCACGTCCTTGCAGAGCTTGCGAGGATCGTCCACCTCAGGAAAATCCATGTTCAAGCTGAGCCTGAGCCGCTTGGCCTGTGGAACCACGTCCACGAAGTTTGTTTCCGCTTTGAAGGCGATGTAGAGTTTGAGAATGACTTCACGAACGCATTCGTCGAGCGCCAGCACCTCCGCACGGAGCTCATCGAAGAGTTCGCGGGTAATTCCTCCGTCGAGATAAGGATGGTCCGATAACGAATACTCCGACTCCTCCGATCCGTTCTCGTGGTAGGTTTCCAGAATATCTGCCGGGAGAGATGGAGCGGTCCATATCTTTGTAGCTTTTTCAGCGAGGCGGTTCGCGCGTTTTTGGATCGCCTCCTCATTCCAGACTTTACAGGTCCCAAGCCCTTCATTGAGGCGCAGCGGACTCTGGTGAAAGCCGCCCTCCATATCCCTCTTATCTTTGAAAGCACGATCACTGTATTCCGAATTATAACCAGTCAGTGTGAGATTGCCGAGCGTGTGGAGATATTGAGCCCAGATGCGCTTCCAATCTTCGCCAAGTTCTGCCTGCCAATCCGCGTTCACACTCTCGTTCTGTGGCATAATGTGCTCAATGGTGTAGTCTTGTACCATGACGCGCTCCTTCCGATCGTGATTCTCGAAACGACGAAGCCAATACGAGCGGCGATTGAAGTTGTAGAGATTGCGCACCTTCAACTGGCGTTGGAACTCGGCATCTCCCGGGAAGCGGCGATAGGATGGCAATCCGAGGAAAGCAGCTTTGACGCTCTCAATATAGCGATCCTTCTTTAACTTCCGGTTGAAGGTCGCGAAGGTCTGCCGCAGCGAGTTGGTAGGAATATCGCACACGGCACGGCGGAACACGTAGCTCTCCACCATCAACACGATCTCGATGAACTCCTGCTTGCTCAGTCGCTGAAGCACAAGATCCGAGTATAGCTCCATCAGAAACGGATAGCAGACATCCGCACGCAGTTCCCTGATGTCATGGAAGGCACTGGCTAGCTGCACGTCCTTTTCCTTCCCGAGAGCAATCGCGCAATAGTAGCCGGCATAGTCTTTCAGCGAAGCCAGCAGTGCCTCAACCTCATGCTTGCGAGAGTAGGCTTTGAACTCGTTGTAAACATCTCCCCTGCGGATACGGTGGTTGCCAGTTTGAATCACTAGGAAGTAGCGCATGAACTCGTCGAACTGATTGTTATAGTTCTCCGCACCGAAGACGATTTCCATGGGACGCCAGTAATCGTTGTAGAGGCGGGTCTGAAGGTCGTGCTGGAGGCCCATGAGTACAAAGTTCCGAATCAAGTCCGCCTGAGTTAGTGCCTTGCCGGTCGAGTTCATGCTCTCGAAGATCATTTGCGGATTGTCCAATCCCTGCTGCAGGCGCACATCCACAATCATGAGTTTCTGGATTCCCTGATAGACGGTCTTCACATCAGCGGTGGCCATCTGTTCAGAGAAGAAATCAAAGTTGTCCTTGATTCTAGCGGAAATGGGATCCGGCGGTGTCTTACCTTCCAATAGCGCGATCAGTGTATCCTTGTCGGTCTTGGTAAGTAGCATTTTGTAACTCAGATCCCCCTTGCCATAGCGGTTGCGTAAATAGGAGTCCTCGATTTGAGCTGCGGATACCGGGTCATCCAGATCCTCAGCCTTCAGGCGTTTCATCAAGCTCAGCAATAGCAGCGTCATCGTCGTGATCCGCTGTTGTCCATCAATCACCAACCAGCGGGAAATCGCAGCACTGGTGTCCTGTTCTGGAATGTAAACCGCAGAGCCAATGAAATGACTGTTCAGATCGGGGTTACTACCTACCCGGATAATGTCGTTCCACAGCTGTTCGCAATGGCTCCGCTCCCAGCTGTAGGTACGTTGAAAAATGGGAATTATAAACTGCTTCGAGCCTTCGAGCAGTTGAGTGAATTGGAGGTCTTGTGCTTTCATTGAAAAGTTCGCAGAAAATAAAATTATGGGCTATCTTGCAGTTCGTCAGGAACAGCTTTGTATCCCATCCAGCACATGCGGATGACAAGCCACCAGAGGTAAACAGATTCGGCGGTGTAAAATTCTCGTTCAGACATTAACCCGTGCGCCAAGTCGTTACGCAAGTTGCATCCGAACTTTTCGATTAAAATTCCACGCAGGTCGAACAAGTAATCGTCATCAAAAATCTCTCCTAAAGTAGGATCCCAAAGCAACTGGTTGATGTCGCGCTCTTTTTGAGTGCCATCTGACTCCAATGTTGAAGTGACCACGCCATGCTGCTGAAGCACATAACGAAAAGAGGCCTCCAGTTGAGGAACAAGGAGGTGCATTGCTACAAGCCAATCACCAAAAAATCCGGCCTGAATGCCACGGAGATAAATTCCCTCACGACCAGGTGGGATAAATGCATTGTTTTTAACAAGTGTTGCTAGGTCTCTGAATGAAATTGGATGCTCGTCCGCTATGATACAACGCGCTGGTTCAATCTGAAATTCCACGGCGAAAGGCCATCCGAACGTTTTCGAAGTATGGAGCAACTTCTTACGAAGCGCAACTTGGTCGAGATTTTCGTGATCCAGTCCCAGCGGTTGCATCACGTCTGCCACCTTGCCATCTTGATCAAGCTGAGTAACACCAAAGATTTTGTCCCAGATCAACCCTTCGGAATTTTCCAGCTCGTTCTTTTTTAGATCCTCTAAACTTGTTGGATCGCGAAGAAATGCCAGTTTGAAGAGCGCTTTTTCAAAATCGATTCCGGAAAAATGCTTGGTGACGGCCGCATGAACCCGCGCACGCTCTTCTTTAAATCCCGGCATAGACTCCGGGTCCGGTCCTATCGGATAAAATTCTGTTCGTGACTGCTTTTGAAGGGAAAGTAAGTGGTGATGAATTTCATTGATTCGCGATGGGGCGGCCTTGGCATTTCTTAAAGCATCCAGACCTTGGGCCATCCAATGCGCTGCAAAAAACAACTCGGGTGGTGATTTAGAAAGCCCTTCCTCCGCCCGTGAAATTCGACATTCCGCAGCAGCAATCAGTGCTGCGTTTGCAGATGGCTCGTCGCCAGCTTTGAGATACCAGGATTTCGCCATTAGCCAGTAGTCTTCCGAAAAATTCCATGCCGCTGTTGAAGCAAAACCGTTGGCCAATTCCACAGCAAGTGCGGCGTACTGCTTTGGGTCGCCAGCACCCAAGAAAAGCAAAATCGACATCAATCTCAGGCAGCAAATTCCATTCTTCGGGTCTTCACGAAATTCTGTGATGCGAAGTTCAACCGTATCAATCACGGTTTGACGCATCGCTTCAAATCCCTTCCTCACGGAGATTGCAGCCGCCCTATCTAGCCTTTCAATGAACGGAGGCCATAGTTCTCCAGAGAGCAGGTTCGCCGACGATTCAAGGAGCGAAGAAACTGCAATACCTGCGGCCTTGTAGTCCCTGCGGCAAACCCAAAGTAAATCCGCAATCCTTGCACGAAACTCAACGTCCTCCACTTCGTTTACGATTCCCTGAAGCGCGTCGAGATCCGGGTCTGAAAGGTCCTCAGGCACTGTCGATCTTCTTCCGTCGAAATACTGGAGCACAGGGCGATATGGTGCCGTCTCCGAACCGAAGACAGTTCTGAAAGAAGCGATAACGTTAAGGAAGTGATAGACCCTCGCGCCGAGCGCATCGCCGGCATCGCGACAAGTTGCGGATGTCCTTCCAAAAACTTGGTAATAGGTCTGGCAATCCTTGTCCGGATGTGCGGCAAGCAACTCTTGCCAAGGATACTTTCGAAGGTCCTCTGCACTAACCCCGAAATCGGATGAGTCTTCAGTTTTCATGGGAGATGAGTATTTCAACTGAGGACAGCGATGAGTGAGTTGTAGTGAAGCGGGTCTTTAGCCTCAAGGCCACGAAGAACCCGTTGAGCACAAGATTGCGCACTGGAAACAAATGCCGGCTCTTGGAGTGCTCTCCCAGTGCTTTGCAGGTGAGAAGCGTCATCGAGCAGCTTTTGCACTTCGCCGCATTCCTCGTCCGAATCGAGAATGAGATCTAACTTCGAATACCAGGCGGCGGTGCAGGGCTTTCGAAAGCCAAGGTAGGCTTCGAGAAATCGCCTCAGAAGATTTGGTGTTGTATACGCTTCATGATCTGATGGTGCCGGGTTGGATGCGAATGCGTGAATCTGAGCAAATATGAACTCGTATTCAGACTTGAACCGGCGCAGCAACGGAGGAAGTGGCTCCAAGCTGGAAAATGGTCCCCCATCATCTGCTTTGCGCCGCACGTAGAATGCCTCTGAACCCCTAAAAAATCGTCCGCGTTCATTGAGCCAAAGCTCCTTCAACAGGCCGAAAAATTCTGAATTGTGCGTGGAAACAAAAAGCTGCAGAGCCTCTTGAAGCCTTTTCGTAATCAGAGAATAGACCGCATACACGTGGTTTGAATCGAGGCTCGAAATAGGATCATCAACATAGACGATTGTATTTGCCAGGTCCTCCCCATCACCTTCGAGACTGGTTACGAAGTATGCGAATGCTATGGCGGTCACCTCACCGTCGCTGAGCTTGTCTGCTGGGTTAGCCCCTCGCATCAGTTGAAACTCGCTCTCCCCTCGACTTTCGACATGAATATCACTGCCTCGCAGCAGAAAGGTGACGAGTTCCATGAATCGCTCCGCCCCGCGCGCAGCCCGGTCAATCTGTTCTGCTATGAGTCTTTCCATTCTACCCAATCTTGCGCGCGCAGCTTCGCTCCATCGATTACGTTTTAGCAGGAGAGCAATACGAATTTCATGTACTGCCAGATCCTGTCCCAAAAAATGAACTGCGGCATAGTGAAGCTCAATGGCTTCGCGAGCCTGACGCTTTACTTCGCCTATGTTTCTAACAAGTTCATTATGAATAGCTATACACTCGGCCAGGTCATTGAGTGCAAGCGCACCTTCTCCGAGGCGATCCTCGGGACCAACCCACTCCAACGCTGACTCTAGCGCGGACCGTTTTTGTTGAAGTGACGCAACAAGACTATCCCGGATACTCGCCGTATATTGAAGCCAATCGGCAATCCTCTCTAATTCGGTGCGCGCACGCTGCCTAACTTCTTGGAGAAAATTCGCCGCATCAAGACGAGGAAGATCAAACACGAGGCCTCCTAGATGTGCGATTCTCTCATTTACCTGAGTCAGGAGTTGCTGAGACGCGGTCGAAAAGTGACGTTGGAGCAAATTCAGCCGTTCCTGTGTTAGCGCTCCTTCGCAGAATTTACACACACCAGCAGCATCGTGGTGTCCAAGTCCAGTTCTGAGCCAGTCTTCTAAGGGGCGATTCTCGCTCAATCCCTGAATCGCATCGAAGGACGCCGTGCGCCGGAGGAGTTCCCTCGCAATTCGAATTTCTTCGACCAGATCAGGCATAGTGATCCGCAGCGGAGCATTTGCGGAAAACTGTTCACCGGATCGGAATGTATCAACAGCTGCCTGAAGTCGCTCTTCCGTCATCTGGTGAACCGTCGGATTACCACGCACTTCAAGTATTTTGGTTTCAAGATCCGGACGGCGGAAATCCCGGACACCAAGGATTTGACCCACAGCGGTTGCACGTGCCGTTCCCGCCTTAGCGTCATCTTGCTCAATCCGGTCGATTTCCGCTTGCCGGTCCTCTATCCTGCCAGTTAGGCGAACTTGGGCATCTCGCAAAGTTTCCAAACGACTTCTCAAAGTGAGGCTCTCTTCGCCGACAATGAAAACAGCGGGGGCGCTATGCCCTTCCCGAAAGTTTGCGCTGATGAAATCGCGGTTAAATACGCGGACCGGATAAGGTGTGGAACGGTTGTGTTCTGTCGTTTCAGTCCCATTTGCAAATTTCACCGTGAAACTACATCCCGCGTGAACCGGCGTTCGATCAGGGAATTGGAGGGACTGAAACAGACGGGATAACGTTGTCTTACCCGAATAATTCCAACCATAAATCAGGTTTCGCTTCTTGAATAAAGGCACCGCACTCTGGGCACCACCTGTGAAGTCGCGATAAATCCCAAAATTTCTAAGGCGCTCGATGGATTGAATCACGCAATAGTCTCCTTCCTATCCAGCAAGTTCGTGACACGCTTCCGCCCGGTCAGCAGGTCTTGCATCAGAGCGGTTTTGAGGGAGTGGAGTTTCGCCCTATGTGTTTTATTTGTCGTAATCTGAAATTCTGTTTCGTCGAGAACCTTTACAATCTGTGCTTGCTCTGCCTTCGATGGAACTGCGATAGGAACTGCAAATAGCTCGTTCATATCAAAACGCTTTGTCCCGTGAGTGGCTGTCGTCGTGATCTTGAGAAGCGATTGTCCTTTATCGAAAAGCCAGTAAGCAAAAAAGCGCGCTTCGATATTTGGCGAGACCACGATACCTTTGACATCTTGATTCAACGACATCGGACAACTGGTGATACAAACTGGAAATGTGTGAGCGAGGATCATTCCCCGGACGACAATAAAGACGCACCCAGCAGGCATCAACTTGCTGCCATTTCGCAAGCCGAGATGAGTCAGATTTTCAATCGTTGAGTGCAAATCAAAAGTCTTCATGTCCTTTGGACAGACCCATGGAATATCGTCGCCCCAGAAATTTGGATTTGCTTTGAACGGTGTGCCGCCACTGTTCCACGTTCCTATTGATGCCAAAGTTAGAACCTCCCACTCCGCCGGAATCCTACCCAGCGGGGAGTCTTTGAATTTGTGGGTTTGTTCGGAGCGGAGGTTGCCGTGTTCGTCGATGCCACGGGTGAGGAGATCCTGCATCAGGCCGGTCTTGAGGCGCTGCTGCTTGGCGATCAGGGCTTCCGTCTGTTCGATGGCCCGGTCGATCGTCGAGAGAATCTCGGCAATTTTGGTTTGTTCTGGGACGGGTGGGATTTCGGTTACAACTCCTCTTAGAAAATTCGACTTAAGCCCAGGCTGAGCGGATCCTGAGATCTGACCTGCAATCTGCTTTTGACCGGATTCTGACAAAAGAATGTAATAGAGATATTCTTGTATAAGAATATCTTCCTTAGCTCGCATCAGAAACAAATGCTCATTAATACTGGCCTTAATGTTTCCACAATCTCTGTATATGCCGACCTTACCGGTCTGAGCACCATCCTTATTAATCAATACGTCTCCATTAAGAAGATGCCCTTTTGTCATTCGCTCATAAAATGAAAGAGGGACCATTTTTACATATTCAAGTGTGACGCCGCCATTTCTAATGATATTTTCTCCACCTAGGCTTGGTATCTCACCAGTTTCAGTAGAGGCCCCACCTTTGGGGCGAGAACCGCTCTCTAAAACAGCTACCATTGAGTCCAAGTCTGACTCTTTCCAATAATCCACACTCATTTCAAATACCCCAATCCAGTTAGAAACCCATCCAGCGTCGTAAGGGTTTCGGTTCGTTGATTTTCCAGAGCACGGCTGGAGACAGCGTATTTGTCCCAAAGATTTTCAACCGCTTGGATGAGCTGGCGTTTTGCAGCCTTGAGGTAGCGATTGAGTTCGTGGGTGGCGATGTCATGAAGTTTTTTCAGGATGAGGGTCTTGGCTTCCTCGTCCGTGAGCCTACCGCCGATGTCTGTAAAGAGTGTTTCGGTCTTAGCAATACGGACTTCCAGCGCGGCGTGGTCTTTTTGGAGAGCTGTTAGCTGCTTCTTGTTCTCCTTTTTCTCAGGATCGATTTCGGCGATTTTTGCAGCCACTTGTGTTAGAAGCTGTTGGGTCTCTGCTTTGAAATCCGCATCACCGAGTCGTTTCAGCTGAATCTTGAGATTGAGTTCATCTGTAAGAGTTTTGAGATCAGCCTTACTGTCCTTGATGCGCTTCTCCAGCGAGGTGATGGCTTTTTCCTGAGCTTGGAGAGCTTTGAGTTCCTTCTTGGCAGATTCTCCGGGAGTATCCTTGAGGTCTTCGATCAAGGACTTAAGTGCAGCCTTGATGACGGCAGCAGAGATCGATTCATCTTCCTCGGGTTCGTAGGCGGCGAGTTCCTGCCCGGTTTCTACGGCCTCGGCGAGTTCGCTCTGCGCCTCGCTGATCGATGCCTCCAATGCTTCAATGGCATCAGCCTCTGTTTGGAAAAATTCAGCAATCAGATAGCTGTCCGGGATAAGAGTGTGATGCCAGCCTGTGGAAACGATGGTTTTCAGATCGTAACGGATCTGCTGCCACCAGTTCACAAACACGCCGGCGCTTTGAAACTCATCTAACACACCGAGCGGAATGAAGCGGTCTTTCAAAGTGGTGAGTAGTTCCTGCCGAACTTCTGGCATTTTCTTGCCCTCTCGTAGATGGGCGAAGTCATGACGAGCGACCTCCCACCAAGTTTGCAGAGCATCGCGATGTTTGGTAAGGGTGTCCTGAACTGAGGACTCTTCTTCGATCAGAGGCTTGATCACAGCCTTACAAGCAATCGCATCCACAAACGCCATGTAACCTTCGCGCTCCGGTCGGAACAGAGTAGAGGCCTCGACACCAAATTTTCTACTGATCACAGCTAACTGATCACTGATCACTTCCGAAACAGGTATCCCTCCAATAAGATGAGCCTGCACGTCTTCCGGCTCCGGGTCGGGCGTGTTGTCCACATAGCGGCGAATGTTCAGGTTGAAGTCGTGTTTCTCCACGATCTCTTCCTTAGTCACAAGGCGGCTGTATTTCGGCAGCGTGCGCTTGTGGGTGAATACGAAGTCGATTTTCTCGATGTCCTCTGGGCGCAGTTTATTCTGGTTCTTGCCTTCAGCAAATTCGCGGTCTGCATTGATGAAAAGAATCTGGTTACGCAGGGAGTCCGGCTTGTTCTTATTCATGACAATGACGCAAGCGGGAATGCCCGTGCCATAGAAGAGGCCGGGCGGTAGGCTGATGATAGCCTCGATAACGTCGTCATTGATCAAGATCTCGCGGATCAACTTTTCCTTACCACCCCGGAACAACACACCGTGGGGCATGACTGTTGCCATGTGGCCGTCTGGCTTGAGACTGGCGAGCATGTGCTGGACGAACATGAGGTCGGCCTTTTTCCCGGTCTCAGGGCACCACTCACGGAAGCGGGAGGGAAACTTGAGTGTGGCACGGCTATAGTTTTGAGAAAACGGAGGGTTAGCCAGAATGCGGTCGAACTTCCTCGGCCCTACCCCATCGAGGATGAGAGGATCCTCCAGTGTATCACCATTCTCGATAGTGAAGCGTGTGATGTTATGAAGAATCATGTTCATCACACAGATCGACCAAACCGTGCCGTTAGCATCCTGTCCGTAGAGTGCAAGGTCGTTAGAATTTTGGCCCTGCTCCTCAACATATTGGTGACTCTGGATCAAGAAACCACCTGCGCCGACAGTGGGATCGTATATTTCATTTTTCGCCTCTGGTTTAACAATCTGAACTAGCAGACGGACAACCTCTCCGGGGGTGTAAAACTCCCCTCCCTTCTTCCCCGCACTATCGGCGAAAAACTTGATCAGGTATTCGTAGGCCGCACCGAGTAGATCAGGGAACTCGAAGTTGTCGTTCACTAGCGTGAACCCAGGCTGGTTGAAATGATCTAGCAGATCCTTCCACTTCTGATTGGGGATGCTGGTCTTTCCTTTGACGGCGTTGAAGTCGATGTTGTTCTTGAGCACCCCGTAGAGCGCGTCGTTCTCCTCCTCCACGGCAGCGATGGCCTTGTTGAGCATACTGCCAATGTCGTGCTTGAGATCTTTCAGTGCAGGGACTACCTCGCCATTCTCATCAGTCCAAGATTCGTGCCAGCGGGCGCGAACAGGAACGAAAAAGGTCTCGCCGTAGGTGGCTTTGTCTTCAAGAAGCTCTGCCAGCAATTCCGGGCCTTGGTGAGCGTAGTCCTTTCTAATCGAAGCACGTTTCAGATCGAACTCATCGGACAAGCGTTTTAGAAAGAGCATACCAAAGATAAATTCTTTGAACTCCGAGGCATCCATCTTGCCCCGCAGGATGTCAGCGGACTTGAAGAGAAAGGATTCGAGTTGGGAAAGGGTGATTTTGTCGCGGGTCATGTGGATGAAAATGATTAGGAAAACGCCTTAGAACCTGTTTTTCCTGTGCATCGGGATTAGATAGATCCTGTCAGATTTTGGCAACCAAAGACGAATCGAGGCCAGATTCTTCAGATGGCACGGAGCGACATGAGCACCGGCCGTAACTTTTAATTCCTCTGGCTATATGGTATCTTCATGTTTCATCATCCCCTCGCGTTTCCTTAACTATGAACTCTATGGATCAATCTGAACTCAGCGACTCCCCCCAGGAGGACGCCGCAACCAAGCCCCTCAACCCGGCCTTCAAAGAGGCGGTCTTTGAATTGAGTGCGTCTGGTATGCATGATGATTTTTGGGTGATCACTGCTTACAATCCAGACAGCAAGGACACTGACGTTAATCTGAATAAACAAGCAGATGAAAAACTCCGCGAAGAAATCACTACCTTGGGTAAAACCCCATTCCGGGTCATCGGCAGATCACGCGACGGATCACACGCAGAACCCGGTTGGGGCGCTCAATTTAATGAGACAACTGCTATCGAACTTGGAAGGCAATTCCGGCAAGATGCTGTGTTCCATTTCAAAGCCGGCGAGATCTGGCTGGTTGACTGTGCAGATGGCAAACGGGTAGCTTTGGAGAATCCAAAGAGTCGTATATTCGGCCTGGGATAAACAAGACCTTTTAATTCGGCAGGATGAACCCAATATCAGCCCAAGAAAATGTCTTGGCTGGAGAACCCGTGTTGAAATAGCGTTCGATAATCTCAAGATTGTTGTGCTCTTGGTTGAAATCTTCCAAATGTAAAAACCACATGTCTTTAAAACATATAATATTTTTTCCGGGCTATGCACTGCTCTGGCTGGGTTACATCAACCCCGTGGAGTGGGGCAAAGCAAGAAATGCTGCCAAGTCCGCTCGCCAATGGAAATTTCGTGATCAGCTCGCTCCATTGTATTCGTTGGTTTTTTACGGCTTATTTACATGGCTTGGCGTTGCTATCTGGAAGAGTAATAACAGGGTTTCAAATACGCCTCCCCAACTAAATTCTACTGAAGAGAACAAAAGGCTTATGCCTTCTGATTTCAGAGAAAAGCCAAGTTGGATGACAATTTCCGGTCCGCCCGCACGTGCAGAAACGGTTAGCTTAGCGGATATACTGGTTGGAACGTGGCATGCCGATTTTGGCCGTTACTCCGAAACACTCCAACTCATGTCGAACGGAAGCTATTCGTGTAAAATCGAAATCACTAGGGGACCTGAATCTGGTCAGATTACAGATACAAGCGGCACATGGAGTTTAAAGGATGACCAACTGAATTTCATAGATAGCAGTGGTAGCAGGACGCATAAAATTCATAACTCTTCAGAAAATACTTTCGCAATTTTAAATGATGCAGGAAGTGAGTCGTTTGTCAGTTACACACGACTGAACTCGGCTCAGAAACTGGAGTCTGTCCCAGAAGAAATTTTAAATCCCGCAGTAATATCAACCTGGAGCATCGACCGTATCCGCACTGAGATTAATACCATCTACGCAAAGCATGGGGTCGAGTTTGGAGATAAGAAAGTTCAGGAATGGGCAGATCAGCAAGTGTGGTATCAAAAAGTTCCGGGACTAGGCTACTCTGCTGCTGAAAGTAAATTCACCCAAACTGAGCGGAAAAATGTTGAACTACTTGCCGATGCGCGTTCGGCAAAAATGAAGCCAACAGCCAAAACTAATCCGCCCGCGAATCAAAGTAAGCTGGCCTTTATTGATGGAGAGAGCAACTTCAGAGAGACTCCAAGCACTACGTCAGCGGTGAAATTTCAGCCTCGCAAGGGAACGACTGGCACCCTACTAGAACGCAACGGAAAATGGATCAAACTCGAACTAGATAATGGTGATACCGGCTGGGCACATGAGAGCAATCTTAAGTCAATAGACTAATAGCTTTTGTAAAGTTTATGCATTTTCAATCAAACTAAAGCCTACTCAGAATCGTCATTTAAGAAATTCTCAAACATCCATAAGTAGGACAGGGTGAATATTTTGTCCATCGTTCACACCACTGAATGCTATTGTGCAGAAAATGAATAGACCTGAAGGCTACGACAAATACTTAAAGTCTGCTCAGTGGCGTAATATATGTGCGTTGCTAAAGAAGCAGACCAGACACCTATGTCAGAAGTGCGGCAAGCCATCCCCATCACTTTCGGTCCATCACTTGACCTACGATCGCTTCGGTCATGAAAGAATGAGTGATCTCCAAGTTCTTTGCACGCGATGTCACGACGAAGCAGACGAGAAACGTGAGGCCGAAGTCCGGGCGCAGGCGCAACAAGCATGGGATGATGCCTGCGAGGACGGCGACAATCGGGCATACGACACCTACATGACAAAGAAGTATGGTGACCGATACGACGTGATCGAGAATGAGCATCACCGAGAAGAGTTCGATGATTGGCGCGAAAATAAGCGAGAGCGGGAAGATAGAGGTTATTAATATTGCCAGAAATTTATGAGCCATATTTCACTTGAAGACTACTTTGACAACAAGCCTCCACAGAAGGTGTATCGCGTCATTGCAGAACCCGATTTCAGCCCCTTAGACTTCAATCTAGAGTTCTTGAAGCGATCTGGCTGGTCTCTGTCCGCAGACAGATTCCGGTTCCACACCCAACAAGCGGCACCTCCCGAGGAGGCTAATGCCTTAGTGAAGTTCATGGCTTTGCGGCCGCCACATTTACTCATTCGCCGCCTCAATAAGGAGGAAGACTATTTTGTTGCCATCTCGATCTTTGTCGACGGAAAGATCGAAGCTCTCGGTAATGACAGCGACATGTTGATACATTTCATTACAGGCATTTTTACAGAATTTCCGCCTGCATTCAAAGAAGTGGGAGATTTCTCCATCGTAACCGAAGAGATTACAGATGAATCATCAATCGCCATGTTTTGCGGTATGCTTCATGGTGCTTACGGCTGGGATCCGCTGTGTGATTTACCCCCTTCACTCGCAGAGTCTCTCGACGAAGCACAGACTTCACTTGCGATTGGCAATTATCGATCCTGTGTAGTGATGTGCAGAAGAGCACTTGAGGGACTATTGAAGTTTGCGTATGAGCGCCTGCTAGGTAAGAAGCCCGTTAACAATAAGGGTCGTGACTTTATGTTGAATGATTTGATCACGGCTTTTCGAAACGCGAAAGCTATTCCTGAACATTTGCTATACGCTGCAGATTCGCTTCGCACTTTGGGCAATGTTCCCGGGGCGCATGCCGCTGATATCAAAGATTACTGTTTTACCAAGTATGATGCTGAATTTGCGTTATCAACTCTGCTCTACTTCAACGAACAATACTTCACGAAGGTTGATACTGAGGTCAGGAATTATTACACAATGACCATCGAGCCAGAATAACGAAGAGGCTCTGAGGCGCTTCGGCAGGATTACCTTGGCCCTTTCTAGAACGCATTCGCGCAATTCTCAGTGCCTAGGTGTCATAAAGAATTGATACCCATAATTTGTATCACAAATACCAAATCGCAAAGCCCGGCAACACGCCGGGCTTTGCGCGTCTTAAGAAACATCATAACCACAACACAACCCCATGATTCCCAACATCACCTCCAAACTCTCAGCCAACCGCTGTTCCACTGCCCGACGAGTAACCAAGTCCTTACTAATCCTGCCGGTAATCGCCTGTGTGCTTACCTGCGTTTCCTGCACCGATCAGACACAGCCGATTGTGGATGTGTCCCCCATAGGTGATGGGTTAAAACTGTTAGGATATGCCGTAGTTGGAGCCGCCGTTCTAGGAGTCCTAGGCAAACTCGTCAAATAACCCACATCATAACTAACACATCTAATAACAAAACAACCAATATGAATCCCTACTTCTACATCAAGATATTCGCGTGGATCGCGATCGTGGCACTCGCTTGTTCGATTTTCACATCGTGGTGGATGCCGATAATATGTACCGCAGTTGCAATATATCTGATAGGCAGCCTCGTCCCAACCCCGCGTCGCTAAAACTAACAAATACTAACGAACATGCCACGCAATCTCTACAGCCCGAAACTTTCTGACGATGTGGTCCGCGCGCTTTATCGCGAGGGCCAGCGCCGCCAGAAACCGATGACTGTTGTAGCTGACGAACTGCTACGCACGGCACTCGTGGATGTTCCCATCCTCGTGCCTGTGTCCAACGTCGCCGAAAACGTCATCCCCTACCGCACGAGCCGCAATCCCGGCGCGGCTTAAGTGGATTTGCATCGACCCACCCGAACCAAAGGCCCGGCACTCACGCCGGGCCTTTTCATTTCAATCCCCAAACACACCAACAACTAAGCATCTAACATTATGGCCATTAAACTTATTGCTAATTATTCAAAGCGTCTTGGACTCCCCGGATTTTCATCGCATCAGTTCTCCGTTTCCGTTGAAACCGAACTCATGACAACCGATGATGTCGCCACTGAATCCGAGCGTCTCTATCAACGTCTGCAAACGACCGTTGATCAACAAATGCTCCAGACCGGCTTCGTCCCACCGGGCGACTACGGTATGGATTCACCAGCGGAACAGACCGCAACCAACCATGCTACCTCCGCTCCAACCAACGTCACGCAAGTGACCAACTGGCAACGCGGCCCCGCATGGAAATGCAGCGACAAGCAGAAGGATCTGATCCTGAAACTCGTCGATGAACACCAACTCGATAAAGCCGATGTGGAGACCCTCGCGGTCGAACGCTTCGGTAAAGGCGTGCGTGTTTTAAACAAGGTGGAATCGAGCGGACTCATCCAAGAACTACTCGACACCCACGGCGACTCCAACCGCCAAGGTAACCCGAGCGGAGCCAACCGCCGCAACGGCTCCGCTTACAACGGAGCCAACGGAAGGAACGCCGCATGATCGCTACCCTGACTCCACATGAATCGCGGTTCACCACCGGGCTGACACCTCGGGCACATACACTGCCCCAGCACATCAGCCCGACGGCGGCGAAGGCCTATCTGTCATGCAGCCTGAAGTTCTACTTCGAGCGCGTGGCTTGTATTAAGAAGAAGACCCCACCGGCTCTTCATCTCGGTAAGGCAGTCCACGCCGCCCTGCAATCATTCCACCTCGCCCGTTGGCGGGGTGGAGATGATTCACCGGAAACCATCGCAGCCGCCTACGATAAAGCCTTCCTATACCTCGAACGAGAAGAAGGTCCCGTGAACTTCAAGGATGATACGGAGCGTGAAAAAGCCCGTCTCGACGGACTACGCGTGATCGCCGCCTATCTGGACTCCCCGGAGGCATTGCGTAATCGGCCGCGTGCGGTAGAAGTGATGCTCAAGGAAAATATTCCCGGGCTATCAGTTCCGCTGACAGGTGCTATGGACTTGGTAGAAGGAAACTTCACGCCAGTGGATTTCAAATCTGCTGCTGCTAAGCCCGACATCAATCACGCGGCCTTCGACCACGAAATCCAACTTGTCAGCTACCAACTGCTACTGGAAGCCATCGGCGAAACACCTCCATCGCTAGACTTGGTGTTCTTGGTGAAAACCAAGACACCACAGGTCATCCGGGTTTCATCCCCGCCGGCAGATGCACACCGCAAGCGCCGGGTAGTGAGATTGTTAGAAACTGCCGTCGAAGGCATTGCCAGCAACCGCCATCATCCGCAGCCCGGTATGCAGTGCTCGTGGTGCCAGTTCAAAAACGAGTGCATGGCGTGGAAATCGGCAGCGTGAAGCCATCACTAACAAAACCGATACGAAGGGCGACTCCATACACGGAGTCGCCCTTTTCAATTTTCAGAAACAATCCCAAACCAAAACAAACATGAAACAACAACCCCTGATATTAGACCCTGACGAACCGATCCCCTTTCGTATCGTCGAACGTGAAAAACCCGTCGCCGGCTTACTACTCCATTGCGGAGGAGGACTCGTCGATCGCTCTACCTTGAATGCTGTTGCTACACCCCGTGGCACAGATACTTGGTTCCCACTCGCTCACCGGGCATTGCTCGATGAGGTCCAAACCCAACTCGAATCTGCAGGATTCTCCATCGGTCGCCAAAGTCACGCGCTCTCCCACGAGGGTCAGCGTTACTTTGGTGTGATGGAGGTCAATCAGCCCGGCCAGAAAGATCGTGACTATGCTTGGGTCGTAGGCCTGCGCAACAGTCATGATAAATCTTTCCCGGCTGGACTCGTGGCAGGCACCTCTGTGTTCACCTGTGACAACCTCGCATTCAGTGGGGAGGTGAAAATTAGTCGCAAGCATACTCGCTTCGCCTATCGCGATCTCCATCAACTTACTGCACGTGCAGTAGGTCAGCTTGGAAACAAGTTACGCAGTATCGACAAACGCATCGAAGCATACCGCGAAACCTATATCCAGGACTGGTCGGCACATGATCTCATCATCAGAGCAGTCGATTGCCGGGCAATTACACCAAGCCAAGTCCCTGAAGTCGTCCAGGAATGGCGTGAACCAAGCCACCAAGAATTTCGTCCGCGAACACTCTGGAGCTTATTCAACGCCTTCACCGAAGCCTACAAAGGCCAGAACCCCAACATCACACTAAACCGCAGCGAGGCTCTTCACGGGCTTTGCGATGGAATAGTTGGGTTAGCGAACTGACCTCACTGAGAGCTAGTCATTAGCACGACACGCCCAAGCGCGAATCTAGCCAAAACAAGGCCGCCATGTTGAACCACTTCCCCCGGTTCCATGGCGGCCATTTCGTTTTCCCCCTCTCAATACGAGAACCAACAAAACCAAACCAACAACCCCACATCATCCATGAACATCAGTATCACCAGCACCTCACTCTATTTTCGTGAGGGCAACTCAGACAAAGAGTACCATGTCGCCGTCGAACCGGAAGGCGAGGGCTACATTGTCACCTACGCCTATGGCCGGCGCGGCAACACGCTCACCACTGGCAGAAAGACCCAACACATCGTCAGCCTCGTTCAAGCCAACGCAATACACGACAAGCTCGTCCGGGAAAAAACCGCCAAAGGCTATCAGCCAACCGGTGAAAACAAGCAACCCGGACAGACAGCAGCAACTGATGGACAAGACAGCGGTATCCGCTGCCAACTCCTCAACCCCATCGAACAGTCTGACGTTTCACGCCTGTTGCTCGATAGCCGTCACTGCCTACAGGAGAAGCACGATGGCCGACGCCTCATGGTGCGCAAACATGGTAACGAAATCACTGGCATCAACCGCCGGGGACTCATCGTTGCCATCCCGGATGCGATCCGTGAAGCCATCGAGAAAATACCGTTCGATGTCCTCATTGATGGCGAGGCTGTGGGCGACACGCTACATGCCTTCGACTTACTTGAAATCAAAGGTCACGATCTTCGCAAGCGTCGATACATCGACCGCTTCGCTTCGCTGTTGATGGTGATCCCATCGAACCTCCCAACATTGCGTTGGGTCAGCACCGTGACTGATCCGAACAACAAGATCGAGATCTATGAAGAGCTACGCAGCACCAACTGCGAAGGCATCGTCTTCAAAGACATGGACGCACCCTATAGCCCGGGTCGACCCAACTCGGGAGGCTCGCAGCTGAAGTTCAAGTTCGTCGAAAGCGCGTCGTTCATCGTCAGCGGTCACAACGCCAAACGCAGTGTCACGCTCTGTCTCTACGATAAAAGCGGATTCGCAAATGCGGGCAACGTCACCATCCCACCGAACCACAAGATCCCGGCAGTCGGAGACGTCGTCGAAGTGCGCTACCTTTATAGCTTCCGACAAAGCGGCAGCATCTATCAACCGGTTTATGTAGGCCCCCGTGACGACATCCCAGCGTCTGAATGCACCGTGGATCAGCTGAAATACAAACCTCAGGCACAAGCAGCCTGATCTGAAACCATCTTGGTAAGGACCCACGAGGCAAGCCCGCGTCGCACGACACGCCCAAGCGCGACCGGGGAAACACCGGCCGCCATGAAGGATCATCAACCTTCATGGCGGCCATTTCCTTTCCAGCATCGAAAATCAAAAACCGGGCGCAACCCGCGCATTTTTCGGGGGAGATATTTTGGATTTCCGCCGAACAGGAGAGTGTCGGCATTTGATGCAGACACCGTATCGAGAGATCCAACCAAAAATTAAAATATTACTAACATGAAATATAAATCAAACCTGCCGCCAGGCGCTCTGCCTCCTTACTTCCGCTTCAGAGGAGCAACAGTGACGATCATGGAAGAAAATGTAGCGATCACCCTCCAACAGCTTCATTTAATACAAGTCGAAGCTGGCATCAGAGGTCGATTGAAGGAGAAGATGCACAAAATTGGCATACTTCCACTCGAAGAAGACAACCTGACATTGGTCGCCACAAATATCGCAAAAGTCATAATGGAAGCAGCCCGCAAAGGGACTGACTTGAAGGCGGCCTTTATCGAAGCCGGCATCCTGCCACAAAATCCAACACCGGCCAGACGGTTAGCTTCCACCATGGTGAAGTAATTCCCAATAGGATAGAACACCCGAACAGCACGATCGAGTAACACCGGTCGCCATGAAGCATCCCCTTGCTTCGTGGCGGCCATCTTCTTTTACACCCCAAACCATCAACCCCACATCAACATGAACTCTACCCCATCTCAGAACCAACCGTTTCCACAATCGAATGATGAACCACGAATCCGCGACTACGTCATGGCCACGGCTCTAGTGGTCGGGGCTTGTGCCAGCATCGCGATTGCATTCACCGCCATCGGCACCTGCTATGCAGCGGATGCCGCCTTCAAACGTGTATTCAGGAAAGGAGGCCGGCATGCTCCACGATAATAACAACGGAATCTGGCACGCAGTTTTCAACCTGTGTGCCAACTTCCTCCATTGGCTCGCCAGCAAGCTCGACCCTGTGTAGCCGGGCGGAATGGATTACGTCAAAATCAACGTGATCCTATT
>JANMGO010000083.1:0-48502 GCA_031374665.1 Akkermansiaceae bacterium | reverse complement strand
TCTTAGAAGGTGGGCGTTGAGGAAGGTTGTACGTCCGTCAGAACAATCCAACGTTGATATTTATGATTTGGGTCGCCGACGGCGCGGCGACCCTACCTTTGGTAAGGGTAGGGTCAACACGCCGTGTTGACCGTAGAATTGAAGAGGGAATGCGATGAGGAAGGTTTCGCGTCCGTCAGAACGATCACGCGTTGATATTCCTGATTTGTGTCGCGGGCGGCGCCGCGACCCTACCTTTGGTAAGGGTAGGGTCAACACGCCGTGTTGACCGTGATTCTTAGAAGGTGGGCGTTGAGGAAGGTTTCACGTCCGTCAGAACAATCCTGCGTTGTTATTTCTGATTTGGGTCGCCGACGGCGCGGCGACCCTACCTTTCATAGATGTATTTCCAATCGTCTCGATTTTCTATCAGTCCGGCGCGGACGGGGTTGTTGCGAATGTATTCTCCTTTCTGAAATCCAGATTCCCAGGTGCGGATTCGGTGATCAAAGAATCCTCGTTCCCATTGGATGTGATGGTTGAATGAGATCCATGATTTAAAATCTCGGATAACTTGTTTCATGAGTTTGGATCCAGGAAATGAGAACAGGCCATGAAGATGATCGGGCATGGCGAGAATCAGGCGGATATGAATTTCACCTAAGGATTCGCGAAGCAACAAGGTTTCGAGAATGGATGACCAGACGGGATCGTTGGTGAGTTGAGCGGTTCCACGTTCCGCGCAGCCGATGGTGATGAAGAAGACTTCACCTTCCGGGTTAGGGGTCACGTGTGCAGGAACCTCATGAGGAAGATACTTTCTTCCGATAGGTTTGTTCATAGGGGGGATGATAGGTAGGGTCAACACGCCGTTGTTGACCGTGATTCTGAAAGGGAAGGCGTTGGGGGAGGTTACGTTTCCGTTAGATGAAACGCGCGTTGATATTTCTGAACTGGGTCGCCAGCGGCGTGGCGACCCTACCTATTTACGGTATCGAATAATAAATCTCCTCAAGTGCCATCACAGTATACGCTGTCACCAGCACCGGATTGGATTCCATCCAGCGGCCGTTGTCGTTGAGCCATGAGCCGTTTTCGCGTTGTGAGGAGAGGAGTTTGCCGGCGAGGTCTTTGCGCCAGTCAGCTTCTTTACCATCGGCGAGTTTGAGTTTATCAATGCCGGCGGCGTTGAGCGCTTTGGCCATGGCTTGATAGTAGTAGTAAAGGCCTTCGGCACCCATGTTAGGGTTTTCGTTTACCGTGTAATTTTTACCGAGCCATTCTTTCACAGCGACGACGCGTGGGTCGTTGGCTTCGACTTTGGCATACACGAGAGAAAGCAAACCGGCGTAGGAGATAGAACCGTATGAACGGAGGGCGACTTTACCATCGGCGGTGACATCCTCACCTGCTTTGGAGCTGCCGGGAGTGTAAACGAAGCCACCTTTGTTTTTCGCATCGTCTGATGCCCATTTTTGATCATTGGTGGCGGTGAGGTTTTGGCTGCGGGAAAGGAAAGTCAGCGCAGCGTCCCAGTTGAGTTTGGGTTCATCGGCGTAGTTGCCGTCTTCGATGATTTTATCGGAGAGAGAAATGGCTTCGATCGCGAGGTAGGTGTTGGACATATCCGTGTGGTCGTCCTTGGAGCCGTAACCGATGCCTCCGTCGTTCGAGTTATCCGTTTTGCCTTTTTCGCCGATGTCCCACTGGCTGCCAATCAGTTGGCGACGGGCTTTGACGATGGCTGGCTCGAATTCTTTACGACCCGCAGAGGAGAGCGCGGTGACGGAGGTGGCGGTGTTATAAACTTTTAAACCACGATTGTAGATACCGCCGTCTTCTTTTTGTTGTTCAAGCAGCCAGTCGAAACCTTTTTTGAGGTGATCCGGAAGTTTAGTATCGGCTTTAAGTTCAAGGTTTGGGTCGCGCACCGCTGCGGTGAGTGCCAGAGCACTGAAGGCAGGAATCCCGCCATCGTCCCAGTAACCTTTTTCTTTTTGTTGTTCAGCTAGCCAAGCATTGCCACGGGCAATCGATTGGCGAACTTCATTTTTGATCGAGAGATACTCGTTGTTCTGGGCGTGTGAAATACCAGCGGACAGAGTGAGTGCAAGAAGGATGTTTTTCATGGGAAGTAGGGTGGGTGACGAAGACAAGCTAACGCAGAATTGAGCTGAAATCTTGTCATTCTTTGCTCACAGCGAAAATAAACAGGGGATTTGTTTCTGAAACTCTAAATTTCCGAGAAGAGAGAGGATTCGGATGGTTTTTGCCCATGGAAGGAAATGCCATGGGCAATTTTTGACCAACTTTGTAAAAGGTAGGGTCAACACGCCGTGTTGACCGTGGATTGAAATGAGTGGGCGTTGAGGAAGGTTTCACACCCGTCAGATGGATAGGGCGTTGTGATTTTTGATTTGGGTCGCCGGCGGCGCGGCGACCCTACCTTTTTACAAAATGCCGCGCGCTTTCAGGTTATTCAGCCTGTGACCGACATCTACCAAACCATCGATAATCACTTGTGTGTAGCTGCGCCCGTCGGTGGTGTCGACGCCGTGACCGGGTTCCAAATCGCGGAGCGGCTGGAGGGCAGGATCGTCGTGGCGGAAGGCCTCGACGAATACGGTTTCGAGTTTCCCGGTTTTGGCGGCGGCCAAGAGGGTTGCGCCGATCCAACCGTCGTCGGTGCTGAGGCAGCCGCGAGTGGTTTTGGCGGAGGCATGGAAAATGCCCATGTGATTGGCGGCAGCGAGTTCACCAATGAGGCGTTGGTTTTCCTCAATGGAGAGGCCGGAGTCCCCCATGTGCGCGGAGTCGATGAGGAGTTTAAAGTAATCACGGCCGAGCTCTTTGTTGATGGCTTTGATGAAAGCCCATGCGCGAGAGATGTTAGTAAAGGTTTTGAACTCACCGGGGCGAAGGAACTCGATATGCCAGGAAGTGATGGCGGATTCGAGCAAGCCGGATTCTTTCGCTGCGCGGATGTGAAGTTTGACGTTTTGTGCGATGGCTGTGTCGAGATCCATGTCTTTGGGGCCGTTCATCCATTCCTCAATTGATGTGGAAGCCACAGAAGCCGCGCCATAGGTCTGAGCCGCGCGCAGTGATCCGATGAGCTGGGAGATGACCGCGTCTTCATCGGCGGGGTTCATCGGGTTTGCACCGCCAACCATCATGATGAGGTGGACGTCGAGCTTGAGTGCTTTGAGTCCCAGCATCATTTCCGCGATGTCCGCTTCGTTGGTCCCGGGAAATAAGGAGATCTGCACGCAGGAAGGACGAACAGGGGATTGCGAGCAAATGCGATCCATCTCCGCGACTATCGCAATGCGGCCATCTGCTTCGCGTTGGAAATTTCCGTTAGAATCTGGAACAAGAGCATCCACGAATCCAAGGTGAGTTGGCACGACGCCAAGAGCGATGTTGGGCTTGAGAGTGAAGGGCTGTGACATGAAAGGGTTCTATGCTTCAAGTTTCAAAATTCAACTTTTAAAACGGCAGAATGGACGTGATTCCAGTATGTCATAAAACAAAAAACCTCCTCGGATAGGTTCCGAGAAGGTTTTGATGGATCTTTATTAAGATCAGGATGTTTTAGTAAGGGCTTTGGACAATAACGTATCCATTCGGTTGGCGGCTGTAATAGCGATCACCTGCTTGGTAGTAGGTAACTCCGCGGTGGTTCACTTCGCGATAGCCCGATGGGAGGCGAGTTATGATTTGATTGCTATCGTAGCGTTGTTCCGTGCGGCTATACGAACCATCGCGGGTTCTGTAGGTCGTGGTTTCTGGTTGGCGATAACGGCTATACTCAGTGTAGTAACGACTGGTGCGAGGTGCCTCAACAACTGCGTAGCCACCCGAGTTTGGCTCATAGTAATGACCATCATGATAATAATAAGTGCGGCCGGAAATATTTTCCGTGCGGTATCCACTCGGCAGGGAGCCAAGCCGGTATCCTGGGCTGTATCCGCTGCTGTAGGTGGTTTGGCTGTTTTGGCCGTATCCATTGTAATACGGGTCTACGCATGAGCTGAGACTAAGGCCGATAACCAAGCTGCTGATCATCATCAGGGGCTTTAACGGCTGATGGATTTTCTTTGCAACAGGTGCTGGTGTCGCTGAGGTATTCAGGTTTTTGTTTTCGAGATTCATGATCGTGTATTTCTAATTTATATTTCGTTGCCCGAATTCTAACAAACGATGAACGAGTTCTCGTCCTTTTTCGGATGTAGCCAATGTGGAGGAGATGGCTAACAATATCCATGGGGTGTATCCCTACGCACACCAATGGATTTCACCCTCGATCCGAGACTGAAAATTATGATATAGAGCCGCAAAAAAATACAGCCCCCAGCGAAGGGGACTGTATTGAATTGAATGCTCAAATGATCCGTGAAGATCAGTGACTTGAAGCTGCTGCAACTTCACCGATCGTAGTGACTGAGATATCTTCCGCACCAGCCTTTTTGAGGACTTCTTTAGCAAGAGTCACATCGTCCCCTGAATGCGCGATGATGGAGATCAGGATGTTACCTTCAGCAATGCGGTTTTCATAACGCTTTGCTTCAAGCTCAGGAATGCCGAGTCCGATCAAGCCGCCAGTGATTCCACCAACAGTAACTCCAGCAGCTACACCGCTGAGGGCAGCGAGTAATGGACCTGCGGCGATGAGGGGGCCGACACCTGGGATCGCCAATGCGCCGATTCCGACAAGTAAGCCGAGGGTTCCACCGAGTACGCCGCCTGTGGCTGCGCCGGTGACAGCGCCTTCTGGGGCTTTGGTGTTATTCTCATGGGAAAACTCGTGGGTGGTGGTTTTGTCCGGAAAGAGAACGGAAATATCGTTGGATGAGAATCCGGATTTCGTGAGGTTATCGACGATCTGATTGGCTTGGCCTTCTGAGATGGCAATGGCGTATACTGATTTATTACTCATAATTTTTATTGGTTCGAATTTGTAATTGAGATTGTTAGATTAGTTAGGTTTCACTTTTAGATTGTCGCTGATCTTGTCCGTATTGGCGTGTGTTCTGGCGATCTTGAGGATTGCCTGATGTTCCGTATGGGATTCAACCACGCCTTTAAGGTTCACGTGCTCATTGCGGGTGATGATTTTGATGTTCTTCGCATTGAAGGACATTTCTGAATTCATGATTCCCTGACGAATGTCTTTGGTGATTTGTACATCTTTGTCGCTGTTTCCCTGATCAGTTGGGTTCACCGCATCATTTCTGATTTCTTTTTCGTTCTGCGCGCTGTTGTCCGGTTTGGACACGTCGCCTCCGATCGAGTCGCGATACGAGCGAAGTGCTTCAATGGAAGTCACCTCGTTGTAATTCGGCCATGCGTCTTTCTTGAATTGGGGAGCTTTGCTCAACTGCTCTTTGGAGAGTTCAGTTTTGAAGGACTTGGATGATTCATCATAACGAAGAGCTGTAACAGGTACAGCGCTGAGTGTGTCAGCGACTCCTAAAAATCCACCAGACGAGATGATAACGGCGAGAATCTTTCCGTCTTTCACGTCGAGCACGAGATCTTCCACTTCACCAATGGTTTCACCGGCTGCATTTTTTACATTGAGTCCCATGACTTGCGAGGCGCGCCACGAGTTCGCGCTGACATGCGCGCCGGCAATGGTGGAGACTAATTCCGTCTGCTTGTCCGAATCTGCAAAGACAGTTAATGGAGCAAGAAAGGGAAAGACTGAGAGGAGGAGACTTTTCTGGATGGTTTTCATGTGTGTTTGTTTATTTGTGAGAGTGAAGAAATGATTAAAAATGTTAGAACGTGCCAGATTCGGTAGAGGAAATAGTCTCAAATCTCCTGATTTATAAGGGCGACGTTTATGCCAAGGTGGTGCTTCAGCAGTTGCTTGGCGAACAGACCATACCCAATGATCAATGAGATTCCATGGGGTCTAACCCTTCTTTTATATCAAATTTTTATATATAAATCAGTAGGGTCACACCCCATAGATATAATAAATATTACATCTTATTTTCTGGATCCTAAGACTGCGAGAATTATCGCTGTCTTAATTTTTAAGAACCAACCATATACCCATGAATCATTCATCTAATCAGCGGGTTATACCCCTATCCATGGAAGAAGGGGTTCATGTTTTGTTAAGTAACGCGCAGCAAGGCATTCGTAGTCGTTACACAAAAGTGTAACAACCGAATCCGCAAGTCCCCGACGACCGCTGTGATAGGCGCGGCAGCAGTTGGCTATGTTTTTCATCGGTTGCCAGTGCGAGCAATCCTCGTTACCCAAGTTCGTGTGCTCTCTGCTTTAACAATGCCAGCATTGATTATTTTCGGTGCGGCAAAGCTTTATGATTTTCTACAGAAGCAGGAGTTGGTGAAGCGGAAATAAGTTTCCAACTGGCTTCCATCACTAAATGGGAGCCAGCATTTTTTTATTTTGATTCTGCTTCTGCTCTTGTTCGGCTGCGGTGGGTTCTACCTTGGTGGCGGCATGGTCGGCGGCGGCATTATTGGTTTACTCCTCATCATTGCTTTGGTCATGTATCTTATGGGCGGCTTTCTTGGGAGAGCTTGAGACTTGATTCGAGGCGGCATTGAGCTTTTCGACGTACGAATTTAGAGAAGTCTCGTGACATGAGTCATATCAACCCCTTGTGGGCGTGAACTGAGCAGCGTTTCCTTTGCTTCCACAGAACTGTGTTCATTACAGCAAGGACAGCAGAAGCGATCGTTGAACAGGATCGCACAAGCGACTCTAAGTTGATAGCTGCCAAGTAAACGCCTTGCTTTGCGATGTTTGATGTAACTCATCGTTCCGAGAACGGGGGTTCTGCATAAAGAGCAGCCAACATGCAGTACAGCGATCCGTTGGGCGATGATGAGGATGAAACTGATAATCAGAAATGCAGATCCGAATATTCTTAGATGTTGATCATTTCCAAACATCGAGACAAGAAGCAGTCCGATAGCGGCTACAATAAGCAGGCGGTTTACTATCAGTAAAAGGCTTGCGATGCGTAGGTGACCGACATCTGAATTGGAGTGTAAATGATACATGTTGTTCGGATTTCTGATATCCTCATGGACAGTTATGCTGCCACGGCAACATTGCCTTTCCCATGGGGTTAAACCCGACTTTTGATGTTCAATTCAAGTAAGACATGGTGCTCCTGCTGATCATCCACAAGCGGAAGTAGCACACCGGTAATGTTCTTTCCATCTAGAATAAGCACACTGGATTCCGCCGCAGCATCAGCGCATCTTGAAATAGTAATGTGATAGACCGTCTGGTGATAACGATAGTGAATTTTATAGGCATCCCACGCATCGGGAAGACGCGGTTCGAGGCGCAGTTGATTTCCTTCGAGGTGAACACCTAAGAGAGTTTCTATCAAAAGACGATACATCCAACTAGAGGAGCCGGTATACCAAGTCCAGCCGCCGCGTCCGGTGTGAGGAGCTACGCCGTAAACATCTGCCGCGACGACGTATGGCTCAACTTTGTATGTTGCGATTTGTTCAGGAGTTGAGCCGTGGTTGACAGGATTGAGGAGGTTGAAAAGTTCCCATGCACGTTCGTTTTCGCCCATGGCTGCGAAGGCCATCGCGGTCCAGATTGCGGCGTGGGTGTATTGTCCGCCGTTCTCGCGCACACCGGGGATGTAGGCTTTGATGTAACCCGGATTAAGCGGGGATTTGTCGAATGGTGGATCGAACAATTGAATCAACCCCGCATCGCGACGAACGAGACGTTGATTTACGGATTCCATCGCTTGGCGTGAGCGGGATGGGTCGCCAGCACCAGTGATGACCGACCAGCTCTGTGGCAGAGAATCGATTTGGCATTCTTGGTTTAAATGAGAGCCGAGCGGATCGCCGTTGTCGAAATAGGCTCGACGATACCACTCACCATCCCATGCGTTTTTCTCGATGTTTTTCTGCAGCTCCTGTGCTTGCTCGAGGCAGCGTTTGGCAAAATCATGATCGCCGCGAGCGCGAGCGAGTGGAGCGAAGTGAGTGAGCACCTCGTATAGAAAAAACGCTAGCCAAACGCTTTCTCCGCGCCCGTCTTTTCCGACAAGATTCATGCCATCGTTCCAATCTCCGCAACCCATCAACGGCAAGCCATGTTCGCCGAATTTCAGTCCGTTTTCAATCGAGCGCACGCAATGCTGATAGAGCGTGCCGGATTCATCGGCGTGGTTCGGAAGATCATAATAAGCTTCTTCCTCGGGTTTGACGGCACGGGCTTCGAGAAATGGAATCATTTCATCAAGCACACCGGTATCCGCAACACACTTGATGTAGCGACACGTCACGTATGGCAGCCATAGATAGTCGTCAGAAAAATGTGTGCGCACACCACGACCTGCTGGAGGATGCCACCAATGTTGCACGTCGCCTTCTTTAAACTGCCGTGCGGCGGCACGCAGTAACTGCTCGCGTGTGAGCGCGGGCTCTGCATGCACGAGCGCCATGGAGTCCTGTAACTGATCGCGGAAACCAAATGCGCCGCCTGATTGATAGAAACCCGTGCGACCCCAGAGCCGACAACTCAACGTTTGATAAAGCAACCAACCGTTTGCCATCACGTTCACTGCGGGATCAGGCGTATCCACATTCACCGCACCAAGCGTCCGGTTCCAATACGCCCATACACCATTTAGCACGTCTCTCGCGACATCTGCCCCACGGAAGCGATGGATCAGATTTTGCACATCCCTCACCCCGCGGCCGACACCGAGACGGAAAGTGGTTTCCCGCTCCTGTCCGGCTGTTAGATCAAAAGTGACTTGCATCGCTCCACAAGGATCCAGCCCCGCGCCGACCTTACCTGAAAGGCGTTCGCGTTTCAGCGCGGCGGGTTCAGATAGGTTGCCGTTTCTGCCAATGAATTCCTTCCGATCCCCCGTGACCGTGCGGATGATATGGTTTACATCGAGGAAAACGATGCGATCGGGAAACTCGGTGTTATCGAGATTGCGCACAAGTAGCGCACCAGTTTTAAGATCCACTTCGGTTCGCACGTGGAGCAGGCTTTTTTGTCTCAGATCGCCGAGCACCCATTCCCAAAATCCGGTGACCGATAAGCGGCGCGGTCGACCCGAAATATTTTTTAGCTTTATCACCGTGAACTTCACCGATGCGTCGATTGCCACATAAACCCACAACTCGGATTTGATGCCGTTTTCCGTATGTTCGAAAACGGTGTAGCCAAATCCATGACGGATGACATACGGAGTCTTACCGCGAGTGGGCAGAGGAGTGGGCGACCAGAATTGTCCGCTTTGTTCGTCGCGGATGTAGAATGCTTCGCCTGATGTGTCACGGATGGGATCATTGTTCCAAGGTGTTAGACGGAATTCATGTGAATTATCTGCCCACGTGTAGGCTGATCCGCTTTCTGAAACAACTGTACCGAAGTGTGCATTTGCGATGACATTGACCCACGGTGCTGGCGTCATTTGTCCTGGCTCAAGAGTGATGACATATTCATGGCCGTCACGAGTGAAGCCACCGTAGCCGTTAGAGAATATCAACTCGCGCGCTGGGAGAGGTGGGGTTGGAGGATCGGCTTCGAGTCTCGTGGGCGTCAGTGCTGGTATCAACGGTTGAAATGTACCGCGTTGTTCAATTTGTTCCGCCAGTGTTCCTTTTTCGTCGTCGATTACGATTCGTGCGGAAGCTAAAAGCAAAACGCGGTCATCGTTCGGAATTTGATCGAGACCACGCACGAAAATGCCACCGGGTTTTTCTACCATATGCGCTTCCGTTCCCGATGAAATCAAACCAGAGATACGGTTTTCAAGCGATTGGTGATAAACGGAAATATCCTCATGCAGAATGACCAGATCGACCGTCAGGCCTTTCATTCGCCAATAGGCATGTGCATGGATGAGTTGGCGTACGAGTTCGATTTTCTCCACATCGCTGATGCGTAGAAGGATCATCGGAATATCGCCGGAAATGCCGTAGCTCCAGAGCCCGTTTTTTCCACGCTTGTTCGCGAGCAAAATGCTGGAGTTAGCACGGCGCACTGCGACGGAGTAGATCAGAGCACCAGCCATACGACCGTAAAGCTGCGCTTCAGTTTCTGTGATATCGAGATGATAAAGGGTCACCTGATTGTGAGTCCATGCGAGGTCGAAGGCGCGTTCTGCAATCTGTGGACTTTGATATTTTTCTGCATGTGCTAAAGCGGTCTCGCGGGTTTCCGTTACGCCCATGACGAGGGTTACAACGGCGCTACCATGTGGTGGTATGCTGACGGTTCGGCGGAGTGAAACGATGGGATCTAGCACAGAACCAAAAGTGTTAGATAGGGGCGATCGGTTTTGCATGGCAGCGGGATTGGCCATGTTGCCACCGCGTCCAACAAAACGGGCACGATCGGTTTCGTAAGAGGCGTCGCTGAGATTTCCCTGAGCGCCGACCATGAGATGCAGCATCCATGGTGGATTTTCGTTTTCAGAACGGGCGCGACGAGCGCAAAGAATGGCGGACGTTACAGGCACGAATTCCGTTTGAACGAAAAGATTGCTGAACGCTGGATGGGCCATATCCGCGGCGTGGCTCGTGAGAATCACTTCCGCATAACTGGTGAGCTCAATTTCCCGTTCGACTGCGGAACGGTTTTTGATGGTGATGCGGCGCAGCTCCACGTCGTCTTCCGGAGAGACACTGATTTCCGTGTGAATGTCAAAATCCGCGTGGCTATGACGGAACTCAGCGCGCGATTGCGTAAAAATTGCCTCGTAACCTTCTGTGGGTTGCAAGGTGGGTTGATAGGCGGTTGACCAGAAATCACCGGTCGCAAGATCGCGTATGTAAACAAATGTTCCCCAGCAGTCGCGAGTGGCATCCTCGCGCCAGCGAGTCACTGCCGTATCATGCCAGCGACTGTAGCCGCCACCCGCACTGCTGATCGCGACATGGTAACGACCGTTAGATAGGAGATGCACATCCGGAGAATCGCGGGTCGGATTCGTGAAAATGCGCATCAGTTTCTCTGGTTCAGCAGTCGTCTCACTTGGTGATTCACGCAATGGATTGTCCGTAAGCACTCGGGCAGTGGCTCTTGGAACTCTTTCGTGAAGCAGTAGATCTGCGGCGTTGAGCATGGGACAAGCCATGAAACGCCGCTGCATGGGGTTGTCGCATAACAAGTTGTCGATAGCGAGCAAGCTCATGCCCTGATGGTGTGCCATGAAAGAACGGATGGTGACGCTGGTTTTATCGTGCGGCAGTCTGGATGGTGTGTAATCCACAGCCTCGTAAAAGCCATAATCACCGGAGCGACCTTCGGTTTCTAACCATTTGAGATTTTCGCAAGCTTCGCGTGGTGCCACCATCAGCGCCATGGCGGAAGCGTAGGGAGCGATCACAAGATCTTCATTGAGTCCGCGTTTCAAACCTAAGCCCGGCACGCCAAACGCGTGGTATTGATAGTTAAGAAGGGCGTCGGTGCGACTAAATCCAGACTCGGAAACTCCCCATGGTATTCCACGGCTTTTCCCATGTTCGATCTGTTGGTCCACTGCGGCTCGGTAGGTGTGATCCAAGAGAGTGTTTTCGAAATTCGGCATGACCAGCAGGGGCATCAGGTACTCGAACATCGATCCGGTCCACGATGCGAGCAGCGGAACATTACGCGATCCAATGAGCTGGCGACCTAGGAAAAACCAATGGTTCTGGGGAACTTGTCCCAAGGCGATAGCGACGTAACTGCACAAGCGTGCTTCTGACGCTAAGAGATCGTAATGACTGATATCGCACCGGTTATCTGCGACGCTATAACCGATGGTAAATAGATCCTTCGATGTATTGTAGAGGAAACTAAAATCCATCGCGGCGAGTTCATCGCTCTGTTTGGCGAGTCTTTCCAACTCGAGAATACGATTTGCAGCGCGCTCGCTGGCTTCGCGAACGCATCGGGCGATAGAAAGCAAAAGATTGTAATCCGGACCGGCAGCGGTTTTTAAAAGTTCCGCCTCGATGAGAGGAATCTGGGTTTTATCTAACTGCGAAATTTCACACAATGAGAATGGCTGTTCGAGTCTGGCGAGCGCAGGACATTGTGGAAGCGCAAGCCAAGGCGAGATATGCAGGATTTCATCCAAATGCTCATCGCAAGCGCTTTGCAGTAGCCGAGACAACTTTTCGTTTGTGAGAGAAGTGGCTTTCTTTGAGAGGCTTTCCAATAAACCCAGCGCCGCACGCGGACCCGAGGGTGGATGGTTTAGCTCGGTTTCCATTGCGGCGATGGCGGGATTACCGTGGTCGTTTTGACGAATCACTCTGATCGTATCCATTAGGCCTTCGAAAATTTGTGGAGTGAAGGTCTGGGTTTCGAATTGCTCCCGAAGTCCCGCAGCGAGAGTGAGCAGGTGCCCTGCGAGATTTCCGCTGTCCACGCTAGAAATGTAATGCGGAGCGAGAACTCCCAATGTGCGAGTGTCATACCAATTGTAAAAATGCCCGCGATAACGCTCGAGTCCCTGCATCGCGGTCAAGCTGTTGCGCGTCCGAGTGATCATTGCTTCCATTGAAATGTAGCCGAAATCTAGGGCCGCTAGATTTGCCAACAACGAGAGCCCCATGTTCGTCGGTGAAGTCCGCGTGGCGATCTTTTCAATTGGGATTTCTTGAAAGTTGTCAGGTGCTAGCCAGTGATCGGCGGCGGTGACAAAAGTCTCAAAATAATGCCAAGTCTTGCGTGCGGTGATCCTTAAGAAATTTCGTTGGTCATCTGTTAGTTCAGCCGTAATTGGTTTGATCGGTAGGCTAATCCACCAGGCAAGAGTCGGTGCCACGAACCAGAGAAATAAAACAGGCAGCGCGGAATTCAAATAAGCGGGTTGAAGGATATACAGGAGAAATCCGGTCAAAAATGCGATCACAGGGGCAATCCACATGGTAGATTGAAAGCCTAACAGACCGATACGGGTTGCGTTTTCTGAATCGCTCGACGTCCGCCATTCGAGCAAGCGTTTCTTGGTCACGAGCAAGCGCACCAAGGTTCTTGTGATCGCGTCCAAGCTGATGAACGCATCATAGGGAAGAAATACGAAGGTGAGAAAAATCTGAGCGATCTGTCGACCGAGGGACGAAACCACTCCGCGTAAGTGGATGGACCATGGAAGATCGTAGGGTCTGTGGATTGCCTCGAGCAAAGCAGCCAACAAACCTGGAAGTAGGATTATAGCTGCGACGAGCAGCGCGCCGTAACCGCCAATTTCTGGAAGAAATAACCATGATCCCAAGATGAAAAGCATTAGTCCTATCGGGACTAGGCTGCGCCGTAGATTGTCAAAAATTTTCCACAGTGAGAGCGCGGAAAGCGGATTGGCGATCTTCCTTGCGTCCGAGCTAGGAACGTATGGCAGCAGCCAATGGGCGATCTGCCAGTCGCCACGAATCCAGCGGTGACGGCGGGCGATGTCCACGTCATAGCGGGACGGATGTTTTTCGTAGAGTTCCACATCGCTCACCAACGCCGATCGAGCATGGCAGGATTCTAACAAGTCGTGACTGAGAATTGCGTTTTCCGGGAAACGCCCTTTCAATGCAGTTTCGAAAGCGTCGACTTCGTAAATACCCTTTCCGATGAACGAGCCTTCATGGAATATATCTTGATAGATATCGGAAACCTGACGGGTGTATGGATCGATGCCCGCATCGCCAGCAAAAAGCCTAACGAACCAGGATCGACGTGACGAAGGAAGGCTCACCCCGATGCGCGGTTGCAGGATGGCGTAGCCTTCGGTTACGACGCCGCGTTCGGAGTCGAATCGCGGACAGTTGAGCGGATGCGCCATGGTGCCGACGAGTTGGCGGGCGGCGTCGCGCGGGAGCTGGGTGTCTGTATCGAGCGTGATGACATACTTGATGGCGGGCAGGATTCTGGTTTCGCCTGAGATTTCGCTAAAACATTTGCGGCTACCGCCACGCAGAAGCGAGTTGAACTCCATGAGTTTCCCGCGTTTGCGTTCGTAGCCCATCCATAGGCCTTCGACTGGGTTCCATAGACGTGGTCGGTGAAAGAAAAAGAACAAGGTTTGGAGTCCGGCGGGGTATTTCTCGTTTAGTCCTTCCACGCCTTCGCGGATCCGCGCCAGCAAGGCGTCGTCCTCCGGCATGGATTCTTGAGAGGCGTCTATAAAATCTGTTAGAAGTGCGAAATGCAGGTGTGGATCACGGTTGGACAAGTGATGAAGCTCTAGGGTTTCGATCAATCGATCCACGCCATCCATGTTTGAAATCATCGTCGGAACGACGACCATGGTGCGGCAATCCGCATCGATGCCATCGGAGAAATCCAAGCGCGGCAGGGGTTTAGGTTTTACTAAAATTCCACTCACCCAGTTCATGAGTGCCACTGCCAGTTGACTGGCGCAAAGCAGGAACACGCTGGCGAACGGAAGAATTTTCCATCCACTCACTCCAAGCGTATAGGTTGTCCAGACGAAGCCGAAAGTAGCGAGTAAGGTCAATAGCACACCACCGCCAGCATAGAACGTAAGTGGCCAATGGCGGATGCCTCGGTCGATGTTTGTGTGCCATGACCAGCGCACGTTTGCGGCGGCTTCTAACTCCGGAAGTCCTTTGTCGATGAGATAGTAGCCGACATGCGCGGATCGATCATCCATGCCATGTTCGCGCGCGCCAATCTCGGCGAGTTCAATTGTTTTCATGGCAACTTCAGATTCTGTTAGATTTCCATGGCGAGCGATGAATTCAACGGAGTGGCGGTATTGATCCCGCGTAGAAAATTCCATGTCGCTGTAGACGTCTGCGGGGTCGCCGCGCAGGGTCATTTCCACAGCGCTGAGGGTTTCCACAAATTCTTTCCAATCCATCGCACCGAGGAAACGTAGGCTGCCAATGCTATGACTGACGGAAACTTGATCCGCTGCCTGATTTTGGCTGTCGAGATGTACGAGCAGTTCAATGGATCTGCCTTGTTCGATGAGGACGTGTTCTAACCACGAGCGGGCGAGTTGCAAAAGGGGGCTGCATTGCGACAATCGCAGACAAAATTCCGACACGAATGCGCCGGATAGTGGAGGCTTGGATTTCGCCATATCCGCAACCACGATGATGAGTTGTGAGGGATTGGTCTCCGCCATTTCCTGTAGGGTGTGCACCCACTTTCCAGCGAGCTCACAATCCTCGCGGGCAGTTATCAACATTGCAGCAATGCGCTGGAGGTTTTCGATCAGCCCCAATCGGAGCATGATGGGAATGGCCCAAAGCTCGCCAAGTTTCAGAGAATCGACTGTCTGATAGGAAGCGACAAATGCGCTGAGAGAATCTGCGTCGATGCGTGCATCCACATGCTGAATGAGCTCTATAACCATATCGAACACACGCGGTAATCCGATGGAAGGTCCGTCTGTGAGGCGCGGCAATTCACGGCTGTAACCTCGCGGTAAATACCGCCGAGCCATTTGGATCTGCTCTTCGATCAAATAAAAATTATCCACCATCCACTCGGCTGCTGGAGTTAGGCGGCAGTGAGGAGTGCCGACAAGGGTGTCACGATTGAAGGCACGAAGCCCGCGCTCGTTGGCGTCGAGCCGCGCAAGTAGTTCGTTGCCTGCGTGACTGATGACTACGTTATGATCAGCCGCGAGTGAGCGAGCGTGCCGCGCGAGTTGTTCCACGCTAAACAACTCCGCCCGCAAAGGAAGATCGCTTGCGGGCGGAGTTGCCTGTCGACTAGGCCGAGTGGCGTGTCGAGTTCTCGGCATGTTCCGGATGAGCCTATCCCAATTCATATTACATCACGCCCAATCCAATCCGATGACCTGAGGAGGCGGTGATGCGGTAATGATGATGGGGAGCTCCTACAAATTAGTATGTCCGTGTTGTTTTGGTTTGAACCGTGCCATAAGTGGTCGGGCTGACCTCGGATGTCGTGGTGCTTGTTTGTGTGGCAGGGCTACGTGGTGCGACGTAAGTGCAGCTTGAAAGAAGGCCAAGTGCGCTGAGGCTAAGGATTAGGATACTAGTTTTCATGGTAATTTAGTTTTTATTAAATGGGGTATTGATTCCCCCAACGGCTGAAAGTTAGTTTGCTCTATCCACAGCCGCCATGGGGTGTAACCCGCATGAATTCTTGGATGCTGGGCCGCAAGTTGCCGCCGCCTTAGGCATTTTTGTCTGGATTGGCGGAATTTCTAGGTTGGACGAATCGTCATAGGCGTTCAAGCTCCCCCCACATGCGCATACTTCGGATCCTCACGAGAAAGGAACTCAATACCTATTTCCTCAACCCTTTTGGCTGGGTGGTGCTCGCATTTGTGGTGTTGATGCAGGGGTTTTCTCTGTCTTCTGCAATGAAGGGGTTTCGCGATACACCGGTGAAGGACAGTTTGGTTTACGTGTTGTTCCACACGCCGTTTTTTTGGTTTTATTTCCTCTTTATTTTTCCGCTAATCACTATGCGGTTGTTCGCGGATGAGGAGCGGAGCGGCACTATGGAAACGTTACTCACTGCGCCGGTGCGGACCTGGCAGGTGGTGTTATCCAAATATTTCGCAGCGATGATTTTCTACGTGATTTTGTGGATTCCGGCATTTTTACAGATCAAGGCATTTTCGTGGCTTACGGATTTTCCACCGGCTTACACCGAGGGTGCGTTGTGGGGTAGCTTTCTGATTTTGTTTTTGATGGGGTGCGCTTTCACCGCGATTGGTTGTCTGGCATCGGCTCTGACATCGAGCCAGATCGTGGCGGGAATCATCACGATTACGGCATTGGTGATGATCTATATGTTAGGATTCGTCACCATCATCTGGGGTGAGTCGTTTTCAGGAGCAGGCATGTTCCATTACATTTCCTCGCAACGGCATCTGCATTATTTTGCCAATGGCCTGCTCGATACGCGGCCGGCCGTATATTATCTTTCCGTTACTGTTTTTATCTTATTCCTCACCCACCAAGTGATTGATTTGCGCCGCTGGCGTCCATAAGCGCGATATTTTTTTATTCATCATGTCTTCACCATCTAGCCGTCCCTCGCGACCGAACCGATTTGGCATGGGCTTTCTGTCCATTGTGCAGATCACGCTACTGCTGCTTGCAGTGGTGTGTTTGAACTATATTTCATCGCATAACTACTCCCGCGCCGATTACTCGCGGGCAGCGGATTACAGCTTGTCGAGTTGGTCGGTCAATTATTTGAAAAGTGCAGTGATGACGAAGCGCGAACGAACAGTGAAATGGATCATGGTGTTTCGCCGATCCTCGCCAATTTATGAAAGGGTTCGCGTCTTGGCGGAGGAGTATGAGAGAGAATCCGGTGGAAAGATTGAATTAGAGGTAATTGATCCGATTCAAGCATCAGATCGCGCACAACAATTCGCGGCGACCTACAATGTAAAGTTGGTGCGCGACATGATTCTTATCGACGCAAGGCCGACAGATGATGCGCCGGTGACTCGCGAGGTGCAAACTGGCACAGCCGCACTCAATCCTCATGTTACCCTGGCGCTCGTGGAAGAGATGATTACGTATGCGGTTGATGATAAAGGTCAGCGTCGGCCTGATAAGTTTCGTGGTGAAGATTTACTCACCGCGCGGTTGGTGGAAAGCATCGAGGGAAAACCAAAATCCTTGTTATTTTTCGCGGACAAGTCTCGCATTGATTCGGCTGGAGAAAATTCTCCATGGAACAATCTTTCCACGATCCTCCGCAATCAGAACATTCAAATCACACCAGTTAATTTAGCGGGCTTACAGGAAATACCAGCTGGTACCGATGGAGTGGCGTTGGTCGCCCCTAAATATGATTTTACCGATCAAGAGATCGCTACATTGGAAGCTTATTGGAATACACCACGCTCTGCGTTATTAATTTTGTTAGAATCTGGTGAATGCCCACCTAGACTAAAAACTTTTTTACGCTCGAAAGGCGTGACTCCAAGAAATGACCGCGTTATCACCAAAGATGCGACTCGTGTGATCACCGCTGCGAGAGGAAATTTTACAGCAGGCATTTCCTTTCTCAAAGATCTTGATGGGCAATCTGCGGTGTTCGAAGGGGCATCTTCTTCGATTGAAGTTCGTGAAAATGCGGATGATTTGATCGTGCGCAAACTTTCACCGATGCCATTGATTCAGGTAATGCCCGGTTACTGGGGGGAGTCTGATTTTGGAAGTAAAACAGATGCAGGCGACGCCGGAGAAACCTTTGATCCGATCCGAGACAACGCCGCGCCGCTCTATATCGCAGCCGCTGTAACACGAGGCGCTGCAAACGACGACCGCTTCGCTGCCGATACTTCACGCATGGTCTTGATCTCAAACACGGACTTTTTGGAGAGTAATCGGCAACGTGCAGAGAACATGGATTTTTTGGCATCCGCATCAAATTGGTTAGTATTACGGGAATCCTTGGTTGGATCGTTGCCACGCTCCTTCGGCACATATAAATTACCGCTGCTCGAAGCGCAGGTGTCGTTTATCAATCGCCTCAATTTAATTTTCGCGCCATTGGCATTCTTGTTGATTGGTGGCTTGGTGTATTCTTCCAGACGTTCATAAAATCCAAATATTTTTTATCGTGCGCTCTATTTTCATCACTTTATTGATCGCGTTTACTACGGCGGTTTTGGGAGCAATTTCACTGTGGCAGTTTCGTGATGGGAATTTGCATCGCATGCTCGGCAAACCACCGACGCCGATAGGAGATAAGATTTTCCCTGGGTTTGATCCGAATGAAGCGACTATCATCAATCTGAAGTCTGGAGACTTGGAGGCGAGCTTCATGAAAACGGCAAGTGGTTGGCAGGCGATCAAACCTTGGGAGGATAGGATGGATGCGCGTGCAGCGATTGCGATTATTGGATTTACGAGTAGCACAATCGCTGAAGATATGGTGCCGCGCGATAAACTCGATCCCGAGCTAGCAGGTTTCGGCGCGAAGGGTCATGATGTTCGAATTCAAAATGCGAAGGGCGAGACTCTAGCCTTTTATCGCTTGGGTCGCAGAACGCCATGGGAGCATCTTTCGCAAGCAGAGGGCTCAAAACCCGCTCCCACTCTTTATTTATTGCCTCTGGAGGTAGGAAGGAAATCTCATGTCTATGCCGCCACGGGAGATATTCTACCTTTGTTCAAAGATAACTTTAAATATTTTCGCGATCACCGTCCGTTTTATTTCAACCCACTTAACCTCCAAAAAATACGGATCAAAACTTCCGAAGGTGAGCTTACGATGGGAAGGCAAACGCTCCACTCACCTTGGCGGATTATCAAACCACTCGACCTCGCGACTGATCCTGCAACCATGAAAAATTTGCTAGAACGATTATTCGAATTCCAAGCCATCAAACTGAGTGACCGTTCAGAAGTGACTATGCCGATTGAGAGAGCGAGTTTAGATGATACAGAAATCGCGATGACTACTTTTGGGTCCAAGGAAGAAACTGTTTTAGAAATTTTTCCTGGAGAAGATGAGAACTCTCGAACAACCAAAGCGATCGTTAGTGATCGACTAAATACGGTTTTTCATTTGCCGCTGAAATCGGAACCGGATTTAATTTCGATCTCTGATTTGCCCCTCACAGTGAATGAGCTCAGAGAAGCAACACTGACAAATCTCAACATTGCGTCCATTCGAGGGATCGCGATCGAGACTGCTACAACACCAACTATTATAGTTTCCCGCCAGCCGCCTGCGCCATGGATCGTCACAGTAAATAATAGAGAACAGGTGGCGAATGAGCAGCGGCTCTATGAATTACTGAAAGCGGTAACTGAAACACGTGCGTTATCGTTCGTAACCGATTCAGCACCGGAAGATCTTGCTCCGTGGGGGCTGAATAGACCGGTTCTCAAGCTGACGTTTTTGTCGCAAAGCAATCAGGCATTAATCATCCATTTCGGCCTCGATACGAAGGGGAATCTCTATGCGATGCGAAAAGGAAGCACGAGCATCATGTCGCTGGACATTGAATTTCTGGATAAAATCGCAGTTCGTCAGCATGAGTGGAGACATGCAAGATTAGGTTCATTTAATCGCGTGGATATCACCAGCTTTAAGCGGCAACAAATTGGTATGGAGACTATGGAGTTGAGATATGACTTCGTTGCGGATAAGTGGGAAGCATTAAGTGGAGGTAAGGACGCAACGGCAAACCTGGACCCGCTCAAAGCGAACTTCCTGATTGGTGTCATTGAAAGTTTGGAGGTGACAAGCTGGCTCTCCGATGACGATGAAGATGCTGCCGCTGCCCTTCAGTCGCCATTTCTCACGTTTGAAATTACTCAAAATTTGGTTGATGAGTTTGGTGGGAAAACAGGTGAGAAAGCTGAAGTGATTTCAATTGGTGTGCATAAAGCCACTGGTAAAATTTACGGAAAAAAATCATCTGAAGGCTTATATTTCACTCTGCCTGAAGAGACGATTCTTAAGTTGAGTATTCCTTTGCTCGATCAATGAAACGACTATGATTCAGCATTTGCCTTTTTCATATGAGGGTATAGCCGAGGATATCCGAAGGCTTGGAGCGGTGTTAAAAAATACATTTTTAGCGACTGAGATGCGCTTTGAGGAGAAGATTTCAGTCCTCAATCTCGCCTGTGGTCGTGCGGATGAAACTGGAGTTTTGATCGAATCGCTTGCACCGGCAGTGGTTGAATTTTATCTTGGAATCGACCTCAGAGGAGAAGCGATTCAAGAAGCATCACGCCGCTGGAAATCGACGGATTGTGAAATTCATTTCATGGAGGGAAATGCTGCTATGCTTGGGAGGATGAAGGCCTTGCCGAGGTTCGATATCATTTTCATACGACATCAAAACTACTGGCACGAGCCAATGGTATGGGAGGGAATTTTGGACGAAGCCATTGCTGCGATGAAACCGAGCGGGTATATGGTTTGCACATCATATTTTGATCTAGAGCATGATCTTTTTATGGCAAGCATGCGTGAGCGTGGCACAAAGCTGCTATTAAATGTTAGAAATTCTCTATCTCGTGATCTTCCAGATGCAGAGGGAAAGAGCGTTGATCGTTGGCTTGGGATTTGGAGTAAGCCGTGAACGCGGCGAGATGGGCTAAACATGCGCGATGAGAACATCGGCAGAAAAGCGGGCTTTTTTTGCCTTGGCGTAATTATCTTCTGCGGATCGATATCCAAGTGCGCATGCGACTGCGGTGGAGTAACCAGAGTTTTTTAAGCCTAGGATTTCATCGTAATCGCTCTGCGATATGCCTTCGAGCGGGCAGGTATCGATTCCCGTCACCGCAGCAGAAGCCATCAACTGACCTAGAGCGATATATACTTGGCGGGTATTCCATGCCTGTTTTTCGGATGGCGTCATATTGTTGCAGAACGAAGAGATCATTGCAGCATATCCAGCTAGATTTTCCACAGGAGTTTCTTGAACTTCGGAAAGTCGAGCGATCCAAGTGTCAATGTCCTGTTGGGAAAGATCCGTGCGTGCGGTCAAAACGACCAGATGAGAGGCATCTGTCACCTGACTTTGTCCCCAAGATGCAGCTTTGAGTTTTTCCCGGATTTCTGGAGAATCCACAACGATGAATTTCCATGGCTGAAGTCCGAATGATGAGGGAGTCAAAATTAGAGATGTTTCAAGCGCAGACCAAGTCTCCGGAGTTATCTTGCGAGTGGGATCAAATGCTTTGGTTGCGTATCTGAAGCGTAAAGCTTCTAGCAGTTCGTTTGTTGAAATTGGCATGATATAGAAATTAGTTTTGGCTGAAGCTCAGCGGTAGGGATGCGGAGGGGAAGCTTTTTAATGTTAAGCTGAATATGATTCCGAACTCATCTTGATAGCGGTTGTCCATATGGCTGAAACCTACGCCAGCAATCCAGTCGCCGAGTTCTCTCTGGAGGGTGTATTCCTGTAACTCGATGGTGCCATCATCCATTTCAAAGATGTGTCTTGAACCAACTCCCCAGTTTTCACTCAAGCGAATATAAGTAGCTAGGTCGATGCGTGTAGAATCGAGTAAAACGGGATGGTTATTAAGCTGGCGATAAGCCACGGAAAACTCCCAGTTTTCGTTTGGCATGAATCGAACTCTTGTACTCAACTCCGAAAATCCAGATCCACTGTCAAAAACAGGTAGCTGAGTTTCCAAATCAACTCCAAGCCAAGGCAGGGGCTGCCAGCGAACGTCATTGTACAAGTTAGAATAATCTCGGTTTCCCTCTGGGTCATTAACGTATGAATCGATATAGGTATCGAGATGCAACCATTCGTGTGATTGATCATCTCGATGGGTGATGAGTTGATTTCGTGCGCCAAACCTTATGATATTCCAGCTATCAAATTCATCGATTGCTGTGTAGCGCATTGGATCGAGTGAACGCGGGCGAGTGGTAAAAGTAAGTCGATCAATTTTCGGATAATCTAGAGCTAATTCTTCAGATGATGTGACGGACCAATTCACATAGGGTTGGAAAACGTGAAGCAGGCCGTCAACGCCAAGATCTCTGTTTCGTATGTCTCCGTAGTTTTTGGAGAATTTAAGCGCAGCTTCGGTGCCACCATGCAGCATGAACCGTGCATCTGAACCAGCAGGGCCTTGTACACCCGAATAATGGGTGTAGGCACCTCCGATGTGAGGGGTGAGAGAAAACCAATCTTTGTATGTCAGAGGCGCGGTAAAGGAATGATTGGTATGAAAGCGATTGTATCCGGTATCTAACAGTTGCGCTCTGAGTAATGGAATGCGTGGGTCTCCGGGTGCCAGCGCTCGGATCTGCTCAACAAGATTCCTTTCATATCCATTGAGTTGCAGGAGAAGACCGGGCACTTGTGGATGGCCAAGCGGTAGACTCAGAAGCGGATCTAGGATATTGCGGCGGGTAATATTTGCAGCTTCGACACCACGAATAGAAAAAGATGTCTGGCCTTCGTGTAGGATGGGGCTGTCAAAGATAGGCTTGCGGACTTGGTCCAGAGCGATTTCTGGCAATTGGGTGTCTGACCGATAAAAGTCGTTCACACGAAAGCGACCGAATATTGAAAACAACGAATCATCATCCCTACGAAATATACCTATCGTATTGTCTGGGGCGGGATTGGCACGGAAGAGGCGCGGGTCGAAATCTTCCAGGTAATATTTATCCGATAGAAGATTAAGATTGGTATCTAGTCTCCAATCGGCATCAGGTTCTATATCTATTTCGTAACGAGTTTTCAGCGTAATATCAAAGCGGCTTTCATTAACTCTAATGCGCGGAATACCTGTGCGAGAATCTTGTGAATCTAGATCGTGCGCGTAGTAAAAACTTAACCCACTAATTTCTTCCTGATATTCTTGTCGTGTGTCGACGAGATCGAGGCCAAATGCTGCGCCACGGGTTGCTCTGAGATCGAGTTTCCATCTAGAAAGCAGCCAAGCGTCCTCATTTTCTCCGGTCAGGGAATTGGGTTCGCCACCGAGCATGATGCCGTAGGTATTCATCAGGAATGGCCCCCAGTTGGTGCGCGCTCCCGGGATGAAGTGGTAGCCTAGTTCTCCATCGAGCGGTTGATTCAAGTAAGGGAGCCAGAAAACTGGAGTCTCTCCTGCATACAGTTTAAGATTCTTAAATGTGACGCGTTCACCCGGGTAAACTGTGGTTTTATCTGACCGAACCCAGAAGCTGGGATTTTGGACATCGTGTGTCGTTATACCGGCGTTTTCACCTATAAAGACACGATCTGAGCCGGAGCCTTCACTGGTGAATTTCCCAGATTCCAAAAGAATGGAATCCATTGATATGCGTAGTTCAGAGGCATCAATAATACCAGTCTCGTAAAAGTAGATGCTACGCTGTCCGCGCTGTAAAATGCTACCTTGATAGATAGATACATCACCCTCGAAAGTTACAGTTTGAGCTTTAAAATCGACTTTAGCCCGGTTGGAAAAAATTTCTAATCCATTGTCACCAGTGACGTGGACTGGACCGCCCAGACTTATTCCTTCTTCAGGATTTCCCTCGATTTTGCCGCCATGATTATTGATTTTGAGTTTCTCTGGCATTACCAGTTCCTCTTGTGATTCGCCTATGGGAATTTCTGGTTCAGGAACTGGCTGGATGCGTTCCACCGGAGGCGGAACAGCTTGATCGCTGGGAAGAATTGGATTTTCCTGAGCTTTTAGAATCAAAACCAAGAAAAACGGTAATGATAAAATGGTGAGAGATAAACGGTGAATCAACATCACCGCAGAGTGAACAAGATCCGAGGCGGGTAAGTAAAGGCGCAAGATGGATTCGTGCGGACAGATATGCCGCTCGCGCAAAAAGAAATTATTTGATACCCAGCGCCTTTTTGATTAGCGGGTCATTGAGGGCCTTGGTCAGCAGTGGATGGCGGAGCAGGGTGCTAAAGCGGCCATCTTTTGCGAGTGAAATGAGTTCTGGCTCATCGACGAGATCTTTAATTGCAATAGGCTGGTCGGTTTTGGGATCGATTTCCGGTTGTGTCGAGTTTTCAGAGTTTCCTGCGATTATTTTGGCGAGCTGAACTCTAGGTTCTGAAGCCAGAGGATCGAGTTTATCCATTAAGGATGTAGGGATAGCGCTTGTCAGGGAGTTTTTAAGGCGTGCAGCGAAGCCGGTGATATCATTTTGAACGCCTCCATTTTTGGCGTGGTTTCGGATTTCAGCTACAGAAGTGATGTGATGGAGCACGGCTGCAGCGATCAAACAGAACACGGAGGCGAAAATAAAAGTGACGAACAGCTTACCTGTAAGTGAGCGGGATGGAGGTGGAGCGTCGTCGTATTCTTCGGGTTGGGTTGAGATGGGGGTGAAGAAGAATCTGAGAATTTTCCGGATCAGAATAAATGACAGGATAAATGTTAGAATGGGTAATCCGGTGGTGATGAGCGGAGAAGTTTGGTTGGTCCACTGTATGGCGAGGGTGGGGGCTTTTTGCCATGTTAGGAAACCGATCCAAATACTCAGACCAAGGACAGAGAGATTGGTAATGGTTTTGAGCAGTCCGCGGATAAGCATGTAGACGGCGCAGACTGCGAATATCAGCAGTACGGCGGCGCCGAGAGAGATCTGCGATAAAGCCTCCATGTTCTAACAGATCGGACCGCTTGCGCGTTGGAGCAGCACGTGGTCAATTAGGACGAGAGTTGCCATGGCCTCGACGATGGGGACAGCGCGTGGAAGCACGCAGGCATCGTGGCGGCCTTTTCCTTGTAGGGTGGTGTTTTCGCCTTTGCTGGTAACGGTTTCCTGAGTGGAAATGATGGTGGCGGTTGGCTTGAACGCGACGCGGAAGAAAATATTTTCTCCATTGGAAATGCCGCCTTGGACTCCGCCGGAACGGTTGGTTGTGGTGCGGATTTTACCATCGCGCATTTCGAAAGGGTCATTGTGCTCTTTGCCGGTTAGAAGGGTTCCCGAAAATCCGGAGCCGATTTCGAAACCTTTTGTCGCTGGGATGGAGAGCATGGCTTTCGCAAGCTCGGCCTCAAGTTTATCGAAAATGGGTTCTCCAAGACCTGGCGGGCAGTTGCGAATGACGCATTCAATCACGCCGCCTACGGAGTTGCCATCAGAGCGGATGGATTTGATGTGCGAAATCATTTCCTCTGCGATCGATGGATCACCGGTGCGTACAATGTTAGATTCGATCATCTCGCTGGTCACGGAGTTGGGATCGACGTTTGCTTGGATGTGTTGGATGGACTTGACCCATGCAAGGATTTCGATGCCAGGGCAGAGTTGATCGAGAACTTGTTTTCCGATAGCGGCTGCGGCGACCCGACCGATGGTTTCACGAGCCGAGGCGCGACCGCCACCGGACGCAGCGCGAATGCCGTATTTTGCATCGTAGGTATAATCTGCGTGAGATGGCCGATATTTCTCTGCCATTTCGTCATAGGCGGATGGTCGTTGGTCGGTGTTGCGGACCATGATGGAAATCGGCGTTCCCAAAGTGAGGCCATCTTGAACGCCGGATAAAATTTCTGCGGTGTCGGGCTCTTTGCGAGGGGTTACGATCTCGGATTGTCCGGGGCGCCGGCGATCGAGTTCTTTCTGAATGATTTCCGTGGTGACTTTGATGCGGGCTGGGCAGCCATCGATGACGACGCCGACAGCGCCGCCGTGTGATTCCCCATAGGTGTGGATGCGAAAAAGTTTACCGAAGGTCGATGACATGAATGGAAAAAGTGTGAATGAAAGATCTGACGCCGGAAATATGGAGTTATTCCATGTGTTTGGCGAGCTTGAAGGGAATCAGGAAACGGAGAGTGGCATTTCGTGATGGCGGAAACACCTCTAGGCAGGTGAGTGAGCCTTTGCGGATTTCCACGGAATCGGCGGCGGAGCCGAGAAGATATTGAACGAGATGCGAAAAATCCGGCTCGTGGCCGACAATCAAGACGTTTTTGAAATCTGTAAATCCACGTAGCTCGGAAAGAGCGGTTTCGGGGCTCATACCACACGCGAGCCAGGTTTGCATGACAGGACCCGGCATAGTGGCGGCTTGAGTGAAGCTTTCTGCAGTTTCGCGAGCGCGGATCAATGGACTGCACAACACGATGTCCGGCAACATTGCGGAAGCTGATAACAGCCGTGCGGCGTTGCGTGCTTGTTGATGACCTTTTTCCACCAGAGCGCGCGAAAAGTCGTCGGGAGTGATCGCATTCTGATCTTCGGCTTTTCCGTGACGGAGGAGGAAAAGGTTCATTTGGTTTAGCTGAGGTTATGGAGTGTGAAAGGCATCACATCGTCATGCCGCCATCGACTGCTAGCACTTGTCCGGTGATGTAACGCGCCTCGCGGCTGGCGATGAAAAGCACGGCTTTGGAAATGTCCTCGGTGGTTCCGAAGCTTGCGAGAGGGATTTTTGCAATAACTGCCTCTTTCACATTATCAGGAAGTTCATCGGTCATGTCGGTGGTGATGAAACCGGGAGCGATCGCGTTACAAGTAACAGCGCGGCCAGCGAGTTCACGAGCCACGGCTTTGGTGAAACCGATGAGACCCGCCTTACTCGCGGAGTAGTTCGCTTGGCCGGCATTTCCGATCAAGCCGATGACAGAAGCGATGTTGATGATGCGCGAATGTTCGCCTTTCATCATGGGGCGCATGAAGGCTTTGACGGTGTTGAATGCGCCTTTGAGATTGGTATCGAGAACCGTGTCCCAATCGTCTTCTTTCATCCGCATCAACAAACCGTCGCGAGTGATGCCCGCGTTGTTGACCAAGATTGATACAGCGCCGATTTCATCGCCGATGCGCTTGGCGACTTCTTGAACGGCATCGTGGTTAGAAACATCTACTGCATAGGCGGTGCAAGAACCCGGGAAGGTTTGATTGATCTCATTCGCCGCGCTGCCGCAACTCGATTCACTGCGGCTGATCAAAGCAACTTTCGCGCCCTCGGCGGCAAAAGCTCTGGCGATTTCTTGGCCGATTCCTCTTCCGGCTCCGGTGACGACAACGATTTGGTCTTTGAACTGCATGGTGATGTGTTGGTTGGATTAAAGGCTCAGATCTGGGTTTCTAGCAATCTTTTGAATTGGCCGAGCGCGGATGTGTAGGTGGATGCTAAATGGGTATCGGGCTCGATGCGTGAGTCGGGCGAGGGTTTACAGAAAATGGTTTGGAGTTTCACGAGGTTATTTCCAGCAGCGGTTGCGGCGATGAGCGCGGCTCCCAATGCAGCGGAGTTAGCGACTTCTAAACGTTCTACCGGTGCTTGGAATACGTCGCCAACAATCTGAGCGATACCGTTGTTTTTGGATGCTCCGCCCGTGAGGAGGATACGTTGGGGTGCGATTCCCATCCATTGCGAATGCAAACGCATGTTGAGAAACTGACCTTCTAACAAAGAGCGGATGCGGAGTGCGTCAGTTGGGTCTTCTGAAAATTCTGTGATCGGCTTTTCGAAGTCGTGACGAGGTGTGATTTCAGCACCGTAGAATGGCAGGGTGAGGTTTTTTCCTGCAGAGGATTTAGATGCGGAAAGCGCATCTTGATCGAACGCGCTCCAATCCACACCGAGCTCATCGCGTAATGCCTCGCGAGCGAGGGATCCGTTGCGGAAACAAATCAGCGACATGAATCCACCCGCTGGATTTCCGAACACGTGACCGAAGCCCTGCGGATCGGTTTTCGGTTCTGTCATCGCTGCGAAAAAGGTATCGCTAGTACCTAGAGAAATGACAACTTGGCCGGGAGTTGTTGCTCCCATGCCGACGAGTGATGCGGGGTTGTCTCCGGTGAACGGGCAAACTTGGCAAGTTTCAGCGAAACCATATTTCTCCACAAAATAAGAGCTGATCGTCGTCTGTGGTTTCAGGCAAGAGGCTGCGGGCAAAAGTTTATCTGAAAGCTCGGGCGCGGTCGCATCTATCAAATCTTGATCCCACGTTAGGCTTTTCAGATTGAGTAGGTTCATGCCTGCGCCATCGCCAAAATCGATAGGTAGAGATTTGCCCGCGAGAACCGATGCGATGAATGAGCTCACTAAATGAACGTGGTCGGTGGTGGAGTAAGCTGCGGGTGATTCTTTGAAAAACTTACGAATCTGCGAACCGGTGAAGCGTTCGATCGCTACCGAGCCTGAGCGCGCGCAGACTTCGGTATCACCGCCGATCGCATTGGCGATTTCCGAGCACTCCACACCGGTTGAAGTATCCATCCAGATTGGTGAAGTGGAACGAGTCAGCGCACTTGAGAGTTGAGCTTTGAGAGAAGTGGCGGGATTGAGGTTTGCGATGATTGAATCAAATGTGGCCTTCACATAAACCGATCCGTGTTGTTGCCCAGAGCCCGCAATCATCGTGACTTTCGATAAATCGATCTGGGCGGAGAGCTTTCCTAAAACCAAATCCAGTGCTTCCAACCACATCATGGGATCGGCGTGAACTTCACCAGAAGCGCCGCCTGGAATAAAGCCGCTGGGTGCTGAGTAATGCGGAAGATCTTTGCCGAAATTTACCGATGCTTCGGCAGCGATTGCGTTGCGCTCCGTATCAAGAACGATCGCACTGAGAGATTGAGTAGAAGAATCAAAGCCAAGGTACATGGCGGAAGTTTTCGGTTAATTCTCATACGTTCAAGTATGAAACAAAAAAAGAGCGGCTGCCGAAGCAACCGCTCTTAAATTAATCAGTTTACGTAAACTTCAAATTAGAAGCTAACGGAAAGCATGGTGCCAGCAATGAGTTCATTACCGGTGCTTGTGTGAGTCGTGTCGGCATCGTCGACAAGGCTCCATGAATGCGCAATGAAAGGCGAGATAGTCGCTGTTTCGCTGTATGCGTAGTCGAGGGAAACTTTTGCAGTCAAATGCGCAAGTTGACCTTGTTCAGCAAGGTATCCAAGAGCTGCACCAGTGTTAAGGGTAAGGCATGGGCTGAGCTCGTAGCTTTTGCTTGCGCCGAGTTCGGTGTAGCCATCGTTGTCGGTTTCGATATCCCAGTAGTAAGCAAGGGAGAAATCAATGCCGTAGAATGATTTTGCAACGGAGAAGTAAACTTCTTGTGCGTCGTCACCAAGAGCGCGCTGGTTCTGGTAGGTGATGTAGCCAACAGCTGCAGTGAGGAAGCCAAGATCTTTGGAAACTTCACCGTAGAGATCGAGTTCGTCGAAATCTGTGCCACTGGTGTTGAATGAAGCGTACCAAGCACCTGCACTCAGGCCAAGGCCGTTGTATTCGGTTGCGACGTCAACACCAGCCTCAACGAGGTCTTGGCCGAAGATTTCTCCGCGGAAAAGATACTCAGAGGTGTATCCGACGTGGATTTCTGATTCGACTTCAGCCGAAGCGTTGCCAGCCGCGAAAGCGGAAGCTACGACGAGGGCGCCAATAGTTTTATAGTAGTTTTGCATAGTTTTGTTGTTGTTGGTTTCGATTGCTTTAAACATCCCAAACTGCCCCGTTAGGGAACAGACATGGTCTGCAGAAGTTAGCATTCTGCGTACCAAGGAGAGGCGGCGGCAAACCGTCACACGGGGTTATTTAATCAAACCTTATAATCTGTCCAGTTAAAAATGACAATTGGGTAGCTCTCAGAAGTCGATAATTGGAGATTTGGTCTTCGGTCAAAAAAGACTTTTTATCTATTATTTGAATGGTCCCATCGATTTTATTTTAGAAAACCACTAGGAAATCTGGAGTTTCAGGTTTTGGCACGGTCATTGCTTAGGGATGTCACTGCTGTGTTCCAAGCATTTCAATCCGCAAGGTAACAGCCCAACATCCGACAACCCTGACTCATATGATAAGAAGACATCCAATAACACTGCGAGCTCTAGCCCTTGCGGCGGTAGCTTGTTTCGCTATACCTCTCATGCCAGCGACCGCTCTCGGTCAGGATGGGGTAACACCTGCTCCAACTGAAGTGGCGGCTGAACCAGCTGCTGCTGAAGCTCCTGCTCCAGCTGAAGCAACCACAGAACAACGGCTCGCCGACTTGGAGAGTTATTTCAATAACGTCGGTGTCGGCGCTGCAGGCGAAGTCACATGGGATTCCAAGATTAAGGAAATTTCCGGACCAGGTCACAACAGCTGGTTGATGACTTGCGCGGCGTTGGTTCTTTTCATGACCCTTCCCGGTCTTGCGCTGTTCTACGGTGGCTTGGTTCGTAAGAAAAACGTTCTCAGCGTCTTGGCTCAGTGCCTTGGTTGCGCTGGCATGGTCACCGTAATCTGGTGGGCAGTGGGCTACAGCTTGATTTTCGGAAAAAGCTTTGAATCTCCTTTCCTCGGCGGAACGGAGTTCTTCTTCCTCAAAGGCGTTACTAGTGCTCCAAACACAGACTACTGCTACTGGGTCTCACAAAACGTTTTCGCGATGTATCAGTTGATGTTCGCGATCATCACCCCTGCGCTTATCATTGGTGCAACCGCAGAGCGCATGAAATTCTCTGCGATCATGGCATTCATCTTCATCTGGATGTTCGTTGTTTACATCCCAATGGCTCACATGATCTGGGGCGTAACCGGTTACATGAACGGTGTCTGGAACGGTGACGCGGTCATCAAGTCTATCGACTTCGCTGGTGGAACGGTCGTTCACATGACTTCTGGCTGGAGTGCTCTGATACTCTGCATCATCCTTGGCAAGCGTATTGGCTTCGGTAAGGACAAAATGTCTCCACACAGCATGGTTCTCTGCATGGTCGGCACCGGCATGCTCTGGGTTGGCTGGTATGGTTTCAACGCCGGTTCGGCACTCGCAGCTGACGGTGTCGCTGCCAACGCCTTCATGACCACCACCCTCGCCGCTGCAACCGCAGGCTTCGTATGGGCGATCTTGGAGAAAGTGCTCAAAGGGCACGCTTCCATCCTCGGAATTTGCTCCGGTATCGTCGCGGGTCTCGTGGTTATCACTCCTGCTTGCGGATTCGTTGACGCCACAGGTGCAATGATCATCGGTGTCCTTGCTGCAATCGTTCCTTACATCTTCGTGATGTATGTCAAGAAAGCCATCGGTTACGACGACGCGCTTGATACCTTCGGTATTCATGCGGTTGGCGGCACCTTAGGCGCGGTCTTGACTGGTGTGCTTGCAACCAGTGACGTGAACTTCAACCTTACCTCTGGTAACACCTATGCCGCCACAAACGGCTTGGACAAGTTGGTTGAAAACGGTGGTCTCCTTGGCCAACAGTTGATGGCTATCGGCATCACACTCGTTCTCTCCATCGTGGGAACTGTTATCATCGCTTACGTGGTGAAATTGGTGATCGGCCTCCGCCCAACTCCTGAATCTGAGACCGCTGGTCTCGATATCACGGATCACGGCGAAGAAGGTTACGATTACTAATTCTTTAAGAAATTAAAATCATCCTACGGGCGAGCTGGTAACAGCTCGCCCGTTTTCATTTGCGGGAAAATGAAGTTGAGATAGGAATGGGGCATGAAACGTCAGGCGTTACGGTTTTTGATGGCGGTGTGTTTGGTGGGATCCACAATCCTGTTGGGATTGCTGTGGGTAAAAAAATATGATTCCTCACCCGATCCCGCAGCGCGTTTTGAAGTGCAGTCCGTTCGATTGAAGCAAGATAAAGGGTATGTATGGTTAGAAGCGCATTTGAAAAAGAGCGGGGAAAAGGAGCATGATCTTAAAAAGCCAGTACGCTTGGTGATGGCCGATGGATCGGAACATGAACCAGCCGACACGACTTTTGCTGGCACACCGCAAACAGGATTTACCGAAATTTGGTTCAAATTTTGGATGGAGAAAGAAGCACTCAAGGGTCAGTTGGATCTGAAAATGAATGGCGGAAAGCTGAAAATCAAAAGCTCAGATTCGGTGCCTGTGGTCGGCAGCGCTCGTGAGACAGTATTTAAATCCTCTGACTGGGAACCCTCATGGCTTGGCTTTTGATCGATAACTCGAATTCGCGCACCAAGTTCCGCTTGGGTGATGCGAATCAATTACTGGAATGGAATGCGGTGATGCCGACGCAGGATCTAGATGCTTTATCTATTCAAGCTATGGTTGAAGGTTTGGCTGTCTCGGCGGTGATCGTTGCTTCGGTGGTTCCGGAAAAAGAAGCCGTGTTACGAAAAGTTTTTGCAGATCGTGCTTATCACCGAGTCACTCATGAAAGCCCTCTAGGTTATGGATTTGAGCTCGATACTCCCGAGCAAATCGGCCACGACCGTTTGGCCAACGTCGTCGCATTAAAAGAACGTTACGGAGCACCAGCCATTGCGATCGATTTCGGAACCGCCGTTACTTTCAGCGTGATTTCAGCAAATGGAAATTTTGCGGGCGGAGTGATCGCGCCTGGGATGGACTGCATGACAGATTACCTCGCATCGAAAACTGCGCAGTTGCCGCGAGTGAATCCAGAGAAATACGCATCAGCCATCGGCAAAAATACGTTGGAAGCGCTACGGATCGGTGCCGTCGCTGGGCATCGCGGGATGGTTAGAGAAATTTTACGTGAGATCATTTCAGAAATCGGTGGTGACGTTAAGGTCGTCGCCACGGGTGGGGGTGCGACATTCGCGGCTGAAGGTTTACCAGAAATCTCCTCAGTGGATCTCGATCTAACTTTGGAGGGTCTGCGACTCGTGGCTGGACGAGTATTTTAAATTTGAGTGGATTTAATGTAGATATTTTCCCAGATGCTCATTAGTCAGGGCGCGGCAATGAGTGAAATTCCTTTAGCAATCGGCATCGATTTCGGTGGCACCAGTGTGAAAACCGGGGTCGTGCGTGGGACAGAAATTGTGGATCACGCTCCACCGATCGCGACCCAGGATTTTGAGGGGCCCGAGCCACTGATCGCGATGATCGTGCGCACGGTTGAGGATCTTCGTTTGAGGCACCCAGGAATCGCGGCGATTGGCATTGGAGTGCCGGGATTCGTGCATTTTGAAAAAGGCGTGGTGTTTAATCTAACAAATGTCAGAGGTTGGCAGAATGTTGCGCTGAAAGAAATGCTTGAGGCGAAATTGAATATGCCGGTGGTGGCGGATAACGATGTGAACTGCATGGCGTTTGCGGAATGGAAGCTCGGTGCAGGCAGAGGTTTTAAACATCTCGTTTGCGCTTCGTTGGGCACCGGTGTGGGCGGAGGCGTGATCGTGAATGGCCAAATGGTGCGCGGTGCAAATTACGGCGCGGGCGAGATCGGCCAGACATCGATTGATTTTCAAGGTCGCCGGGGTCACTACGGAAATCTGGGTGCGTTAGAAGATTACATCGGAAACCAAGAGATCGCTCGCGATGCGCAGCAAGCCTATCGCGCTGCGGGAATTCTTTCCAAAGACATCGAAGACTGCTCGCCAGCCGCGCTCGCGGAGGCGGCGCAGCATGGCGATGAAATTGCTTTAGAGCGTTGGAATATTACCGGCCGCATGCTCGCCACGGCTATGATGAATGCGTGTTGGTTGTTGAATCCTGAGGCTGTGATCATCGGTGGCGGCGTAGCGCGCGCGGGTGAGTTGCTTTTCAAGCCGTTCCGCGAGCATCTGCTTTCACAACTTTCCGGTCCTTTCAAAGACAACCTTGCCATTCTGCCCGCGCAGTTCGGTCACGAAGCAGGCACAATTGGTGCCGCAGCGCTGGCACTCGAGGAGGCTGGGTTTTAACGAACCGATGCGATCTCGAAATCCGGCGATTCAATTTTCGCCCCCACGGTTGTACCGACCAGTTTCGCGTAAAGCGGACTCTCCGGACTGAGCAGGGTGATCTCATTTTTTTGAAACAAGATCTCCAGCCCACCAGCCGCTGGCGCTAGGAGAAAATGGATCATTTGTGGTTTGCCGTGCTTGCGCAATGCGACCAGTGCACCGGCATCTATGGGTTCATTTTCGGAAAAATCCCGGAGTTTCAGGTTTTCAAAAGTCCGCAACGTTTCGCCTAACTCTTTCACCTGACGCGCTTGGCCTGTGGCTAAATATGATTCCTCTAGACTACGCGTATCGTATTTGCTTTCAGCCTTTGAGCCCGGATCCGTGGCGGCTTCGTGGGCCGCAATGGCCGCTTTCGCCAAGCGCTCTAGCCGCGCTCGCAACTCGCCACATATCAGTTCGACCAATTCAGATTTCATATTTCCGCCGCGCTATTTCGACAGAGTTTCGCTATCTTACAATACAATGCTGCAAGTGGAGGCTTGACCCCGCGGGGTGAGATAGGCAGTTTGTGCGCCCCTGCGGTGCCTTGGTGGCAACCCGTTGGCAAAAACGAACTCACAAATCGATTAGGTATGGCTGCGAAGATTTATACAAACAAAGACGCGAATCTCAAATCGCTTAAGAAAAAGACGCTTGCCGTGATTGGCTTTGGCTCACAAGGCCACGCTCACGCGCTCAACCTCAAGGACAGCGGATTCAAGGTCATCATCGGCCTTTATAAGAAATCCAAATCCCGTGAAGTAGCTAAGAAGCTTGGCTTCGAAGTGATGGACACTGCGGATGCTGTGAAAGCTGCTGACGTCATTTTCGTCGCAACTCCAGACACCGTGATCCCTGCGGTTTATAACAAGGACATCGCGCCAAACATCGCCAAAGGCAAAACCCTGCTTTTCTCCCACGGCTTCGCGGTTCATTTCAAAACCATCAAGCTTCCTAAAGACATCGATGTGATCCTCGTCGCACCAAAAGGCCCAGGCCACACGGTTCGTTCGCAGTTCGTCGCTGGAAAAGGTGTTCCTGGCCTCATCGCCATCCATCAAGATGTGACTGGCAAAGCCAAAGAAACCGCACTCGCATGGGCCGCCGGTATCGGTAGCGGACGTGCAGGTATCTTCGAAACCAACTTCCGTGAAGAAACCGTTACCGATCTCTTCGGTGAGCAAGTCGTCCTCTGCGGCGGTGCATCGGCACTCGTCAAAGCCGGCTTCGAAGTTCTCGTTGAAGCTGGATATCAGCCAGAGATGGCCTACTTCGAGTGCCTTCACGAGCTCAAGCTCATCGTCGACCTCATGAACGAGCAAGGCATCGCCGGTATGCGTTTCTCTATCTCCGAAACCGCTGAGTGGGGTGATGTGTCCGTCGGACCAAAAATCATCGATGCTTCCGTCAAGAAGCGCATGAAGCAACAGCTCAAAGAAATCGAGAACGGCAAGTTTGCTAAAGAGTGGATCGCTGAATACGAAGGCGGCTACAAAAAGTTCAACGTGCTTCGTAAAGAAGGCGCGAATCATCAGATCGAAAAAGTGGGTGAAAAACTTCGCTCCACCATGAGCTGGATCAAACATAGCAAGATCAAAAAAGGCGCAAGCCAAGCGAGCCTCATTTCGAGCTCCAAGTAATTCATTACTATCTAACAAACGCCCGATCTTTTCGTGAGGTCGGGCGTTTTTTTGTGTGGAGACGAATGGACCGCGCGAGTCCACTCGCGCTTTGGAAAATAGCGGAATGGAGCGCGACTGGAGTCACGCGGTCCTTTAGATGAGAGACGTCATGTTTTATTATCTTGTCGCGGCTGGCAGCCATGCGCGGGCGCCGGTGCTGCGACGTTCGTAGTCTTTGAAAAAACCGGTGAGACCCTGACGTATTTCCAGATCTTCGATGGCCTCGGCTGCTTTCGGATAGCGCCAGCGGAAACCCGCTTCGCGTAGTCTTAACGGATCGGCCCAACGGCTCTTGAGAATCAACTCAGTTTCTGTACCCATGAAGAACGCGCCGATTTTCAGCATCCACTCAGTTGCTGGAAGCCCGAAAGGGATGCCAGTGGTTTCGCGGAAATATTTCATCAACTCGCGGTTAGTTGGGAAATTTGGTGCGGTCACGTTGATCAAACCCTCCAGGAACGGATCACGCATGATGAAATCCACAGCGCGTAGCAAATCCTCCATGTGGATCCAGCTGATGCGTTGCGTGCCTTTTCCCATCGTTCCGCCGAGCGCTTTTTTTGTTAGATCGCTCAGCACATCGTAAACCGTTTCTGGCTCGTTGGCTAAAACCATACCGGTTCGCAGCGCAACCTTGCGAGTTTCAGGCTGTACGTTAGCTGAGAAGAAAGCGTCTTCCCAAGCGGTTGCAACCTCGCATGAAAATCCTTTGCCAACGGTTCCGTGCCATTCGTTTTGTGCCTGATCTTCGGAATGGCGATACCATGTCGCGGTGCTTGAATTGATCCACAGCTTCGGCGGAACGCGGCAAGCAGCAATCGCTTTTCCGACCGCTTGAGTAGATTTGACGCGGCTCGTGAGAATTTCCGCACGATTTTTTGCTTTGTAGCGGCAGTTCACACTGCGTCCGGAAAGGTTGATGACAAGCTCGGCACCTTCGAGTGCAAGCGCCCATGGTCCAATGGTTTCTCCATCCCATTCGAGAAACATTCCATCTCCGCTCCAGCCTTTGCGGTTTCTGGCGATGGCGACGACTTCACGGCCGTTTCTGGAAAAGTGTCGACACAGATAACGTCCGAGAAATCCGTTCGCACCGATAATGACAACTGTCGTGTTCATATGTTTATCCGAGTAATTTTGTGGCGATCTGCAGGGCGAAGCTGTGTTTCATCGATGCGACCCGATCCGATAAGTGAGAGGCGAGTCCGACGAATTCTTGAAGCTCGCTGACTTGTTGATGAAAGGCTTTTGCGTCCTCGCCTTTCAGGTTTTTGGTCTCTTCTGCGCATTTGCTCAATAGTGCCAGAGCGGGTTCGATCTCGCGGCGTTTACGTTCACGGGCGATGATGCGGAAAATTTGCCACACATCCTTTTCTGCCTCGTAGAAATCGCGACGATCTCCTTTGATGACCACCATTCTGACCAATCCCCATGCGACAAGTTCTTTGAGGTTCGTATGCGCATTGCCTCGGCTGACCTCCAGCTCTTCCATGACCTCATCGGTGCACATCGACTGAGGGGAAATCATCAGCAAGGCATGGATCTGCGCCATGGTGCGGTTGATTCCCCACTGGGTCCCCAGGGCTCCCCATTGCGCGATGAATTCCTCCTTGGATTCTTTCAACTTATCACTGCTGGCGTTCATAATTTTCATAATATACTGAAAATTCAGAAGGGCAAGTAAAGAATCGAAACGTCACGAAACAAAAAAACCGCCCTCCGAATCGGAAAGCGGCTTCTGATTAAGATAGATAAAATTAAAGCGAAGCTTTGATTGTGTTGAACTGCGTGCGCTTGGTTTTCAAATCGCGCTCAAGTTTTTCGATCTCTTTGCCGAGTGAGAGCAAAGTGCCTAATTTTTTCTGCATGTTGCCCGTGCTAGAAACGGATTTTCCTAAAGCTTTAACAGCCGCCTTACCTCCAGATTTCTTGAGCCATGAGGCGATAGTGATTTGGGAAATGCCGAATTTTTTTGCGGCTGTGAGTTGTCCTCCCCGCTTGTTCTTGGCGTTGTGCTCAGTCACGAATGCGACGATTTTACTTTTTTCTTCGGTGCTATAACGCTTACCACGAATTACTTTTTTGGTGCTCATTGTGGCGCAACTTAGTTTGGGATAACTAAGTTGCAAGTATGAATATCATAGTGAATTGATATCAATCTTTAGATGATAATTTCTCAAATAATAATAGATCATCCAATTGAGTGATCCACGCTCCCGCGCTTTGCTTCACTTTTTCGCGTGAAACAACTCCGCCGAAGCCGATCATTAGGTCGACATCTGGTTGCGTCTCTAGATCCGATGTGCCATCGCCAATCATGATCACTTTCTCAGGCCGCATTGCATTTTTCCATTGTTGGATAATCTCGTTTTTTCCAAGGTTGCGGGTGGTTGGGTAATCTTCGCCGTAGCCTGCGTAATTGCCTGATGCATCGAAATATAAGGGCACAGCCTCGACGTGTTCGATACCAAGATGATCTGCGAATGGACGAATGATCGGTTCAAATCCACCCGATAAAATAATCGGAGTCCAGCCATGCTCGCGGGCATGTTGAATGATTTTTTCTGCTCCAGGAATAATATGATCCAAGTAGCATTGACTGACGATGCGAACCATCTCGAGACTCGGACGAATGATCTCCATGCGTTTTTTGAAAACCTGATTCAGCGGGACATCACCGTTCATCGCTGCGTTGGTGAGATTCACTACTTCTTCAAAAATCGCAGGATCAGAGAGCCTTGCTAATTCATCAATACCCTCGATGGAACTGAGCGTGGAGTCACAATCGAGGAACAATAATTTTCCTTTGGTTTGTTTCATAGGATGAATGAAAACTTCGGTTTGATTTGGTATAATATCGAAGAGTTCGATCATATCATCATTGTTGAGTCGGATGCAGCCATGACTAGCGGGATTACCTATCTTATCTTCGTGGTTGGTGCCATGGATATAGATAAACCGATCATACGTATTTTGGTTTTCTGGGTCTTTGCCGACGAGCCGGAGAATGCGTGAGAGCACGAGATCTTCATCATATGTGCTTTTGGGGTCCCAAATTCCATTGGGTTTTCTCCCTTTGAATATCGTTCGGCTTGGGGCATCGGCACCAATTTTTTCGCAGATCTCAAAATTTCCGGTCGGCGTGCGGTAGCTGCCTTCGACGAAACCCATGCCTTTGGCGCTAGAAGAAATGCGAAACGATTTCAGGGTCAATTCACCAGTGATCACGTGGAGCGTTTGATCATCTAAAGAAATTTCGAGTCGGAGGTCATCATTCATGAGATCGCTTGAAAGACGGCCAAAGCATTGTGTCCGCCCATGCCGTGGGCAAGTTTGAACACTGAGCCGGTGAGTGATATAGATTCGGTTGGCGCGGAAAGTTCGCTCAATCCGGATGTGTCGCGTAAATTTGGCGGAAGCGTATCCTTTTTCATGAAAGTTAACAGAATTGCGCTTTCGATGAGTCCGCTAGCGCCGACCGTGTGGCCGATATATGTTTTCAGTAAGTGCAGTGTGGGTTGCGCTCCCAGGGTGGCGGTATTTAGAAAGAGACTTTCGGCACGTGCTTGGGTTTGGGTTCCTGTAGCATGCGGACAAATTGCGCTGGGCTCTCCGCAACTTGCGATGGCTTTTTTCAAAAGCTCCGAAGTGCGTCCGCCATCTTTCGGGATTCCCACGGGATCGGCGCCATCGGAGTTGTTAGAAAAATAGGTCAGCCGTAATTTCCCGACAGGAGCCGCGCTGATTGCAATCGCCGCCGCGCCTTCGCCGGGAAAGAATCCATCGCTATCGGAATTGTAAGGATTGAGGACCGCTGCGCTTCCGAGGAGTCCTGAGGCGGCGTAATTATCTAGTAAGAGGGGAACCAAGGGAAGATCGACCGCAACGACCAGAGCGCGCTCGGCTTGCCCGGAATCGATGAGAAGTTTCGCAATGCCGAGTGCATCCAGCCCAGCGGAACAACCGCTGGCGACAACGTGGTTCGGTCCGTATATGCCGAGCTCGATGGAAATCGCGGTTGCGGGTTCGCTGTGAATCGTGTTGCTCGCGGCCATTAATTTAAACGGACGCCTATTAGGCCATTCGCTCAGCCAGCCTGCAGCGTTTCCGCGACTTGTGCCGACAACTAATGCGGCGCTCGCCAACTCATCGCTGCTCCACCCCGCATCCGTCGCTGCTTGTTTCGCGACATGAAGCGCGGCCATGGTCACTGGACTCCATTTGCGATGATTGAGAAGTTCCCTCGGTGTGATCCATGCGCCGTGAAGGTGAGCGTGCGGGCTGTCATTTCCGAGAAGTTTTCCAAGGGGTTGAATACCCGAAATGCCAGATGAAATGGCTTTAAGATGCGACTCCACATCGTGGCCAAGTGCCGAGAGCGTACCGATGCCTGCGATGGAAAGTGCGGAAGTGATGCCCTTGGGTTAAACGGGTTCTGCATTCCCGTCAACTGAACGAATTCTTCTACCAAGGTGTCTATCGGCACCCTTCGCTTTCGCCGTTTGCCTCGTTGGGGCAAATAACTGCACCTTCGATGACTTTCCGCCTTTGCGTGGAGCAGGAAGATGCTTCATAAGCGGCGTGGCGGATGAAGTCAGTTCTTGAAACAATCAATGGTGGAGCGAGTTATCTCGAAAAACGGGGGATTGAAGACGCGCGGCGAAACATGGAACACTTGTTGGCCAAGGTTCTGGAATGTTCGCGCATGCAGTTATATACGCAGTTTGACCGTCCGCTCGAAGAAGTCACATTGGTGCCACTGCGTGAATTGTTGAAAAAGCGTGGCGATGGAATTCCCCTGCAACACCTGCTCGGCGAGGTGCCTTTCCATGGCCGAGATTTTACATGCGATGGTCGCGGCCTGATCCCGAGACCCGAGACCGAAGAGCTGGTGGAAATGATTCTCAAACAGCTACCCGAGGAAAGCTTGCAGATACTCGATGTCGGTTGCGGCTCGGGGGTGATCGGGCTTTCGCTCGCTGCCGAAAAGCCAAGCAGCTATATTACACTGGTAGATGTTTCTGAAGACGCGCTGTCACTTACGCGGGAGAACGCGGAAAAGCTCGGAGTGAGCAACGTGGAAATTTTGCGCAGTGATTTGCTCGATCGGGTGACAGGAAGTTTCGACCTCATCGTCGCCAATTTACCCTACGTGCCTGAAGGCGAAGCAAAGACGATGGCTCGCGAGCTCGCGCACGATCCCACACTTGCTTTGTTTTCCGGTCCTGAGGGGATGGATTTGCTCAGGCGTTTCATTCCCGCGGCAGTGGGTTTCTTGAAGCCCGGCGGTTGGCTGGCGCTTGAGATTGGTTACGATCAGGCTTCACAGGTGCGTTTGTGTTTGGAACAGTCGGGCTTCACGGAAATTGAGATCAAAAAAGATCTCAGCGGGATCGCCCGTTTCCCCTTCGCGCAACATCAATAAAGACACTCATCGAAAATGGATAAACTTGTCGTCCACGGCGGCTCTGTCATCAAGGGCTCAATCAATATTTCCGGATCCAAAAATGCATCGCTGCCAATTCTTGCTGCAACGATTCTAACAGGAGAAGACTGCATCATTCGTCGCGTGCCCGATGTTTCGGATACAAACTACATGATCCAAATTCTCAGCGCACTCGGCGCGGATGTGGAGCGATCCTCGGGAACGGTTCGGATTTCGTGTGCGGATATATCTGATGAAGCTCCCTATGAATTAGTGCGACGCATGCGCGCATCGATTTGCGTGATGGGTCCTTTGCTTGCTAGAAAAGGACGCGCAGTGGTTTCGTTGCCGGGTGGTTGCGTGATCGGTGATAGGCCAGTGGATCTCCATCTCAAAGGGATGCAGGCTCTTGGTGCGAAGATCGAATTTGAAGGAGGAAACATCATTCTCACGGCTCCCGATGGTTTGCGCGGAGCGGAAATCAACTTGCGTGGTGAAAGCGGACCGACCGTCCTCGGTACCGATAACGTGATGATGGCTGCGACTTTAGCTGAAGGTATCACCGTGATCGAATCCGCAGCCGCTGAACCTGAGGTGTTAGATCTCGCGAATTTCCTAAACGGCATGGGAGCTAAAATCACCGGAGCCGGCACGCGTCGGATCGTGATCGAGGGTGTGAAAGAACTCAAAGGCGTCGAGCATACGGTCATTCCGGATCGGATCGAAGCAGGAACGTTTATGGCCGCCGCGGCTTTGGCTGGCGAGGGCGTTAGACTCAATCGCGTTAACCGTGATCACCTCAAAGCGATTACCGAAGCGATCATTAAATCCGGTCACAAGGTGGAGTTCAACGATGATGGAACTTCTTGTTTCGTGGAACGTGGCGAGGTGCTGCAAGGAGTCGATCTCAATACTTCTCCTTTCCCGGGTTATCCAACTGACATGCAAGCGCAGATGACCGCATTGTTAGTGACAACTCCGGGTATCAGTGTGGTGAAGGATAGTATTTTTCCACAACGCTTCATGCATTGCGCGGAGTTGAAACGGATGGGTGCGGATATCAAATTGGATCACGGCACTGCGATTGTTAGAGGAGTGGAAAAACTTTCGGCCGCTCCTGTGATGGCATCCGACCTGCGTGCCTCAGCCGCGCTGGTTCTCGCCGCATTGCGCGCTAAAGGTACCACGGAAATTTCCCGTCTCTATCATATCGATCGTGGCTACGAGCATATCGATGAAAAGTTGCTTATGCTAGGTGCGGATGTGGAGCGGGTGAGGGTTTAGCCTAAAACCCGCCGAACTCACTCCTCAAATCACTCGCGGCGCTTTTCGAGTTTTCATCTGGTTCAGGGATGAAAGAGAAGCCTTCGATGGCTTCGAGATCAACGTTCGGATTGATCAGGAGAGGACGTGTGGTTTTGTCGATGATTTCGAGGTCAGGAAGGGAAATACCTTCGGGAGCGGCTTTGAGGTCTTCAAATTTTCGTGCGGTGGTCATCACTCGGGTTTCGTAGGAGCCGATGGCTTTGTTGTAGTGATCGACGGCGTTGTTGAGCGATCCTCCGAGTTTGGAAAAATGCTCAGCGAGTTTGCCTAACCGTTCATGCATCGTGCGGCCGAGTGCGGAAATTTCCTTCGCGTTGAGCGCGAGGGATTCTTGCCTCCAACCATAAGCGACGGCTTTGAGCAGGGCGATCAAGGTGGTGGGAGTGGCGAGGATCACGCCTTCGTTGACACCGTTTTCAATCAGGCCGGGATCGGAGTTGAGCGCGGCGGAGAAAAACGATTCGCTGGGAAGAAACAATACGGTGAACTCCGGAGTGTCGTCGAACTGCTCGGTGTATTTTTTCGAGGAAAGTTGTTTGATATGGGTGCGAACTTGCTGAGCGTGTTGGGCGAGGTATCGATCGCGCTCCACATCGTCCATGGCTTCGAGCGCGTTGAGGTAGGCATCCATCGGAGTTTTGGAATCGACCACAATGGTTTTTCCGCCGGGAAGTTTGACGACGAGATCCGGGCGCAGGCGCCTGCCTTCATCACTGGTGGTAGTGGTTTGGGTAGTGAAATCGCAATGCTCCTGCATGCCGGCGAGCTCAACCACGCGACGGAGTTGCATTTCACCCCATTGTCCACGGCCGGTCGGCTGACGCAGGGCTTTCACCAAAGAAGCGGTTTCTCTCTGCAAACCGAGCTGGCCTTCGCCGAGCGCGCGGACTTGTTCTTTCAATTCCGAATACGCGCCCTCGCGGATTTTTTCGATCTCACCAATCCTCAGCTCAAATTTTCCGAGCGAGTCTGCGACCGGCTTCACCAACGTTTCGATCGCGGTTTTGCGTTTTTCGATTTCGCCTTTCGCTTCTTCGGTTTGGGAAGCGAGGGTGGATTTTGCGAGGTGGAGAAATTGCTCGGAGGCGCCTTTCAGGGCGTCGACCGAAAGGGCTTTAAACGTATCGGAAAGTCTGGCCTCGGCACGTTCGAGCAGGGCTTGTTTTTCTGCAGCGGCTTGGCGTTCGGCTTCGAGGCGGCTGGTTGCCTCGCCGAGTTGGTTGCGGTAATTTTGGGCTTCGGTCTCGTGTTGCTGGGCCTCGGCGCTTGTGGAAGCGAGGCGGGCTTCGAGATCGGTGGCCCGGCGTTCCTCGGCTTTCAAACGCTCGGCTAGCGAGGATTTTCCACTTGCGGCGGCGAGGTAAGCAATCAAGCACCCGGCAAAAAATGCAATGATTCCAGTAATGATGAGCGGAAGATTGGACTGAAGTTCTGGTGGCATGGGAGATTTCTACTTGCGGGAGGGCTGTTGCTGGCGTTGATGTAAGGCGTTGCCGCGATCATGCTTTTCTCCGAGAGGCGCGACAACTCAAACTTCAATCAACCTTTTTAAAATTATGGCACATACCCTACCTGAACTTGGCTACGCACTGAACGCCCTTGAACCGCACATCGATGCGCTCACGATGGAAATCCATCACGGCAGACATCATCAAGCCTACATCACCAACCTCAACGCAGCGATTGCTGGAAAAGCCGATCTTGAGGCGAAGTCTGCGCTTGAGCTGATCACCAACCTCGGCGCTGTGCCGGAAGACATTCGCGGTGCGGTGCGCAACAACGGCGGCGGACACGTGAATCACAGTTTCTTCTGGAAAGTCATCGCTCCAGGCGGCGCAAAAGCACCATCCGGTGAACTCGCTGCTGCAATCGACAAGGCCTTCGGTTCGTTCGACGCATTCAAAGAAGCTTTCGCCAAAGCAGGCACAACCCGTTTCGGTTCCGGCTGGGCATGGCTCTGCAAAAAGGCTGATGGCACGGTTGCCGTTTGCTCCACCGCCAACCAAGACAACCCACTCATGGGTTCTGACTTCGGAGGCTGCGGCAGCACACCAATTCTCGGCCTCGATGTCTGGGAACACGCGTATTATCTGAACTATCAGAACAAGCGCCCTGCCTATATCGAAGCATTCTGGAACATCGTCAATTGGGACGAAGTTGCAAAAAACTTCGCCGCTTAATCTAACCATTCATTCAGAAGCCGCCGGAGTGATCCGGCGGCTTTTTTTGTGGAGAGGAACCGCGATTTGAAATTGCCTCTGCAATGGTCTCGTTAGCCCAAGCTGCGTTTGCCGAGTACGAAATGAATTGCCATAATTTCAAATCCTGATCAGGTTAAATAGTCTAAACACGAATCATCGTGTTTTTGAGGATCGTCATTTAATTCGCCAAACATATGAAATCACGCACCAAACAAAAGGGCTCTTCATCAGTGAATCTCGGCTTTCAAATCGCACCCATGATTGACGTGGTTTTCGTCATCTTGTTGTTCTTTATGGTCATGGCAGGAAACGTGCAGGTAGAGAAACATCACACAGCCTTACTTCCATCACCTGGATTAGCTCCGCTACCAGCTCATGAGATCGATATCCAGATTGACCATGATGGTCAGGTCTCGCTTAACGATGATCCTCTCGATACTGCGGCAAGCGCGTCTCTGCAAGAACTTGCAAACACCCTGAAGCGGATCCGTGAAAGCAGCAAAGCAGCTCATTCCGACCTCATCGTAACCATCTACGCCGACGAAACCGCTCGGTATCAGCGCGTCATCGATACCTTGGATGCCCTCTCGCTTGCAAACATCAGCAACGTGACATTTCAGGCGAGATCGGTGGATTAACTCTACTTTACAATAAAACTGTCCTCAGTGATTTGGAGTCGCGCGATCGACGATTGCAGTTTTCACTGATCGGCAAGTGATGAGTTTTGGAACTTTATTGAAAGCGGTGGTTTCGGGGGCGAGGCCAAAAACCTTGGCGGCGGGTTTGGTGCCAGTATGGTTGGGTGGGGTGTTGGCGTGGAAGTTGACGGGGAATTTTGATGCATGGCTGTGGAGCTGCACTTTGCTCGGTGCGCTGTGCATTCAGATCGCGACAAATTTTTTCAATGACGCAGTGGATGGAAAAAAAGGTGCCGATGGAGAAAATCGCACCGGTCCGCGTCGACTGACCGGCACGGGCGAAATGTCCTTCGGGCAGGTAATGAGGTTGGGTGTAGTTTTTCTAACAGGAGCAGTGATTTTCGGTACGTTTTTATGTATGGCACGTGGCTGGCCAATGGTTGTGATCGGAATTCCATCATTGTTCCTTGCTTATGGTTACACTGGCGGGCCGTTTCCTCTAGCGTATCGCGGACTGGGGGAGGTTTTCGTGATCTTATTTTTCGGCTTCATTGCGGTGATGGGAACGGTGTTTGTGCAAACCGGAACTTGGCCAAACGAAGCGATCCTGCTGGGCGCACAGGTCGGCTTGCTCTCTGCTGTTTTGATCTCGGTGAATAATTTTCGTGATCGTGAGGAAGACGCCCGTGTCGGTAAAAAAACCTTGGCGGTGCGCTTTGGACCGAAATTTGCGGCGGGGGTGATTTGGTTGGAAATCAAGGTCGCGGCTTTTCTCGGGATTGTTTGGTTGGTGAAAGGTTATCCGCTGTTTGGAATCGCTAGTTTGCCAGTTTTTGTAATTGGAATGCGGATTATCTGGGGTGTGTTTACCCTGCCGCCGGGTAATGGTTTTAATAAGCTACTCGCACTCGGTGCGGTCCAGTTGATCCTTTTCGCTGCCGTGTTTCATGCAGTGGCAGCTTTCTTTTGATTTTTACCGATACCCGGATTCATAAGCCCGTTCATGAATTTTCATTCTACACATATTCTCGAGTCTTGATTCGTGGCGTTAAGCGGGTGAGGCTGGGAAATGGTTGAGCGGCTTAGAAATGCGATTCGGGATGTCGAGGGATTTCCCAGAGAAGGAATCGTGTTCAAAGACATCACGCCGATCTTGGGCGATGCGGAGTTATTTCGTGCGGCTATTGATTTGCTGAGTGCGTCGGCGGGTGGGGTGAAAGTGGATAAAATCGTGGGGATCGATGCGCGGGGATTTATTTTCGCGGCAGCGGTGGCGGATCGGTTAGGGGTTGGGTTTGTGCCGGTTCGCAAGAAAGGCAAGCTGCCATGGAAATGCAAAGAAGCTGCCTACGCGTTGGAATACGGCGAGGCGGTGGTGGAGATTCACGAAGACGCGGTGCTGCCAGGCGAGAAGGTTTTGCTGGTCGATGATTTACTCGCCACCGGCGGAACTGCCGCCGCGGCAGTAAAATTACTTTCAGGACTGGGCGCGGAAATCGTAGCGATTTCTTTTTTAATCGAGCTTTCATTTCTCAATGGACGCGAAAAACTCGGGGTGCACCCGGTGAAGTCGATCTTGAATTTCTAATCCTTTTAAATACGAACGAACAATATGAGCTGGAAAGAATACAACGAAAGTTTGGTAAGATATGCAGACCTCAGGTTCTCCTTGGATCTGTCTTTGATGAATGTGAAGCCAAGCGAGAAAGACGCGCTGAAAGACAACATCGCGAAAGCGTTCGATGATATGGCTGCATTGGAAAGCGGCGCGATTGCGAATCCAGATGAAGGCCGTATGGTCGGGCATTACTGGCTGCGCAAACCGGAGATCGCTCCGACGGCTGAGCTCAAATCCCAAATCACCGAGCCTATCAAAGCTCTGAAAAAATTCGCCGAGAAAGTCCATACCGGACAAGTGCTCACCTCCGCTGGAAAAATGTTCAAGCAGGTGCTTCTGGTAGGCATCGGCGGTTCGGCGCTCGGCCCGCAATTAGTTTCCCAAGCGATCGGTCAAAAAGCGAAACTCCCGCTCGCATTTCTCGACAACACCGATCCGCAAGGCATCGATGAAACCCTCGCGACGCTAAAGTTAGAAGAAACCTTGGTGTTGGTCATTTCCAAATCTGGTGGCACTCCCGAAACCCGCAACGGCATGCTCGAAACCAAATCCGCGTTCGATAAAGCAGGGATCGATTTCGGAAAACACGCAGTTGCTGTCACAGGCGTGGGCTCGAAGCTCGATCGCTACGCGATTGAACAAGGGTTTATCACGCGTTTCCCGATGGAAGATTGGGTCGGCGGACGGACTTCCGTGCTATCAACCGTCGGGCTCGTACCGGCCGCTCTGCAAGGCCTCGATATCGATGCGATGCTTTCTGGCGCCGCTGCGATGGATGAAAAAACTCGCGTGCGCGATGCCGCGAAAAACGCCGCGATGCAGCTTGCGATCGCATGGCACAGCGCGACCAAAGGACGCGGCGAAAAAGACATGGTCGTGCTTCCTTATAAAGATTCGCTCGTCCTGTTTTCCAAATATCTCCAGCAGCTGGTGATGGAATCTTTGGGCAAAGAAAAAGATCTCGCTGGCAACACCGTCAACCAAGGCATCGCAGTTTATGGCAACAAAGGCTCAACCGATCAACACGCCTACGTGCAGCAACTCCGCGAGGGAGTGAACAATTTCTTCGCGACATTCATCGAGGTTCGCCATGGTCGCCAGGGCAAATCGATCGAGGTCGATCCCGGAAACACCAGCCAAGATTACTTGCAGGGTTTCCTTCGCGGCACCCGCAACGCCCTTTATGAAAACGGTCGCAACTCGCTGACCATTTCGATTTTCGAAGTCACTCCGTTCACTCTTGGAATGTTGATCGCCTTGTTCGAGCGCGCCGTTTCCTTCTACGCCTCATTGGTCAACATCAACGCCTATCACCAACCGGGTGTTGAAGCCGGAAAAGCAGCCGCTGTCATTTTCCTCGATCTGCTCGGTCGCGTGCGCGGGCGTTTGGTTTCCGAGGCGAAGAACGCGGAACAAGTCGCCTTCGAAGTGGATGCCGATCCAGAATCCGTCTACCACTGCTTGGTCCACCTCGCGAACAACGGCGAAGCCCAGATGTCCATGGGGAAAACCCCTGCGGATGATTCGTTCCAATTGTGATTTGGAAAGGTAGGGTCAACACGCC
>JANMGO010000058.1:0-5248 GCA_031374665.1 Akkermansiaceae bacterium | reverse complement strand
ATGGTGAGTTTGGCAAACGCGCTGGCTAAAGCGCATGGGTCTTTGGTGGAGGAGAGAGAGAAACGCCGGCATGCAGAGCGGCTGGCGTTGCTGGGTAGGATGGCGACAAGCTTGGCACATGAAGTGAGAAATCCCGTTTCGGCGATCCGGCTGCACGCACAGTTGTTAGAACGAGTCTGCGGCACGGATGAAAAAATGTCAGCGGCGTTGATTGTGAGCGAGGCGGAACGCATCGAGTTTCTCGTGAATCAATGGCTGCGTTATGCGAAGCCAGAGCCAGTGAAAATGATGCCGGTCGATCTGGAAAATTTGGTAGCGGATGCTTGTCATGGACTGAGTTTACAAGCGAAGCACGCCGGTGTGGTGATTCATCAGGAGATCGCTCCGAACTGGCGCGAGCATGAGGTGAAAGGGGACAGAGATCGGTTGCGGCAGGTGTTGTGTAATTTATTGCTCAACGCGATCCAAAGCATGCCGAAAGGTGGCGAGGTGAAAGTCCGGGTGCTTTGCGGATTGTTAGAAGTGGAAGATCAAGGCGTCGGTTTCAGCCCGCAAGCGTTGGAAAAATTTGGTGAGCCGTTTCATTCAGAACGAGAAGGCGGCATGGGTTTGGGCGTCGCGGTTTCGAAGGAAATCATTGAATCGCATGGCGGAACAATTTCAGTCGAAAACCTACCGGAAAATGGTGCGTGTGTGCGCATCACATGGCCGAAGCCGCAGGATCAAACATAGAGAATTATGGCAGCGATTTTGATTATTGAAGATGAACACGCTCTCGGCACCGCTTTGTCGCTGGCGATCCATCGCTTGGGTCATTCGGCGGTGCTGGCGGCGAGTGGCGCGGCTGCGCTTGAGCGGATCAAAGCGCAGAAGTTTGAGGCGATTGTGTTAGATATCGGCTTACCCGATGTCAGTGGATTGGAGATTTTAGAGAAGATTCGTAAATCGGGTTCGAAAATTCCGATCCTGATCATCACTGCGCACGCGACATTGGATCACACGATTACGTCGCAGAAGTTGGGCGTCGCAGATTACCTGATCAAGCCGCTCGATTTGCAGCGCTTTGAAGAAGTCATTTCTACGCTGGTGACCAAGAGCATCCAGATCGCCGAGCCACATGAACCTGCGGCGACCTCTTTGATCGGGGCATCGACGAGCATGCATCGAGTTTTTTTAGGAATCGCTCGCGCTTGCAGTGGCGATATGCCGGTGATGTTACATGGCGCATGTGGCACGGGAAAAACCTTGGCGGCGCGGGTCATTCATACGAATAGCAATCGCAGTGCGGATTCGCTGCGCGTGGTTGAATGCGCGACGATCCATCAGTTAGAATCGTTGCAAACTTACTTGGCTGATCCCACCGGCACGTTGGTGTTGGAGGGATTGGATACTCTCGATCCGGCGTTGCAGGCAGGTTTGGCGGAGGTGATTGGCCAAGAAAAAATCCAACTCCCAAGATTGATCGCGACCTTGCAAATAGATCCGCGAGAAGCCGAGGGGAAACAACTGTTGAGATCCGATTTGTTTTATGCGTTCAGCGCGTTATCCATCGAGATGCCGGCGTTGCCCGAGCGGTCAGAGGATATTCCCGCGTTGTGCCGATTTTTCCATGGAATGCAGAGTTCCGCGTCGTCGAAATTTGAAATGACCGCCGCCACGCTCTGCTCGCTTCAAGCGTATGAGTGGCCGGGCAACGTGCGTGAACTACGTCATGTGATCGAACATGCGCTGGCGATGAGCCATGGCGGACCTATCTTGCCCGGGCATTTACCGCCGCATGTTTCACAAGCCTTGCACACGTCCGGAGGAAAAGTCGTTTCTGGAGAGCTCGATCGGGTGGTGGCGCGTTGGTTGGACTCACAACTCGAACTCACCGAAGAAGCCGAATGGCAATACGATGTGATGTTGGATCAGATGGAAGTCGCGATGCTGCGGCATTTGTTAGAACGTTTTGATCAGCGTCCCACTCGCCTCGCCGCCGCACTGCGCATGAACCGTGCGACGCTTAGGCAGAAACTCCGAAGAGCGGGGCTTTCTTCAGAGTCATAGGCAGGGACTTTTATCCCTAAAAGTCCATATCTAGCAGCTCTAATAACTGAAAGGGTTCGATGGGACATTAAGGACCGTCAGATATGGACCTTTAACCCCGACAAGTCGGGGCTGCCTAACTTAGTTTCCGCATCGAACGATTGTGGGCGAAACGCAGTAAAACCACTGCACCGACTGCGCCGATGAGTGCGCAGAACATATCGGTTTGGGTGTCCCAGTTATCGCCTTGGGTTCCGAGAAAGGATTCTGCGGCTTCAGCGGAAACGAGAGCCGCCGCCCATTCGATGAGTTCATAGATCGCGCTAACCGCCATGCAGAAAGACACGGTCAACACACTCATCCATCCGCGCGTGGTAATGATGCGCCTTCTCATGAATAGCTCACGACACAGAATCGCGGGAGTGAGTCCTTGGAAAATATGGCCGAGCCTATCGTAGTGATTGCGAGAAAGATCAAAAGCCTCCTTCGCCCAATCGCCGATCGGCACGCGGGCATAGGTGTAGTGACCTCCAACCATCAGCAGGATCATATGCAACCCGATCAAAATGATGGAGAAGTTAGAGAATCTCCAGTTTTTCGATTGAGCGATAAAAAGAGCGATGAATCCGCCTATGACGGGAAAAACTTCTAACCACCAAGTGATTTGGTCATATGGATACCACGCCGACCAACCCAAGATGGGAAGCATCAAGATGAGAAGAATGAAGTTCGGGTGGGTTTTCATTGTTGGAAACTATATCTGAAACCTATCAAAAAAGCCCACTCCGAATCTTCGAGGTGGGCTTCTTTAAAATTTAAAGTTTCAACGTCACTCAGTCGGTCCCGGGCCGTAGTTCCAGGCTTTGTGCATTTCCTCGACGGATGGGATTTCTAACGGTCTTACGACGCGGAAGCCGAGCCATGAGGCGTTGGTAAAATACCAGAGAGATTTGGGGATTTGTGGGTCGATGGCTTTGAGTTCGGCGGAAGTTTGGCCGCGAGCGGAGGAGCGGAGCATGGGGGCTTCGGCGTCCCAATGGCCACCACGCATGACAGTGGGGTAGCGGACAGGAGCTGGCACCCATGGGTTGGTGGCACTGTCTTTGATTTTGCTGTATGCGTCCGCGACGTATTGATCGAGGGTGAGTTCGGCAGCATTACCGTGCATGTCGTAAAGACCCCAAGGGTTGGGCTTTTTGGTGCCGACCTTTTGGTATTGGAATTCGGAGTTGTCCATGAACCACGCGTATTCACCGAGCTTGCTCGCATCGTCGCCGAAGGAGTAGGCGGTAGTGGTTCCGGCGCGGCAGGCATATTCCCATTCGGCTTCGGTCGGGAGGCGGTAGAAATTTCCGGTTTGAGCAGAAAGCCACTCGCAGAATTTATTAGCCGCGTGTTGAGTGATGCCGACAGCGGGGTAGTCTTTGGAATAACCATCGCCCATCGAGAAGTGCATGGGAATGTAGGGAGGCGTGGGTTGCGTGACGGTATCGATTAAAGTTTCGCCGTCTTTGAGATCGGGTGACTCAGAGGTCGACATATCAGCATCGCGATTCAACGTGCCGTCTTTGTTACGGGCTTTGCCGTTTTCCATGTAAGGACGATAAATGTCCCAAGTGGTTTCAAGTTTCGCCATCCAGAAAGCTGGGATGGCGATTTCCTTTTGCGGAGCTTCGTCGGGCTTGTGTTTGGGCGATGCTGGATCGGAGCCGAGTTTATATTTTCCTGCAGGAATGGGGATGAGGTCGATTTTTGAAACATAAGCGAGCGGTATTGGCTGGGTATAGGCCTCGAGCTTCGCGGCCTCGGCTTTTTGTTTGGCGATGATTTTTTCGTAGATCGCCTTGGTGGTGGGCAGTAGCTGGGGATTTGGGAGTTCTTCTGCGCTTAAAGCGAGGCTCGTAAGCAGGGGGATGAGAATCAGTTGGCGTTTCATGGCTGGGGATACGTTGGGAGTCGGTGGAACTTGCGTTGAGTTACTGGGATTTTTGGGAGAACTTTCCAATCAGGGAAGCGAAATCCACGGGCTCGGCTTTATCGGCGTTGATGATGGCGAGTTTCTGGAGGGCGAAAATTTCCGAAATGCCTTTTTGGGCGAGGGCAATCATGTCGGTCATCTGCGGGGCAGTGAAGACGGCTTCTTCGCCGGAACCTTGGACTTCCACAAACTCCAGCGACTCGGTCATGACGATGTTGAAATCGACGGTCGCGGCTTTGTCTTCGAGGTAATTGAGGTCAAGAACCGCGGTCTCCTCAAAAATCCCGGCAGATACCGCGGCGACGAGTTTTTTGAGCGGGAAATCTTTGATTTTCCCTTCCGCCATCATGCGGTTAAAGGCGATGGCGACCGCGACACAGGCACCGGTGACCGATGCGGTGCGGGTTCCGCCGTCGGCTTGCAGGACATCGCAATCGATCCAGATCGTGCGTTGGCCGATTTTTTGGAGATCGACCACTGCGCGGATCGATCGGCCGATGAGTCGTTGGATTTCAGAGGATCGGCCATCGAGTTTCCCGCGTGAGATGTCGCGGGCTTTGCGCTCGTGAGTGGAGTAGGGGAGCATTGAATACTCGGCGGTTAGCCAGCCACCAGTGACTTTTTGGTAACGCATCCAGCCGGGAATGTTGTCTTCAACCGTTGCGGAGCAGATCACACGGGTATCGCCAAAGCAGACAAGCACGGAGCCAGTGGCATGTGGGGCGACATTTGGATGAAAGGAAATTGGGCGGAGCTGGTCATTAGCACGGGCGTCAGGGCGAGTCATGGGGCGACGATGATCGGTAAAGTTCAAAGTTCAAAGTTCAAATTCCAAGGAAGAGATTAGGTAGCCCCGACAAAGTCGGGGGAGGCAGCCGTGCGAAGCGCGGTCTCACTGGAACAGAAAAAGAAGAAGTTATGCGCGAATCCGTCTTCGCCGCCTACTTCGCTAAAGCTACGAAGGCCTAGATGACGGACATTTTGTGAATCGTCAATAAGTCGCAAACGACTGACAAAACGTATGTATATCAGAAATCTAAATACCACCTCGAAAGCCGCTCAAAAAAATCCTGATATACACACGCCACGGGAATAAATCCTTTTCAAATCAAGGATTTTTCTATCAGTTTAGGAAATGACGCTCCCCGGATATACGGTCCTGAGATCCTACTAATAAATACTGTTAGATACGAAACAATAGTGAATCGTCCACGGAAGATCGAAAGAAAGCAGTTCATCTGA
>JANMGO010000049.1:0-14333 GCA_031374665.1 Akkermansiaceae bacterium | reverse complement strand
TTGGTGATGCTGCCAAGGCCGTCAAAGCGTGCGAAGTAAGTTTAAAAAAACGATGACTTTAGAGTGGCAGGAAAACACTAACGCCCTACAAAAAATCATCCTTTCGGATCAAAATAAAAAGCCCCCACGGGGCTACCCGTGGGGAACTCACATATACTACCCGTTTTCAGTTTCGGCCTTAGCCGGGCAGCCCGAAAAATTATTTGATGATTACCTCAAATGCTTTCCATCCCTGCTGAATGCGAATCTTCTCGCGCTCTGATAAGTCTGTTAGAAAATCATTACGCTCAATTTTATCCCAACTTTCAGGAGGACGGCGGTGAATTGCGGTCCAGAATTTGGCCATTGCTCGACCCAGCTTACTCTGTTTAACAGGCATTGCACCGTAGGATTTTATTTGGGTTTTCTCCTCGTTGGCATCACTTCCGAGGATAGCGATTGCTGTCCGCAGGGAAGTCACTTCACCCGCTGCAATTGCAACGGCAACGCGTTGCCGGTCGGCATACAATGCTCGGTAATTGCGGTTATGGCGGTCAGAGAAATCGATATTTTCAGAGCACCAGGCCTGCCACGTCCCCGGACTTACACGATCTATTTCCGCTTTCTTATGAGTGAGTGATTCTCCTAGTTCGAGCGCCTTTTGTATCATGGCAATACCGGTATCAACCAGCGTATTACCAAGCTGACCGAGCTCGATTGCAATCAGGTTGATTTCGGCAGCAGAGATCACGCGCGCAGGCGTGCCAGCTGGAACGGAGATGGTTTCAGTTTGCATTTTATTTTGTGGATATTTTGTTCTTTGTGAACCCGGTTCGCGCGAATTCGTGCTGCGGCGGATACCTCAGGGCGTCCGCCAAAATAATACATTTCTAGATCCCCTAAAAACTCGCCCTGACGCATACTACGCATCCGTTTCGAAATTGCGGCGCGGGATACATTATACTTCCGCGCAATGGCCGCTTGGCACGAATAGTTAGATTTGTTGATGATTGCGATTAAGCAATCAGCAGTCATCCTCAATTTGGGGTGTCTCGCAGCGCACAGTATGTAAAGTATGCGCAACACGGATTCTTGCAGATCCGCACGCGAAATTGTTTCATGTTCCACATTGCACCGCATTTTGTTTTGCGATTCATGCCAGTCATTTATAGAGACCGTTTCACGGAGGACATGTTCATCAGCTGAAACCGCAGTCGTGCTTTGTTTCCGCCCTATGTCCGGCTTAATGTTTAGCCCATTGCATGCACTTAAAAATTCAGGGGTTGCGTTCGCCCATGCGTCCATCAATTCGTTTTCGCGCATGCTAAGTGTGTCGCCGGATCTGATTCCGGCGGAGCGTCGTTGATAATTTTTTCTAACATTCATAGTAGGGATAAGAATGTTAGCGGGTGAAATCGGTCGCCCCCGGGGCACCACCCCCGGGGGACTTTTTGGATACACATGAAACGCGATTGCGCGATTCTCTCTCTTCTCTCATCTCGCGCATCCGCCACATGATGCGGGTGCGGCGATGAAATTCGTCAGCCTCTTCTTGAGGCAGCTTGCCGATTGCCCATTTGTGGATGGGGTTGTCTAACTCCTCAGCAAGGCCAGGTGGCAACACGTAGGGTTTGTGATGGATTGGATCCATCATGATCAACTCGAACGGATCGGGCGAACCGGCTGGGCGTTGGATGCGAGCGGCTAACGCTTTGCAACACCTGATGAGTGCAGCGATGATTTCGCAGTTCACTTCGCTTTGCTCTTCCATGAGTGCGATGCGGCTTGTTAGACGCTTAAAAGTTTCCGTATCAATGTGCATGATTGGATATGCGGTGAGATGGATCTCCCGTCCAGAACTGTAAAAATGTAATAAATAACGTAATGTGTATGGGTCAGGAAAATCGACCCATACACGCTCAAACCCTTATGGAATCAGGGGAAAATGGGGAAACTGTCACGGTCGTAAGGGTCACGGTGCCCGCTGGCAGCTTTTCCACGTTATTCTTATTACGCTATTCTCTCTTGTGTGAAAGTATCAAGATAACCCATACAACCCATACAAAAGAGGCGTAAAGCTATATGGTAGAAGGGAAAGCGGGTGTATGGGTCGGCTGTATGGGTCTGTATGGGTCATGATTTCCCCAGCCGACCCATACACTTTTTCCCCGTTTTCACCGTTTTGGCTGCGTAATCTCGGGACTGAGTGCCATCCCAACCAATCGCGGCACCAAGGAAAATGCACGCGTGGGTTTGCGGATGATTTGATATGCCCGAATCGATAACGTGATCGCCGTGCGCAACTCCACTGGAACCATTCTCCACATCGTGAGCGTCATGGCCTGATATGCCAACGGCCAAACCCCAGTGCGTGAATGATGACCTAAGCCGGCCTGCATGATGCGTCGCAACGGCTCTTCCTCTTGTGCCTGAATTTTCTTGCGTTCGTACTCCAAACAATCGCGTTCGTATTCCTGAACGCAAAGAGCACCTTTTTCCCGGATGAAGCGTTCCATCTCACGGTCGATTGCTTCACTGACCTTGCAATCGATTAGATGCGCGGTGTCTTTTCTCTCCAAATGCTTCGCCATCAATTCGCGTTTTTTCCTCGTGAGCAAACCGGGGAAGCGTTTTTCCACGCGGCTAGATCCTGTGAGCCATGAACCGGCTGAAAGAAAATTTGCCTTTGGATATGGAAGGCCGGGCGTGCCAGGTGGATCACCATCGGCGCTCTTCATCACGTGGAAATGCCAATGTGGAAGAAATCCAGGAACTCCATTCGAGTCATTCCGCGTTTGGTAGTGCGCACCACCACCATACAGATCGCGTCCACTCACGTCCTTGATTTCACGGGCGGCAACTTCGGCAAGGCGTAACATCAAATCTTCCAGCTCGTGCTTTCTCATGCGTGACATGGTAGGCACCATCCAAGGGGCAGTCGTGATCACGAGGGAAACGCCACCAGACTTTGCATAAACCCCAGTGTCCCTGACCTCCTTCCCATCGCGTAACCTGATGCGTAGGTATTTCCTCCGCTTTCTAGCAAGGGCGGTCACCTCTTTGGTATAGGCATCCGAATCCGCGGCTTTGATCGCAGTCCTTCCACGGATGCGGAAAGAAAATCCAACGGCACCGGATGGGGTAGCAATACCATCCAGAATGCCGGAACCTGGTTCACGGTTGATCGCTGGAACCGGCTCGTAGGCCGTCTGCAAACGCAGGGCTTTACCTTCTTTATGTTTAGCGTTGATCTTCGATGTCTCGTCATCATGACCCGCAACGGCGCTGGTTAATTCATTCATGAAGAAGGATGGCCGTCAACCCATCATAATATTTAGGTCTAGACCTAGCTATGGGTTTGCACCCCATCGCCTAGCTGAGAGGCGTCGCCCTCATCAAAAGAAAATCCATAGATTTTCCTCACCTAACGGTTTTCCTCTAAATTTCCCCAGAGCTTATGGTATAAGGGATTTTCCTCATATTTTCCTGCGTTAAAATAAATAAAAGCATCTCTTGACGGAATGAGGGTTTCGAACAAATAACAAATCATCAGGCAACGCGTCCTGCAATTTAGATCCAACCAAACCACACATGAAAACAGAAACACAACTCCTAGAAATCCAAGCCGATCTCCTCAAGTTCCTCGGCTTCGAAGATGCACGCGACGGCGAGACCCCAGCAGCCGTCTTCCACAAAACCCTGCCCGGCGTATCGGGCTTCGTATTCGACCCAGAGTGTGACGAGCTGAAAGACCTCATCCCGAATCTCTGTGAGCAGATGATTGAGGCGGGCAAGCGCCAACTACGCGCTGAACTGCGCGGGCTGCTTGAATGCCCGAGCCGCTACGACACCCCAACAATCAAAGAAGACTAATCCGAACCAAACCAAACACATGAAAACAGAAATCAAAAATGCAGTTGAGGCACTCATCGCCTCTGCCCTCCGTGCTTACCCTACCCCAACCCTTGAGCAGCGCCGTGAGGCCATCGCCGAGGTTTTCGCTGAGATCGAAAACATCGGCGTTGAGATCGACAACAGCGTTGAGCTCTTCGCGGAAGCCGGATGGACATTACCTACGACCGAGCACGAGTGGCCTGTCACGGGTTTTGCCTTACCCATCGAACAGCCAGCCACAGACGGGATGGAGGCGGGCGATGACCACAATCACCCCGACCCATACCCTGAATACGACGAGGAAAACCCTGACCCGAGCCCCTATTATTACGGCGACTAATCCCAACCAAACAAAAGCGGCCTGTCGGGGGTGCAACCCCGGCAGGCCTAAAATCCCCGAAATCAACCGCTAAGAAGAAAACAGAGACAATGAAAACGAACCACATAAATACACCTCCCGCAATCCCTCATTTTGAGGGCATCGTCATCGATCCAGAGACCGGACGCAAATGCGCCTTACAGATCGACATTTTTAAGGGCTTAGAATTGGCCGGTGGTCAAGTGACGGCCTGCAACGCACGGGTCTACCAAAGCCGTTATTATGATATTTTGGACGTGCTTGAAGCCCGTGCCAAGGTTCGCACAAAGCCCCAGCATAAGGGCATCATCCTTGGCGAACTGGCTGGCATGATTGCCGCCTGCGTTGTCGGGGTTGCACTCGCCAGCGGGGTCATTTCCGCTGTCAGTGAGACCACCACACCAATCCTGCGTGAGGCCGTTGGCCACCAAGAGCAGATCGTTGCCATGGTGGAAGACAACGGCGTGTCAGGCGCGGCCTTGGCACGTGAGCAATGGGATCAGCGGAAAGCCGTCTCGCTTGTCCGCATCGCAGACCTCGAAACCCTTAACGCCCAATAACCATGAACAAGAAATTCGCAAAATTTGATGTCACAGGGTTGGAAGCAGCGATTGGTGAATACACCGCAATTCCTCGCAATGAACGCGTTTGGGATGAGGTCTTTTTGGAAGTTTTCCCAAACCTCCTGTTTGCAGTTGGGGCAACGCGCAACCGGTTCCTGTTCACCGTAATGATCCACAGCGTGGGTGAATGCGAAAAACTAACCTGCGTGAAAATCGCATCACTCAAACCGGGCTGGCTCGAATCGGTTTTGTGGGAATTGGTCGGTGGCCTCATCACGTCCAATTTCGAACAAGCGATGCTGTTTGCGTGCAACCCCGCCAACGCGGTTGAGACGCGTGGTGTGTTGGACAAATACGAACTCAGTTGGAACCCACCCCAAGAAAACACACAGCCATGAAATCACGCCGCGCATCACTATTGAACCCGGCTGAGCTGGCACAGGAAAAACAGCTGGCAGCTGATAAGGCTGCGGGGCTTTCGCCCGATGACTTTGCCGAAGGCGAGAACGTTTTTCCTAATATCATCGATTGGAAAGAGGTGATCGGGAAAAACGGTCAGAAGAAACGCATCGCCCAATGCCCGGCGTGTGCTGCCGAGGGCTTCGACAAGCATGGAACCCACCTTGTGGTTTTTCCCGCAGGAAAATTCGGCTGCATACGATTTGAAGCAGCCAAGGTTGAGGGGCCAGCCCGCACCGATCACCTAGCGAAAATCTGGAAGATGGCAGGAGGAAAATCAAGCGGACTCGTGAAGCCCGTGCCGATGGATCCAGCTATCAAAGAACGTCGCGTGAAGATGGCGGCTGATGTGAAGGCGAAGTGGGCAGTTGCTCGTGAGAAATACATGATGACCATGGAGGATTGGCAGGCCATGTCTGCTGATCTACCCGGATCACCAGAGGGCGATTTCAAATACACTGCATCGCACTACAAGCCGGGGCAGTTCGGTTGGTTTGGCCAACGCTACGAAAACCATGAGGCGTTCCAGAAGCATCTTTGGGAGGTTTCCAAGGATTGGGCCAAAGCCTTCGAGCACGTCCAATATCACGGCCTTGATCATACGTTTGGCTACACATTCGCCCCCGGCTCAACCAGCCGTGCGAAAGAGAACCGGGCGGGCAAAGTGTTCGACGTTGTCGAGCACGATGAAGACGGCATCGAAGGCCAAATTGCCCTGACCCGCTATTTGCAGGCATCCGGGATGCGTCTCCTACAATGCGTAGGGACTGGCAACCGTGGGTTCCACTCGTGGTTTGACGCGGGTTCGATCACGCCAGAGCGGCGCGAGATGATCCTCTTCTTTTTAGAAACCATCGGGGCTGACAAGAGCGCGTTTCAGCGAGCCTCATCACGCACACCGGGGGCAGTTCGCCAAGACCAAGGGGACGGAAAACCCCACGGAATGCACCAACCAATCATTTTCATCCCAAAGATTTAACCACCAAAAAACCATGACCACTTACACAGAAACCGTCCCCGAATCCTCGCCAGAACCAGAAGAAAACATCATTGACACCATCGAAGCAGCCGAAGCAGCAGCAGCCCCAGCAGACACCAAACGCCCGACCGTTCAGCTACCCGGCAAAGGCGCGGAACTCATCCCGTTTTTCACCAAACTTGGGAAAGCGTTGTCCGGTTGCTCATCCAACATCTACCAGAAGAACGACCGCCTGTTTGTTGCGGAGCTCGTCACGGTAGATGGCAAAGAAACCGCACGTCTGCGGGCACCTAGTCCAACCAGCCTTTGCGAGGACGTTGAGAAAAACGTGAAGCTCGTGCAGGTCAGTTTCTCACGGGAAAAAGCCAAGGGCGGTGTTGAAGAAAAAGACGGGAAAATTGTTCCCCAAGAAGATACCCCTGCTGAGTTGGTGAAGGTCGAACGCAAAGTCACCTTGCCCGATACGCTCGCCAAGAAGGCGCTCGAATCGGTTTCCATGAAAGCCGAGCTTCGGGAAATTCGCACCGCCGAACAGGTGTTGCTCCCCGTGATCGTCGGGAAAAAATTGGTGAAGCTGAAAGCTGGCTACGATGCCGGTGCCAAAGTTTTCTCAGCAGACTCCGTGGAGTATGCCACTGACATGCCGCTGGAAGATGCGAGGGCGGTGATTGATAACTGGTTCGGCCAATTCACCTTCGGAGACGATGGCCGCTCGAAGTCAGTCCTGATCGCGTTCGCGGTTTCGGAGTTCGCACGCTACCTCATGCCAGCCGATGTGCTTCGCCCCGTCTGCATCACACAATGCAACGCACCGGGCGGAGGAAAAACCATCGGCCTGCAAATGTCGATGGGTGCGGTTCACGGATACGTTTCCGTGATGTCCTACCCCGGCAACAAAGAGGAGCTGGAAAAGAAAGTTGCCGCTGCCTTCGAGGGAGGAAAACGCCTGCTCATTTTCGACAACGTGGAGGGGTTTTGTAACTCGGACGTGGTCTGCTCCGTGGTGACATCCCCAAAGTGGGGAAAACGCACCCTCGGGATCTTATCAAATACCGAATACGACCACGCCTCACAGGTGATGATCAGCGGAAACAACATCCGCATCGGTGCTGACCTGGCACGACGCTCCTTGATCTGCGACCTTCGCCAGACTGCCGAGCGTCCCGAGTTGCAGTTGGTTGCCCGTCCATTTTCTGGCACGATGCTGGAGGAAAACCGCCCTGCACTTTTGGCAGCCCTGTGGAGCCTGACGGCCAACTGGATTGCCAAAGGAAAACCTCCGGGGAAGACCATCCTTGGAACGTTTGTCGATTGGAGCAAAACCGTTGGCGGTATCGTTACCGCAGCCGGGTTTGCAGATCCTTGCCAAGTGGTAAGCGTGGCTGATGTGGACGCGAACGGCAACGATGCCCGTATTCTTGTCACCACGATGGCCGCCGGGTTGGATACGCTCGCACCTGCCGTGAATGCCAAGACCGGCCTGACCCCGCAGATCATCCGTGAATGGATGGTGAAAGAGGAGCTATTCGATGCCCTGCTTGGTGGAACCAAATCGACCAGCTCGATTGCCAGCACCGCCGGGAAAATTTTGACGACTTGGGTTGGTCGCGACTGCGCTGGCTATCGCTTGATGCACGACTCCAACGCCAATGGTTCCCGCCGGAAATACTGGGTGGAGAAAATCGGAGAAGAAAAACCAACAGAACCAACAGCATGAACCCAAATCACGCAGTCTGGAGAAAAGGCAGGGATGGGAAATGGTGCCTATTCGGGACGTTGGCTCTGCTATCGGATCGAAGGGGGCCTATCCCGGTAAAGCTCAAAGACGGATCGACGGAACACCGCCGAGTGATTTGGAACTCCAAGCCATTTGATGTGGACGGGGTCCAGTATTGCTTTGCTCAAGCCGAGGAAAAACGCCGGTGCGAATCCTGCGACGGGTGGCACCTTCGTCAAGAGGTGCGATCCCTTTACGGAAAAGGCAAAGGTGCCTTTTGGTTCCCAGATCAGAAAACCTGCAATTGCGGCGGACTACTAGCTAAGGCCACACCTTTACCAAAAAACGGGCGGACGCTCGAAGAACTCGCCGACGCAATCGACGAAAAGAAAGAAATCACAGATGAGGAAATGGAATTCATCAGCCGGCTGGCATATCAAGAAAAAGATTTGTTAGCCCGGTGCTGCCTCAACAACTATCACCAAACCTACAGCCATCCAGAACAGGACTTTTCCCAATTATGAAGGTAAAGGGTGCCGAACGAAACACCCTTGACGATTTTCTTCAAGCCCAGTGAGATTGGGAAGTGAAACGATATAAACTGCCCGCATCCAACGCCTTCTTGAAAGTTTCAAGGGATGGGATGAGGTGCCAGAGGCAGACCGCGTCGCCCTTGAAAAATACCTTTATAGCAAATTGGGGTACTGCGGCGAGGCGTGGTCATGGGCATCGATGACTCTGACGGAATTGCAGGCATCGGTCGCCCTTGTCGATCCGGGTATCTACGTTGAGCCCGATGGCGAGCCCGTCACCATTGAGGAAGAAATCGAGCTCAGGGAAAAGACACGCACTGAGGAAAAGGCACGCAGGGTGCTTAAAGAAAAAAACTCACCGCTGATGATGCCAGAGTGACCTAAAGTGCGGCCTTGGTGGTGGTGCCCCGTATCCGACGAGCTTTCTTGTTCCCATTCTCACGGGGGTAAAGTGCCTGCGGGAAGAAAATGCACCACCGAGGCCGATTGGTTTAGAGCCCACCCACCACCCTTGCCAGCCACATGGCAGACAGTGCCGCTCCTACGGCTCTCCGGTCGTGCCTCCGCTGCGTTTCTCCGTCGGGACACAGACTGCCATCCGCCGCAAGAAGGGCGTGGTAGTGCCTCCCAGCAGGAACCTCCTTTATCGCTACACTGCGACCAGTCCGACACGATGCGACGGCCTTCGGTCTCCGCTACGCTATCACTCCGGATCCTACCGGAATTCACCACCACCATGACGCGCCCGGAAAGAAAGATCGGGCACGGGCTTCGCGATGCTCCGAATCAGTTTCCTCTTCCCCTGATGAAGGAGATCGCTAGTTTGCAGACGACCGTATTACACGATGGAAACTATCGACAACCTCAATTCTCTGCTCGGCGATAGCCTGAAGCAAACTCTTAAACCCAAGGGAAAACTCCAGATCGCAGCTTCCTGCTTTTCGGTGTTCGCCTACGAGGCTCTCAAGGAAGAATTGGAGAAGGTCGAATCCGTCGAATTCATTTTCACTTCTCCGACCTTTGTGAACGGATTAGCGACCGACAAACTGCCGAAGGAGAAACGCGAATTTTTCATCCCTAAGCTTGAACGCGAGCGAAGCCTCTACGGCACTGAGTTTGAAATAAAGCTCCGCAACAAACTCACTCAGCGTGCGATTGCTCGGGAATGCGCGGACTGGATTCGCCGCAAGGTTACGTTCCGATCGAACGCAACCAAATCCTCCATGCAACAGATGGCTTGCGTTTTGCCTGCGGAGGATGAACCCACGGTTTACTTTCCTCTCCAGGGATTCACCGCAGTGGATCTCGGCTATCAGGCGGGCAACGCGATTTCTAACATCGTGAACAAGTTCTCTGGCTCTCCGATGACCGACGGCTATCTTCGCCTCTTCAAGCAAATCTGGAACGACCAAGAAAAACTCGAAGATGTCACCAATCAAGTCTGTGACCATATTGCGGACATCTACACGGAGAATTCTCCAGAGCGCATCTACTTCGTGATGCTCTACAATATTTTCAGTGAGTTTCTCGAAGACATCACCGAGGACTTCATGCCGAACGACCGCACCGGTTATCAGGATAGCGTCGTATGGAACAAACTCTTCAACTTCCAGCGCGACGCAGCCGTCGGCATCATCAATAAGTTAGAAACTTACAACGGCTGCATCCTCGCCGATAGCGTAGGTCTCGGGAAGACCTTTACTGCGCTCGCCGTCATCAAATACTATGAGCTTCGTAATAAATCCGTGCTCGTGCTATGTCCTAAAAAACTCGCAGACAACTGGCTCACCTACAACCACAACCTAAAAACTAACATACTGGCCGCAGATCGACTGAACTACGATGTGCTCAACCACACCGATCTACAGCGCACCAGCGGTTACTCCCACGGCACCCCACTCAAGCAAGTGAATTGGGGAAATTACGATCTCGTGGTGATCGACGAGTCACACAACTTCCGCAACAACCATCCCGGCGAGGAGGATAGGCAATCGCGTTATGAATTACTGATGAAACAGGTGATTCGTGCCGGGGTAAAAACCAAGGTGCTGATGCTTTCCGCTACCCCAGTCAACAACCGCTTCGCCGACCTTCGCAATCAGCTCGCACTCGCTTACGAAGGCGAATCAGAGAACCTCAGTTCCAAACTGAAGACGCGCAACAGTGTCGAAGAAATCTTCAGGCAGGCGCAGGCTGCATTCACTCGTTGGAGCAAGCTGGAAGTCGAGGAGCGCACACCGGAAGCAATTCTTAAAGCACTCGACTTTGAGTTCTTCGAACTACTCGACAGCGTAACGATTGCCCGTTCGCGCAAACACATCGTAGCTCATTACGATACGGCCGATATTGGCTCTTTCCCCGAGCGACGTCTCCCGTTGACTTTCCGCCCGCCACTCACGCACCGCACCGACGTGCATGATTTCGACGCCATCTACGAGCAGCTCACCCAGCTCGAACTTGCAGTTTACACTCCCGGAGAATTCATTTTGGCCAGCCGGAAATCTAACTACGAGGAGACCTACCGAGATGATCTCGAAGGAATTTCGCGCAATGTCAGCCTTGCTGGCCAACAGCAAGGTATTCGCGCCCTTATGACGGTGAACCTACTCAAGAGGCTTGAAAGCTCTGTGCAGGCTTTCCGACTTACCCTCAATAAACTCGCTGCAACAAATCAGACGATGCTTGAGCAAATCGCCAAGCACGAATCCGGACAAGGCAGCAAGCGTTCCGTGAGCAGCGCGATGGTTGGTGATTTTGATCCCGATGACGACGACTTGCCGGAGCTGGATGAAATGACCTTCGGCGGGAAGATGGAAATCTCACTGGAAGACCTCGATCTTCCTTCGTGGAAAAGAGCCATCGCTAATGACCATGCCATCATCACCGCCCTATACGTGGAGATGGAAAAGGTAACGCCCGAGCATGACGCTAAGCTTCAACACCTGATCGAGCACATTCAGGCGAAAGTCGAAAACCCCATCAACCCCGGTAACCGAAAGATCCTCTTGTTTACCGCGTTCGCGGACACCGCAAATTATCTCTATGACTGCCTCGCTGCAGATCACCTGAAACGCTTCGGGCTTCACACCGGAAAGATCACAGGCACCAGCAGTCCGAAAACCACCATCGGCAAGGGCTATGACTTTCAGGATGTCATGACGCTCTTCTCGCCCCGCTCAAAGGAGAAGGCCGCTATCATGCCCGAAGAACAATACGAGATCGATCTCGTTATCGGCACCGATTGCATTTCAGAAGGGCAGAACTTGCAGGATTGCGACTATCTCATCAATTACGACATCCATTGGAATCCGGTGCGCATCATCCAGCGCTTCGGACGTATCGACCGTATCGGCTCCACCAACGCTTCCATCCAGCTCGTGAACTACTGGCCGGACATCTCACTCGATGAATACATCAACCTCAAGGAACGGGTTGAGAATCGGATGGTCATCGCCGATGCGACTGCCACCGGCAGCGACAACCCTCTCAACCCCAAGGCTCATGAAGTATCCTACCGCAAGGAGCAGCTTCGCAGGCTACAGGAGGAGGTCATTGAGATGGAGGATCTCAAAAGCGGCATCTCCATCACCGATCTCGGACTCAACGATTTCCGCATGGATCTCGTGAGCTACGTCAAAGAGAATGGCGATCCCTCGCGCACGCCCAACGGTATGCACGCCATCGTCCCCGCCGATCCTGATCGCGGTCTCCATCCTGGAGCACTTTTCACCCTTCGCAATCGCGAGGACGGCGTAAACATCGACCAGCTCAACCGCCTCCATCCTTACTACCTCGTGTATGTTGGCGAAGATGGTCAGATCATCACACGGCACACGGAGGTGAAACGCCTGCTGGATCTTGCTCGCACTGCTTGCAAAGGACGTGACGAACCTAATCGGGAACTGTGCCGTCTCTTTAATGAGCACACGGAAGACGGACGCAACATGAGACGTTACTCCGATTTGTTAGACCAAGCCATCCGTTCCATGATCCACGTGAAGGAAGAGAACGACCTCGACAGCCTCTTTACCCCCGGCACCACCACCGCCCTCGTGGATTCAATCCGTGGTCTTGACGACTTCGAACTCATCGCCTTTATCGTGATCCAGTAATTCCCGAACCTTGTTCACTTACCCGCCACAAACCGCATTCGGAAAATCCGTCCCCAAAAGCCGGATCTATCTGCACGCCGTTCCTTCACGGCGGGTGAAGGAACTCTTCGTCTCGCAACTCTCCGAGATTGTCTGGGCACACAAGCTCTCGCCGGGGACTCTCCACATTCCCGCAAGACCAGGCGTTCCGGAGATTCAGATCTTTGATCTCCGCCTCAAGACCGCCATCATCGATGACGATGTTCTAAACGCCATCGACAAAGCCGTTCCTTATCCGGTCATCCATCGCATTCACTCCGAGAAGGGGATCGCTATCAGTGCTGCGTTCAAGCGCCCCAGTGAAGCAGATTCCAGTCAATGGGTTGTCGGAGCTCGTTTCACCAGCCCCATCTCGAAACCGAATCAGGCCGAGCTACCTTTGCCGACGACCATCGACTTAGGTCACCTTTACGCAGCTCTCTTCGCTCCACTCCTCCCGCTACCGGCGCGCTCAGGTGAGTCGCTGTCTGCACATGTCAGCCGTTGTGAGGTCTATCTCCGGCTCCGCCGTCAGATTGACCAAATCACCGCGAAGATGCGCCGGGAGAAGCAGTTCAATCGCAAGGTAGGCTTGAATGAGGAGCTGAAGCCCTTGCAAGCTGAGCTGCAGGCGCTGACCCGGTCATAATACCCGCTTTATGAACTCAATTATTTTCTCTTTTCTTGTCAGGAATAATGGGTAGTATTTCTGACAAGAAACAATCGAGTTTGTGACTAAAAGCGTTCAAAATAAGCTACTTGCGAGGATTTATGGGAAGGGGAGGGCTTGGGTCTTTACTCCAAATCAATTTCTCGACCTAGGGTCACGCTCTTCCGTTGATCAGGCTCTAAGCCGACTGACGGCTGCCGGAACCATCCGCCGCCTCGCATTTGGGCTTTATGACTATCCCGAGAAGCACCCCAAGCTTGGGGTGCTGAGCCCAAACCCGGATGCCATCGCCCGAGCCATCAGCGAGAATGACGATAGCCGACTCCAGCCCTCCGGAGCCTATGCAGTGAATCTGCTCGGACTTTCCCAACAAGTGCCCGCCAAAATCGTCTATCTCACCGACGGGGCGGAAAAGAACGTGGCTGTGGGCAACCAGCGAATTCAGCTCCGCCGCACGACTCCCAAGAATATGGCGACAGCAGGCCGTACATCCGGTCTCATCATCCAGGCATTCCGCTACCTCGGCAAAGACGGGGTCACCGACGACCACATCGCCACATTGAAACGGACGATTCCGGATCTCGACCGCGAGCGGCTTTGGAAGGATCGTGTGCATGCTCCAGTATGGATGCACCCGCTATTTGAAAAGTTAAAACCACCATCCTAGATGGCACCTTCCCGCGACGATTACATCGTCGCGGGAAGGTTGCCACTGCGCAATAATAAAAAAACCACCGCCACCGCCACCCCCACCGCCACCGCCACCGACGCCACCGACGCCACCGACGCCGCTATCCGCCAGGCCGGGCAGGCTCCCGCCGATCTGCGCCTGAACCTGGGCTGCGGCGGCAAGCGGCTGGCGGGATTCGTCGGTGTCGACCGCTACCCGACGCCGGCGGTTGACGTGCTGGCCGATCTCGGCGCGACGCTGCCCTTCGCCGACAGCGCGGTGGCCGAGGTGATGCTGGACAACGTGATCGAGCACATGCCCGACATCCCTGCGCTGATGCGCGAGATGCACCGCATCTGCCGCCACGACGCCCGCATCGTG
>JANMGO010000066.1:0-28615 GCA_031374665.1 Akkermansiaceae bacterium | reverse complement strand
GCTTGTAGCAAAAGGTCTGGAGAAAATAAGCAGGATGTTGCTGCATCAGAGGAATTAGTGAGTCCATATTTTCAACAAGCTATCATTTACATCGATATCTATAAATCAGGAGATCCCGATAAAGCGCTAAGGGCGATGCTTGATGATGTCACTCACACGATTAACGCAAAGGAATCCGATATAACTCCGTTTTGGAAGAATCAGGCTCTAGCGTTTACGAAGACTCGAATTTACATGATTCTCAAGCATCTCGGTAGGGATGATGAAGCAAAGGAATATTTGGAATCTGCATTAGATCACATAAATCTTTGGTTAAAAGAAGGAGGTCGAGAGTCTATTAACGAAGAGAAGCTTATCAGAAGCGTGATAGATGCTGATCAGGGGGTTAAGTTGCCATGGCATCCAAAAATCGATTAGTCCAAGCTACATCGCTTAAATCTAAATAGTTTTTTGTGGTATGCTTCTACATTTTTTTAAACAGGAGGAAAAGGAAGAGGGCGCGACTGGAGTCGCGCGGTCCACTTGCGCGGGGAGTGCAAGTCCCAGCCACGTTGGGGTTTGACGGGAGAGGGCAGGAGCTGCAAGTTGGTGGTGTGACAGCGGTTAATTACAAGATTGGGAACGAGAAGTTGGTGAAGGTGCTGGATAATGCATCGAGTCATCTTCGTGGGTTGTTGGAGAAGCAGGGGCGGTCGGATGGGGCGTTGCGGATTGCGGTGATTGGTGGGGGATGTTCGGGTCTGCAGTATAAGATGGATTTGGTGGATGGGCCGCGGGACAGGGATATTTTGGTTCCGAGCAACGGGGTGAATGTGGTGATCGATCCGAAGAGCGCGTTGTTTGTGAGCGGGAGTGAATTGGATTTCTCGGATGATTTGCAGCAGGGTGGGTTCAAGGTGAGTAATCCGAATGCGGTGGTGACTTGTTCCTGTGGGGAGAGTTTCGCGGCTTAGGGTTAAGAGATTTTTAACCACGAATAACACGAATGTTCACGAATCCTTATTGATGAATGTATTTGAAATACTGGGATTGCGGGTGGGGTTGGTCGTTTCTGATGAGGAGATTCGGGAGGCGTTTCGGGTTAGGGCGGCGGTGTTGCATCCGGATGCTGGGGGGGATGAGCAGGAGTTTGCAAAGTTGCAGGGGGCTCGAGATGTTTTGTTGAGTCCGGCGAAGCGGATCAAAGCTTGGATGTCGGCGCGGGGAATCGAAGCGGATGCGCGAGGTCAGATCGAAGGTGGGCTGATGGATCTGTTTCAGAAAGTCTCTGAAGTCGGCGCTGCAGCGGAGTTGTTGATCCGAGAAAATACGGGTGCGAAATCGGCTTTGGTGAAAGCGATCGCTGAGGTGAAGTTGATCAAACAGCGGGAACTGGTTCAGGAAGTGTTAGAAATCGTGGCCGAAGAATTGAAACACCGAAGCGATCATTTCCAACAAGTGGAGGAAGGTAGGATCGATCCGGCAACGATGATGCGTGATCTGATTTTCCTGGAGAAATGGCGCGCGACCTTGAAAGGAATTTACGGACGCTTGATGTGAGGGGGATTACGTTAACCTTATTCGTCAGCTGTCTTAGTAGAGGCTGGTGGTGCGTCTGAAGCACGGGAGTATTCAGAGGTTTCGCTGAGATAAATGTGCAAGCCTGCAATAGCAAACAAGGCAATGATGACTACGGTTGCTAGAAGTACTATGAGATTGTCTTTCATGGGAATAGAAGTTGCTGAAATCTTGGTTAGAGGCGAGTTAAAATTTATTTCGCTTTATATTATGACTTGGTGAGAACTGCAGCGAATGCGCCGTCGGTGTGGTGATCGATGGGGGTGATTTGGATGGTTTTGCCTAGGCGTAGGTTGTGTTGTTTAGCGAAGGCGGTGACTAGTTCGATGTTTTCCGCTTCTTCGATGGAGCAGGTGGAATAGATGATGCGGCCGCCGGGTTTGAGGCAGGGGAGGGCGTTGGTGAGGATGGCGGTTTGGATTTCGGTGAGTTGATCGATGTCGGTGGTTTGAAGTCTCCAGCGGACATCGACCCGGCGGCGGATCACGCCGGTGTTAGAACAGGGGACATCGAGTAGGATGGCATCAAAGGTTTGGTGGAATTTTTCGGGTGCGGGTTTGCACCAATCGTGGACGGAAATTTCATCGGCGGTGATTCCGAGTCGGGCGAGGTTTTCTTCGAGGCGAGGGATGCGTTTTTCGTTAGAGTCGGTGCAAGTAAGGCCTTTGCCGCTGCCGAGAGCGGAGGCGATGAGAAAGGCTTTGCCGCCAGGTGCGGCGCAGGCATCGAGGATTTTCTCGCTGGGTTTGGGTTTGAGGAGATCGACGCAATGGCGGGTGGCGGGGTCTTGGATGTAGAGGTTCCCTTCAGCGAGAAGTTTGGTGGGGATTTTTCCGTCTAACAAAAAGTAGTCGGGTGCGTGTTCGCAGGGAGTTCCGGGAATTTCTGCATCGGTTGGGATGAGGGGATTGAGTCGGAAATACGTTTCGGCGGGTTGGTTGTTCCACTCCATGATGGAGAGGGCTTTGGCTTTTCCAAAAGATTTGCGCCAGCGGTTGTAAAGCCAATCGGGATGGGAGTGGAGGACTGGGGTAGAAAGGTCGTCGAGTTGTTCGAGCAAGCGTTTGCGATCGGTGATGGCTTTGCGCAGGACGGCATTGATGAGCGGGCGGACGCTGGTTTTTCCGGCTTCGACGGTTTCGTTGACGGCGGCGTGATCGGGGATGTTGAGTATGAGAATCTGGCAGAGGCCGACGCGTAGGATGTCGCGTGTATCGGCATCGAGTTTGCCTTGGCGGAGTTTACCTATCCAATGATCGAGAACGCGGCGGTGGCGAAGGACGCCGAAGAGGATGGCTTGGAGGAGTCCGCGATCGGATGAAGAAAGCATGCGACGCTGGGCGTGGCGATCGACCAAAGTTTCCGCGTAATCGTGGCCTTTCGCCCATGCGCGGAGGGCGGAGACGGCGGCTTGGCGGACGTGGAAGTTTTTGGCGGGCATGTGGGAAACTTTAAATTTTAAACTTCAAACCTCAAGTAAGAGGAGAGGCTTCTAATAATACATCCATTAATTCTGGGGAGAGGAAATCTTGACCGTGGATGATGTGGTCGAGGAGTGGGATGCTTGTTAGGGATTCGATGATTCCTTTGTTGGTGATCATTGGGGTGTCCATTTCATCTTCGAGTTGGTTGAGGATGATGCCTGCGCATTTCAGGCCTTTGGCTTCGATGGCGGTGAGGGTGAGGAGGATGTGGTTGAGTGCGCCGAGTCGGTTGGCGGCGACGAGGATGACGGGGAGGTTGAGGTCTTTTGCGAGGTCCGAGATGAAATAGGTTTCGGTGATAGGCACTTCCCAGCCGCCTGCGCCCTCGACGATGACGGGATCGTATTTTTCAGAGATCGTTTGATAAGAGGCGATGATCTCGGCGGGGTTGATGGTCTTGTTTTCTAACAGGGCGGCGACGTATGGGGCGACCCCAGATGAGAAATGGAGCGGGTTCACTTCGTCGAGCGGGAGGTTTCCGGAAGCGGCGGCGAGGATGGTGGCGTCATCGCGATCGCCGCAGGAAATGGGTTTGAAGCCGACTGCATATTTTCCCTCGGCGCGAAGCGACTCGACCAAGAGCTTGGTGATGTAGGTTTTACCGACGCCGGTATCTGTGCCTGTTATAAAAAAATTCACAAGGTATGTAGTGTTTTAGCCGAAGGTTTTCAGGAAACCAACTTCGAGGGCGAGCGGTTCTGAGGCGTTGGTTTCGAGAGTTTGGCGCAGGCGTTCGAGCGATTCGAGGCGTTGGCTGATTTTGAGGCTGCTCTCGGAATCGGCAATGGTCTTGAGGAGGGGAGCGGAGTCGGGGAAATCCAGGCCGCCGGCGTTGTTTTTGATGCGGATGATATCGGCGAGCCAAGCGAGGATGACATCGAGGTAGCGGCCGCGGGCTTCAAGGTAATCGGCTTGGGCGGAGGCATCGTGGAAATCCTCGCGGGCTTTCAGCCAGGTGCCATCGGTCGCGTCTTTGTATGCAGCGGATTCTTCTTTGGCGGCGGCTTTAGCGGCGGCTTCGACTTCGGATTTTTTCGCAGCGAGGAAATCGGCGAACACGGCTTTGAGGTGGAGGGCGGAGATGGGATTTCCGAACCCTTTTTTGGCGGCTTGATTGAGCGCGGCGACGAGTTCTTCGCCGCCATCGAGATCGAGGCTGCGACCTCCGAGGAGGTTTACTTGGAAGCAGCGAGAGAGAATAGTTGGGAGCAAACGCTGAGGTTTGGTGGTCAGGAGCATGAGGAGCGTGCGGTTTGGCGGTTCCTCTAAGGTTTTCAGGAAAGCATTTTGGGCTTTATCGTTCATGCGATCGGCATCGGCGATGACCCCGACTTTGGTTTCACCGGATGGCGCGGCGAGTTGGAGGGTGTGTTCGAGATCGCGGATGTCATCGACGGAGATCTGGCGGCTTTTGGAGCGGGGGCGGAGAATGCGAACCCAGCCGTTTTCTTGGTCATCGAGTGGGAGGATTTTTTCTTCGGTTGGTTCGCCGAAGAGATCCATGCCGCCACTGTCGGGCGATCCGTTGACGAGTGAAATGAGGCGGGAGGCGAGTTGTTCTTTGCCGCTGCCGAGGGCACCGGTGATCAAGAAAGCGTGCGCGAGGCGATGGCGCTCGTGGGCGGATTTGATGAGTTCGAAGGATTTCTCGGCTGTATGGGACACGGGCTGAGGATGGGAGAAGGCGGAAAAGGTTGCAAGCTGTGATCTGCGTGGAAAATATTTCCTAAGAGTTTCCTGAAATTTTCTTTGCGCAAATGCCGGGCTGCGATAGCTTCGGCGTCTACTGCTGTGTTCGACTGTTTTGGAAGCATGCCCGGACCGATGTATTAAAATACGGGATCATTATCCGATTGGCCATTGTCATGCCTTCTTAGGAAGACATGCAACCCTTTGGACGAACCCACTTATTGAGCAAACGGAACGTGGCTCATAGCTCCAAGGACGGCACAGCGGTTATCTTTTTCTTCCAGGGCTTGAATAATCTGGTTAGTTGTTCACGATTATATTCGCATGAAAGTATCCCTCGTCGCTCTTTCGATTCACTTGATCAGCCAGTGCTTATTAACTATTCCAGCACGATCTGAGCTCGAGAATGTAGGTGCAGAAAAGTGGATCAAAGATCTTGCCTCAGAATCTTTTCAGGAACGTGAGAATGCTTCCCAAGAGATATGGAAGCTAGGGGCGGCAGCGATGCCAGCGTTGCGTGAGGCGGTATTATCAACTGATCCAGAGGTGGCGATGCGCGCTAAGGAAGCGATAGATAACCTAGAGTTAAAAATAACAAAAGATACGCCCGAAAAAATTCTTTCTCTGATCAAAACGTATCGCAAAACACCTTCCAAGCAGAAGCTGAATATTCTCAATGAGTTGAAGGATGAAAAAGCTTATTACCAGTTAATGAAGCTTTACTCGATGGAGAGTGCGGAGATTCAGAAAGACTTGGTAGCGGCTGTTCAGGATGTAGCTCTATATGCTGCGAGAGAAGCCATTGTGAAAAATGATGTAGCTTTGGCGATCGAGTTATTGCGTATGGCACCTTCCATGCATGGGGAATTGATGGCACTGGCTTGTCTGTATCGCAGTAGTGGTCAATTGGATCAACAACTCGCAAATTTGAATCCACCGCAGAGCGTGAAGCCGGAAGAATGGAAGGGATATTTGCTCCGTGCAAAAGGAGATTTGGATGGTGCGATTGCTCATATGGCTGAAACGAAACAGTTGCGGTTGTTAGCTGGATTGAAAGTGCTTCAAGGTGATCCAGTGATGTGGTTGGAGCAAAATAATGTTCCCGGTCGGAGCTCACAGCGTGCCCAAGAAGCGTATATCAAGATTGCAATTAAACGTTGGCGAGGTGAGGCGGTACATGACAGTGATTTTGAGCCGCTCCAAAAAATACTGAAAACCAACAACCGGATGCAGAAGATGCAGGCAATGAGTTCTTTAGCTTCCCTCGGTGAGTTTGAGACGGTTCAAAAAATTCAGATGAAGCAAAATCCGATATTGGGATTTCGCTATTATATTTCACGAGAGGAAATCAGCGAAGCGTTAGAGGTATTGGGGATGGATCCAGCGAAGCCGGATTACGGTAGTTGGGTAAAAGCGCAGTTCGATGAGATCAAAAAAGGCGATGACATAGATACGCCTGTCACCAATTTAATCATCGTAGCGGGTTTTATGGAAAGAAGGGGTTTGGATAAGGAGTTGGATGAAGCTTACTCCAAGCATCTGGTCGATCTGCAGAATAAAGATCCGAGCCAGTTTTTGGATTTAATTACAGGATTCTTCAATGGCGCTGAGGGAGCACCGCTATACACACTTGAGCAGGTTTCAAAATGGGCGGGAGAAGACCAAGATCGTTGGGGAGAAGTGTTTTCTGCTGCTCTGGGTGAGGAAGAAAATGTGACGGAATGGTTGCTTTGGATTCGAGAGATCGATCCTAAACTCAAAAACCGTGAAGTCCTTGAGGTGATGCTCGCAATATTTCAGCGAAGCTCGAATCCCGGGAAGCTACGTGTCAGTTGGATGAATCGTTTGTGGAAGCTAGTTGATGAAGAGAAAAACAAAGAGCTGAAAATGAAGTATGTGATGCGAATCATGGGCCTTTGCATCATGCAACAAGACGTGCTGAACACGCTCAAAGCTTGGGATTTGCTGGATAAGGAAGAGCGCGCTTCTGCAAAATGGGGCTCGATTGACGTTTATCTCAGTGCCGCGGGCAGATGGAAAGAAGCGGCGGAAATCCTTGCGAATACGAAGCAGGGAGAAATCCAGGCTTCACCGGAAATCCATGCTCAAATGGCAGCGACTTTACGCCGTGGTGGTATGGAAGAACAGGCACGCGTGCATGATGATTTAGCGGATAAATTAGCAATGGGATCGGCACCCAGCTCAATGCGTGTTGGTGGTTTTTATGTCTATGGAGGTGATTTTGAGAGGGCCGATATGTGGTTCCGCCGTGCTGCCATAGAATCCGATCCATCGGACGGTGAGTTTGTAGTAGCCTTGCTAAAATCCGCTGAACAGAACGTTCGTAGCAGGAACTGGAAAGTGGCAGCCTCTTGTCACGAAGCGATTGTGCATATTTATGCCTGCCAACAATATGGTGAAGGTTCGTTTCCGGAATTAGCGAAAGCTAGAATGAATGCAGATCTAGCGAGGGCAATGTCGATCCTGCCTGAAAAGAGAGACGAGGCGTTGAAAATATTGAAATCCATTCATCATGATTTCATGCCCGATGGAGTTTTAGCGGATGATTTTTTCCCAGCCCTGAGAGAGGCGGGATTAAAGAAAGAGTTGGAAACTTGGTTTTCAGAATCTTGGAATCTGATGGATAGCGTGATTAAAAAATTTCCTAAATCTCACAATTCCCGGAACACAGCTGCATGGTTTGCTTCTCGTGCCGGTATGAGACTCACGGAAGCGGAGAAACATTTGACAGAGGCTATCAATGCGTCACCGGAACAAGCAGCGTATTTGGATACAATGGCAGAGCTGAAATTTGCTCAAGGTGACCGAAAGGCTGCGTTGGAGTGGTCTCAACGCTCGGTTTGTTTTGCTCCGTTTGAGGATATGATTCGTTTTCAGCATGAGCGATTCCGAACCGCACCGTTTCCAAAGAATTAACGCTTCTGAATGTTTTGGGTTGTCTGAGAGGTTGAATCACGAACAACTAGTTTCCGATGAGCGAGACAGAAACCGCAGAACCCATTCGAATATTATTTTTAGGTGATATTGTAGGCGAACCAGGTCGTCAGGCAGTCATTCAAAACTTGGCGGAGATTCGTGCGCGACATCAGATCGATTTCGTGATCGTGAATGGCGAGAACGCGGCGGGAGGAAAGGGGATCACTGCGAAGATCAGCATCGATCTACTGCGTGCTGGTGCAGCTGTGATTACCACGGGGGATCATGTCTGGGATCAGCAGGAAATTGTAGATTATTTCCCAGGCGAGCCGCGCTTGCTCCGGCCTATCAATTATCCAGACAGCACTCCAGGAAATGGCAGTGTGATCTTAGAAACGGGGAAGTGTAAAGTCGGCGTGATCCAAGCACAGGGCAGGAGTTTTATGCAGCCACCTCTAGATAATCCGTTCATCGCGGTGGAAAAGGAAGTCGACCGCTTAAAAGGGCTGGGAGTGAATGTTATCGTTCTCGATTTCCATGCAGAGACGACTTCGGAAAAAATCGCGATGGGGCGGATGTTGGATGGAAAAGTAACTTTAGTAGTAGGTACCCATACTCATGTGCAAACGGCAGACGAAACCATTTTTCCAGGTGGCACGGGATACCTGACAGATGCAGGAATGTGCGGTCCCGAGGAATCGGTGCTCGGGCGTTGCGTGGAATCTGTGGTCTGGCGTTTTAAAACCGGAATGCCTACACGTTTTCCTATTGCGAAAGGTGCCGTGAAAATGTGTGGAGTAATTGTTGAGGCAGATTCAACAACTGGCATATGTCTCGAAATCGAGAGATTTTCCCTGACGGTGGAGTGAAAAATGAGAGGCGGATTAGCCTCCGATTTCGGTGCGACCCGTAAGCTGAGCACCTTCTTCCATGGAGAAAACCTTGGATTTGATGTCGCCAGTGATTTTGGACTTATCTTTCAGTTCGCAGCGGTGAGAGGTGATTTTACCTTCGATTTTACCGAAAACTTTAACTTCGCCAGCCGTGATGTCGCCTTTGATTTGGGCATTCTCGCCGATAGTGACTTTGCCTTTGTCCGAAGTGATCTCACCTTCGACTTTTCCATCGATGATCATGTCATTCGAAAAACGAATGGAGCCGATGATTTCAATTCCGGTGGAGAGGACGTTGGTAGCATTTGACATAGCGGTGAGAAAGGAAGCAGATGCGTGCTTGGCTGGCAACTGGAAAGAATTTTGATTACGGGCGGAATTTACAGCTGCATATTCCTAAAATGTGAATTATTAATTTTTCCGTCACGTAAAAATCTTATGCCACGAGTCACTATTACCGTTCCCGAAAGTACCCCACAGCCTTATCGTTTTGATCTGTTTCGAGAGGTGGTTACAATTGGACGCGGTGAAGAAAACGACATCATCGTCGGTTGCGGCTCCGTTTCCGGCAAGCACTCAGAAATGCGTCGTGTGAAGGGCGGCTATCATTTAATCGACATGGGATCGACCAACGGAATCAAGGTCGATGGAGTTCGTCATCAGACTTTGGTTTTGCAGACTGGAATGATCGTGAAACTTGGAGATGTAGAGTTTAACTTTACTCTCAGCGAAGAAGAATTGGCCGAATTGGCTTCCGAGGCGCGTCCGGTTGAAACGCCCACTCCTCCTCCTCTTAGCCAAGTTGATACACTCCCAGTTCTCCCATCACTCCCACAAAATCCACTTCCAAACTTAGTTAAGGTAGATGATCAGATTGATCCAATCGACCGACTTGATCTCGATGAATCCGATGAGTTGTCGGAGCTGCCACCCAGTAAAAAGAGCAAAGTTAAGGCTAAAAAAGTAAAAGAATCTTCAGATGGCAAAGCTCGATCGATCAAATTTGGTTTCATCGTATTTGCTCTAATCGCCGTTGTAATCGCGTTCATTTACGGAGCAAACATGCGCCATAAAAAAGAGACAGGCGATAGCTTGCTGAAAGGCATGGTCAACAAAGAGGATTTCATCAAAAACTCACCCCGCTAAGACCGAAGAGAAAGCCGATTGAGCAAATCTCCAATCAGACGTTGAAGCGGAACTCGATCACATCGCCGTCTTTAACGACGTATTCTTTGCCCTCGATACGAACTTTGCCCGCTGTTTTAGCAACGGCTTTCGAACCGGCAGCGACGAGATCGTCATAGTGCACGATTTCTGCGGCGATGAATCCGCGTTCGAAATCGGTGTGAATCACTCCAGCTGCTGCGGGAGCTTTGTCACCTTGAGTGATCGTCCATGCGCGGGTTTCCTGAACGCCGGTGGTGAGGTAAGTGCGGAGACCGAGTAAATGATAAACTCCGCGAATCAAGCTAGATACCCCGGAATCTTTCACTCCCATGTCGGCGAGGAATTCAGCGGCTTCTTCGTGAGATAAATCGGAAAGTTCTTCTTCGATCCGTGCTGAGATCACCACAGCTTCTGCGCCGGAATGTTCGGCAGCGAATTTTCTCACTTTGGCGACTTCTACATGTGAGTCAGGATTTTCAACTGCGGATGCCAGTTCGTCCTCGGCGACGTTGCATGCATAGATCGTGCGTTTGGAAGATAGGAGGAAAAATCCTTTCACGATCTCGAGGTCGTCTTCCGAGAAATCAATGGTCAAAGCAGGTTTGCCCTGATCGAGGTGAGGCATGATGATGTCGATGAGCTCGACTTCTTTTTTTGACTCTTTATCGCCACCTTTGGCTTTTTTCTCGCGGGTATGGCGGCGTTTCTCGAGGGCGGACATATCGGCGAGGATGAGCTCAGCGTTGATGATCTCGATGTCGCGGATCGGATCGACGGAGCCGAGCTCGTGGATAATGTCATCGTTTTGGAAACAACGGACGACCTGAACGATTGCATCGGTCTCGCGGATGTTGGCGAGGAACTTGTTTCCGAGTCCGGCACCTTCGGAAGCCCCGGCAACGAGGCCGGCGATATCGACGAACTCGATGGCGGTTGGGACGAGCTTCTGGGATCCGGAGATTTTGGAAAGCACAGCGAGGCGTTCGTCAGGAACCATCACGATGCCGACGTTGGGGTCGATCGTGCAGAACGGATAGTTCGCCGCCTCGGCCTTCCGAGTGCGTGTAACCGCGTTAAAAAGGGTGGATTTTCCGACGTTTGGTAGACCTACAATTCCTGCTTTGAGCATAGGGCGCGGAGATTGCGTGGCTTAGGAGGCTTGGGCGAGAGAAATTTTGCAAACGTCAAATTCTTTTAGAATAGGGCTTTCAAGGGGGGTGGGAAAGTTTTAGAAAATTCTCAAGATTTCCCGATTGACAGGTAGCAACCCGCTGCCTAGTTTTCGCGCCCCTTCAGTTGTGGGCAGTCTCAAGCCCTCAAGAAGTTCCTTTATTACATCGAAATGAAAACATTTTCCGCCAAGCCACACGAAGTCGAACGCAAATGGTATGTGATCGACGCCAAAGGCAAAGTTCTCGGCCAAGTCGCCGTTGAAGCTGCACGTTTACTGCGTGGCAAGAACAAGCCAATTTTCACCACCCACGTTGACACTGGCGATTTCGTCGTCGTGATCAATGCAGACCAATGCGTGCTGAGTGGAAATAAAGAGACTGAAAAGATTTACACCCGTTTCACCGGTTACGTTGGCGGTAAAAAAGTCGAAACTCCTCATAAACTCCGTGAGCGTCGTCCAACCATGATGGTTGAGCGCGCAGTTTGGGGAATGATCCCTAAAACCCGCCTCGGACGTGCACAATTCGGCAAACTGAAAGTTTACGCCGGCCCATCCCACCCACACGAAGCACAGCAACCTGTCGCTCACGAAGTTCGCTAACCTTCATTTTCCATATTATTATGCCAGCTACTGTCACTCATAGTTCCACCGGACGCCGTAAAACCGCTGTTGCCCACGCACGGGTTACCGAAGGTTCCGGAGAAATGACCATCAACGGTCTCGCTTTCGAAGAATACTTCCCAACGATCGATCTTCAAAACGCCGTCATCGCCCCTTTCCAAGTGGTCAACATGGTAAACAAGTTTGATGTCCAAGTCGTCGTCAAAGGCGGTGGCAAGAACGCTCAAGCCATTGCGATCCGCCATGCGATTTCCCGCGCTCTTACTAAAGTCGACCCAGCCAACCGCGGTTTGGTGAAGCCACAAGGTTTCCTCACACGTGACCCACGTATGAAAGAGCGCAAAAAGCCAGGTCAGCCAGGTGCTCGCGCCCGCTTCCAGTTCTCGAAACGCTAATCTGCCTTTCAGTTCAGTTTTACAAAAAGCCGCATCCAACGATGCGGCTTTTTTGTGGTTATCGCGAAAGTCTTTGCGTAACTTTCAAATCGGGGCAGGGTTTTGGACAAGTTGTATGAAAATAAATTTTTTAATTCCAAGTGTCGCCCTGGCGATCGGTCTGGGTGTGGGTTTTGGCATTGGGAAATCAGGAGAGGCATCGGAATCGGAAACGGCAGCCATTGAAGCGCAAATGCGCACTCGCGTATCGGATCGCGGTAGATTGGATACACCGCGAGGCTCCAATACTGAAAAGAAAGCACGGAGCTTGGATGAAATTTATCGCCAACCCGGCCAGAGTAACCGAGTGCAATCATTGTTAGATTTCTACTCCAATTTAGGACCGGGTGAGTTTTCTGCTGAGGCCGACAAACTAGATGCATTACCTTTCAATGAGCGCATTCTTGCTGGTGTCTTACTTTTCGGAAAATGGGCGGAAGTGGATCCAATAGCAGCGATGGCTTACACCGATACCATGGGATTTGGCGGCGCGATGGTTAGACCGACGGTTTTGCAGGGTTGGGCAAGTACCGATCCAGTGAATGCTGCAAAATATTACACGGAAAATCCCTCTCAGTTTGCGATGATGAACATGATGGGTGGAGGTCGCGGACGTGGCGGCATGGCCAATCAAGGTCCTGCAGAAATCATTGCCGGTGAGTGGGCAAAACAAGATCCTAACGCGGCACTGGCATGGGCGAGCGGATTAGCTAACAATAGCTCAGCAGCGATGAGCACAGTGATTTCCGAGGTGGCGAAATCTGATCCGATGAAAGCAGCAAGCATGGCCAGCGGAATGGCCGAAGACGCTCGTGGTCAAGCATACGAAAGCATCGCCAAACAATGGGCGCAAAAAGATTTCAATGAAGCTGCAGCATGGGTGGCCGGCTTACCTGAAGGTGAACGTGCAGGTGCCATGTCTGCGGCGATCCAAGGACTGGCTACGAGTAATCCTGCTTTGGCTGCAACTGAACTTGGTAAAATGACTGATCTGGAGGCACGTGCGGATGTGGCGCCGTTGGTTGCTAAAAATTATGCAAGGACTGACGTGCAGGGTTCGATGAAGTGGTTGGACACACTCGATGATAATTCAAAACGTGAATCGATGCGTGAAGTTATGCCGATATGGGCGGCTTCGGATTCAGTAGCTGCATTGAATTTAATAAAGACTCAAACATCAGCAGCAGTAAAAGACCGTGCCGCAGAGAGTTATATTTGGAGTAATCGCAGCACTCAACCAGCACAGCTTGTCGAAGTAGTGGGAATGATAAGCAATGAAGGTGATCGCAGTCGAGCATCGGGAGTTCTGGCTGCTCGTTGGATGCAAGAAGACAAGGCAGCTGCAACCAATTACATCAATTCTACCGATGCGATTCCTACGGAAATGAAAGAGCGTCTCCTGAATGGTCAATCCATGTGGGGAAATGGCCGTGGACGTGGGCGCTGACGTGACAGAATTATTCTCATTTTAAAATAGCCATCGGATTTTAGGTGGATTAAAGATTATGCCATTATGACCGCAGGTTTGTTTATCATTGTTATTCTCGTTGTTATCGTCGGATTGCTGGCTGTCTTCGGTATTTTTGTCATGTTTATTTACAACGGTCTCGTGAGACTGCGTAACATGTATAAAAATGCGTTCTCGCAGATCGATGTTCAGTTGAAACGCCGCTATGATTTGATTCCAAACTTGGTCGAAACCGCGAAGGCATACATGGGTCATGAGCGCGAAACCCTGGAGGCGGTCATTGCAGCAAGAAACTCAGCATCTGATGCACGAGTTGCAGCAGCGGCAAACCCAGGTGATCCTGCAGCACTTAGCCAACTCGGCCATGCAGAGGCTGGACTAGGTGGAATGCTGGGTCGCTTATTCGCAGTGTCTGAGGCTTATCCAGATCTCAAAGCGAATCAGAACATGATGCAACTTACCGAGGAGTTGACGACTACGGAAAACAAAGTCGCCTTCTCGCGCCAAGCATACAATGACTCGGTGCTTGCGTTTAATAACAAGCGTGAGGTTTTTCCTAACAACATCATCGCGGGTATGTTCTCTTTCCAAGAAGCCGCGTTGTTCGAGATAGAAGCCGAAGCTGAACGTGTGGCTCCTAAGGTTCAATTCTGAACTCCGTCACCCATTTCACATCGATGAACTTTTTCGAGGCACAAGAACGTGCTAGAAAATCGAGCCGCTTGCTGGTTTGGTGGTTCGCTTTAGCTGTGCTCGGTGTGATCTTGGTGATGTATATTCTCGCCACCCTAGCTATGCACTATGGTGCAGGTTACACGGATAGTTCTAATCTAACAACTCAAACACCAGCCATTAGTTGGTGGAATCTTGAACTCTTTTTAGTCATCGCAGGCGTGGTGGGTACTGTGATTGTTATCGGGAGTGTTTCGAAAACCTCACAGCTTTCCGCTGGTGGAAAAGTTGTTGCGGAAAGTCTCGGAGGTAGGCGGATTGAGCAGAATACCAGAGATCATTACGAGCGACGTCTGCTGAATGTCGTAGAGGAAATGTCAATTGCTTCCGGCGTGCCGATTCCCGAGGTCTGGATTATGGATGAAGAGCCCGGGATTAACGCGTTTGCAGCGGGAACGGATCCAGCGAATGCGGTGATCGGAGTGACGCGGGGGACATTAGAACGTTTGGATCGCGCGGAGCTGCAAGGAGTCGTCGCGCATGAGTTCAGTCACATTCTAAACGGCGACATGAAACTTAACATGCGCTTGATGGGATGGATTTTCGGCTTGGTGATGCTCTCGATGTTGGGCCGCGTCATTTTTCAATCGGTTCGGCATTTCCGCGGTTCACGGGATTCAAAAGCTGGTGGTCTAATTATGGCGCTAATCCTAGCGGGATTAGCGGTGTGGCTAGTGGGATCGGTCGGTGTTTTATTTGCGCGGATGATACAAGCAGCGATCTCGCGGCAACGTGAGTTTTTGGCAGATGCCTCGGCGGTGCAATTCACCCGATTGCCGGATGGAATTGCGGGGGCATTGAAAAAGATCGGAGGATTCTCCGAGCACGGTCGCATCATGGCTCCTGCGGCCACCGAAGCGCGGCACATGTTTTTCGTGGGTAGTAGTTTGAATTCACTCATGGCAACGCATCCGCCTTTGGATCAACGCATCAAAGCGATCGATCCGCATTGGAATGGACAAATGTTAGAGGCACAGATTTTGGAAAGCGATCAAGAGTTCAGTGGTGCGATGGGTTTCTCGGGACAAGTCGAACCCATTGCTGCGAGTGATCGTCCGGAAATTTTCGGAAACGATGCACGCATGGATAGTCATGTGGGTGAGTCGATCCGAAGTGGTCTTGTTTTAGAACAAGACGGGCAAGAGTTCTCTAAAGATCACGCAAAGTCATTGTTGTTAGGTTTGCTGGTAGCACCGAACCAAGAAGGTTTTCAAATGGCCGGAAACATTCTCAGGGCGCGAGGGTTTGATGAGCTAAATGTCGGCTCGGTCATGGGTTGGAGTGAAAAAATGGCGCAAAAGAGCTCGATTGAAAAATTGGCCATGGTCGATCTATCGCTGGTTTGGTTGCGGAGAATAGACGCGCAGGAAGCGAGGGATTTCATCAGTTTAACCCAAGAACTCATCGAAGCGGACGGGCAAGTAGAGATGTTCGAATTCATGTTGCAACAAGTGATCCGCAGACATGTGGAAATTGGGACGGGCATGGTTCCCGTTCCGTCGATCAAATTCCGTAAGCTTGCTGAGATTGAAACTGAGATGATGAATCTTTTATCGGCTTTCGGAAGAGTTTCTGGCGGGGAGGGGGTGTTAGGCAAAGCTTTCCTAGAATATCGCGAACATACAGGTCGCGAACCTTATCAAACGGAGATTGGGCTCAGCCATGTGGCGGAAGCATTGAGCAAAATGGATGCTTCGACGCCCTTGGTGAAACAACAGATTCTTCGCCTTTGTTCGTTAGTGGTGATGGATGATGAAAAGGTCGATGATTCAGAAATGGAATTATTGAGAGCGACCGCGGAAGCCATGGGCGCGCCGATTCCTCCTTTTGTCCGCATAGCTGTCTGATGAAGATCAGTTCTTGCGTTTAAGTCCTTTCACTGGAAACTTCCCGCCGTGGAAGAACTTCGTAAGCCGTGGTGGCGATACGTCTATCTGCTGGGATTCGATGCCCCGCTGATTGCGGTATTGTGGCTATTTCTTTTTGCGAAGACATGGCGAGTCAACTACCACCCGTGGGAAGCTTACGTAGCACTTGGCTTGATGGTATGGGCGTTACGAATTGCGGCAAAACTTTTGAGAAGTGCGCTGATCACTGATCCACAAGATCCACTTCAAGAAATGCGCAAACGGCTTATTCCTTTTTTGGTTGGTGCAGGAGTCATTTCACTGGTCTTGATTATCATGAACTTTCCGATGTCGATTTACATCCGGCTTCTGTTGTTGGGGGTTTTCGTGATTGCGTATTTTGCCTTAGCAAATTTTTCCACTGCACCTGAAGGATATATATCTTATCCTAAACATCTCTTGGCGGGGGTGGCGTTTGCGTTTGGAATTTCCATTATGGCGCATGTTTACCTGCCTAACCTTACAATCTATGAGCTTTTGCGTTCGCGGGAATTCATCTGCTTCGCCCTGCTCTGCACCATTGCTTCGACAGCTGTGGATCATTGGATGCTAGCCAAAAAAAACGAAGGAAGTCGTTATCCCGATGAATGGCAAATTTCGTTGCCGTTAACTTTGGTAGGCGCTTTTGCATTGGTTTTCGCGGTGCAGGCAGATTCCCAAGCAACCCGTCCGTTTTTTTACTGTATTCTGACCGGAGCCGCCTTGCTTCAGGTTTTGAACCGCACCTTTTATCGATTTCAAATCTGTGATATTAAAATTCTCACCAGTGCGTGTTTTTTGGTGCCAGGTCTGATTTTTCAGGCTTACCAAATGAGCCTCTGAATTCCCAATTTACAGGTAATTGGCCGATTGACACCAAGGCGTCTCCTGATAGCCTGCCGCCCCGCGCCGGAGACATCCGGGACTTACTTGTCTTATCACTTTCTCACGGTGCGCCATCCAACCCGATAATAAAAATACGATGCCAACTAAGAAGAAGCCCGTAGCCAAGAAAACGGCCGCGAAGAAATCCGCCGCAAAGAAATCCTCCGTCAAAGAAACCAAATACGTTTACACCTGGGGCGCAGGTAAAGCCGATGGACACGGTAAAATGAAAGAGCTACTCGGAGGTAAAGGTGCAAACCTTGCCGAGATGACTCTGATCGGTCTTCCAGTTCCAGCAGGTTTCACGATCACCACAGAGGTCTGCACCTACTACTACGATCACAAGAAAACCTATCCTAAAGTTCTCCGCTCCCAGATGGAAGCAGGCGTGGCTAACATGGAAAAAATCATGGGTTACAAGTTCGGTGACGACAAAGGTTTCCCACTTCTTCTTGCTGTCCGCTCCGGTGCACGCGACTCGATGCCCGGCATGATGGACACCGTCCTCAACCTCGGCCTTAACGACAAAACCGTCGAGGCACTTTCCAAAGCTACAAAAAACGAGCGTTTCGCATGGGACTGCTACCGTCGCTTCATCCAAATGTATGGCGACGTCGTCCTCGGTGTGCAGAAACTTCCAAACGAAGATCACGAGCCATTTGAGCACGCGATTGAATCTTTCAAACACGCAAAATACAAAAAGGACATCGTCGATTCCGAGCTTACGGCTGAGGATAACAAGGCAATGGTTGCGATCTTTAAAAAGCTCGTCTTAGACCGCACCGGCAAAGGCTTCCCTGAAGATCCATGGGAGCAGCTCGATGGAGCCGCCGGCGCTGTGTTCAGCTCATGGATGAATGACCGCGCGATCGTTTATCGACGCAAGTATGGTATCCCAGCCGCATGGGGTACCGCTGTTAACGTTCAAGCCATGGTCTTTGGTAACACCGGATCGAACTCCGGTTCCGGCGTTGCCTTCACACGTAACCCAGCGAACGGCGAGAACGTCCTCTACGGTGAATTCCTCGTCAACGCTCAGGGCGAAGACGTTGTCGCCGGTGTCCGCACTCCCGACGCAGTTGCAGGAATGGCAAAAGCTCTCCCAGCCGCATTCAAAGAGCTGATGAAAGTCCGCAAGATTCTTGAAACCCATTTCAAAGACGTTCAGGACGTCGAGTTCACCATCCAAGAAGGCAAGCTGTTCATGCTTCAGACTCGTAACGGCAAACGCACCGCTGCTGCCGCTCTGAAGTTCGCTGCCGACATGGTAAAAGAAAAACTCATCGATTGGCAAACCGCAGTGATGCGCAACCCCGCTGATCAGTTAGACGCACTTCTCGCGCCTGTCTTTGACATCGCCGAGACTAAGAAGGCAACCATCATTGCCAAAGGTCTCCCAGCGGGTCCTGGTGCGGCTTCTGGAAAAATTTACCTCAATGCGGATCGCGCTGAGGCAGCTTCTCATCGCGGTGAAAAAGTCCTCCTCGTCCGCGTGGAGACTTCTCCGGAAGACCTTCGCGGCATGATCGCTGCGGAAGGTATCCTTACTTCACGTGGTGGTGTTTCCTCCCACGCAGCTCTCGTTGCTCGTCAAATGGGCAAAGTCTGCGTCTGTGGTGCATCGGGTGTCGAAGTTGACTACGATAAGAAAACCGTCAAAGCAGGTGGCAAAACCTTCAAAGAAGGAGACTACCTCTCCATCGATGGAACCGCAGGAACGGTTTACGGCGGCGAGCTCGCTACCGAGCCTTCCGAAATCATCACGGGTCTTATCTTCAACAAGAAATCATCCCAAAGCACTGAGAAGTTCAAAAACTTCGTTAAACTGATGGATTGGTGCTCACAGGCCACCCGCATGGGCGTCCGCACCAATGCTGATACACCAGAACAAGTTAAGAACGCCATTGCGTTCGGCGCAGAAGGCATCGGCCTTACCCGCACCGAGCACATGTTCTTCGAAGGTGACCGTATCGACGCAATGCGCGAAATGATTCTCGCGACTGACGAAGTGAATCGCAAGAAAGCCCTCAAGAAACTCCTTCCGCATCAGCGCAAAGATTTCTTCGGCATCTTCAAAGCACTCGAAGGCAAGCCAGCGACTATTCGTCTTCTGGATCCACCGCTCCACGAATTCCTTCCGCACAGCAAAGAGCAGCAGCTCGATCTCGCGAAGAAACTCGGCGTGAAAGTGGAAGAAATCATGCAGCGCGTTCACGATCTGCACGAGTTCAACCCAATGCTCGGTCACCGCGGTTGCCGTCTCGCCATTTCCTATCCAGAAATCGCTGAGATGCAGGCACAAGCCATCTTCGAAGCTGCTGCTGAGTGCGTGAAAAAAGGTATCCCTGTGAAACCTGAAGTCATGGTCCCACTCGTCGGTTACGCCCGTGAGCTCGAGCTTCAGGTCGAGATCATCCATCGCGTTGCCAAGGAAGTGAAAGCTGCCAAAGGCGTGAAGTTCGACTACCTCGTCGGCACCATGATCGAAGTCCCACGTGGTTGCGTCACCGCAGATGAAATCGCCAAGCACGCAGAGTTCTTCTCCTTCGGAACCAACGACCTCACCCAAACTGCACTCGGCGTCAGCCGCGACGACATGGGCTCCTTCCTCAACAGCTATCAAGAAAACGATATCTATCCGAAAAACCCATTCGCCTCGCTCGACACCACCGGTGTTGGCCAGTTGATGGAAATCGCCGTAGCAAAAGGCCGCTCCACCAAGAAGAATATCAAACTTGGTATCTGCGGTGAGCACGGTGGAGATCCGGATTCCGTGACCTTCTGCCACAAGCTCGGCCTCGCCTACGTTTCCTGCTCGCCTTACCGCGTGCCGGTCGCTCGCCTCGCCGCAGCACAAGCCGCCATTGCTGAAAAGCAATCGAAGGTTGTCGCTAAGAAAAAATAATTTGAGCGACGTTTCAGAAACGTCGAATCATTAAAATCACAAGCCGTCTCGGGATTCTTCTCGGGGCGGCTTGCTTTTTTATCATCCCCGCACATGATCCGCCGCGTGCACCGCCAATCACTTCTCAATCAACTTTCTGAATACGCCTCGCGTCATCCAGAAGAGGCGGATGTGATTCGTGATTTCACCAACTTCGTGAAATCGGAGAGCCGTTGTTTCGAGCGCTCGTTAGCGGTCGGTCACATCACAGGATCCGCATGGGTGGTGAATTCGACAGGCGACGAAGTGTTGCTCACGCATCATCGGAAATTGGATCGTTGGCTGCAGTTGGGTGGGCATGCCGATGGAGATAGCGATGTTCTCGCCGTGGCGACGAAAGAAGCGGAAGAAGAATCCGGTCTAACAGATTTTTCACCGGTAGGCTCAGGTATTTTTGACATCGATATCCATCTCATCCCCGAGCGCAAAGGTGACCCGGCGCATTTGCATTACGATGTGCGTTATGTCCTGCGTGCGAATGGCGATACGAATTACATCGTAAGCGATGAATCGCACGATCTGCGCTGGGTGAAACCGGATGAAGTCAAAACCCTTACCACCGAATCATCCATGATGCGTATGGTGGCAAAGTGGAGCGAACAGCTGGCGAATACGACCGACAGTAAGGAGGAGGGACATTCCTGTCCCTCAATAAATCGATTACAACTCGTTAGGGAATAAGTCGGCAGCAGAAAAATACGCATAGGGTCTGTCCCTTAGCGATAGCAAGTCGTGGAGGTCATCTTTCTTAGCGACCTATTTGTCTATTGGGGTCACCGGTTGCAACACCGCGTTCCTATACTGTGGCAATTCCACAGCATCCATCACAGTTTCGAGCATCTCGACTGGCTTTCCGCCCACAGGTAGCACCCGTTAGACGCGCTCTACACGGTAGGTCTGGGCAATCTACATTCATTCCAACGTAAGGCTCCGGCTTGGCCCGCTGAAATGGATCATAGGCTCTCCGGAGCTGAACCATTGGTACCACGATGTCGATAAGCATGTCGGCAATTATGCTAACATATCACCGCTCATGGACTTGATGTTCGGCACATATTATTGCCCGGAACACGAACCAGAAGCTTTCGGCATCAAGGAGCCAATCGCGCGATCCTACCTCGGCCAGTTCCTCCATTCCTTCCGGCGATCTGGTCCAAAGAGATGAGTGAAAATGGCTGTTGCGGGGCATCACGCGAGATTAACCATCTAGGGAAGGTTAAATTGAACACCGGTTGTTTCCAGTGGTAAGCTAGTAGGTATTGTCACCTCCTCCGATCTGTTCAAGTATCTGCTCTCGCAGTTCCGATCGATCGAACCCTGATGAAAAAGCCTACACATATCCCGAAGCCGTGCGTCATTCTAACACTTGGCATCTTCCTATTCGCTGCATCCTGCGCGTATCAGTCTCCGCTCGAGCGTCAAAATAATCCGGATGCAGCTTTTGCACGGATCAAGCCAGTGCTGGAACTCAACTGCGTCAATTGCCACGCAGCCAATCGACTTCCGAGTATGCCTTCGCTGACTGACACCAAAGCCTTGGCTGGTCTTATTGGCCCCGCGAATTTGATCGTGCCGGGAAAACCCGAGCAAAGCCGTTTTTACCTAGTGACCACGTTTGCTGACGATCAAGCCGGTGCCATGCCACCGACAGGACATGCGATGTCGCGTCGTGAAGTAGCTGTTCTGCGTGAGTGGATTGAGCAAGGAGCTTTGCTTCCTAAAGAAACAATCAAACTGAATATCGTAGGAGCCTCACAGCGTTCTCGGTAGTCGAGTTCTGGTTGGGTTTAAAAATATGAGCGCGTAGCTTCCCATTCAATTTATTTTAAGAGGGCAGCAGAAAGCAGCCCCTCCTTGGTGCATTACACATTTGCCATATCTAGGACTGCATCAGGTGTGAATCCTTGTCCACGCAGCGTGTGGATCGATCTCGCGTCATCACGTTTTGCTAGACGTTTTCCGGTTTCATCGCAGACGCAGCGATGATGAAGATAAGTCGGTTCGGGAAATCCGAGCACGGCTTGGAGTTGGCGGTGGATGTGGGTAGATTCTAACAGATCTTCGCCGCGGGTGACGTGGGTGATGTTTTGAAACGCATCGTCCACGACGACGGCTAAGTGATAGGCTATGCCGATGTCTTTGCGGGAGAGGACGGCATCGCCGTTGGCGTTGGGGTTCACGCGGGTTTTTCCGAAACGGAGATCTTCGAAGCTGAGTTCGCCGTGGAGTGCAGCGGCTTGGTTAGAATCGAAGCGCCATGCATGGGGTTCTCCGGCGGCGATACGTTGGGCGGATTGTTCTATGGGAAGGTTGCGACAGGTGCCGGGGTAGATGTTTTCTGCGGCGCCGTGTGGCGCGCTGAGACTTTGTTGGATGTCTTTGCGGGTGCAGAAGCAGGGATAGACCAGGTCTTGCTGTTTTAAGATTTCCAAGGTATCGCGGTAGGCGTGTTGTCGGCTGCTTTGGCGGAGGGCTTCGCCATCCCAATCGAGACCGAGCCAGCGGAGATCGGTTTCGATTTGTTGGTAGTAGGCTTCGCGGACGCGTGAGGAATCGATGTCTTCGTGGCGGAGTAGGAAAAGTCCGTTGAGTTTCCGTGCGAGATCATGCGCGACTTTCGCTGCATAGGCGTGACCGAGGTGGAGGTGACCGGTCGGGCTGGGGGCGAAGCGTGTGGCGGACATAACTATGAATTTCACCACCGAGACGCAGAAGTTTGTTACGTGTAGTCGTTGGAATTACGAATGACGAACGCTGATCATTGAAGTTTCTTACTTCGTGAGAAACACCGTGAAGTAGATGACGAGCAGAACTCCTAGGCCGAAGATGAAGGAGTAGGCTTGGAGGTTGCCGGATTGGGCTTTGCGGAAGATGCTTCCGAATGTTTCGGCCAAGCGGGAGAGACCGCCGACGAGAAGGCCGTTGATCACGAACTCATCTAAGAAGTGAACGATCGCGGCGAAGCCGTCTTGGAAATATTTGATGATGCCTTTTTCGTAGATCGCATCGAGATAGAAACGATTACGGAACAGCGGGATGGAGATCGGGTCTTTGGCTTTTCCGGCGTAGAGGAAGAAGCCAATGCCGACACCCAGCACAAGAGTTCCGATGGAGGCGAAGAGCACAACGTTATTTGCACTATGATGAGGGCGGAGCGCAGAGAGAGGATCGGACAGGAAATGGAAGCCGGAAAGCACAGCCATCGCTGCGAGCAGAATAAGCGGGATCAACATCAACGGGCCGACCTCGTGGGCGTGTGAGGAGTCTTCCGATCGAGTTTTTCCAAGGAAGGTAACGACAAATGCGCGGGTCATGTAGAATGCGGTGAGGAAGGCGACGAAGACGGCGATGACGAATAAGAATTTATTGCCGTTGTAGGCGGCGGTGAGGATTTCTTCTTTGGACCAGAATCCAGAAGTCACGTAAGGAACCGCGATAAGTGCTGCGGTGCCGATGGCGAAGGTGATCGCGGTGATCGGCATTTTTTTCATGAGACCACCCATTTTCCAGATGTTCTGTTCGTGGTGGCAGGCGTAGATGATCGCGCCTGAGCCGAGGAAGAGCAGGGCTTTGAACCAAGCGTGGGTGAAGAGATGGAACATCCCGGCTTCGCCAGCGAGGAGGCCGACCGCCATGACCATGTAACCGAGCTGAGAGAGAGTGGAGTAGGCGAGGATTTTTTTGATGTCGTCTTGTTGGGTTGCCATCAATGCGGCCATGAGCGAAGTGATGCCACCGATGTAGGCGATGGTAGTTCCGGAGAAACCTTCGAAAGCTTTGAACGTTTCGGTATCAAGCGAGAACTGGACGCGGACTAACATATAAACACCCGCAGCGACCATGGTCGCGGCATGGATCAGAGCGGAAACTGGGGTTGGTCCTTCCATCGCATCTGGAAGCCAGACGTGGAGAGGAAGTTGGGCGGATTTTCCAATAGCACCGCAGAACACGCAGAGCAACGCCGCGCCGAGGACGCCGGCGGAAACGGTGGTGGGGATGGCCATCTCAGAGAAAGCAAAGGTTCCAGTTATGCCCCAAAGCATGAGGATGCCGATCATGAAACCGAAGTCGCCGATGCGGTTGGTGAGGAAAGCTTTTTTCGCGGCATCTGCTGCGGAGTCTTTTTGATACCAATGACCAATGAGCAGGTAGGAGCTGAGTCCGACCAATTCCCAGAAAATGAAAGTCATGATGAAATTCGATGCGAGCACGATGCCAGTCATCGAGAACATGAATAACGCTAGCCCGGTGAAATAACGCGCTTTGGATGCATCGTCCTGCATGTAAGCCAAGGAGAACACATGTACCAATAAGCCGACGCCCGTGACCACGATCATCATGCCAGTGGAAAGCTTATCTAAAGTGATTCCGATTTCGAGTTGAAGAGTGCCGATATTAGCCCATGGAATGGAGATGGTATCGGTTGTTCCAAGCAGGCTAATGGCTATCCCAAAAGTCGCGGCTGCGGAGGCGGTTGAGACGAGGTGAGCGATGCCGAGTTTCCGTAAAAACAGCTGATTTGAGACAGCGGCAACGAGAGGAAGAATGAGGAGAAGCCAAGCCATGGTTGTGTGCGGGGGAAGATGGGGCGGGGAGGGGGTAAATTCCAAGCATGAAATTGTTTTTGGAGGGGGAAAGTGCCGAGTGAGCAGTGATCAGAGAAAAGCATTAAGATCGGGGCGTGGTTCCGATATTATTAAGGCGTAACTGGAGTCACGCGGTCCAATGGAATACTGTCCGGTAGTGTGGTTTTCTGCCGTGGGCCGTTCGATCTGAGTCTCGCGGCGATTTGTGAAAAAAGTGAGTTATGACGCTTTTGATATTCAAAAATCCCCATATTTTCTCTGGGACTTTGTGATGAAAGGGTTACTCTGGTGACCATTCTTCAAAAGAGAATTTCCAGCAAACCGCCATGCTGAACTTTAATCCCTACAATATACTCGCTGGTTTTATATTTGGCACGATTGGCTGGGGTGCATTTTCCTACGGACGAAAGCTCGATCTTTGGCAACCCCGTGCGATCGGCGTCGGATTGATGGTTTACCCATATTTGATCAGTAACAGTTGGTTACTGTGGGGGACTGGCGTTGGGCTGCTGGTGCTGCTGTGGTTTTACCACCGGGAGTGAATCATTGAAAATCACTTAGTAGGAATTTCGTTGAGCGTGTAGAACGCGTCAGGGTGCCAGAGAGCTTGGCCGGATTTAGATTTTACGCCTGTAGATTTGAGATGATGAACGTGACCACGGACGAGACCTTCGATGGTGAGGCGGACGGATGTTTTATCGGCGGAGAGCTTGGCGGCTTTGATGATGGGTGTGGCTTGGTCGACCTCAGGTGAGCCGTATTTACTCTGGAGGATGTAGGTCCATGCTTCCATGGAATAGGAAGCGGGGTCGGTGGCGGATGCTTCATCGACAGGTTCGGTGAAGGTGAGGGTGAAGCCATCGGGTTCGGCTTTCATGGTGAGGATTTCGAAAGGAGTTTTGCCAGTCCATTTGACGCGTTCGAAGGTGAAAGGTTTGCTGCCTCGCGATGCCCAACCGCGGTTCGATCCGCCGGCGAAGAAGATTCCTTTTTCTTGATCGAGCTTGATAGGAATGAGTCCAGCTTCGAAGCCCTCGAGCAGTCGGAATACCGCGCCTTGGTAGATGCCGTTGACTTGTTCTAGGAAGACGCGTTGGACTTGGGAGTGAGTTTGTTCGCCGACGTAGACTTGGTTTTTCCATGGGCCGAATTTTCCGTTAGAAAGGTCGGGTTCGATACCAGTGGGGGATTGTCCGACTTTGCCGTGAGGGAACACGACGGCGGGTGGGATGTAGTCCGGGAATTTCAATCGCTCTGTTAGAACACGTGAGCCGTCAGTGGGTTGGGGTGGAGCGGGAAGGTTGGCGAGTTTGTGGAATCCATTGCCGATAGGTGCGCCTTGGAACGAGCCGGGTTTGAGCCATTTTAGGGAGGACGAGCCGTTCCAAACGCCTTGGTTATCGGTGTAGAAGGTATCACCTTCGGCATTGAAACCGATGCCGCCGGGCGAGCGGATGCCAGAGCAGGTTGGGATCATTTTTCCATCTGGTGTGATGCGCACCGTCCAGCCGCGCCAATCGGATTTGGCGTGGAAAGATCCGGTGAGGCAGAGCGTAACCCAGACATCACCGTTTTTATCGGGCGTTGTTCCGAAGGCGTATTCGTGGTAATCGCCATTGATGCCCCAGTCGGAATTGATCGTTTCAAAAACATCGGCAGTGCCATCGTTGTCCGTATCTTGGATACGGGAAAACTCTGGGCGTTGGGTGAGGAAGAGCGAGCCTTTCTGATAATACATTCCAAGCGGTTCATGCAGGCCGTGTGCGAATTTTTTCCAAGTGACTTTGGAGAGATCGCTGTCGTAAGCACCGGAGCAGATCCAGACATCGCCACGACGGGTGGCGACCGCGACTTTTTCATCTGGCATGAGAGCGATGGATGAAATTTCCATATTCTCGCCTTTGGGAAGAGGGATTTCCTCGCGAAGGTAGAAGTCGGATTGTGTTTGTGAAAAAGCCGAGGTGATGGTGGCTGTTAGGATTATGAGAAAGCGCATGATCGTGTGGCGTGAAAAGGTTTTGGGGGCTTATTTCAGGGTGTAGGTGATTGTAGTCGGTTTGCCTGGCGCAAGGGTTACGGATTCCGCGCCAGCGACAGCGGCATTTCCGAGAGTGATGATCATTTCCGATCCTCCAGTCAGTGTTAGAGTGCGGAGTAAGGATCCGTCTTTTCCAGGTTTCCATGAATCAGTGAGAGCTAGTTTGCCGATGGAAACATTGAAAGTAGGGTTGCCTTGCGAATCTAACGAGTAACCTTTGAAGCGAGCTTCTTTTGGCAAGAAGCGAGTATTGGTCAGTTTGATCACGTTCGCTCCGGCTGGTGCTTGGTTGCCTTGGCCGCGGTTGGTCCAGTGGCGACCTGCGTCCATGAAATCTCCGCTCCACACAAGTTCCGGTGCAAGATTGTCTGCGGAGTAAACGAGATTCACACCACCGGGAAAACCGAAGCCGATGCCACGCGCGGTAGTGCCTTCGATGAAATTTCGATAGATCACCGTTTTTTCATCAGATGGGACAAGCGGTATGCTTGGGGTGCCATTTTTAACAGCTGTTGGCTTTTCACTGAGCCAGTTCCAATCTTTGTCGCCGGATTTACGCCATTTCAGGCTAAGACTTTTCGGGCCTTTGTTTTGGAAGTAATCTATGCGGCATGGATTTTTCCCCTGCGTTAAGGAAATTTTATTTTTGCTTTCGCGAGAGCCATTCATCGGTCCGTTGCCTTTCACTTCACACACGACGGTGTTGTTGAGCGTGATGCGCGCGCCATCGTCTGAATCGATAGCAAATTCGTATTCTCCAACTGCTGGGGCATCGAAGTTTCCTTCCCAGACAATTCCAAAGTGCTCGGATAATTCGGTAATCGATGGGCTGATCAAACCGTTGTGCTCTTCCTCGATATTTTCTGCCTGAATTTTATCGAAGTCAGGAATCTGGTTCCACTGACCTTTATAGATGCGTGACGTGAGATCGGAGAGCGCGGTTTTTTGGATGGGAAGAGGAAACAGTTTAAGGAGTTCAGGAGCGGTCCATGGTCCGGTGCGGGATTGGAATTCAGAGCGGGCGACGCGAATGAGATCGCGAGGAATGATTTCTCCTTTGTTGCCCCAAGCGGTGTGAACGTAGTTGAGAATGGAGAGGATTTGGTCATCCGAGAGTGCTGCGCCTTGCGGAGGCATTTCGAGATTGTAAGTTTTGCCTTTCACTTCAATCGGCCCGTGCAAGCCGTTGAGCACGATGGCGATGGAGCGTTTTGGAGTTCCTTCGATCCATGGGCTGCCTGCGAGAGGTGGAAATGCCCCATTATTAGCGCCTTTTCCATCCGGAGCATGGCAAGCCGAGCAATAAAGCGTGTAGAGCTGTTCACCTGTTTGCTCCGCAGCAATGAGAGGAGTCGCAAAAATGAGAGTGATGAATAGATATTTGAGCGTGCGCATGGGAAAATTATCTGTGGAAAGAACGAAATTTTGGCGCTGATTCTTACAAAGTGATTTAAATAGCCAGATTTTTACGAAAATCGGCTAAAAAAAGAATATCGGTCAATCAAATGCTTTACATGACGAAACTGTCATACAATAGCAACTGCCTCACAAATGAACTTCCCCACTTACAAGATTTGCGCCACCGCATCTGCCCTCTGTGCCTTGTTGAGTTCTTGCACACCACCACCACCTAAGGAGCCATCGAAAGCAGAGCGCATCATGTATGAATGGCATGACGTCGGCGGCCCGGGTGAAATTTCAGTTCAGATCGATTTGAGCGAGCAGATTGCGACAGTAAGTCGCGGTGGACAAGAAGTCGGTTGGTGCTTTGTGGCAACGGGTATCGAAGGCCGCGGCACACGTCCCGGATCCTATCGGATCACCGAGATGATCGTGGATAAACATTCCAATAAATACGGATGGATCGAAAACGAGTTTGGTGAAGTCGTGGATGACGATGCCTCACCTGGCGATCGAGTCGGACCAGGCGAGCGTTACATGCCTGCGCCTATGCCGTATTGGATGAGACTGACGGATTACGGAGTCGGGATGCACGTTGGGAAAATCCCGAGCCCCGGTGACCCGGCTTCGCATGGTTGCATCCGTATGCCGAGTGATTTTGTTCCGCAACTTTACTCACAAGTGAAGTTAGGAACACCGGTGAAGATCGTTTACTGAAG
>JANMGO010000063.1:0-71004 GCA_031374665.1 Akkermansiaceae bacterium | reverse complement strand
CGCGGAGAGCGGAGCTTCGGCTTTGACGCGAACGCCACCCGGAGTTGGCTCTTGGCCTTGGATCATGCCGCGGCGGCGGTTGAGGTCGCCGATGACGTCACCGACTTTTTCTTCAGGAGCGAAGACGTCGAGTTTCATCATAGGCTCAAGGATTTGTGGTCCTGCTTTCGGCATCGATTCGCGATACGCGGCTTTCGCAGCGATTTCGAAGGCGATGTTGCTGGAGTCAACGGCGTGGAAGCCACCTTCGTTGAGCGTGACTTTGAAGTCCAAGCAAGGATAACCCGCAAGCGGTCCCTTATCGACGGAGGTTTTGAAGCCTTTTTCGACGGCGGGGATGAACTCTTTCGGGATGCTGCCACCGACAACTTTAGATTCGAAGATGAAACCTGAACCTGGCTCGCCGGGCTCGATGGTGTAGTCGATTTTTGCGTACTGACCAGAACCACCGGATTGCTTCTTGTGGGTGTAGCTGTCGGTGATGGGCTTAGTGATGGTTTCACGATAAGCAACCTGTGGCGCACCAACGGTGACTTCCACTTTGTGCGTGCGTTTAAGGATATCGATTTTGATGTCGAGGTGAAGCTCGCCCATGCCTTTGAGGATCATCTCGTTGGTTTCATCGTCGGTTTCGACGCGGAACGATGGATCTTCTTGGATCATTTTACCGATCGCGTTAGCGAGTTTCTCGGCGTTGGCTTTGTCCTTAGCTGCAACAGCGATGGAGATAACCGGATCTGGGAACACCATTGGCTCCAAGGTCGCAGGGTTTTTCTCGTCGCAAAGGGTGTGACCCGTTTGAACGTTTTTGAGACCCACGATAGCGACGATGTCACCAGCTTGGGCGGAGTCGATTTCCTTGCGGTCATCGGCGTGCATCTCTACCATGCGGCTGATGCGCTCGGTTTTGCCGGTGAAGGAGTTGAGAACGGTATCGCCTTTTTTGATCGTTCCCGAATAGATGCGGGTGAAGGTGAGAGCGCCGAACTTGTCGTCCATGATTTTGAACGCCAAGCCGCGGAACGGAGCTTTCGGGTCGATGACCGCGAACTTGCCAGTTGGGGTGCCTTCCTCGTCCACTTCGGGCAGAGGCTTCACGTCGAGCGGGTTCGGCAGGTAATCGACTACTGCGTCGAGCACGAGCTGGAGCCCTTTGTTTTTGAAGGAAGATCCGCAGTAGGTTGGGAAGAACGCGAGGTCGATGGTGCCCTTGCGGATGCACTTTTTGATCTCATCGATGGAAGGCTCCTTGCCTTCGAGGTAAGCTTCCATGATCGCGTCGTCTTGCTCGACGGCGGTCTCGATGAGTTGAGCGCGGTATTCCTTGGCCTTGTCCACCATGTCGGCAGGGATTTCACCGATCTTGAAATTTTCCGGCTGGCCGGATTCGTCCCAGACGTGGGCTTTCATCGTGAGGAGATCGACCACGCCGACGAAGTCAGATTCGGTGCCGATCGGCAGAACCATGACAAGAGGTTGCGCGCCGAGGATTTTTTTCACCTGGGCGACGACGCGGTAGTAATCAGCGCCGATACGGTCGAGCTTGTTTACATAAATGACGCGGGAAACGCCGGAGTCGTTCGCGTAGCGCCAGTTGGTTTCGGATTGTGGCTCAACGCCGCCAGAACCGCAGAAAACGCCGACGCCGCCATCGAGAACTTTCAGCGAGCGGTAAACTTCGATGGTGAAGTCCACGTGGCCGGGTGTGTCGATGATGTTGAACTGGTGATCTTTCCAAAAGCAAGTGGTAGCAGCGGATTGAATGGTGATACCGCGCTCAGCTTCTTGATCCATGAAGTCCATGGTGGATGCGCCGTCGTGGACCTCGCCGATTTTGTGGATCTTACCGGTGAGTTTGAGAATGCGTTCGGTGGTGGTCGTTTTGCCCGCGTCAACGTGGGCGAAAATTCCGATGTTACGGTATTTGCTGAGGTCCTTCATGCCTGATGTGTGTAATGGTTATGGGGCCGAGGGGACTCGGCGGGGCGGGGTTTTAGCCGAGCAAGCAGGTTTTGCAACCTTTGATTGAGGGTTTCACGCGTTTCTGGAGTCGGTGAAGATTTCACTAAACATTTGAGATTGAGCGGGAAGAGGTTCTGGCTAAAGACTTCCGCGTGGAGACTCAGGTGAACGTTCTGCGCAGGGCGCATTGGCTGGATGGCGCGGAGGCGATGGATGTCGCTAAGCGCTTGGAGTGGCTGGGTGGTCTGGTGTTTTTCGATACGGCGGGAAATATTCCGAGCGGCTGGGGTCGGGCTTGTTCCGTGATCGCCGCGCAGCCGACCGAGATTTTCACGGGAGATATTTTTCAAGAGAGTGATTTAGAAAAGCTGCGCGGAAGTTTGCGCAAGAACGCGGGTGCTGCGGGTGATCAGGGATTTCCGCAAGGCGGCTTGTGTGGCTGGGTGACTTACGAAGGTGAATTTGTTTTCGGCGAGTATCGCGAAATGCTGATCCGTGATGAGCATAGCGGCGATTGGTGGGAAATCGGCGGGCTCTCCGCAAAAATCGGCGATCCGTTACCGAGCTCGGCTTTTCCGAAACGTTTCATCCCACAAACCCAGCAAGAAGATTTTGTTAGATCGGTGGAGCGCGCGAAGGAATGGATTGCGGCGGGCGATATCTACCAGGTAAATCTCGCGCAGGCATTTGAGGCGGAGGTCTGCGGTGAGGGATCGCTGCTGGCGCTTTATGAAACCCTGCGTGAAGCTACGCCCGCGCCGATGGCGGCGTGGATGGCGTTGGACGGGAAAGAAATTTTGAGCACTTCACCGGAGTTGTTTTTGAAAATTTCAGGAAGAGGAATTGAGACGCGCCCGATCAAAGGAACGCGTCCGCGGTTCAGGAATGCCGATGAGGACAGACGATCAGCTGTGGAGTTGCAGACATCGCCGAAAGAGATTTCCGAGTTGGTGATGATCACGGATTTGTTGAGAAACGATTTGGGTCAGGTTTGTGAATTCGGCAGCGTGGAAGTGAGCCGGATGTTAGAATTAGAAAGCCTCGCGCAAGTGCATCATTTAGTTTCCACCGTGCGAGGAAACCTGCGCCCCGAGCAAGATGCGTTGAGCGCGCTCGCCGCATGTTTCCCCGGCGGAAGCATCACCGGCGCACCCAAAAAACGCGCGATGGAAATCATTCAAGAGTTAGAGCAACAACCTCGTGGCATCTATTGCGGCGCAATCGGCTGGCTGGGTTTCAATGGAGAAAGCGAATTTAACATCGCGATCCGAACTCTCGTGCGTGATGGAGAAAAACTCAGTTATCAAGTTGGAGCGGGGATCGTCGCAGATTCAGTTCCAGAAGAGGAATTCCAAGAAACCCTGCATAAAGCGGAGGGGATCAGGCTGGGGGTTGAGCGGTTTCAGGGGTTGAGATAGGCGTGGGCTTTTTTTGAACAAGGAGGGAAGAGGTTAAGGAGGAGAGGAGATTTATAAACAGAATTTACTCATTCATACTCCTCTTCTCCTCCTTCCCTATAGAAAAATGCCTAACAAACCCACAGCGCACTAAATTCGCCTAGACGATTTCCGAAGCGTAGAATTCCTGCCAGTCGTCGAGGTTGTTCAGATTAACGGCGTCGGTTGGTTTTCCATCTGGAAGACCCACGGCAGCAAGAATAGATTGGCGGGTTTCGTCTTTGTGCTGGTAGCCCATAATCGCGGCGTTGATTTGAGCGATAGAGTCGGCGTTAAGATTTGTTGCACTGTTGGCGAAGAATTTTTCGAACTCCACGTAACTTGGTTTTTCTGCGGCAACGAATTCGACCAACGCGGCTTGGCTCACTCCGAGCGCATCAAGCACCATCATGTCATAACCCGGGCCGCAGTTTTTATAACCATCGGCGAGTTTACCGACTGCACCGAGGCACATTTTTTGCCAAAGACGTGGCAAGTGAACAACGCCAAGCGGGCCGGCGGTGCCGGAAGAAATAGTGGGAACGATTTTGTGACTCATAGAGCTGGGAGGCTAAGTCGCGTTTTTCAAAATTCAAATTCCTATTTTTCGGGGGCTGTGAGATTTAAACGGAGAAGCGGAGGATCGGAGAAAACGGAGGTACAGGTGGATGGAATTTCCGACAGAGAAATTTTGGGTAGAAAAATAAAAGGAATAGCTGGGGTTAGTATATTTTTAACCACGAATTGCTCGAATATCACGAATATGAAGATACTTTGCTGATGAATATTCGGGACGGAAATTTATCAGCAATCATTCGTGTAATTCGTGGTTAAATCTCTTCATTTTTCTGCCCCCATTTTTCTGTCTGAGGTCTTTACTCATCCCTCCGTTATCTCCGTTCCTCCGTTTAATTTTTTCCCGAGAATAGAGTAAATCTTCTTTATCCTTGCTCGCTCGGTCAGGTTGGGATTTGTTCTCGGCTCTCATGTCCACACTTCCTACCGCTGACCTCCTGGCGCTTGATACGGACGGCATTTCCAGCCGCCTGTCAAAACTCAGGAGGTACCTTTGACGTTCCCGTTTTAGAAAACAAGATCCAGACGCTTGAAGAAGCGATGGGCGCTCCAGCGTTTTGGGACGATCCTGATAAAGCCCGGAAAATTTCCGAAGAAGCAGCTGGAATGAAAAAGAAGCTAGGGAGCTTCATCTCACTGGAAGGTCGATGCAAAGATGTGATCGAAGGCGTTTCCCTAGCCAAGGAATTTGACGACGAAGATCTAGCTAAAGAAGCCATCGCCGGCGCGGCCAAGCTTGAAAAGGACATCCGTGAATTCGAACTCCTCACACTTCTGAACCGACCCAATGACGAAGCTAACTGCTACCTCGTGATCCAAGCGGGAGCCGGCGGCACCGAGGCTTGCGACTGGGCACAGATGCTTCACCGCATGTATACCCGTTGGGCGGAGAGCAAAGGTTACAAGGTCGAAACCCTCGACTGGGAAGACGGCGATGGTGCCGGACTGCGTTCCTCAACCATTAAAATCACCGGAGAGAACGCGTTTGGCTTCCTGAAAAACGAACGCGGCGTGCATCGACTTGTTAGAATCTCACCATTTGACGCAGCTGGAAAACGGCACACCTCTTTCGCATCGATCGACGCCACACCCGAAATCGATGACAAGATTAAGATCGAGATCAACGATAAGGATATCGAGATCAGCACCATGCGCTCCGGCGGCAAGGGCGGACAAAACGTCAACAAGGTCGAGACCGGAGTTTTACTACGCCACCTTCCTTCTGGAATCCTGATCAAGTCCACCGCATCCCGCACGCAAGGCGCGAACAAAGAACTCGCCTATCAGATCCTGAAAGCAAAACTGTTCCAGATCGAAGAAGATAAACGCGCCGCCGAAGCCGAAGCCGCCTACGGCGAAAAAAGCGATGTCTCATGGGGAAGCCAGATCCGCTCTTACGTCTTCCAACCATACCAAAAAGTCCTCGACCTCCGCACCGGCGAGGAAAGCGGCAATATCCAAGATATCATGGACGGCGATATCGATGCATTTATCGAAGCCAAATTACGCGGCAAAGTCCGAGTTAAAGGCGCGAAGGACGACGATGAATAAAAATGGGAACCTCTCCGTTCCTTATTTCGGTTCTCTTCCCTAATCTCCCTGATTGCTATCTTTGAGAAATTATGCTGACATGTCAGATGTGAAATTTTTCCCCCTAATCTTCTTGCTGAGTTTTTGCCCTGTTTTTGGACAAAGCAGTGTTTGCGAAGTTTTAGCTAAGGGGTTGAGTTCGGATGCGAATGTCAAATCGACTATTTCAGAGAAAGAGAAAAAAGCGCTGCTTGATGCAACCGCAATTTTTCTGTGTAAGTATATTACCATTCGTGCCGATGGATCTGCATCTGCGTTTCACACGTTTAGTGGCCGGCGTTCGGTGGAGTGGCAAAAATTTGTCGTTTTCAAAATCGATAACAAATCGGTTTCCGAGGCGGATAAACTGAAAGGAATCACAAAAAAATGTTCAGTCATTTTCGGTTGCGATGCGCATCGAGCGTGGGATACCACGAGAAATCTCTGGGGCGATTGGCTTGCGCAGAGTTATTCAGATTTTCCGGAAGGAGTGGTGTTTCATTTGAAAGGCGGCACGTGGACTGCGGAATCACCCGCGCTGTTGAAATATTTTACCCCGGGCCCTGGCCCATCGATTTCGGATGAAAAAATCAAACCCTCGGGTAAATCCACCGAACTGCCAGCGGGCATGCAGAAACTGAAGTAAACGACTCCGTCTGCGCCGCGCGGGTTTTTGGATGGCGGTTGTGCCAAGGGATAGTTTAGTTATCGCTTATGAATTTTGTGTTTCGAGTGGCATACGCGACGGTGGTTGGTGAATCGTTGTGGCTCGAAATGACGCTGCGGGATGGTAAGAAAGCGTTTTGTCAACAGCTGCCCATGAAATGGAAGGATGCGCAGCATTGGGAGGTCAAGGTTGAGACGGAGAAGGTGGAGCAGTTGGAATATCGTTATATGCTCAAGCGGGAGGATGGCTTGGAGCTGGCGGAGTTCGGTGATTTTAGAAAATGGCATGGCGAAGGCGTTACGAAGCATATGCTTCTTCGCGATGATTGGAAATCGGCGGGTAGTGAGGACAGGGTTTACGAAGGCAAAATTTTCGAGATCGCTGATCCACAGAATCGCGAACTAGGAAATATTTCTAACAGAGGAAATCACGAGTTTCATTTACACATGGCACGTCTGCCGGAAGGTGCGGTACCGTGCTTGATCGGAGGTTGCGAGGGGCTTGGAAATTGGGAGTATGCGAAAGTGCTGCCCATGGTTGAGGTGGCGAGAAATCATTGGCAGGTGAATGTGAATTTGCCGATGGATGAGCGTATCGAATACAAATACGGGATTTATCGTAGTTCGGATGCGCAAGCGATTCGTTTGGAAGGCGGTGCGGAAAACCGGGTGCTTGACGATCGATTCGGCGCTTACTCCGTAAAGGTTTCCGACGAATGCTTCCGTCGCGATGCGGATCAGAGATTCCGTGCGGCGGGTGTGGCGATCCCGGTTTTTTCTCTGAGAAGTGCGGCAGGATGTGGAGTCGGAGAGTTTTCCGATTTAAAAGCGATTGGCGATTGGGCGTTGAGCTGCGGGATGAAGATGATCCAGATTTTGCCAATCAATGACACGACTTCGACGCGCACATGGACGGACAGTTATCCGTATTCTGCGATCAGTGTTTACGCGTTGCATCCGATCTATCTGCGTTTGGATGAAATGACGGTTCCGCTCACGAATGAAACGGAGTTTCGGCAAGCGTGCGAGGAGTTGAATCAGGCCAAGCAGCTCGATTACGAGGCAGTGATGGTAGTGAAATGGCGGATCACGCGCGAAGTGTTCGATGCTCATCAGAAATCGATTTTAAGCGGTCTATCTTTTTTGGATTTCCTGAAACGGAATCGCGATTGGGTTTTGGATTACGCGGTTTTCTCAGTGAAACGCGATGAGTTCGGCACGGCAGATTTTTCCAAATGGGAAGATTGGAAAGCCCACGATGCCAAGAAAATCGATGCGCTCTCGTCGGATTCCAGTGTGATGTATTATGTTTGGTTGCAGTTTGAGTTGGATAAGCAACTCACCGCTGCGGTCGCGTATCTGCGGGCTAAAGGCGTTGCGCTGAAAGGGGATTTGCCGATCGGGGTGGACAAGGAATCGGTCGATGCCTGGGTTGTTCCACGACTTTTCAATATGAACACCCAAACGGGCGCGCCGCCGGATGCGTTTGCGGTGAAAGGCCAGAACTGGGGATTTCCGACTTATGATTGGGATGAGATGCGCAAAGACGGCTACGCTTGGTGGCGATCGCGGTTTGATAAATTGAGTCGGTATTTCGATGCATATCGGATCGATCACATCCTTGGGTTTTTCCGCATCTGGCAGATACCGACCCAACATGTCGATGGGATCATGGGTTGGTTTGAGCCGGCGTTGCCGGTGAAATTGGAAGAGTTCGCGGAGCGCGGGGTAGTGTTTGACTATGATCGCTTTTGTAAGCCGTTCATTCAGGAGAAATATCTGTTAGATGCGTTTGGTGATTTAGCTCATGGAGTGAGACAGGATTTTTTGGTGGATCACGGCTTGGGTTTTTATGGGTTAAAAAATGAGTTCTCGACCCAACGCGGGATTTTGGAATTTTTCGAGAAGCTCACGCCAGGCGATTGGGCGAATCAAGATTCACTGCGGGATTCGTTGTTAGATCTGGTGGGCGAGGTGTTGTTTTTCGAGGTCCCGGGATCTCTAGGGAAGGAATTTCATCCGCGAATGAGAATGATGGAAACGCGTTCGTTCCAAGCGTTGGCTCCGGAAGTTCAGGAGTTGTTGAAACAGATTTACGAAGATTATTTTTACTTGCGCCAAGAGCGATTCTGGGAAGTGAAAGCTTACGAGAAACTTCCAGCCATGCGCTCCGCGAGCGATATGCTTTTATGTGGTGAGGATCTCGGAATGGTGCCGGGTTGTGTGCCGGGCGTAATGAATCAGCTCGGAATGCTTTCGCTCGAAATCCAACGCTGGCCCAAAATTTACGGTGCCGTGTTTTCCGATCCGAGTCGTGCGCCTTACATGAGTGTGATTTCCACTGGAACACACGATATGGAAACGCTCCGTCAATGGTGGCAGGATGATGAAAAGGTGCGTTCGAGATTTGCTTGGGAAATGTTTGCGATCACCTTTCCAGAGCCAGAGCTTTCGGGCGAAATGGCACGCCGAATCATTCAACAACACCTCGCATCTCCAGCCATGTGGGCGGTGTTTCCGCTACAAGATGTGCTTGCGACGGATGAAACATTGCGTAGCGAAGACATCGAAGGAGAGCGAATCAACATCCCAGCGATCACGCCTTTTTATTGGAGATGGAGAATGGAGATGAGCATAGATGCGCTCCTTAATGAAAAGGGTTTTACGCACGTGCTCAGCGATATAGTTTTGAATGCGGGACGTTGAGATTCGCTAGCTTAAGTATTGATGGAGAAATGCCGGTCGACTCTGCATCGTGCATGGTGGCGATGACGGCTGAGGGATCCAAGTGGTTAAGAAATCGCTTCAAATATCCTCCGCCAATTTCAGCACCGTCGCTTTGGCGGATTTCGAAGTGTAGGTGTGCGGGGTAATGATTGTTTGCTGTGCCAACTGTGCCGATGATTTCACTGCGTCCAACAAGTGTTCCGAGTGAGACTTTGGATTGTTCGAGGTGGGCATATATGGTCTGGAGTGGCTGATCATTCGGGCCACGATGCGCAAGGATGATGATGTTTCCCCAACCCGGTGATGGCTCACCGGCGTAGATCACCAGACCATCGGCTGCGGCGAAAACGGGATCGCCGAGGTCGGTGTTCATGCCGCCGATCCCGTTGAGATCGTCTCCGGTGTGATGTCCGCCGCGTTTATCATTCATCTCCCAAAACGGTTGAGCATTGTAAACCAGCGCGCCGTTTTCGGATCCCATCGGCGCATCCATTTGAGAAATGTTAGGAATCTGGTTTGCCTGCCAAGCGGAAAGCATGTGGAAACGCATGTCCACTTCACCGGACTCTGGCATGGTGGGTGGGACATCGGCTTCTTGGAAACCGACCCATTCCATCGGCGCGACTTGGGTCTCTGAACTACGCCATACGAAATAACCGATCATGCCGAAGGCGAGGGTTAGGGTGATGAGGAGGCGGGTGGTTTTCATGTAGCCATAGAGCATAGAGCTTGGAGCGGAGAGTGAGAAGTCGCTTTCTATGCTCTTCGCTCTCTGCTCTCCGCTTTAAGAAGTTCGCGAACGAGTGCTGGGCCTTGGTAGACGAAGGAGGTGTAGATTTGGATGAGGTCTGCGCCGAGTTTGAATTTGGTTTCGGCATCTTCTTTGGAAGCGATGCCGCCGACACCGATGATGGGGATTTTTCCTGAAAAGGCGGCAGCGAAGGCGGCGAGGGTTTGGTTCGATTTCTCGAGCACGGGCTTTCCTGAAAGTCCACCGGCTTCGTTGGCCCATTTATGACCGGCGACTTTTTCTCGATCCAAAGTGGTGTTAGTAGCGATCAAGCCATCGAGTCCGCCATCGAGGAAGGCTTTGGCGAGATCAGCAATCTGCAGTTCAGTGAGATCCGGAGCGACTTTGAAAAGGATGGGAACGTGTTTGCCGTGGATGGCGGCGAGTTTTTGTTGCTCTACTTTGAGTTGCTCTAACAACCGTGCCGAGGAATCGGCGGCTTGGAGATCGCGCAGGCCTGGGGTGTTGGGCGAGGAGAGATTGACTGCGATGTAATCGGCGACGGGATAAGCTTTTTCCAAACACGCGAGGTAATCATCCGCTGCATTTTCGTTGGGCGTGTCTTTGTTTTTGCCGATGTTGAAACCGATGATGCCGTTGTAGGATTGATGCGCACGGACATTGGCGACACCCGCGTCGATGCCGGGATTGTTGAAACCCATACGGTTGATGATCGCTTCGTGCGGGATGAGGCGGAACAAGCGCGGTTTCGGATTTCCTTCTTGGGGACGCGGAGTGATCGTGCCGATTTCGATGAAACCGAAACCGAGTCTACCGAGGGCATCGATGGTATTGCCCTCTTTATCGAGTCCAGCGGCGAGGCCGATGCGGTTGGGAAATTTCAGGCCCATGAGTTCGATCGGCTCTGCTTGCGGCAGGGGATCGGATAGCATTTCGAGCAGCCCAGTTTTTTCAGCGAGTCGTAGCCCGACCATGCTGGTGTGGTGGGCAGTTTCGGCATCGAGGGCGAAAAGTAATTTGCGGGCGAGTGGATAGGCGGCGTCGATCACGGCTCTTTTATTGAGCATTGGAGCGGATTCGTCCAACCTTGAAGAAGGAGTCGGGCAAATTTCAGCTCAAGGAGCGGATTTAACTTGGTCGTATTCTTTGAGGCGGGCGTAGAAGTAGGCACTGGTGTTGACGAGGGTTCCGTCTGATTTGCGGATTTGGTAAGGCTTTCCGGAGGTCGAAGACTTCGCTGCGATCCCATCGATGAAATTCTCGGCAGTTTTGACTTTGTCGCCAGCATTATCGAGTTTCATGCGTAGGTGGGAGCCGGCTTTGTCGGGTTCGTATTCGTTGCCGTTGCGGATGAATTTGGATCCGCTGAGTTTTTCCACGGAGCTGATCAAATGCTCAATGCGTGCGGTTTCCTTGACTTCGCGAGCGTCGGCAGTCATGGGGATGAGACATAGAACCAAAAAGAGGATGGCTCCCAGTGAGCGACTTAATCTTTGCACTTGAGAATTTTGCATAATTTTAATCTAGAGAGCTAGCTCGGCGGCTCAAGTCAGTAGTTCTTCGTAGATGATCGAAATCATTTTGCTTCCGGCGGCTGGGGATGGCTAACTGCGTGGGAAGCCTATGCACAACCGTCCGCCTAAGAAATTTGTTCCGACTCCATTTACCTATCATCAAGAGATTGAGGTGCGGATCGATTCTCTGACGAATTTAGGTTCCGGCGTGGGGCGTGTGGATGGTTGGGTGGTGTTTGTGCCTTATGCTTTGCCGGGCGAGTTGGTGCGGACTCGGATTTTCCGAAATGATAAAAATCACTCGCAGGGAGATTTGGTGGAGATTTTAGAGAAATCGCCAGATCGGGTGGAGCCGGGTTGTCCGTTGTTTGGTGAGTGTGGTGGTTGTCAGTATCAGCATCTCGCATACGACAAACAGTTAGCGTGGAAGACGCGGCAGATTCGTGAGTTGCTCAAACACATGGCTGGCGAAGAGCGTGAAGTTAATTTCTGTGAATCCTCGGAACAAATTTGGAACTACCGCTCGAAGATTACTCCGCATTTCGAAAAACCCATCGATGGGGTGGTGAAGGAAATTGGTTTCCTAAAAGTGGGTCGGCGTAACGAATTGTTAGATGTAGTGAACTGCCCGATCGCGATGCGTGAAATCAACGACGCCCTGGCGGAAGTGCATGCGGATATTCGGGCCAACGGCCTCAAGTTCAAACGCGGAGCAACGATCTTGCTGAGAGCAACGAATGGCCGGGTCGAGCGCGATCCAAAAGCCATCGCGCGGGAAGAGATCGGCGGGGTGAAGTTTGATTTCGTGGCGGGAGAGTTTTTTCAAAACAATCCGTTCATCCTGAAAAAATTCACGGGCTACGTTGGCGAGAAAGCACTGGCGGGTGGTGCGAAATATTTGGTCGATGCCTATTGCGGTGCCGGGCTTTTCGGGCTGTGCCTTGCGGAGCGTTTTGAAAAAGTCATGGGCGTGGAGGTGAACGAAGCGGGAGCGCAATGGGCGGCGAATAACGTCGCGCTGAACGGCTTTAACAACGTCAGCATCCTGCAAGCAGATGCAGAAGCGATCTTCGGGAAAATCGATACTCCAGCAAACGAAACTGTGGTGGTGATCGATCCGCCGCGCAAAGGTTGCACCCCAGAATTTTTAGCGCAGCTCGTGTCATTTGGTCCGGAGCGAGTGATTTATGTTTCATGCGATCCGGCAACCCAAGTGCGGGATTACAAAATCCTCCGTGAGGCTGGATATTTGTTAGAAGAAGTTCAGCCATTCGATCTTTTTCCTCATACCCGCCATGTTGAAAATGTGATGGTGTTGACGAGGAAGACGGGCTGATCAGGTACTGCCGGCATTTTTTTACAGGGAGGGAGGAGGAATGGGAGAGGATGAGAATTTTAAATAGATTCTGACTCCTCGTTCTCCTATCTGCCTGTAAAAAATTGGGGCGAACCCTTTTGGATTCGCCCCGCTTTGTTGCTAATTACTCAATAACTTCTACAGCAAGTGTTGACTCACTATGAATACAGTAGGGTGCGAATAATTAAGCTCTATGGGCAAAACTGTAAGCGTGACGGTCTTGTCACAAGTCAGCAGCTATCAGAAAATCCTTATAATGTATGAGTTCCATTCGGCCGTCGTGGTGTTCGACGATGGCTGTCAGGCTCTCCACCCAATCGCCGGAATTGAGGTAATGCACTTCGCCAACTTTTTTATCTTCCGGGGTATGGATGTGGCCGCAAATGATGCCATCGCACTCTTTGTGGAGCGCGAGCTCTTGGAGAAGGACTTCGTATTTATCGACGAAACTGACGGCGGATTTCACCTTGGCTTTCACTCGTTTGCTTAGGGAGAAGTATTCTTTGCCCCTCCATGCGCGCCAGTAGTTGTAGTAGCGGTTCACGGTGAGCAGGCTGTCATAACCCACGGCGCCGAGAGCGGCGAGCCACTTGTGATTAGTGGAAACACTATCGAAACCATCACCGTGGACGACAAGGTAGCGGAGTCCGGTCGCGGCGGTGTGGATGTATTCTTTGGTGAAACTGATTTTTCCAAAAACGAGTGGGAGGAAACGTTCGAGGATTTCGTCGTGATTGCCGCGTAGGTAAATCACATCGGTATCGTCTTTCTCGGTCATTTTGAGAATTCTACGAATGACGCGACTGTGGCGTGGAAGCCATGTTGAGCCGCGTTTCAAAGCCCAGCCGTCGACGATGTCGCCATTAAGAACTAGCTTTTCACAAGTAAGCATTTTTAGGAAATCGCCGACTTCTGTAGCTTTGCTGTCGGGAGTTCCGAGGTGGAGATCGGAGAGAAACACCGTGCGGTAAGAAACTTTTTTGCGCTTCTTGGAGCGCGCGACCTGTGGAGTCGGTGTCGGCGGCGCCTCGGCGTTGTTAGAAATATCACGCAGGTGGCCTTCGAATTGTTGGACGACATCGCTCCAGCCTTGGGTGAGCGCGATTTCCCTAGCGGCGATGCGCAGAGGATGGCCGTGTTTGATTTCTAGGGCGGCTATGGCTTGCTCTAAAAAAACCACAGCATCGCCTTTCTCAGCCTTCAAGCCGTTCTCTCCATGTTTCAAAAATTTGGCCGCCGCTGCGTAATTGTAAGCAACCGTAGTTAGTCCGCTTGCCATCGCTTCGAGCACAACGTTTCCAAATGTTTCCGTCTCGCTCGGGAACAGTAGGATATCGGCAGAGGCGTAATGGCGTGCGAGGTCTTCTCCCATCTGAACTCCTGAAAAATGCACCCACGGATTTTTTGCGGCGAGCTTTTCGCGCAGCGGCCCGTCGCCGACCATCACGCATCGCAGATCTGGAATTGAAGTGCGCATTTCAATGAAGCATTGGATCGCGAGATCTAGGTTTTTTTCCGCAGCGATGCGACCGACCACAATGGCGACTGGTGCACCAGTCGTCGCGCCCCAAGTGCTGCGCAGAACCTCGCAGCGTTTGCTCGGGCAGAATAATTCCGTATCCACCCCACGACCCATCAGATGGACGTTTTCAAAACCTTCACCGCGCAGGCGCTCCACCAATTCTGGCGAGGGTGCAAGGGTGCAATCGGCGCGATCATGAAAGCGTTTGAGATACGCCATCACCATGGGTTGAAAAGTTCCCAAGCTGTAGCGCTTCATGTATTCGTGAAAATTCGTGTGGAACCCCGTCACCACCGGAATGCCTAAAATCTTTGCGGCTTTCACGGCAGATTTGCCAAGTGGACTTTCCGTGGCGACATAGATCGCATCCGGCCTGCGTTTCATCCAACGCATGCGAAGCATCAGCGATGCGGGTAAGCCGACCCTGACTTCGCGGTATCCCGGCAAGGGGATGGACCTCACGATGGTTTCGTCATCTCTACCCTCACCTGTGCGAATGATGTGCACTCGGTGATCGCGCTTGCGCAGACCATCGGTGAGTCTCCCAAGAGTCATCGCCACACCGTTCACATCTGGGGCGAAGGTATCCGTCACGATATCGATTTTCATAGAGTATGCGGAAATGACTTCCACTTCCGGTAACATAAAAACCCTTAAGTGTTCCGAAATACATCCTCAGCGCGGTGACAAGTTCGTCACACTAGGCAGTTACTCACGGCTTCTTGTTCGATCCGCAACCGCAGTCGTGGCCACAGGAGGTTTTGGATTTTTTTTTGAAAAAGATCCGATGCATAAAGGTCGCCAGCGTGATGCCGACGACTCCAAGTGCGGTGTATGTTTGCCAGTCCATGAGATTAAAAGCCCATCAGCGAGCCGATTTGAAAAACGAGTAACGAAGCAAGATACGCGAAGCCAGACATGAAAGCAAACTGCCCCGCCGCCCATTTCCATGAGCCCGACTCGCGAGCCACGACGGCGGTTGTGGGCAAGCACTGAAGCGCGTAGATGAAAAACACGAGCAGTGAGATCAAGCTCAGCGGTGTGAACAGCGGTCGGCCATCCGGCCATTTGGCAGTTTGCATTTTCGCACGGATCAGGCTGCGCGTTTTTACGTCATCATCGGCTTCCTCGACGTTGAAGATGATTGCCAGCGAAGAGACGAGAACCTCGCGCGCTGCGAAAGTGGTGAGGATGGCGGTGCCGGTGCGACCATCGAAACCGAGCGGCTCGAAGACGGGTTCAATCACATTTCCGATTCGACCTAACGCACTGTGCGCCAGAACTTCTGCGGAATCTTCGAAATCGGATTTCGGATAATTTTCCAAGGCCCAAAGAAGGATGGAAAGCCCGAGGATGATAGTTCCTGCTTTGCGCACAAAAGACCATCCGCGATCCAAGACGTGCCGGAAAATATAAGACCAATGTGGTCTGCGATAAGGCGGCAGTTCTAACATGAAATGCGTCACGACCTTGTCCGGACCGAGCTTGCCACGTAAAATACGCGCGACGATGAATGCCGATAGTGTTCCGACTGTGTAAATTCCAAACAGCACGAGCGCTTGTTTCCATGTGCCTTCTTTTTCATGAAGCAGTAGCGGAATAATGAGGAAATAAACCGGAAGTCTTGCCGAGCAACTCATCCATGGAGCGACGAAAATCGTGACCAAGCGCTCCTTCGCGGAATCGATGGTGCGAGTCGCCATGATGCCAGGAATCGCACAGGCATAAGAACCGAACAATGGCAGGAAAGCTTTTCCGCTGAGTCCGGCTTTTGCCATCACGTGATCCATGAGAAACGCGCCTCGCGCCATGTAGCCAGAGCTTTCTAACAGACCGATGAAGAAGAACAGCAATAGAATCTGCGGCAAGAACACCAACACCCCACCCACCCCGCCGATGACACCATTGACCAATAACGAACGCAGATCGCCGTCTGGCATCAAGGATTCCACCCATGCGCCGAAGCTACCGAGCGAAGTATCGATATAATCCATCGGGATGCTAGCGAAGGAAAAGATCGCCCAAAACAAGGTGAACATGATCGCGAGGAATGCGACCCAACCTAGGAAAGGATGCAGCAAAATCGAATCGAGCTTGTCGGTGAAATTGCGTTGGTGCGAATCGGGGCGACGCGCGGCGAGTTCGCAAAGTGAGGCGATGAAAGCGCGGCGCTTGGTTTCGATGTCGCCGGTTTGCGAGAGCCATGAAACTTCCGAAGCATGCGGGAACGGGAAACGCAGGGCTTGTTTGAGCTCGATGATTCCTTTCGATGCATTCGCTTGCATCGGCACCACGGGAATGCCGAGTTCTTCGGAGAGTTTTGCTGGATCTAGCCTGAGTCCGGATTTCTCCGCGACATCGACCATGTTCAGGGCCAGCACACAAGGCAGGCCGAGCTCGATGATCTGCAGGACGAGCTGCAGGTGGCGTTCCAAATTCGAGGCGTCGACCACGCAAACCACGAGATCGGGTTTCGCTAGATCTTCTAACTTTCCAGTCAGTGCATTGAGCGCGATCTGTTCATCGAGCGAGCCGGTATCAGCTCGAAGCGAGTAACAACCCGGCAGATCGAGCACTTGCAGTTTTTTGCCGTGAGGTGTGTAGGTCTCGCCGCTTTTAACTTCCACTGTGACGCCTGCGTAGTTGCCGACCTTTTGGTTTTTTCCTGTTAGAGCATTGAACAGCGTGGATTTGCCCGAGTTCGGGTTGCCGACAAGCGCGATGATCGAAGGATTCTCTGACACGGCGATGTTTCGTCAGGATTAGCGGATGGGAGCAACTAAGACCTGCTCGGCCAATTCACGACTGATCGCCATTTTCGCACCGCAGACGGTGCAAACCAAGTTGCGGCCGTTAGAGAGTTTGCGCAGTTGCATCTGCTCACAGAAGCCAAGATCCCGCAGACGATCGCATGCCGGGCCGTTAAGGCTGCTGATCCGAACGTCACAGTTCAAACTCACCTCGTTCAAGGTAAGTTGGCGTTGAGCTGATGGGCTGGCTGGCATCACGAAGAAGTTCGGCTAATTGAGATTGGTTTGCAATAAGAAAAATGACTGGGAGTGAAAAATCCCCTCGGGATCATTACACCAACCCGCTATGTATCCTTTCGAGCATGGATGGAATAGATTGGAAAAACTGGCAGGCAGAAATCGAGGCGACCCTGATGTTTGTCGTCAAAGACGGCCAAATCTTGCTGATCGAGAAAAAACGCGGCCACGGCCAAGGAAAAGTCAACGGACCCGGCGGGAAAATCGATCCCGGTGAAAGCCCGCTGCAAGGCGCGGTGCGGGAAACCGAGGAGGAACTTTGCATTTCCGTCAAAGACGCCCGAAAAGTCGCCGAGTTGTGGTTCCAGATGTCGGATTACCCAAGCCTGCGCTGCCATGTGTTTCTGGCGAGCAAGTTCGATGGCGAACCCACCGAAACCCCGGAAGCTGTGCCGCTTTGGGCGTCGCTCGATCACATTCCTTACGCCAGAATGTGGGAAGATGACCGTCATTGGCTGCCGCAAATCCTAGCTGGGCACACGTTGATTGGGAAATTCAGTTTCGAAGGCGAGCGGATGCTGACGAAAGAGATCGAGTTGGACTGGGTTTTTTAACCACGAATTTCACGAATGAAGAAACACCTCTTCCATTCGTGATATTCGTGGTTAAAAATTCTTCATCTCTAAACGAAAAAACCGGTTCCGAAATCGGAACCGGCTTTTGAAATTTCTGGTTGAGAAAACTTAGTTTCAGTCTTCGTCTTTCACATCGCCAGCATCAACAGTGACGGTGAGTTGGGCGCTGACTAGGGCGTTAAGTTTGATCTCAACAACGGTTTTACCAGATTTTTTGATCGGCTTGTCGAGTTGGATTGCGTGGCGATCGATGACGATACCGGCAGCTTCGAGCTCTTTGTGGATATCCATGTTGGTGACCGATCCGAATGCCTTGCCACCTTGGCCGGTGGAGAGGGTGAAGGATGGCTTGAGTTTGGAAATCTTGGTTGCGAGCTCCTGAGCGATGACGACTTCCTCGGCCTCACGCTTGGCGCGATTGGATTTGAGGGCTTCAACGTGACGAAGGTTTGCTTTGGTTGCCTCGTATGCTTTGCCTTGTGGCACAAGGTAATTGCGGGCGTAGCCAGCGCGGACTTTTACGACATCGGCTTCGGAGCCGAGGCCTTCGATTTTTTCTTTGAGGATGACTTGTGCGTTGGCCATAATTTGAAAGTGTTTAGTTGAGAAACGGGCGGCGGATTTAGGCTTGGTAGTGGGATGCGTCAAGGAGAATCTTTAAAAAGGGGGCGAACAACCTTGCCCTGAGGGGGAGCATGTGTATTTTTCAGACAGTGCGAATCGTCTCATCCATCTTATTTGCCCTTATGGCCGTGGTTTTACCCATGGCTGGGGTGCAGAAGTATATTTGCACGATGGATATGGAGTTTTCAGGAAACGCCGCCGATTGCTCGATGAACTGCTGTGATTGTGGTGACGACCATCAAACCGTTCCGGATTGCATGGTGAAAGCCAATCCTCTTCCAGATGCGGAACGGCCTAATCTAGCCCAAATTCCTTATTTGAAAGCCGACGAAGTGATTTTCCTTAGGCTTTCGGCAGCAGATTTAAGAGGAATCGATGCCTCACCCGCTCGTTCGGAGCACCGTCGCGGTCCGCCGGATTCACGGGAGTGGTATGTGAAACAGCAACGATTGCTGATTTGAAAATTGGGAAAGCCTGATGGTGTCATGCGATGCGTTGCATTCGCGGCACGTTTTCCCCTCGGGTTTCTGACCCGTAAGTTTCAAATTTTTTCCACTTATGCCAATCAACCACCTCAATTTAGGGCAAATTTTCTCAACCCAAAACCTCTCCCCAAGCGCCCGCAAGCGCATGGCGGTCTGGATTTTGCCGCTTGGACTCTTGTTTGGGTTCCTGCTGATCTTCGCTCTCCTGTTCCGGGATCGCTTGGTTCCAGCGAAAGAGGTCGAGGTCTTTTCAGCCGTCGGCATTGAGGAAAACATCAAAGCTTCAGCCACGAAGAAATCCGCCAACGTCGCCGGAAAATTGATGTTCCAAGCCTCAGGCTGGATTGAGCCGGATCCGCTGCCCATCAAGGCGACCGCGCTGACGGATGGTATCGTCGATTCTGTGAATGTCCTCGAAGGTGAGTTGGTGAAAAAAGGCGATCTGCTGGCAACATTGGTTCGGATCGATACGCAACTGGAACGCGATGCGATGTCTGCGAAGCTGGTCGAGACGAAGGCATCGTTTGATGCGCATTGCGTTAAAACCCAACTCGCGTTGCAGCGAATCGAAGTTGAGAAGGCCGGTTTGGCTATTGCGGAAGCGGATGCCGAAGAGGCGAGCGACAAACTCCGCCGCTACGAGCGTTTGAGTAAAGGCGCGATCACGGAGGATGATATGTTGGCAACGCGGCTGAATCAAAAACGACGCCTCGCCGAAGTCGATGCGGCAAAGGCGCGGATCGCTGGGATCACCCAGGAAATCAACCAGATCGCTTTCGAGATTTTAGCGATCCAAGCGCAGATACGAGAGGCGGACATTAATTTAGAGAAAGCCGAGTTGGCGCATGCGCGGACCGAAATCAAAGCGTCGGTTGATGGTCGGGTGCTCGCGTTGAAAGCCGCGCCGGGTCAGAAAAAAATGGTGTTGATGGATGATGAGGACAGCTCGACGATTGCGATTTTATATGAACCCGCGCACCTTCAAGTGCGGGTGGATGTTCCTCTAGCGGATGCGGCGGGTCTCAGTGTCGGGCAACGCGCGAAGATCCGTTCCAATCTTCTGCCGGATCAAGTTTTTGAAGGCGAAGTCACAAGAATCGAAGGTGCAGCAGATTTGCAACGCAACACTCTGCAAGCGAAAGTCCGCATCGAAAACCCCAGCGATAAACTCCGTCCGGAGATGCTGAGTCGGGTCGAGTTTTTTGAAACCATCATTCCTACTACAGATGCCGTAGTTGAATCGACCGGAATCGCGGTGTATGTTCCGAAAGAAGCGATCCAAGACAATCAGGTTTGGATCTGCGATCCCGATACCAAGCGCGCCGAGCGGCGTACGGTGAATCCCAGTGTGACCAAAGACGGTATGGTCATGGTTAGTCCAGAAGTCCGACCCGGTGAATGGGTGATTACCAAACCGCTCGATCTCAAAACCGGCCAACGCCTCAACCCTATTTTCAAAGAACGCTCATGATCACCTGCAAATCCATTTCCAAATCCTACACCAAAGGCACGAACATCGTTACGCCTCTGGAAAATCTAGATCTTGAGGTAGGTCGCGGAGAGTTCCTCGCGCTGATGGGGCCTTCCGGATCGGGTAAAACCACGTTGCTGAATTTGATTTCAGGCATCGATTCGCCGACCTCAGGCAGCCTCGTCATCGATGGTGAAAATATTGCGGCATTCAGTCGCAAACAACTCACGCAATGGCGCGCACGAAAGGTGGGTTACATCTTTCAGCTTTATCATTTGATTCCGGTTCTAACAGCTTTCGAAAACGTGGAGTTGCCATTGTTGATCACATCGATGAGCAAGGCGGAGCGGAAACAAAAAGCTGAAGAGGCGCTGGAAATTGTGGGGCTGAAAGACCGGTCACATCATACGCCGAGCGAGTTGTCGGGAGGACAGGAGCAGCGGGTGGCGATCGCGCGAGCCTTGGTCGCCGATCCGGCTTTGTTGGTGGCGGACGAACCGACCGGTGATTTGGATCGCGAGTCTGCGACAATGATTTTGGAACTGCTGCAGTCGCTTTCACGTGAACGCGGCAAAACCATCGTGATGGTGACCCACGATGCGCGCGCGGCGGCGGCTGCGGATCGGACCTTGCATTTGGAAAAAGGTAAATTGTTAGAAAACGAACCCCACATATCCAAACCATGATCGCTCTCTTTCGACTCGCCACCAAACAACTCCTACGTCATCGGCTGCGGACGGCACTGGCCGTTTGCGGTGTGGCCTCTGGAATGTTTCTTTTTACTTCGGTGGAAACGCTTCAGGATTCTTTGGCATCAGCAACCGAGGAAACCGCAGCGGACACGACCTTGGTGGTGTATCGCGAAAATCGGTTTTGCCCGATGGCGAGTCAGTTGCCTGAGTATTATCAGGATGAGATTCGTGAAATGGACGGGGTGAAGGAAGTCATCCCGATCAAGATCACCGTGAACAACTGTGGAGCGAGCTTGGATGTGATCACGTTTCGCGGTGTGCCGGAAGGGATGTTGCGCCAGTTCGCGCCGGAGATCGAGATCATCGAAGGCGATAACAGCGAATGGATCAAACGCGGCGACGCGGCGTTGTTAGGAGAACAGTTTGCCAAACGACGCGGGCTCAAACCGGGAGATAAATTCGATGCGGTGGGGATCACGGTGCACGTGGCTGGGATCATTCGGTCGCCGTTTCCGCAGGACAACAACGTCGCGTATGTGAAGTTGGAATTCTTGCAGCAAGCCTCCAAAACCGGATTGGGCATCGTCACGCAGTTCAATGTGCGGGTGGACAAATCCTCGCAGTTGAAACCCGTGGCGGAAATGATCGATGCCCGATTCAAATCCGATCAGATGCCCACCAACACGCGTCCGGAAAAAGCTTTCTTTGCGGAAGCAGCGGGGCAACTCATCGAGCTGATTGGATTCACGCGTTGGCTAGGGATCGCGGCTGTGGTGGCGGTGGTCGCGCTCGTGGCGAATGCGATTTCCCTGATGGTGCGGAGTCGGGTCAAGGAAAACGCCGTGTTGCGGACCTTGGGATATCCAAGCCGCGCAATCATGTTTTTGGTGCTCAGCGAAGGCGGGATGTTAGGTTTGATGGGGGGCCTCTGCGGAGCCGGTTTCGCATGGGCGTTTCTGCGCTGGCAAAGTTTCACCATGGGCAGCGAAGGCCAGACCCTCGCGATCCTGCCCCAGTTCTCCACCGTCCTGTTCGCGATCACAGCGGCGCTGTTGTTAGGAATCATCGCCTCCATCCACCCCGCATTCATCGCCATCCGCCAACCCATCGTGAAATCATTACGCTCCTGATACTCGATAAATCCTTCTTCCACTGATCACTGATCACTAGCCACTTCTATGCTCCCGTTATCCTACGCCCTCAGAAACCTCTTTCGTGACAAATCGCGGTTGTTGCAGACCGTTGGTGGGTCGGCATTGGTGGTGATGTTGGTGATGGCGGCGGCGGCGTTGAATGGTGGAATGAAGAAGGTGCTTTCGGCATCTGGTTCTCCGCGAAATGCGATTCTGTTAGGCGCGGGCAGTGAGGAAAGCATTCAGCGCAGTGAGGTGAGCGCGCAGTTGTCGGGTATCGCGGAAGCGACGATACGTGGCGTTTCCAAAGTGATGGGTCGGCCGGCGGCGACGCCTGAGATTCATTATATGTCAGCGCTACGCACCGCGGATGGTGGAAAAGGTCAGGCCTTGTTTCGCGGCGTGACGCCATCGGCTTTGCTGGTGCATCCGGAAGTGCGTTTGATCGAAGGCACGTTTCCACAAGCGGGCGAGGTGATGGTCGGTAAACTCGCGTGGCGCAAACTCGGGTTTACCGAGGATGCACTGAAGATAGGCAAGAAAGTTTTGTTAGATAAATCCGAAATGACTATCTCCGGTGTGTTCGCCGCGCCGGGCACCGTGATGGAATCGGAAATATGGGCGGCGATCGGTGACCTGCGCATGCTAGCGCAGCGCGAGACGGTTTCGTGTGTGGTGTTGCGGATGGATAGCCCGGAAGATTTTTCGGAAGCGGATTTATTCGCTCAACAACGCTTGGATCTCGAACTCACCGCAATGCGGGAAAGCGATTACTACGCGGCGCTCGGGGATTTCTACAAACCCATTCGCATCATGACCTGGCTCACAGCCGGATTGGTCGCGGCGGGCGCAATTTTCGGCGGCTTCAACACGCTCTACGCCGCCTTCGCCTCGCGCATCCGTGAGCTGGCGACGCTTCAGGCGATTGGCTTTGGTCGACTCGCGATCTTTTTCAGTCTGGTTCAGGAAAGTCTCGTGGCTTGTTTGGCTGGAACCTTGCTCGCTTCTGCTTTAGCATTATGGTTGCTCGATGGCATGACCATTCCGTTTTCCATCGGCGCATTCACCATAGGTATCACGCCGGGGGTGGCGGTGATCGGCCTGGTGACGGGGATTCTGTTAGGGATCCTAGGTTCCATCCCGCCCGCCATCCGTTGTCTCATGCCCGCCTTGCCAAAAGCTCTCCGTTCGTAAAATCTCTGACTCAATCAAAATGATGAAAATAACAAACCTATCTATCGCCGCCATCGCCTTGCTTTCACTGCATGCCTGCAAGCCCAAGGAATCCGGCCTAACCGTCGAAACTACAGCACCCGATCCCGTGCTCGTCGCTTATTTCGTCTCCGCGACTTTGCCAGATGCCCAAGCGATCCACATCGCCCGCACCACCGCGAAACCGGGAGATACCATCACCCTCAAAGGCGAAGTCATGGGCCGCGAGAAAGTCTTCGTCGATGGCCGCGCCGCCTTCATTCTTGGAGATCCAGAGAAACTTACGACGTGCAACAAAATGCCCGGTGATAAATGCGAAACTCCATGGGATGCCTGCTGTGATTCCAAAGAACTCAAACGCATCGGCATCGCATCGATCCAGATTGTCGGAGAAGACGGCCGTGTCATCGCAAGTGAGTTGAAGGGTGTGAATGATCTGAAAGAACTCAGCTCCATCACAGTCAGCGGAGTGGTTGATCAAAGTTCTACCGAAGATAATTTTGTTATCAACGCGAAGCAGATCCATGTGGAGAAGAAGTGATTTTTTAGAACTGGATCGCGTGACGCCGGTCGCGCTGAGCATTGCTATCTTGCAAAGCCTTGCAAATTCCTAGCATTCGTGTTTTCTGCAGTCATCGGCATTATCTTCGGCTTCATGCTAGCCCGCCGCGCCGCATGACTTGACCTCATCGAGGCACTCCGCCACGAGTGAAATAAGTAACCTCTTAATTCTAAAGCATCCTGAAATGCCAGTTCTACACAACCATTCCGGATTCCTCGGTCGCATTGTAAAGTTTGAGGCTCACAATCGTGTGGCTGTTTCTCTCAGTGTCGCGTTGCTCACCTTCGGTTTGACTTTCCACCGCATGGATCTGTCGGTTGGAATGATTGTTTCGTGGGATGCCTTCGCGCTTTGCTCGCTGATCCTTGCGTGGACGGGTATTATTTTCAGCGATGCAAAAACGTGCGTCGAGGAATCGCGCTTGCAGGATTCGAGTCGTATAGCGATCAGTATCTGTGTGGTACTCGCCGCCGTCGCCGGACTCCTTAGCGCAGGCCTCCTCCTGCGAGCCGCAAAAAATCTATCGGAATACGAGATCACCTGGCATGTGGGACTCGCGGTGCTCACCGTGATCTCATCGTGGTTGCTGGTGCATACCGTTCTCACGCTGCATTACGCCCATTTATTCTATCAAATCGCCGGAGCATCCACGGAAAGTTCTCCGGAAATCGGGCTACGTTTCCCTAAAGAGCCGCAACCCGACTTTCTCGACTTCGCTTACTTTTCCTTCATCATCGGCATGACCGGACAAACCGCAGATGTAGAGATCACCTCACGGCGTATCCGCCGAATCGCCCTTTTTCATGGTATTCTCTCATTTGGCTTCAATGCTGTGATTGTTGCGCTGAGTCTGAATCTCGCTTCATCGCTGTTTTAGGCTGCTAGTGCTTTGAATGAAGCACAAATAGCAACGTATTCACGACTGCAATCACAAAGCGCGCAGACAACTTGTAAATATGAATGATCTGAAAGAACTCAGCTCCATCACACTCAGCGGAGTGGTTGATCAAAGCTCAACGGAAGAGAATTTCGTCATCAACGCGAAGCAGATTCATGTGGAGAAGAAGTGATTCTTTTCATCACACGGTGTCATGACAAACTATCTAGGGGGAGAGTAGTGATGATCGTTTTAGTGTTTGTAGAAGCGCTTTTCTGGCGACATTCGACTTTGGACATTTAGACCTTCGACTTATTCCATCCCCTTTTTCCCTTCCGCAGACGGCTCTTGAGTGTATTCTCCGCGCTGACTGAAAAAGCAAATTTCTAGCCTTCGTCTTTCCAATGGCCATTGACGCTTCCTCATGGCTGAACCATCTCCCAAACATGTCCCTACTCGAAGGCCCTGCGCGGCGAAGCCTCGGTCACACTCATCGTGGACTGAGTATCAGTGTCTCGACTTAGGTTTTATCTGAGCTATTTGCTGTTAAAGGCGTTTATTATGTCGCTTTTGGGGAATTGGCCGACTAGAAACCTAATCCGGTTCACGACTTGGCAGGATCAAGTTCTGGAGTTTAGCCAGTAGTTTTTCTGATTCTATGGCGATCTGAGACCCGATTCACGGGAACAGTCTCAAGAGAAGTCACGATACGTGAGCCGCTTTTAATGTTATGAAAATGTATATTGGCAACCTGTCGTTTGATACGACCAAACAAGACCTCGAAAACCTCTTCTCCGAATACGGAGCCGTCACGGATGTGCACCTCCCAACTGACCGTGAAAGCGGCCGGCCACGTGGATTTGCTTTCGTGACCATGGACAGCAAAGACGCAATGAACAAAGCAATCGCTGGTGTCGACGGCACCGATGTCGGTGGTCGTTCTTTGAAAGTGAATGAAGCCGAAGCCCGCGAAGAGCGCAGTGGTGGCGGCAGTGGCGGTGGTCGCGGTGGATACGGCGGCGGCGGTGGCGGCGGCGGTGGATACGGCGGCGGCGGTGGTAATCGCGGCGGCAATGACCGTCGTGAAGAGCGTGGCGGCGGCGGACGTCGTTACTAATTTCACTTAAGAAAATATTCCACGGCAGCTCTCCGATATCGGGGGCTGCCGTTTTTTTTGGGGTAGGGTCGAGCGGCTCGCTCGACCGTGCGGGGCACAACAATATCCTCATCACCGATTATCCTCTCTACGCGACGATGGCGGAGTGGTTTTTGAAATACCTAAAGCAAGGTTGATGGCGTTGGACCGCGTGACTCCAGTCGCGCTCTATCCGTAAGCGCGACTGGAGTCGCGCGGCCCTTTTAGAGTTACGAGATTCGGCTCACCCTAAGTCGCTCCGCCACGATCAGAGATTTGAAGCGAGTGTAATCCTCTTCTTGGGTTCCGGAGAGTAGGCGGTAGGTGTATTCTGGCCATTGGCTGATTTCTTCCATCGCGTTCTTCATGCGCAGTTCGATGACTTCGGTGGAGTCGGTGCCGCGGTTGGAGAGACGTTTGAGGAGTTCTTGTTCGTCAGCGGGCATGACGAAGAGATCGACCAATGCGCAGCGGATCGAAGCGTCTTCGCATTTCCTGACATGTTCGGCGCCTTGGACATCGAGATCCATGACGACATCGCAACCATCTCGGAGGTATTGAATGACCTCGGAGCGGAGCGTGCCGTAGAGGTTGCCGTGGACCTCGGCGCTTTCGAGGAATTCGCCGTTCTGGCGTTTGGAGAGAAATTGTTCGCGGCTGAGGAAATGGTAGTCCTTGCCATCGGTTTCGCCGGGACGAGGCGAGCGCGTGGTGCAGGAGATGGAGTAATGCGCCTCGTTTTCGCCAGCCAAACGCCTGCACAAGGTCGTTTTCCCAGATCCCGATGGGCCAGAGACCACTAATAATATTCCCGTCCGTTGCGACATGGCACTAGGCTGCACGGAAAATCAAAAATTCAAAATTCAAAATTCAAGGAAACGCTTTGATGCCGCTCTTGACTTTTGGATTGGAAACCCGCTTAGAATGCGAACGTGTCTAAATGCTTCATTTTGTTAGTGTCATTGGTATTGGGATCGAGTTTCGCATTTGCCCAAAATTGGGAGCGGGAAGGAATCGATTTTGGAATGCTTGAAAGCCGCGCTCGGGATTTAGCAAAAGTGAAATACCAGGCTCCGAATAAAGAGGCCTTGCCGGGTTGGATGAAGTCTCTGACTTACGATCAATACCGTGATATTCGCTTTGATCCGAACCGCGCGCTGTGGAGCGATTCTAAATCGCCATTCCGCGCGATGTTTTTCCATCCGGGTTATCTGTTTCTCGAGCCCGTGGGCATCAATGAGTTTACCGACACGCATCGTCAGCGTGTGCGTCTTTCCGAGGCGTTTTTCAATTACGGTCCGCTTGTGAAAAATCGTGGTGAACTACCTTCCGAAGCAGGATTTGCAGGGTTTCGGTTGCACTCGCCTTTGAATAATCCTTCGGTGTTTGATGAGTTGGTCGTTTTTCAAGGAGCGAGCTACTGGCGTGCACTCGGCAAGGGCCAACGTTATGGAATTTCTGCAAGGGGCATCGCAATCGATACCGGAGCAGATGGTGCGCCAGAAGAGTTTCCCATGTTCCGTGAGTTCTGGTTGAAAAAACCCCAACCCGGTGATGAACGCGCTGTGATGTTCGCACTGCTCGATGGTCCTTCTTATTCGGGTGCTTATGAGATTACGGTCAAACCCGGTGAAGATACGATCATGAGTGTCAAAGCTGTGCTTTTCACTCGGAAAGAAGTCAAGCGTCTCGGGATCGCTCCGATGTCGAGTATGTTCTGGTTTGGTGAAAATTCACGTCGTCGGTTTGATGATTTCCGTCCGGAAGTGCATGACTCAGATGGCCTTGCGATTCGTATGGGAAGCGGCGAGAGAATTTGGAGACCCATTTCTAATGACACGGGAAACCTAGAGTTCAGTTTCTTCAACATGGCTAAATGCGATGGCTTCGGGCTCTTGCAGCGGGATCGTCGATTCAGTGCGTATGAAGATGGTGAGGCCGCGTACGATCTCCGTCCGTCATTGTGGATTGAACCAACTTCGGATTGGGGATCTGGCAGCGTGATGCTGATGGAAATTCCAACTGGAAACGAGCTCGCCGATAACACCGTGGCGATGTGGGTTCCTGAGAAATCTCCTAAGCCAGGTGATCGTTTAGAATTCAACTACCGCCAGCATTGGACGATGGATGAGGATCCTTCGGATGCGGGTGGTCACGTGGTCGCGACACGCACAGGTGTGCATGAATGGCAGCCAGAGCAGCGGACCATGATCGTGGAATTTGAGGGTGAAAAACTCATCGCTGAAGACGGCAAGATGCCAGAAGCGGTTGTGGAAGCCGTTGGTGAAGCGGGTGCGAAAGTCAAAATTCAAGGAGTAGCCGTGCAGCCGATTTCGAAAGGCCGCGTCAGGCTGGCATTCCAAATCCTTCCTGCGACAGAAGGTGGCAAGCTGTCCGAGATCGGCTCGCTTGAAATGAAAGCCTCATTGAAAAAAGGAGAAGATTTTCTAACTGAAACATGGGTTTACCGAATCAAACTATAGACTCACTCAGGCCGCTCAGCGAATCTGAGTTGGATGAATGGGAAGACGCATACGCGGCAGTGGAGGCTTACCTCGCTGCGTTGCATATCCGTAACCGATTGTTGGTTGCTGAGTTGGTGCGCGGAATTCTCTGGCGTGCCTCGGCGCGCAGAGCGAACGAGCCAAACAGCACCGCGCGGAAATTAGCGATGGAGGAAATGCTTTCCGAGATTGGTGAATGGACCGAGCGCGTGCTGGACGAGCCGCTGGAAAATCGGCGCCTAGCTGCGCGGGGTCGCCTTGCGTTGTTGCTTGCCGGTATGCCTGACCGGTGGCAGGGAGTTTTTCTAACACCTGAGCCATGGCCTGATGAATTTGTCGCGGCGATGCGGAGTTCCTATCTTGCAGCCGGACCGCAGTTCGCTGAACTAACCATGGTTCCAAAGCCGCTTGAGCTCAATGTGATCGGAAGTGGTGCGGCTCAATGGTGGGAAACGATGGATAGGCGCCCTATCGTGCGGCGCATGTTTGCAGTTGGATTATTAGCCGCTCTAGTGGCAGGCGTTTGGTTCATTTTTATTGACTAATGGAAACTCAAAAAACATCCGCTCGATCGGAATCAATGCCGTTTTATAAAGGAGCATCTGCCAGAGGGCGGCGGCTAGTTTTCTTCGGTAGTGTCATTTTGGTGAATCTCGTGGCGATGTTTTGGCTCGCGGATTTATTTTGGCGTAGTGGCATCCATCGCGCTCACGTTCCGTTGATTATAATTTTCGCGATCTTGAATGGATTGCTGGTGCTTGGTTCGTTTCATGCACTATTCGGCGCACTGGATATTTTTCGGGGAAAACAAAGAGCGGTGTGTATTACGGAACTCGCAGAAGGTCCGGCGGATGTTTTAGGAAAACGCCATGCAGTGGTGATGCCAGTTTACAACGAGGATAGCTCCAAATTCTGCGCGAGGATTGAGGCGATTTATCGTTCCATTGAAGCCACGGGGCATCTGGATTCGTTTGATTTCTTTATTCTCAGCGACACTCGAGATCACGATCTATGGGTGTTAGAGGAGGTCGCGTGGACGAATCTATGCCGCAGGCTGAAAGGCTTCGGTAAAATTTATTACCGTCGCCGTAAAACCAATGATAACCGCAAAGCGGGAAACATTGGAGATTTCGTAAGGACATGGGGCGGTGGCTACGAGGGGATGTTGGTGCTCGATGCGGACAGTTTGATGGACGGTGGAGATATCGTGAAAATGGCGAGAGTGATGGAGGCTTATCCGAAGCTCGGCATTTTGCAAACACCGCCAAAGCTGATTCGTGGAGTATCTGTTTTCACGCGGTTGCAGCAATTCGCAATGAGGCTTTACGGGCCACTTTTCATTCGTGGCTTAAATTTCTGGCAACTCGGTGGCGGAAGTTACTGGGGACATAATGCGATGATTCGAGTGAAGCCGTTTTCGGAATTTTGCGAACTCCCCGCGCTTCCTGGCAGAGAGCCGTTCGGTGGCCGCATTCTGAGTCATGACTTCGTCGAAGCCGCGCTGATGGTTTCAGAGGGATGGGAAGTTTGGTTGGCTTGGGATATCGAGGGAACCTACGAAGAAGCCCCGCCGACCTTGGTGGATCACTTGAAACGCGACCGCCGCTGGTGCCAGGGAAACCTGCAACATATGTGGTTGATCTTCGCCCGAAAACTTCCCCTCACGGTTCGTATTCATTTGTTCATGGGTATCATGGCGTATTTAGGAAGTCCGATTTGGTTCCTATTTTTGCTCATGGGTACATGGCTGGCATGGGATTTCAAAATGAGCGAACTCAGTCCGCTGCCGTTTGATGGCTATGTGGACCGCTGGTTCGGAATCGATATGCAGGCGCAGGCGTTAATCCTAACTGCTGCCGTTTTCACCCTGCTTTTCGCTCCCAAAATTCTCGCTCTGCTCGGTGCATTATTTAACTCTGAAACTCGCCGCTCATTTGGTGGGACATTCGCGCTGCTTACGGGTGTGTTGATCGAAACGCTTCTCTCCATTTTGCTCGCGCCTTGCGCAATGATGGCACACACGCTGATGGTCGCTGGAATCATTTCTGGACATGCGGTCGGTTGGGGAAATCAAAACCGCGAGACCGATGGCACTGCGTGGGGAGATGCGCTACGTTTCCACGCTGCTCCTACAATCATTGGTATCGCTTGGGCATTTTTAGCATGGCATATCGGCACCGAGTTCGCGATGTGGATGGCTCCGATTCTGTTAGGTTTGATCCTTTGCATTCCTGTTTCAGTGTGGACGAGCCGATCGCGTTATGGTCGCGCCTTGGCAAAACTTCACATCTTAGCTACGCCTGAGGAAATCCATTTACCTGCCATCGTAAAGCTAGCGGATGAGGCAGAACATCACGAACAAACTGTTCTAAATGCCTCCATTACAGGCAGGGAGGGTGTCATCGCGGCAGTCGTCGATCCTTACGTTAACGGTGTTCACGTTTCTCTGCTTGAGCATTCCGACATGAACCCCATCGAAGAGGCACTCGCACGTCGTTGCCTGAGAGAAGGTCCGGATGCTTTGGAAAAAGCTGAGCTCGCCCAATTGCTCTATCTTGCTCCGGCGATGCTGATGATGCATCGGGCAGTTTGGTTGGGTCTTCACGAAGAAGTCGGCAGTGTATGGATGCGCGCGGTGGAAAGCTACCGCCGTCGTGGGGATTTGGTGGGTGAAATGAGCTGATTTACTCACGATTCCAAGGCTTGCCAAGGATAGCGGCTAAGTTACACTATGGCCACTTCATGAAGTGCTTTATTTTCATAATTGCTGCTATGTTTCATAGCGCGCTCATCGCTGGTGCCAAAGACGTTGTGCCAGTTAGCCACAAGAGCTTTCTCGAAATCGTCAAAGATGGCGGCATCATGATGTATCCTTTGGCACTTATGTCGGTGATCTGCTTGGTATTAATTTTACTTTTTCTCCTCACGATCCGCCGAAACTCCGTCGTAAGTGACCGATTCATGAATTCTGCCGAGTCGATGATTCGGAAACGCGATTTTCTCGGCCTGATCTCTTTGAGTCACCGCAGTAACGACTGCATGGCTAGGATTGTTCAGAAGACCCTTGATTTTGCCGGCGCCAATCCCGGAACCTCTTTTGAAAACATTCGCGATGTAGCGCAGGTGGAGGGGTCGCACCAAGCTGGAATGCTTACTTCCCGTGTTACTTACCTCGCAGATATTGGTTCAATCGCACCGATGGTAGGCTTGCTCGGAACAGTCTTCGGGATGATCGAGGCATTCATGCAAATCTCCTCAGGAGAGGTCCAAGGAGTGCGCGAGATGGGAATGGCCGCAGGAGTCTCTAAGGCCTTGATCGCGACGGCTGGCGGCCTTGCCATCAGTATCCCTGCACTTACCTTCTATTCGATTTTCCGTGGCCGGGTGCAAAAGTATAGTTCAGAGCTTGAAGCCGCGGCCACTTACTTCATCGCCTTGCTCCATACCCATTATGAGCGTCCGCCCGCTCAGACATCGTCGGATTATACCATGCCAATGACGTCACCACTTTTGGGCGAACGGCCGGATCGCCACGGAATCTAAACGAAAAGCGGATGAAGTTTACTAATCGTCAGCCCCCAGCGCTAACCATCCAGTTGGCTCCGATGATTGATATACTTCTTTTGTTATTGAGCTTTTTCATTATCAGCTGGCAATTCAATAAGTCTGAGACAGAACTCAATGTCTCCGTCCCGACAGCGCAGGAAGGCGCGGATCCACAACGTCAGATTGGCGAAATCGTCATCAATATTCTTGGCGATGGGGTGATACGTGTTGAGGGAACTACGGTGGATCTTCCTCAGTTGTTAGAAAAGCTAGCTAAGATCGCTGAAAAATTTGAGAATCAACCCGTGCGGATTCGTGGTGATGGTGGAGTGCCATACCAACGCATCGTCGAGGTGATCGATACCTGCCAGAAAGCTGGTATTTGGAATATTTCTTTCGCCACCCAGCGCCCAACCCCTTCTCAGTAAGACGGAATGCCAAAAACGCATACATTTCATTTCCTGCAAATTCCCTGCTTGTTGCTCGGTAGTTTTCTGGTCGTTCAAGCCCAACAAGAACCTCCGCGCGCCAACGTGGTTGAAGAGGCACTGCAGGCAGATCCAGGAAATACATTTTTTGAGCGCGGAAAAAATATTTTCGATGAGGCGCAAACTAGCACGGATCCAGAGGCGCGACGTGAGTTGTATCTTCGTGCGGCCACCGTATTTAGTGATTACGTCAGTGAGTTCGGTCGCCATGCAAATGCCGAAGCCGCATGGTGGTATCTGGGAAGTAGTTACTACCAAGCTGGAATGCTCGATGATGCGAAGCGCTGTTTCTCCACGCTTCTCAATGGGTTTGCCGATGGAAAATATACCGCTGTGGCAGCTTATACCTTAGGTGTAGATCATTACAATAAACGTGAATACGCATTCGCTGCTCCTCTTTTCGAGAGGTTCGCAGCGAATGGTTCACGTCCTGAAGATAAATCCAAAGGTAAGCTACTGGCTGGAAATTGTTATCGCATGGAAGGTCGGGATCGGGATGCGTTGAAAGCATTCCAAGAAGTGATCGATGATACGAATGGTGCTCCATTACATGATCAAGCGCGGCTTTACCTAGGGCATATAAGTTTTAAACAAGGCAAAGTTGAAGATGCTTTTAAGCTATTTGAACAAGTCGCGAAATCTGAGGCTGCGGAAAAAATCCGCGCAGAGGCAGCAATGCACGCGGCGATTTCTGCAACTAAGCTCGGTAAGCCAGAAGTTGCTGAAACATATCTGCGCATCGTTTTAGAAAAGCCAGGAATGGAAGCGGCTCGTCCCGATGCGCAAATTGCGTTAATGGAAAGTTATTACGCGACCAAAAAATATCAGGCAGTTCTCGATATATACGAAAAAAGCACGGTCAAAGCAGAGGGCGAAAAAGAAGCAATGAGGTTAATGATCGCTGCCCGCGCAATGCTTCAGCTCAAAAAAATTGCTGATGCCAGTAAGTTGTTTCGTGAAATCGAGCGAACCGTGCCGCCGGAACATGATCTTGCCTTTCAAGCCTCCTACTATCGTCTGAACTGTTTTTTTCAAATCGAAGGATCTTATGTGACAGAACAAGTGGATACGTTTCTTCAGATCTACGAAAAATCACGACCTAACGATAATCGTATCAATACCGCGCTGTTGATTAAGGCAGAGACTTTATTCTCACAAAACAAGATACCAGCCGCTGCAGAAGTCTATGCTAAGGTGGATCCAAAATTACTTAGTGAGTCGAATCGCCCCGGTTTTCTTTATCAACGGGGTTGGTGCCTTGCAGAAGCGGGAGATAAACAAGGATCGGTTCGTTCACTTAGCGATTTCATCACTCAGTATCCCAAAGATGAGCGCATTCATCATGCTTTAGTGAAACGCGCCAACGCCTATGTTGAGATTGGAGAGGCGGGTAAAGCGATGGCGGATTATGACCTTGTCACCTCCGCAAAAAATGCTCCGGCTGATCTCGTTTCACTCGCATGGCTGGAGTCTGCGCGCACTCGTCGCAAAGAGGGCAATATTGAAAATATGTTGGTGCGCTACAAAGGTCTGCTTGAGGTAAAAGATCTAAGTGAAAACCTTGAGGCCGAGGCGAAGTATTGGATTGGTTGGGGAATGGTAAAAACCAATCAACCCAAAGACGCTGTGCCTTTTCTCAACGAAGCCCGCAAACTTCGCAAAGATGCGTATGGCAAACATGCCGGCTTGTTGCTCGCACTTTCCCACTTCGCTTCTCAAGACCCGATTCAACTCGCCGCAGAAATCGAGCTCGCGATCGAGGGTTCGTATGTAACTGAAATTCCTGCTCAAGCATTGCAGTGGTCAGGAATGCAATCTTTCAACGCTAAGAATTACGCATTAGCTGCGAAGTTTCTTCGCCTCACGACAAACGATAAAGAACCGCGCACCACGCCGAAAGAGGTTTGGCGTTATTTAGGGAAATCTCTTCTCGAAATCGACCAACCTCAAGAAGCGCTCAATGCAATCGGCCATATGCTGGAAGTTGAAGATCAAGCGGCATGGAAAGCGGATGGATTACTCGACCGAGCAAGGGGCTTCTATCTGCTGAAGCGGTTTGATGAATCGCGCAAATCCGCTGACGAAGGTCTCGCATTGCATCCCCAAGGCCGCACGTCTGCTGGGTTACGTATCGTTTCTGGTGATCTGCATTTCCAGAAAGAAGCATTTGGAGAGGCTGCCGCTGATTATCTGTATGTGATCCAGTTCAGCGAGGATGTGGATTTTAAGCCTCTTGCTATTAATCAATACATTCTTTTGTTAGAAAAGCAGGGTAAGATTGAAGAAGCAGAAAAGTATAAAACGCAGCTCAAAACTAATTTTCCAAATTGGAAGGCTCCGTAGCTGACGTTTGTTCTAGTTCCTATTTCTTTTCACATTAGCTAATCCACAAACATGAGCTGCAGTGATGATATTGATGAGAATATGCAGCGCGCGTTGGAAGCTGGGGTCGCGACGGTACTCGCCGCTGCCGCGGTATTACCAGAGCGTGATGAACTCGCTGAAGAAATCGCAACAGTTGAGGCTGCATCTGCGCGTGGTTATTTTCTTCCTGATGAAGAAGAATGGGTCAAACTACGATATTCGCAGTATCTCGCGTTGCGATCTTCATTGCTGGTAACAATTGAAGAAATCGGCACGCTCGCAGGACGTGGCAGCGTAGAATGGAGTTCGCGTCTTTCCTTGTTCACCACAGCCTTCTCCGCAGCTTGTATTCTGTTGCGTGCAAATCGTTTCATCGTCGATCTCGCTGATCAGTATTCGATCTTGTGGAAAAAGCTGGATGAAGAAGATCGCACTTCAGGTATCCCTAGAAAATCGTTTACCACCATTTATCAAGCGCTTACCTCTCCTAGAAACCAACTTCGTTTTCTCTATGCGGCAGATTATTATACTCAGCATAGGGAAGAAATTTTTGACCTTTCTGATGATGCAGTCATGCGTCCCGTTATTTTTCTGCTAGAATCAGAAGAACCGTTTATTGAGCGCCGCCGTCGCGAGGTGGTGAAACGTCATATTTCTTATCGCTGGTTTTCATTTCTCAGACGTCATCGTTCCGCATGGAAAAATGTGATGCGTGGTATGTTTGAAGTGTCAGGTCGCGCCATCGCGGATCTCCATCAACCTGGCGTCAAACCTTTCGGCTCACCGAAGCGCATTCATTCCAAGCTTCAATATCAAATTCTCGATTTGGTAAAACCTGGTGATGTTTTCATCACTCGTCATGACGATGCGTTGAGTAATTGGTTCCTACCGGGTTTCTGGCCCCATGCGGCTTTATTTATGGGTGGAGTCGCTAACCGCACTGCCGAATGGGGAGAATTTCCGACGGCGGTTGTCACGGAATCGTGGTTTCTGGAGGCGAAAAAAGACGGCGTCAAAGTTCGTCCAGTCAGCGAAACTCTCGCGGTGGATGCATTGGTCGTGTTACGGCCTCCTTTAGAGGAAACCCAACTCCAACAAGGACTCCAACGCGCGCTGACACATCTGGGAAAACCCTACGATTTCCTATTCGATTTCCGCACGGCGGATCGGCTTGTCTGCACGGAGGTTATTTACCGTGGGTTCCATGGGATTTTTCCCATAGACTTTCAGCTCCGTGAGGTAGGAGGTCGACTTTGCTTGCCGGCTGAAGAATTCCTCGACCAGGCGCTCGCCTGCGGCTTTGAGCTCATCCTCACAGCCGGTCTTGAGGGTGACCGTTTACTCACTGGAGCAGATGCCGAGAGGGCATTTCTAGCTAGCCGCCAGTCTTTGAATAAGCCCGCCGAATGCTCCTGAAGGCTAAAACTATGTGTCTGAGGGGCATAAATTAGTTCGCTTTGCTGATTTACATATCGATATCAGCTGACCAGTTTTACCGCTAACCGAAACAACCCACTTGTTTTGACAATTTGTCTTAACTTCACTGAAATTTCCTAGCCGCTTAACAAGCGACGACGAATCCCAAATCCATGAAAAAACCCAATTTTTTCGCTGCTCTTGTTGTAATTATTTATCGCGTAAAAAAATGCTCCATACAGACGATCTGTATAGGAAGCTGCAACCTCGGCTTGATATTCAAGTCAGCACGTTTGCGCCTCTCTTAACGTGAAAATTAACGCCGAGATCTTCAATTTTTGACACTTTTACAATCGCGACGAAAAAACAGAATGCGCATCAATAAATTTCAACAAAAAGCTGCTAAAAAGAGAGAGTTTCCAAAGATTTTTGGATATTTTCAGTTAACACAAAGACTAGGTTTTCTTGTTTTATTGCTACTCTTTATCGCTTCCAAACAGCTAATTGCTGCTCCCCATTTTGGTGAAGCGTTTACCTATCAGCAGCCTGATGGCGAAACCTTCGAGGTTCATCTGTATGGGGACGAGTTTTTCGCTTATGTGGAAACAGTAGATGGCTATTTGGTGATTCGTGACCCAAACAACGGCATTTTTTGTTACGCAAAGGTGTCGCCTAACGGCGCCGACATCATCTCGACTGGGGTGCGAGTTGGTTTAGCGAAGCCCGCTGGACTCACTCGGAAGCAACGCCTTAAGCGGGGGATGGCAATGAAGAAAAGCCTTGGTAATCGTAACTTGCTTGGGGTTGATGAAAAAGGGAGGCGCAACTCTGGTAAAAAACTTAAAGTAGGTAAGAACAACGAAATTCTTAATGTGGTTACTGATGAAGCTGCTCCCCAATCGGAGCAGGGTGACGGGTCGACTACTCCATCGGATATTATTGTGCTGCCCGCCCCTCCGCCAGGAGTCACCTTAAACCAGCGTGTGGGATTGGTATTGTTAGCATCATTTCCGGATCGCCCTGCCGACGTCACTAAAACCGTGGCGAACGTTGACGACTACTGTAATGCGGAGAGCTACACCGCTGACGGCAACGCTACCTCGGTTTATGGTTACTTTAAAATGCAGTCCAACGGAAAACTATCCTACAAGAACAACGTGACCGCTTGGTTCACTGCTGCGAATCCTAGGTCCTACTACACGGACAACACCGTTGCCTATGCCACGCGGGCGAGGGAATTGATCAAGGAAGGTCTAGCAGTGTTGAAAGCTCAGGGATTTGACTTCACGCAATGCGATGGGAACAACGATGGCAAGCTCGACGGGGTGAATTGCTTTTATGCCGGAGCAAGGGTCAACGCGTGGTCTGAAGGGATATGGCCACACCAATCCAGTAGCTCATGGACGGGACTCACGGGTACGGGATTAAGTTCAACCTCATACGATTATCAGATCACCGACATGCCAGCCAGTCTGCCTATTGGAACCTTCTGTCACGAAAACGGTCACATGATTTGTGACTTTCCTGATCTTTACGCTTACGATACGAATGCCGCTAATCTTGGGAGCTATTCGTTAATGGCAAGCAGCGGTTCAACTCATCCTCGGCATGTCGACCCATATCTTAAAATTCATGCTGGCTGGGCCGATGTCGTCGATCTGACCAGCGCCAGTCAACAACTGTGCGCGGTGCAACAAGACCGCAATTTCTTCTACCGCTACAGGAACCCTGCTAAATCGACCGAGTATTTTCTTTTCGAAGTGCGTGGCACTGCCGGCTACGAAGGAGTGTGGAATGGTGCTGGGGCCACCAATCCCGCCAATGGACTTGTTATCTATCATGCCCTTCAAGGTGGTAGCAATACCAATTCGACCATTATCACCGCGGATGTAACAACCAATTACACCAAGCCCTACGAGTTAATGGTGGTTGAAGCATTGCCATCGACCGCGGTAGTGCCTTGGTACGACGACCCGACGCCAGGGACGAATGACGCGTTTACCGCGAGTGGAGTTAGCAGCATTTCTGATATCACAACGCCTGTGAATTTGAACTTTTGGGCTGCCGATGGGCGAACATTGGCATCGGGGGCCAATATTAATACCATCAGCGCGGCAGGACAAACCATGACCTTTATTGCTGGAACGGGCCCCTTACCTGCTACTCCCGCGACTAACGTCTCGGTAACCCAATTTCAGCCCAACGTCGATTTTGGGGAAAATGCGGCCAATCATACTTTCTCGGTTTTCAACAGCGGTGGAGGAACTTTGTCCTACACGGTTTCGGACGACGCCGCATGGCTTTCTTGCGCACCGACCAGTGGCACGGCTACGACGGAAGCTGATCTGATTACCGTCAGCTATACCACGGCAGCGCAGGCTGCTGGCACATACACCGGAACCATCACTATTGATGGCGGCAGTGCAGGAAATAAAACTATTGCAGTGACACTTACCGTCAATCCACGGCCAACCCTTGCCGCCGCCCCCGGTTCGCTTTCCGTGGCGGGAATCACCGGCACCACTGGCCCAACTGCTACTTTTAATCTTAGCAATACGGGTCGGCACCGTCGGCTACGCTCTCACTAAAGCACAAGCATGGCTCTCGCTTGATCGTGCCAGCGGAACAGTCGAGGGTGAGCAAGATTTGGTCACTGCGACATTCAACGCCACCAGTCTCGCTCCGGGAGTCTATACAGATACGATCACCGTTACTGCGGCCGAAGCGACTAACTCTCCGCTGACGATTCCCGTCACTTTCACGGTTCTGAACTCGGACATGATCGTCACCTCTCCCAATGGAAGCGAGCAGTGGGTCAAAGGGGAAACCAGGTCCGTCACTTGGATTTCGTCCCTAGGTGGGAATGCTAAAATCGAGCTATTCAAAGGTGGAGTGCTCAATTCGACCATTGTAGCCAGCACGCCGAACACGGGTTCCTACAGTTGGGTCATCCCGGGAGCGCAAGCCGCCGCTGCCGATTACACCGTCAAAATCACCAGCATCGAAACACCGGCCAAGACGGATTCAAGCAATGCGAACTTCAGCATTTTCCCTACGCTGGCCGATGCGCTCGATGCCACCAGCCTCACCTGGACCACCAGCGGCAACCAACCTTGGGTTCCTCAAATTACCACGAGCCAGGACGGTGTGGACGCCGCGCAGAGCGGCACCATTGGCGATAGTCAGTCCAGTTCTGTGGAGACCACTCTCACGGGTCCGGGAACACTCACCTACTGGTGGAAGATTTCCTCGGAATTGAACTACGATTACCTCAAGTTCTATCTAAACGGTATCGAACAAACTGGCAGCCTTGCCAAGATATCCGGAGAGATCGCCTGGATCCAGAAAACCGTCACCATCCCCACCGGATCCCAGACGATTAAGTGGACGTATTCAAAGGATGGCAGTGCCGCCTCCGGCTCCGATGCTGCTTGGGTGGATGGAGTGGTCTTCACTCCGGCCAGCTCCCCAGAGATTGCAGTCGAACAACCCGTTGGGACTGATCTTACCGATGGCGGTGCCGACATCAATTTTGGCTCTGTCAGCTTGGGCAGCTCGTCATCTCCTTCTACGTTCACTATCCGCAATACGGGCACGGCTAATCTAACAGGAATTGCAGTCACTAAAACTGGAACACACAATGCGGACTACGCTATCGGTGCTCTCGGTGCGACCACGCTCGCACCTGGTGCCAGCACGACATTTACCGTGACTTTCACTCCAGGAGGCAGCGGCAGCCGTGTTGCCGCTCTGCAAATTGCCAGCAACGACGCAAACGAAAACCCGTTTGACATCAATCTAGCAGGAACCGGAGTCCCTCTCGGCACCCTCGATGTTTCCAGCGGCGGTCTCGCTTCCACCGGCACGTACGGCGGATCTTTCTCGCCGCCCTCAAAAATCTATACCCTCACTAACGTCGGCAGTACCTCGATCAACTGGACGGCCGGGACAACCCAGGGATGGGTCACTCTAAGCGCGGCCTCGGGCACTCTCGCTGCTGGCGCGACCACTACGGTCACGACATCCATCAATGCAAATGCCAACACGCTTGCTCCGAATAGCTACACCGACACGGTGACCTTCACCAACACCACCAATGGTTTTGGCAATGCGACACGCGCGGTAGATCTGACAGTTAATGCGCTTTCCGCCACTGTCGATTTGAGTAACCTGCAGCAAACCTACAACGGTTCTCCCCGTCCTGTCACCGTCACAACCACACCTTTCGGCCTCGCTCATTCTGTTACCTATAACGGATCGTCAACGGTGCCGACTATTGGAGGCACTTATGCAGTCGTCGCCACCATCACAGAGCCGAACTACGCTGGTAGCGCTAGTGGGAACCTCGTCATTTCTTACACTGTTAGCTATCAAGCAAATGGCAACACCGGCGGCACCGCGCCAGCAGACCAGGCCAAATACCAAGATGTTAATCTGGCCCTTGCTACGAACAGCGGGAATCTCAACAAGACCGATTACAGTTTGATCTCCTGGAATACCGCAGCGGACGGCAGCGGCACGGATTATGCACTCGGCGGGACTTATAGCAGCAACGCTTCTCTGGTTCTATATGCGAAGTGGGCTCCGGGTGCCGACGGCACATGGGTTCAAACCACCGCCGGTCCTTTCGACTGGAGCACATCGGGCAACTGGAGTGGTGGAACTATCGCTGCGGGGGCTGATCGAACTGCAAACTTCACGGCTAACATCACTGCCGCCCAAGTGGTCAATCTGGATTCTGCGCGCACCATCGGTAATATCACTTTTACGGATTCCACGACCGCTTCGCACGATCTAACTATTTCCGGCGCCAATCCTCTCACTCTTGCTCGCACCACCGGCATGCCGACGATCAACGTTACCAACCGCACACTAACTATTTCCAGCCAGATTTCCGGCAATGGTGGCCTTAAGAAAGCCGGCGCGGGTAATTTGACTCTCAGCGGCACAAATGATTACACCGGCGGCACGGTAATTAGCGCGGGAACATTGGCAATCGCCCTGGACAGCAACCTCGGAGCCGCCAGTGGTGGAATAATATTCGATGGCACCTCCTCCTTAAGTTTGGGAGTTACGACTTTGGCTGCTGGTCGAACCATAACGATCAACAATGGTGTTACTGCCACTTTCACACAAGGCACCAACGGTCAAAAAACGGTTCTAGGGTCGTTGACTGGTGCAGGCACTCTCGTGTTTAACACTACGACCGGGTTGTCATTTCAGAATGCCAGTAATAGTTTTTCGGGAGTGATCAACGCCACCACAGGCAACACTCTCTCTTACGGGCTGGAGTTTGCTAGCATTGGTGACGGCGTAGGTGCAGGGCTTATCAATCTCAATAACGGGTCTTTCCGCTGGATCAATACCAGCGGCGGTGCAACCACTCTCAGCAATCGTCAGTTCGCGCTTTCTGGAACTACCAGTGGCGGCACCATTTCCGCGCTTGGCAACACGGGCAGCATTCTCGCCATAACCAAAGACTTACTGGTTACTGGCGATGGCAACAAGACCTTCACCTTGGCCGGCACCAACACCGGCGCGAATAGATTTGCCGGTAATATTTCCAACGGCAGTGTTGGCGGCACGACAGACATCATTTCTCTAACTAAAAGCGAAGCCGGCACGTGGGCCTTGTCCGGAACCAACACCTACAGCGGAGATACTAACTTAGTTGCTTCTGGAACTACTGGACGATTGGTTTTCCAAGGCAGTCAGTCGCTTTCACCGAATACCAAACTTGTTTTTGCCCAAGCTTCATCCAATGTCCAATCTGCACGCTTCCTTGATGATGGCGTTGGCACGATCAACTTCGCCAGACCGATTGAGTTTGGTGGCACTAACACCTCGCAGAGCCTGAATCTCTTCGTTGGCAACAACAGCACCGCCAATTTGGGAAGTAGCTTGGGAACCACCACCGGAAGCACGATTCAAGTGGGGAATATTACTTTCACTTCGACAGCTGCAGATACTGCCACCACGACCATCAACGTGACCGGTACCAATAACTACCGGTTGCAGACGGGAATCATCACGCTCAACAACTTGGTGACCCGCACAGCGAATAACACGACTGTTACTGCAATCAATCCGACCACCGCGAACATGACTGTCGCGGCCATCACCATGGCCACTGGGAACACCGGCACCGTCAATGACGGAATCCCCGTCGTGCGGCTTGATGGCACCAGCACTGACAACGTTGTCACCGGCGTGATTTCAAACGCTACGGACTACCTCAGTGGCCAAGCCTTGAGTCTCCAAAAGCAAAACACCAGCACTTGGACGCTCTCCGGTGCCAATGCCTACACCGGCACCACCACCGTCACCGCAGGAAAACTCTTCATCAATGGAGATCAGAGTTTGGCTACTGGCAATGTTAGCGTGGCCAGTGCTGCTACACTCGGTGGCAGTGGTAAGATTGGCGGCAGTGTCACGATCGCCACTGGCGGTAAGTTGGAGTTCGATATCAGCACTAGCGCGGCGGGGCACAACCCACTTGATATTTCATCTGGCAAAGATTTCATTTTTTCTGGCACCTCGACACTGACCATCACTTCGAGTGTTAGTCTGGCTGCTGGCACTTACACTCTGATCACTGGCGGCAACAGTATCACCGGTGTTGCTCCTGCTACACTCAACGTGTCTGTGCCTGTAGGTGCGGTAGCCAGTACTTACATTTCTGGAAACAGCCTGATGTTAAAAATTGTTGGCCCGATCGATCACTTTGCGATCTCTCCGATTTCCTCACCAAGAACGGTTAACACGTTAATCACGGGCATCACGATCACCGCACAAGATACCGCGAACCAGACGATCGCCAGTTTCAATGGTACAGTAAGCTTCGGCGGGACAGCGGGTGTTACTGGCACATCGGCAAGCTTTGTTAATGGAGTGCTAAGCGGAGTAAGTATTACGCCGAGTGTTTTAGGAGATAACCGCACTTTCACTGTTAATGACGGTTCAGGTCATGTGGGAATGGCGACGTTCAATGTGCAGAGTGCTGCATACTCGGGTTGGGTTAGCACTGGCGTAAGTCAGTTTCAAAACACTTTCACAGATACGGCGCTAACAAGTAATCCAGATGGCGATAGCTTAACTAACTTACAAGAGTTCGCCTTTGGCTCAGATCCGACTTCATCAACCACTAGTACGCTGGGCTTTGCTATGAATGGTGAGGTTACTCAGCCGGGAGTTCCTGTTATGATGAATTTTGCAGCAACCGGACAACCTGCGGAATACCGCGCGGTCTTTGCACGTCGCAAAGACCATGTGGCAGCAAACGTAGCTTACACGGTGGTATTTAGTGCGGATCTGCAAGTCTGGACAGCCAGTTCTACGAACTTAAATGTCGTAACCAATTCGGCAAGTTTGGGTGAATTAGAAGCTGTTAGTATTCCGTTCCCTACGACGGTTCCGGTGCAAGGTGGCGGTGCACAACAAGCTCCGAAATTCTTCCGAGTGGGTGTGGCGGGGAATTGAAGCTCTAAATTTATCTGAGGGTTTTTCATGTCGATATCTCATCATCATGCGAGCACTCAAGAAGAGAGCTTTGAATTTTGGAATCGCCGTAAATTTCTGCAACTAGGTGTCGCTACGCTTTTAGCTCCTTACGCAGTTGGGCAGGAAGTGGTTGAGAGCTCATCTATTTATTTGCCTGGAAGTGATGGCTACCGATTGGCGTGCACGTTATTCAATAGTCGATTAACACCTCAACCTGCTGCGGTAAAAAAGTGCCTGACGGAAAATGATGTCATTGCAGGTATCCAGTGGGCACGTGAACAAAAGAAATCGATTTCCATCAAAAGTGGAGGTCATTGCTTTGAGGGGTATTGTTTAGCTGATCATTCGGTCTCGCTTGATATGTCGGGTATGGATCAGATGTCGTTCGATAAAAACACGCAAATCCTCACCGTTGGCCCAGGTGCGAAATTGCAGCAAATTAATGATTTTTTATTGGAGAGAGGTCGTGTGCTGCCCGCTGGATCATGTGCTGGAGTTGGAATTGGCGGACTCACGCTCGGTGGTGGCTATGGTTTATTGGCAAGGCAATATGGGTTAACCTGTGATCAATTATTAGGTTTGCGTATGATTGATGCGAAAGGTTCGGTCCATCAGTGCGATGGTGATCACGAGCTACTCAAAGCATGTCGTGGCGGGGGAAATGGAAATTTCGGGGTGATCACACAGTTTAAGTTCAGCACGCAAAAAGCTCCAGATCATCTTTATCATCGCCGATTCAAAGCAAAAAATCTGACGCCAGAAAAAACTCATATTTTGTTAGAAGCGTGGTTTATTGCGACCAAAGATTTACCGCGCGATGCGTTTTCTGCTTTCGTGTTAAATGGCAAATCGCTGACTATTCTGCTCACTCATACGGATGTGAAAAGCCAAGCCGGCATCACGGCGATGATGAAGCCATTGGAAAAACTCGTCAGCACTACCACGCGCTATTACGCACCACTCTATCCCACGGCGATCAAAACCTATTATGGGCGCCCCGGTCCGCTACCATTCAAAAATGCCTGTGCTGGAATGCTGCAAGGTTTTGCCGAGTTGAAAGATGTGGTTGAAACACTTGCCCAACACGTTGCAGACACGAGTGGAGTGATCTGGCAGTGCAACACGCTTGGTGGAGCGATCCAAGATCCAACCTACGCGGCGGCTTCAGTATTCGCGCATCGCGATTGCAGTTACATGTCAGAAATTCAAGGTTACTGGGATGATCCTGAGCGCGAACCAATCGTCATCAAAGCTGTAGATGCGATCCAAGCGTTACTAGCGGATCATGGCATCAAACGCCATTACTGCAACTACCCCGATCGTAATTTTTCCGAGCCCCAGAAATCTTATTTTGGAGATCTCAGCTTTCTTCAGAAAATCAAACGGCAATATGATCCCGATGACGTGTTTCATCATCCTCAGGGCGTGCGTCCGTGAGATGCAGAGTTATTTTGTATCACCAGCTGGAATCACCAATGTCGGCACAAAAGATTTTCTCACCATGCCTTCGGCGACGCTGCCTAGGATGAGAGCGGCGACAACGCTGTGGCCGTGGGAGCCTAGGATGACAAAGTCCGCGCCGATTTCTTTGATTTTGGCTTCGAGTTCGAGTAATGGACTGCCATCGGCGATGTGGGCGGTGGGAGTGATCCCTTTTTTGGCGATTTCAGCTACGACGTCATCTAACGATTTTTGAGCACGCTTGCGTGACTCCACGTGAAAGTCATGAATAGCTGGAAACTCGTTCGGGCTTAGGCCGTAGGCGGTATAGCTCGGCTCGGCTTCGATGACATGAATCAAGTGAAGTTCTGCGCCGAACGCTTTAGCCATTTCGGTGGCGGTGGAAGTGACTCCCGAGGTGGCGTTGGAAAAATCGATGGCGGCAATAATCTTTTTCATCCCTTACTTTAGGCAAAAGATGTTGCGTCGAAAAGATAAAGATTTAGCTAAAACCTATGCGAAGAGGTCTTTAATGACTTTCGCAGGTTCCACTCCCGTAAGGCGTTGGTCGAGACCTTGGAATTTGTAGGTCATGCGTTCATGGTCGATGCCCAGAGCATGCAGGATGGTTGCGTGGAGATCGCGGATGTGGACTGGATTTTTGGTGATGTTGTAGCTCATATCATCCGTTTCACCGTAAGTTTGGCCGCCTTTGATGCCGCCGCCGGCCATCCAGATACTGAAGCAGCGAGGATGGTGATCGCGGCCGTAGTTGGTTTCCGTGAGGGTGCCTTGTGAGTAAACCGTGCGCCCGAACTCACCACCGAAAATGACGAGGGTGTCTTCTAACATTCCGCGTTGTTTGAGATCCTGAATGAGGCCGAAGCAGCCTTGATCGACATCTTTACATTGTGAAGCGAGATCGCGAGGGAGGTCGCCGTGTTGGTCCCAACCACGGTGGAAAATCTGGACGAAACGCACGCCGCGTTCGAGCAGGCGTCTGGCCATGATGGCGGAGTTTGCAAAAGTGCCTCGGTTTTTACTGTCTTCGCCATAGAGGTTGTAGGTGTGTTCAGATTCACCGGATAAGTCTGCAAGTTCTGGGACTGAGCTTTGCATGCGATAGGCCATTTCATATTGTTGCATCCGGTTTTGAATTTCCGGATCGCTGATGGCCTCGTAGGATTTCTGGTTCAGTTTATTAAGTCCGTCTAACATGCTGCGGCGGAGTTCGCGGGGGACTCCTGGCGAGTCTTTGAGGAATAAAACAGGATCACCAAGTGAACGCAGAGCGACACCGGCGTATTTTCCGGGAAGATAAGCGGATCCCCAGAGACGGGAAGAGATGGCTTGGACGTTGGCGAACGGAGAGGTGTGTTTCGCGTGGAGCACGACGAAGGACGGCAAATCCTCGTTCATGGTGCCGAGGCCGTAGGACAACCATGAACCCATGGAGGCCTTGCCGTTGACCATGGAGCCGGTGTAGATGAGTTGGTTAGCCGGCTCGTGGTTGATCGCATCCGTGTGCATGGATTTGATGACGCAGAGTTCATCAGCCATTTTTGCGTGCCATGGCAGTAGTTCGCTGATCCATGTGCCTGCTTGTCCGTGCTGGTTGAATTTGAAAATGGATGGAGCCAGAGGGAACGCGGCCTGGCCGGCGGTCATGCCGGTGAGGCGCTCGCCTTCTTTAGCGAGGTAGGTTTTGAGATCCTCTTTGAAACGTTTTTTCAGCTCGGGTTTGTAGTCGAAGGTATCTAACTGAGATGGTGCTCCGATGAGTGAAATATATATCGCGCGTTTAGCTTTGGGAGCGAACTGCGGGATCGACATGTTGCCCATGGGTTGGCCTGCGGCCATTCCCTCCTGATTGAGTAAGGATGCCATCGCGGCAACGCCGAGTCCGGTTCCGGTTTTACGGAAGAACTGACGACGGGTGTATGCTTCGTTGTAAAGATCTACTGGATTCATCGTAGTTTAGCGGGTTACGGTTTCGTCTAGGTTGAATAACTGGTTCGCCACCAAGGTCCATGCGGCGAGGTCAGGGGTTGGAAGAGATTGGTCGTATGCGAATTCCCCGATGGTGAGTGCGAGTTTCGCTTCCTCGGGTTTCTCGAGATAATATTTTTCTGCGGCGGTGTAGGTTTCTTGGATCGCGGCGCGTTCGGCGGTCTCCAATTTACGGTTAAGCAAGCGCAGGGTCATGATGTCGAGGCGTTGATCGAAATCTTTGCCTTCTTTCATAACGAGGGTTCCGAGCGAGCGCGCGGCTTCGACGAACTGCGGATCATTCATGAGGGCGAGCGCTTGCAATGGAGTGTTGGTGCGTTCGCGGGCGACACAGAAAATCTCTCGGGTGGGGGCATTGAGAATTTCCATGGTAGGCGGTGCAGCGGTGCGTTTCCAGAAGGTATACATCGAGCGGCGGTAGAGGGCTTCTCCGGTGCCTTGTTTATAATCCTTGGTGTTAGATTGCGGCATGGCTACGGCATTCCATACGCCTTCGGGTTGGTAAGGTTTCACTGAAGCTCCACCGACTCTTTTGGAGAGGAGGTTGGAACTTGCGAGGGCGAGGTCGCGGATTTGCTCGGCGTCGAGGCGTGTACGTGGACCGCGTGCGAGCAGGTTGTTCGCAGGATCGGCTTCGAGTTTCTCTGGAGAAATGTTACCTGCTTGGCGGTAAGTTTCAGACAACACGATGGTTTTGACCATATGGCGGAAGTCCCATTTGCTTGCGATGAATTCGGAAGCGAGCCAGTCGAGAAGTTTTGGATGAGTGGGGCGTGCGCCCATAATGCCGAAGTCGCCGTTGGTTTCGACGATTCCTTTACCGAACATGTAATACCAGAGGCGGTTCATGGTGACGCGAGGAGGGAGAGGATTTTTTGGATCGTTCAACCACATGGCGAGACCATGGCGATCTTTCGGAGCGCCTGCGGGCATCGGCGGAAGCATGGCGGGCGTTTCAGGTGTGACCTTTTCAGCTTTGGCAGCGTATGCGCCACGCGTTAGGACATGGGCGAAAGGCGGGGAGTTCTTTTTCTCTTCGTAAACCAGAGTCATTGAGCCGCGATCGCGAATGATTTTATCTTCGGCTAGCAATTTGTCGCGCTCGGCGAGTAATCCGAGAGATGTAGGATCGACCACAGTGATGTAATGTTCGAAGAGCGCATCGTTTTGTTGTTTGCTGCGCTTGTCCTCGGGGAGAGAAGCCCATTCTCCGATCATTTGTGAATTCGCTAAACGAGCGATTTCCTTCTCGTCGAGGAGGCGGCGATAGAGACGGAAATCTTGGAGTGCGACCTTGGTGGAGAGCTTGGAATCGCCATTTGCACGCGAGCCGAGGGTGAGGGGCGTTTGAGTGACGATGTTTCCGCCAACGGTATTGGGGTAAATTTTAGCACCTGTTTTTTTACCATCGATGTAAAGCGAGAGCGATTGGTGACCACTTTTTGTGCCGTCGAAAGCGACCATGATGTGATACCACTTCTTGGGCTTTAGTTTGCCGTCGGATTGAATTTTACACGCGGATTTATCCCATGAATCGATCACGTGTGCGCCAGGTTTTCCTTCTTCTAACCAAAGGTCCCAGCCGCGGTAGCTTTGTGCGGGATCGATTTTTGCGATGATAGATCCAGTTGGTTGGCCTTCAAACCAGACGAAGCCGCCGTAGGTAACTTGGTCGGCTCGGGTGAAATTTCCGATATCGCCGAGTTCGATAGGCTTGTCGGAAACGATGACGGCTTTGCCGAGTGGGCCGTCGATGCGGGTGGGTTCAGCGGGCCATTCTTTACTAACTCCGTCGATGGTCCCGGTGATTTTACCGCCATCTGAAATCAGGGGGAGATGCAAGGAGAGTGTGGAATCGATCTCACGACTTCCCTCTTTGGCTGCGTTAGTGAGCCATGCGTGGTAATCATTTTTGGCTGCGGCTTTGCGAGAATCGATGCGTTTATTTACATCTGATATTTTTACTTGGAGTTGGCTCCATGGTTCGCGGTCTTCTAGGAGAGGAGCGAGGATCGATGGTGGATGATTTGCGTTATTTCCATCCAATGCAGACATCGTGTTGTTCCGGAAAAAGGCGGTGAGTTGGTAAAATTCTTTGGTTGAGAACGGATCGAACTTGTGATCGTGGCAAGATGCGCAACTCGCTGTTAGGCCGAGCCAAACGGCACCCATGGTATCGACGCGATCCGTTGCATAAATTGCTTCGTATTCTTCTCCGATCGCACCGCCTTCTCCGGTGGTCGAGAGGCAACGCAGGAAACCGGTGGCGATTTGCTGGTCGAGAGAGGGCTGGGGCAGGAGATCGCCGGCGATTTGTTCGGTGGTGAATTGGTCCCATGGCATGTTTGCCTTGAAAGCCCGGATGACCCAATCGCGGTACGGCCAGATGGCGCGGTAGTTGTCGATATGGATGCCGTGGGTGTCTGCGTAGCGCGCAGCGTCAAGCCAGTGGCGGGTGAAGTGCTCGGCGCTGGCGACGGTTTCTAGGATCCGATCCGCTTCGGCAGAAATGGCAGCGTCTCGATCTTTTGCGTAGGCGGCGACGAAGGCGTCCGTATCGGTGGGCTCTGGTGGAAGGCCGGTGAGATCGAAACTCAAACGACGGTGAAATCTGCGTGGATCCTCGGGTTCGTTGGGTTTGAGTCCGGCTGCGGTGAGTTTTTCGTGGATGAATCCATCGATGGGTTTATTAGACCAATCGTTTTTCGGTGGATCGACCCGGACGACCGGCTCATAGGACCAATGGCCCTCGTATTCGGCTCCTTGTGCGATCCATTTCTCGATGAGGGCGATTTCCCGAGGTTTCATCACCTTGTGGCTTTTTGGCGGAGGCATGATTTCGTCCTGATCCGTGGACTTAATCAATTTCATCAACTCGGATTCAGCAGGCTTTCCTTTGATGATGACTGGCGCCCCAAACTTGCGGACTTTAAATGCATCGGCCTCGATATCTAGGCGTAGGGGTTCTTTTTTAGGCTCGCGTGTGCCGGCGTCTGGGCCGTGGCAGTGGTAGCAATACTCGGAAAGGATGGGCTGAATGTGCTCATTGAAAGAGATAGTCTCAGGCAGAGCTGCGGTGGTTTCCGTGGCTTTCGCTGCGGGTTTGTCGGCAGGCTTTTCAGACGAAGCAGTGGAATCATCTTCGCATCCGGAGAACAGTAGGAAAAGGGGTAAGGCTGTGGCGTAGATGACTTTCATCAGGAGAAAACGGGGTTGTAGCGTATTTCGATACGGGAGATTGAGTTTGTTCTATCGGGTGTGTGGAAAATTTCTACGTAATTTAGTTCCGTAAAGTGCCTGTTGGCAAATGGTAATCCCCGCTGTTTCGAGCATTTTTCAGGAAATGATGGCTCGGTGGAATTCATTATTGGACTTTGCGGGTTGAAACTTAGAGTGCGCTGTATGAAACGCCTTTTCTTACTCGATGGCATGGCCCTGATTTATCGGGCGCACTTTGCCTTCATTCAAAATCCCATTCGTAACTCCAAAGGCGTCAATACTTCCGCGCTCTACGGTTTCATCAATACCCTACTCTCGATTTTAGAAAAAGAAAACCCAACTCATCTCGGGGTTGCGTTCGATACCTCGGCGCCGACTGCGCGGCACATTCGTTATCCTGCCTACAAAGCGCAGCGCGATGAGATGCCGGAAGAACTCGCCGCAGCGATTCCTCATGTGAAAGCACTCTGCCGCGCCTTCGCCCTACCGGTGCTGGAGATCGATGGTTTCGAGGCGGACGATTTGATCGGGACTTTGGTGAAGCGAGCCGAGCCGGATGGTTTCGAATCCTACATGGTCACGCCGGATAAAGATTTCGCCCAACTGCTTTCAAATACCACCTTCATGTGGCGACCCGGCCGCAAGGGCACAGACCATGAAGTTATTGGGTTGAAACAGCTTCCGGAAATCTGGGGAGTTTCCGAGCCACACCAAATCATCGATCTGCTCGGCTTGATGGGGGATGCTTCCGACAACATTCCCGGCGTTCCAGGGATAGGCCCCAAAACTGCGCAAAAACTCATATCCGATTTCGGAACGATCGAAAACCTCCTGAAAAACACCGATCAACTCAAAGGCAAGCAGAAGGAAAGCATCGAGGCGAACGCGGATCTGGCACTGCTTTCCAAAGAACTCGCCACGATCATCATCGATTGCCCGCTCGAAGTGACTTGGGACGATCTCATTATGTCCCAACGCGACGACGAAGCACTGAAGCAGCTTTTCATCGACTTCGAATTTCGCACGCTGACCAAGAGACTTTTCGGCGAGGATAATGTTCGAGCTGACTCGCCCAATCAGACGCAACAAGAGTCCGCACCCACGCTTCTCGATACTTTCAAAACCATTCGTGAAGTTCCCCACTCCTACACGCTAGCCGATACTAAATCGCTTCAAGACCAACTCTTCAAACACCTCGCTGCGCAATCCTCTTTTTGCTTCGACATTGAGACCACGTCGTTAGATAGACACTCCGCAAAACTGTTAGGAATCGCGTTTTCATGGAAGGCTCACGAAGCATGGTATCTCCCGTATTCGGAAAATCTCATCACTGAAATCAAAGCCGTCTTGCGCTCCCCGGCGGAAAAAATAGGCCATAATTTGAAATACGATTTATCGGTGCTGCACTCGCATGGGATCGAAGTAAGCGGGCCGTATTTCGATACGATGCTCGCAGATGCGTTAGCAGTTCCCGAACGCCGACACAGCATGGATTATCTCTCGGAAATTTTACTCGGCTACACGCCAGTGAAGTTGGTGGATATTGCCAAGCCCACATCCATTATCTCCGAACAAGGATCCGATGACCTCTTCGCCTTCGCCGAAAAAACCAAGCCATCAAAGGAACTAGATATCGCTGCCATCCCTCTCGAAACCCTTGCGGAATATGCTGCCGAGGATGCGGATGTTACTTTCCAACTCGCCGAAAAACTCCGTCCGCTACTTATTCAAACCGGCCAGGATAAAATCTTTTCTGAAATTGAAGCGCCTTTGCTACCCGTGTTAGTTCGCATGGAAATGGAGGGGATCGCCATCGATCTCGGTGCGCTAAAAACGATTGGCGACGATCTCCAGCTGACCATCGATCAGCTCGCGAAATCCATCCAAGCTCACGCCGGAACTCCGTTCAATATCGCCTCGCCGAAACAACTCGGACAAATCCTTTTCGATCATCTAAAGATGTTAGATAAGGCCAAGAAAACCAAAACCGGCCAGTACAAGACCGATGAACAAACGCTTTCCACTTTGTTAGGTATTCACCCCATTATTGAGGAAATCCTCGAATACCGCGAGGCGGCTAAATTGAAATCGACTTACCTCGATGCGTTGCCAAATCACATCGCTCCAGAGACCGGTCGTATCCACACTCATTTCCACCAACTCGTCGCCGGAACAGGTCGCCTCGCCTCATCCGATCCTAACTTGCAAAATATTCCCGTCCGTTCCGTTGCAGGCAGAAAAATCCGCCAAGCTTTCGTGCCGCGCGATTCAAAATCCTCGAAGTTTCAATTCCAACTTCTGTCATGCGATTACTCGCAAATCGAGCTACGCGTGATGGCTGCGTTAGCTTGCGATCCGACAATGATTACCGCCTTCCAAGATGGTGCCGATATTCACACAATCACCGCTGCGAAAGTCCACGGTGTGGCACCCGAAGAGGTCACTCGCGAAATGCGCTCTGGTGCGAAAATGGTGAACTTCGGCATCATCTACGGGATCTCCGCTTTCGGACTCTCGCAACGACTTGCCATTCCCCGCAACGAAGCGGCGGAAATCATCGATGCTTATTTCCGCGAATATCCCGCGATTAAAGAATACATGGATCGCACTATCGCGGAGTCCCGTGACAAAGGCTATGCCGAAACGCTTTCAGGCCGCCGCCGCCACTACCCAGATCTCAATTCCAGCAACGCCGGACTTCGTCAAAACGCCGAGCGCGCCGCGATCAACATGCCGATCCAAGGCACCTCCGCTGATATGATCAAAATCGCGATGATTCGCATCGACGAGTTGCTGCGCAAAAAGCCTTACCAGACGAAGATGCTTCTTCAGGTTCACGACGAACTCGTGTTCGACTTGCATCCAGATGAAGAATTTGAACTCGTTCCTAAAATCATTCACATCATGGAGTCTGCCCTAGTTCTCCCACACGACGTTCCTATTTTGGTTGAAAAAGGGACGGGAAAAAATTGGTTGGCGGCACATTAATAAACGTCACGCAGGTAGCGCTTGTCTTTCTTGAGCTGTGCGATGTAAGCCGCTGCGGCTTCTTCGGAAAGTTTGCCGTGTTCTCTTGCGATGCTGAGCAAAGCGGCATCGACATCTTTCGCCATGCGTGATGCATCACCGCATACATAGAATGCGGCTCCTTCTTGAAGCCACTTCCACATTTCGGCTCCTTGTTTGAGCATCAAATTTTGGACGTAGATTTTTTCTTTCTGATCGCGTGACCATGCAAGATCCATGCGGGAGAGAGTGCCGTCTTTCTGGAACGCTTCGAGCTCATCTCCGTAGAGGAAATCGGTTTTTTCGTAGGGATTGCCGAAGAATAACCAGTTTTTGCCTTTCGCTCCGGTTGCTTTACGTTCTTCAAGGAAGGCACGGAAAGGGGCGATGCCTGTTCCGGGGCCCACCATGATGACCGGCACGTTACCATCGGCTGGTAGACGAAAAGCTGTGTTGTGATGCACGAAAACTCCTGGCTTGGCGTTGGCGTTCAAGCGATCGCTGAGATACGTCGAACAAATTCCGCCGCGTTTTCTGCCATGGCTGTCGTAACGAACGATGCCGACACAGAGGTGAACTTCACCGGGATGAGCTTTCGGACTTGAGGCGATGGAATAAAGGCGTGGCTGAAGTTTCTTTAAAACAGAAACGAAATCCTCGCCATCGGTGAAGTCCGCAGGGTAATCGAGCGCGAGATCAATTAGATCGCGACCCCAGCAAAATTTTTCCCATTCCTTTTTATCATCCGTTTCGACTAGCGAGCGGAGGTAAGGTGAACCACTGCGCTTCTGCCATTTTTCGATGAGCGCTTTGTTGATCGTTCCGATGTCGTAGTGATGAATGAGTGCTTCACGGAGGCTGACTTCTTCACCCGTCGATGTCGGGACATCGCCTGCTTTGAAAGGCAGTGCGGCAATGATTTCATCGACCACACTTGCGGGGTTTTCTGGATAGACCCCTAAAGCATCGCCCACTTCATAATTCAGTTCAGAGCCTTGAAGTGAAATTTCGATGTGATGGGTTTGTTTAGAACCTGGGCCGTTGAGATTGAAATTATTGAGAACGGAGGATGGGAAAGGATTCTTTTTCGAGTATCCGGTTTCTTCGATCTCATCGGACGCAACTTTGTTAGATGTCGCAAAAGAAGCAGCTGGCGATAGGACCGCGATGACGCCTTTTGACCAATCCGCGTAAGGCTGATCCACATCGACATCAACGTCGACTCTTGGAAAAATACGAGTCGCGCCCAGAGCTTCTAAGCGCAGGTCGAAATCGGTTCCGCATTGGCAGAAATCTGGGTATGAACTATCACCCAAAGAAAGCACTGAGAAGTTAACGCCTTCGAGGCGTGGTGCGGCATCGCTCATCAACCATGTGTGCAGTTCTAAAGCGGTGTCCGGAGGTTCACCGTCGCCGTATGTGGAGGTGATAACCAAGAGGTTTTTCTCTTTTGGGAGATGCTCTTTATCGTAGCTTCCCATGTCCTGAATGTTCGGCTCGAAATTTCCCTTCTTCAGGGTTTTCACGAGTTTTTTAGCCAAGCCTTCAGCCGTGCCTGTCTGAGAACCGAAAAGAACGGTGACAGGGACAGCAGGACCCGCTGACTGTGAAGCTGCAGACGATTGGGAAAGGATGTTTCCCAAAAATTCGCTCAACCACAGGCGTTGTTCGGGGGTAAACGGGGCGTTGTCTGGTATCTGGATCGATGAGGCCATTTTCTCTATTCAGGCGGTGATCGCCGGCTGCGGAACTTGCGCACAGGACGATTATCTTTCAAGTGTTGATCTTCGTAATTTCAACGAATTTTCAGTTCTTCCAATTGAGCGCGCCTTTTTTCAGGGCGTAGACATAAGCGATGGCGAGAACACCCGCGAAGCCAGCCATGCTAACAAGAACGGTTGGGCCCTGATGTTGCGCGAGGTCACGGAATTGCACTGCCCATGGATACATGAAAACGACTTCGATATCGAAGATCACGAACAACATCGCGACAAGGTAGAATTGGATAGAGAAACGAGGTGAGCCATCGCCGATTGGCAACATGCCGCATTCGTAGGCTGAGTCTTTGATAGAATTGCGACGCGCCGAACGGCCGAACACCACACTGAGTGCAAGCGTTGTCACAGCAAATCCACAGGCGATGAGGACTTGGAATAAAACGGGAAGATAATTTTCAGGCATACAAAAAGACGGGAAGAATTTCGCTGCGCGATTTCTAGATACTGGATCGCGTCTTGGGTAGAAAAAAAGCCCGTGTCTTTTCAGACACGGGCTTTGTCAGTAAATCTAAAGGAATTAAGCTTCTGCTTCAGCCGCTTCTTGGGCGGCTGCATAAGCGCTGGAGGCTTCGTGAACACGTGCGGTTCCTTTGTATTCCTTACCAAGTTTTTCCACGAGACCGCGGTTGACGAGATTCTGCAATTTCTCGTAAGAACGAAGGCGAAGCATTTCTTCGCCACCGCTTACGGCGTTTCGCAGTTTAAGGTTCTCAAACACTCTTTCGAAGAGATCGTTGAATCCGAATACTTTCTTTTCAGAAAGGACATTGCAGAGTTCATCGGTCACGTGGTCTGGAAGTCTCCGGGAAAACCGGGTTCTTTTGGTAGGTGTTGCCATAGCGGGGCAATGGTAGCACAAATGCCGGATGAAGGCGACTCAAAATTTTAAACATCTGTTAAAATATGGGCTGCAATATTACACAAATCTTAAATATTTACCGTTTCTTGCCCCGAATCTATATGGATATTGGTAAACTAAGGCTGAGCCTGCCGCTGGCGAACTGCCTCAAAAAGGCAAACTCCGGTCGCAACTGAGACATTTAGGCACTCCACTTTGCCAGCCATGGGCAATTTCGCGAGAAAATCGCAGTTTTCCTCGGTCAGACGGCGCATTCCTTTTTCTTCAGCACCAAGCACTAGGGCGAGCGGACCTTTGAGATCGAGTTCGTATAGTGTCTTTTCCGCCCGATCCGAAGTCCCAACAAACCAGACACCCGCTTCTTTCAGCTGCTCCATGGTTCTGGATAAATTGGTGACTTGAACGAACGGGACATAGTCCGCAGCGCCTACGGAAATACGACGTACTGTTTCGGTGATCCCCACCGCCTTGTCTTTTGGGGCAACCACGGCATGCACTCCAGCACCATCCGCGGTGCGAAGAATCGCGCCGAGATTATGCGGGTCTTGCACGCAATCGAGTATTAGCAAAAAAGGGACCTCTGTTTCCGCGACAATCCTCATCAAATCATGTTCATCCAACGAGGGCGCATGACTTTCCTCCACAGGTTTCACATGGCGGTTTTCTCGGGCTGGTCGGTTCTTGTCACCGTGACTTCTGGCACCAAACTTTTTCGGCTTCACGGAAAGAAGGGAAACGTTTTGCGCGCGGAGTGCAATCGCGAATCAACGCCGACGCCTCAATAATGTTAGCGCACCAAACATGCACAGGATGAAGGAGGATGGCTCGGGAACCACTGTTCCGTTTAAAATGAGATTGTCGATCTGCAGCGCACCCGCCCCACTTGCGTTCCAGCCTTGGATCGAGATTGTCGCAGAAGTCAGATCGGTCAAACCAAGTGAAGAGTTCGAGATGTTTGTGATAGTTGAATTATTCGAATAGGAGCTCGAGAAATCATAAAAATTGGAGTCGATTCTAAATCCAATATCTCCCGGCGCGGTGAGGGTGCTCCTCGCCTGAAAGCTAAATCCATCCAATGAAAAACGAAATCCCGATGCTGCGGTGATGGTGAAAGTGACAGCGTTTCCCGCACCCACATGACTGGTGGGCGTGAAGAAATTAGATGCTCCGCTGATTTGGGCGGCACTGTCCCAGCCTGTTTGGGAGGTGAATGAGAGAAAGACCGAATCACTGGCGAGCGTTGAAATCGTTATACCAGAATACGGAGGAGCCGCATTCGATAGCGAGCCTTCGTTGAAATTGAAATTGGCGAGCGTAGCCGCTTGAGCGAATGAAAAGCCAAGGATAACGGCAAGGCTCAGCCATCTGAATGGGGTAGTGATCATGGGGGGGAGAAACGGGGGGTGGTTTCGAGGACGCGGCATTCCACACAGACAACCTGATTCTGGCAATCTAAAATCCATAAAAACTGTTAGAATTTATTCCTGAGACCTAGGGCCGAAGATTGGAGGTTGAATCATTAAGAAAACTGAAGTATTTGGGAGGGATGAAACCTCTGGGAATATGCTTGATGTGTCTCTTGGCTGTGGGGCTCGGTGGTTGCAGAAAAAATACGGATAGCGCGGACGCAGAAATCCAAGAGGCTGGATACACAATGACGCAAGAGGGATGGCTCAAAGCGATCCGTGCCAATCACCTCCCCGTGGTGAAAAAAATGGCCAAGTCAGGTTTCGATGTGAAAGCAAAGGATGACAAAGGTCGGCTCAGCCTCCACATTGCTGCTGAAGCAGGCAGCGAGGATGTCGCAGAATTTCTATTGGATGCTGGGATTTCGATCAATGTCGTGGATAACGAAGGAAGAACGCCTCTCATGCTAGCGGTTTTGTCCGGTAAGGCGGGAATGGTTCGCTGGCTTTTGAAGCAGGGAGCCGATCCTAAATTGAAGGATAAAAATGGCTACATGGCTCTGATGTTGGCGGTATCGAATCATCAGATCAAAGCGATTGAAGAATTAGCGACATATCATCGTGAAGATCTCGACTCCGCTTTATTGTTAGCTGCGATGCAAGGCGATGCGGCAGCTATCGATACCTTGACGAACTATGGTGCCTCGGTGCACGCGCGCATGGATGATGGAAGAACTCCTTTGATGTTGGCTGCGAAAAACGGACATCAAGAGGCTGTTGCCATTCTCATGGACGTTGGCGCGAGCCGTCACGCGACCACAGAAACGGGTCAGACAGCACAGAGCATTGCGGTCGCTGCCGGGCATCAAGAAATCGCAGAAATGATTGAGAAAGGCTTCTCAAACGAAGTGATCGCACTGGATTCCGATGAACAAATCGCGGTGGCAATGTTGAGTGGCGGAAACAAAGCGAGTGGTTCCGGTAAGCCTTCAACTGGTGCTACGAAGACCGGCAATCTCACTACAAAAGTCGCTGTGTTAGAAGGCGCGCACCTTTCCAGATTCTCGAAAAGCAACAACTCTTCCGCTTCCCCAGATCAAAGTTCTCCTATCATCATGCGGCATTACTCGCAGCGTGAACTACCTGTTGAAGTGAAAAAAGTTTCTGGCGAGACCGCCATATTGCGCCTCAGTGGAAAGCCGTCCAAAGAAATCACCGTGCGCGCTGGCGACCCTCTTCCAAACTCCAATTTGGTGGTTGTGAAAATTTCGACTCGGACAGAAGTGGGCAAACTCAACAACAGCCAACCCGTTTATGTTGGTGTGGTAGAAGTCGAAGACAAGCAGACGGGTCAGCGCCGCGAATGGCGGTCTGGCAACCCAGCAGTCGGGCACGATCCGGTGGCCTTGGTCGAAGACGCGGCGACGGGACGGCGCTATTTAGCTAAAACTGGGCAGAAATTTTCCTCAGAAGACGGCCGAGAATTCATCGTAAATGACGTCCGTCCGGCTCAGTTAGTGATTGAAGACGTGACTAGTGGCGAAGTAAGCACTTTACTTCTTCGCGGGCCAAAAGGCTAAATTCAACGAACGGATTCATGGAGCAAGAATTTCAATCTGAAGGCAGAGCAGTAGCGGATAGCGGAACGCCGGTGAGGCAATTTTCTGTGATGCTGCCAAATCGCGTGGGTGCACTGGCTTCTTTAGTAAAATTATTGCGCACCGCGTCCATTGATGTGATCGGGCTTAGCGTTCAAGATTCGCGAGACGCCACGGTTGCGAGATTAATTCTCACAGATACTGATAATGCCGAAGCGATCTTTTGTGAGAAGGGGATTCCTTACACGATGTGTGAACTGGTGGTTCTCGCTTTGAAAGAAGCAGGACCCGGGTTGCTGCAATGCTTGGATATTTTGATGACTGCCGAAACGAATGTCGATTTCGCCTACGCCATGCTACCCGGCCCACAAGGCCAAGCACTTCTCGCGATGCATGTGGAGGACTACGACTTCGCTACCTCCATTCTCAATCGCAGCGGCTTCAAGCTGATGTATGAGGAAGACTTGATTCGCTAACGCGGCACGATTGTCACTTCGCTTCGAGGAGTGTCGAAGGATCGAGCACGTCAACTTTAGTAGCTTTTCCCGGCTTAGCCTTTGTTTCCAAAGTCGCCAACCATGCGACGAGATCTCTAAGTTCTGCTGGTTTCACGACTCCAGCCATAGGCGGCATTGCTGAGACGGGCGGAGTGAAAGCGGTGATATCGGAGCGCTTGATCGACCATGTTTTTTCAGGGGTCGAGACCGTGATGGTGTCTGCGGCTTCCTCGACGAGATTGCCGACGAGGCTCGCACCGTTTTTAAAATTCACTGCGGTGATTCCGTAGCCGGGAGCGACGACTGCGCCAGGGTTAACGAGAGATTGGAGAAGATATTTTCGATCATGAAGTTTACCAACTCCAGCTAGGTTGGGGCCTGCGTCGCCACCTGCGGCATTGCTATTATCAGAAAATTTATGGCAGCGCATGCACTGGCCAGTTGGGAGAGATTTGAAAAGGGACAAGCCGTTCACGGGATCTCCGCCTTCGAGCGCGATGTTGTATTGAGCGTAGGTATCCGCCTTTTCCGTGAAATATGTTTCGTAGTCCTTGAGCGCTTTTTGTACCTCGGCTTCTTTACGGCTTTTCGCGGCGGCGAGCAGTTCGATCGCGCTGACAGAAATTCCTTCTGCGGCCTGAAGTTTTGTTAGGTGGCTGATGATGAACTTCGCGGCTTCTGGCTTGGGAATTTCTGCTAAAATACCCCAAGCTTTTTGAGCACGAATCGGGCCGCCGGATACAATCGCTTTTTCCAGAGATACAATCGCTGCATCTGGAGCGAACTTCGCCATGCCATCAAGCGCATTCAGAGCCAGTTCATCTGAGGGATTATCGGCTAATTTTGTGAGCATCTCAGGAAGGTCTTTTTCCTGACGTGTGATATAAACCGTAAGCGCCTTGGATCGTGTAGTAGGAGATAAAGTTTCCTTAAAAACCAAATCATGGAGGGTTTTCGAACTGATCAAGTCAGGACCGAGCTTGTAAATATCAGCGAGATCAAGTGCACCGCTGAGCACGAATTCGCTCGCATTGATGAGATTCGGCATCGCTTTGGCTAATGCAGGATTCAAAGTATCCAAACTGCGTTCTGCTAAAGGTCTCCATTTTCCGCTGACCGGATCCGCCGGATGAGGTTTTTCCCACATGGCGACAAGGCGAAATGCTTCTGCTCTAACGACCTCGGGAATTTCTTCGTTCGATATCACTTTGAGAATCCGTTCAGCATCCTCGGCGGTGCCGACGCGATACGCATGATTCACCAAACGTCGCAATATGAGCGGTGTCCACTTACGGCCTGAAACTTTATCTAAGAGCGCAGCAGAAAGAGGCTTCAAATCGATCATGTTGAGGTCGTCGATCGCGCGGATGACTTCGTCTTGGACGTATGGATCAGCGTCATTGATGAAACGTTTCAGTTCATCGTTTTGCAAACGACGCAGGGCGACAACTGCTGCGAGCCTGACTGCGGCGGAGTCTGATTTTACTAAATCGCCAACTTGGCTTGGGCTGCTTGCGATGTGTTCCAGCGCATAAATTCCAGCATGGCGGAGATATACATCGCTGTTGTTATTGGTTTTGATGAACTCAACCACATCGCCGAAGTGAGCGTTGGATTTCATTTTGCCAATCGTGATGGCAGCCTCGAAACGCACAGCTGCGGATTCGTCCTTGAGAAGGGATGCAAGCGATATGGTGTCCGAAGCTACCGCAGCATCGCGAATGACTCGTAATGCTTGGATTCGGATTTGAGCGGAGGGGTCTTTCAGCAAAGGAACCAAAGCGGCAGAGGCTTTCTCGCGTTGTGCAGCTAAGTCCGAGATGGTCGCGAACTCACCTTTGGGTGAAGGCGTTGCGCCACGCCGTGCGACAATTCCCATTCCCCAAATACCATGAACGCGAGTGATGAGGTCATTTGAGTTGATCGCTTTTTGGAAAGTGGAAATAGCATCCGGTTTGCGAGTTAGAGCAACTTGGGCGCGGAGACGAACTCTTGAATCGGCGTGTCCTAACAGTTTTCCAAGTTCTGCTGAATCGAGCTTATCAAATCCGGCGGCGATCAATTTTGCTGCGCCGCGAGTTTCATTTGGCAGGTAGAGATTTTCACCAGCGTCAAGCGAGAGCAGGCGTCCTTTATTGTGGGATTGCCAGCCGGTCACGAAATCAGTGATGAAAACTCTACCATCGAAAGAGTATTCCACATCGGTAGCAGCAACACCCCATTGGAATTTGCGAGCGTCTGCCATTTTCATTCCAGCACCATCGGGTTCCATGGCGAACGACCAAATGCCAGAGTTCGAAGCCCCGCCTTTGTAATCGCAAATCAAGAATCTACCTTTTTCATTTTCTAGGAAACCGACACCCGGATGGTAAGTCAGACCAGAAGGACCGGATGATAGATGAGCAGCAGGCGGCAGAATGTAGGCGGGTTGGATGTCGTTGCGCATCTCCCACATTTTCTCATCCATCCAGCGGCTGAGGGGACGCTTTTCAAGTCCGATCGAACGGTGGAAAGTATGCATCGTCTGATGCTCCATCTGCCAACCGGAGTCGCCGCCTTCGACAAGATACAAAATCCTCGCCGCATCGCCTTGGTCGGAATTATTATCGACCGAAAATGCGTTTCCGAATTCATCGAAAGCAATTTCCTTAGGGTTGCGCAGGCCGGTGTGCACAAGTTCAAAACCACTACCGTCTGGTTCAAAACGGAACAGAGCACCTTCGTTTGGATAATGATGAGTTTTGCCTTCTTTGGTGGTGATCGAGAATCCCCTGTCACCGATTGTTCCATAAATCCGACCATCCGGTCCGAGCGTGAAGCCGTTCATGTCATGCCCTGAAAGAGAGATCCGAACCCCGAAACCATCTTGAACGACTTCCTTTTTATCCGCCGCATCGTCGCCATTTTCATCTAACATTTTGTAGATTTTCGGAATACAAGCGAAGTAAATGGCACCGTCGTAGTAAAAAATACCTGCCGCAGTGCCATCGAGAACATCGTTAAAGCCATCGGCGAACACAGTGGATTTATCTAGTTTGCCATCGCCATTGGTGTCGGAGAGTTTCCGAATGACTTCGGAAACTTCCGTCATGTATTTATTTGAAAGTTTCTTCTCCCATTTTTTGTGAAGCGCACGCCTGTCCTCAACTTTTGTGGCTTGGAGATCATCGAGATACCAGTAGAGGTGATTGCGATCGTCCTCGATGCCGTGGCGGAATCGATGGGTTTCTGCGATGTAAACATTACCTTTATCATCAAAGGTTAAGGCAGTTGGTGATTTTACTTTCTGTTCTTCGAAGGTGGCCTCTATGGCCATGATGCTGCCTTCTGGAATCATGGCGCCTACAAGCGCCGACGTAGCGATAAGTCCGCTTTCGTAAGGTTTTCCTTTTTTGGTGGAACTCGGAGGTTTTGAGTTTGCGAAATCGTCCTGCGTGAAATGATCAGCTGCGATGTATCCCCATTCGCCTTTCGCTTCATCGACTAGGCGAATGACGGCGTTCTGACCTTTGAACTTCGAGACATCCCAAACGACGTTGTTGAAGGACTGGCTTTTTTTGCCTGTGGCTTCCATCACGACCTTGCCGTCTAGTAGCAATTGCACCGCAGTTTTTCCTGGGGTGTCGCCGCCAGCGATGAGAAATAAGATATAGTTTTCATCGATTCTAAATTCGGGTGATTGCAGGGTTCCTACCGAATCTTCACCGCCATGAGCGGATAAAGCGAAGGCATCGTTTGCGAAATTAGTGAAAGGCTTTTTCATCTCATCTAGCTTTTCGTGAACCGGGGACAACCCGAACGCTTTGCCTTCAGTTTGCCAATCGCCAAAGCCATCACCCTCGAAAGTTTGAATGTCCGCTGACGCAATACTTGCGGCAAACAGTGATAGTGAGATGTAGCTAAATAAGGATGCTGGTTTCATGATCAAAAAATGTGCTCGGCTATAAAATGGTATGGGTTGAATGCTTACTGGGAGAATCAGCTCTCTATATCAGTTACGTAAGAACTTATCTTCAGTTGGCGCTTCTGCAACTGTTGCTCGATCTACTTGAATCACGGCCTGTAAAGTCCCGTTTTCCTCAGGAAAACTCATTTTTCCGGCCACTTTGACCCAGCCATTTTCAGGGAGTTGCGGGGGCTCTTTCCCAAATTCAAGAATGACGGGGATCGCCCGTGAATCCGCAGCACAACAAGTCATAAAAACTCGATAAAGCCGCATCCGCGTCCCGTTTGGATTGTTCACTTTTTCCGCAACGATCCGCCCTTCAGTCTCGATCTGCAGCCCATTCAACAGCCCTTGCAACTCCCGATCTCCCGTCGCGAAAAACAATTCCATGAGATTAAACTCCAAATAACCATCAGCCGTGCGGCGATGCCCTTTCTCAATCTCCTCCATCGTCAGCGGCGGTAACATGGTTGCGAAAAACTTGCTCTCTGTGGCGCTGGGACCACCATCGTATAACCCCTTCCTCGCGAGCGTGGCTTGGGAAAATTCATCAATCGTCCACACCATCGAGAGCGCAACTGGTGCAACCATCAGAAGCAGAGATACGATGGGATTCATGTCACCACCTTCGTGGTCGTGTTCATCGCCTTCACTGTGGTCATGCCCACAGCTCGCAGTTTGACGAGCTGTTAGTAAATTAAAAGTTCCCAAAACCGCCAGACCTAAACCACCAAACAATGCGAGAGGTCGGAAATCTGAAACGAGGTAGTGAATCATTCGACCCGATCCATAGAAATACAGCAGCGCCCCAGCCCAAAGTAAAACGGAGAGCGAAAAGAAGATTCTGCGGAGTTCAGGTTTCATGATGGGATCAACCATTTTTGGGCTGCAATCGATACCAACCAAATCACGACGAAAATCGACACACCGAGGTAGAGAATGAATTTTTTCCGCAACACCGATTGATAAAGGAACAACAATTTCACATCGAACATCGGCCCGAATGTAAGAAATGCGAGTTTCGCGCCCCATGTGAATTTCGCGAGAGTCGCGGCAATAAATGCATCCGACGTGCTGCAAAGACTGAGGATAAATGCCAATGCCATCAATGCGGCTGGGGCAACAAAAGTATTTCCAGCTAGGCTATCCAGCCACACCGCTCCTGGTGCAATGCCCGTGTTGAACAGCGCAGTGATCGCCACTCCGATCGTGAAATACACCCCAACATCGACGAAATCTTTCTGCGCAGAACGCATCGCTGCGATGAGGCGATTGTCTGGCTTCGGATGCTCGTGTGCATGCTCATGCTCCGCGTGAGAATGTGCGTGATCGTGCTCGTGGTGATGCCCGCAACAATTCGAGCAGGATTCCTCGGCTTTTGGCGTGGCGGCTTCTTTCTCGATTTTCTCGACCAAGCTCTTGCGTAAAATCGAACGTAGCGAAAACCGTGCGATTACAAGACCCACGCCCACCGCCACCAAATAACCTAACAGAATGCGTCCGCCAGTCATCATCCATGGCGCTTGGCCCTGAAACGCCTTCCATGTGCTGAGCGCAGTGATTGGGTTTACGATCGGTGCGGCCAACATGTAAGTGATTGCATAACTCACCGGCAGGCCTTTACTCACTAGCCTGCGGATGACTGGCACCACCGCACATTCGCACACTGGAAAAACGGCTCCCATCAAACCCGCCGCAAGCACCGCGAGATTGCGGTTCTTGGGTAGAAAACGATCCATCGTCCCAGCGGGAAGGTAGATATCGATGAATCCACTGATGATCGTCCCCAAAAGGATGAACGGAGCACCCTCGAAAAGGATACTCAAAAACGCGTAGGCGAAGTCCTGTTGGGCATCAGAGCTCATCGCGGATTAGCCAAGCCGCCATCTCGCCAAGATGCAAGGACAGAGAGTTTGGGGACGTTTTTCTACAATAGAAACGCAACTTATCATATCACGAGAGGTTGCTAACCCGCATGAAATCCACGCCCGCAATCATATTCCTGCTGCTAATTGCAAACCTGAACGCAGCAGAACCCCTCTACACCCGTGAGGGCGCGGATCAATCCTTCGCTACTCTCATTGAGAACGGTACGCTCAAACCGGATCAGCGCTTTGCAAAATTGACGGTGCTTGGATCACGTATTGAGGTGAATAATGATCTGTTAGAAAAGCAGGTCGGAAAATCTGGAGAGATACCGAAAGACATCGGCCTCCATACTCAAAATAGCGGTGGGATTCCCCGCAAAGATTTCACAAATTGGACGCGCTGGTATCAAGAAGACGGCAACACCCAAGTATTTCGCCTATTCAAGGGCGAACAAAACATACGCAGTGGCACAGGCGACAAAGCCTCGCCAGGTCGGGTAGAAACTTACTCGAAAAGCCTCACTGTGGAATCTGGAACTTGGAAAGAATGGGAGGCTACCTACACGATCATCGATCCGATCGGCGCAAATATCTTCCAGTTGTTTCACGACGGTGAAGACACGAAGGGTAAGCCCTTGCTGTGGGCTTTTCATATTCGCATGAACGATGAGGGCGATATGTATTTTCACCGACGTAGATCCGCCCCGGGTGTGGAAGATGATATCACGCTCGCGAAAAATATGACCGGTAAATCACTCTCCATCAAAGTCCGCGCTAACGGTAAAGAATACGAAGTTTACCAAAAGCCCCCGCTGGATGAAACATGGAAACCCGTCACCAAAGGCTCTTACCATCAAGCCGAGGACAACAAAATCAGTTTCCGTTGGGGTATGTATTGCGGCTCAAAATCAGGCATGAGCACCAAAAAAGACGCGATGATGTTTGTCACGGGCGCGACGATCCGTTGAGTGATCAGTCATTCAACTTAAGCCTACCGCTTTTCGAATCCGGACTAACACTTTTGCCGCCTCTTCGCGCGCGCGGTTGGCGCCGTTGGTCAGGACTTGGTCGACGTAGCCGGGGTCTTTGAGTATTTCTTCTCGGCGTTTTCTCATGTCGGAAAAATAATCCCAATAGGCATCGGCGAGGCGTTTTTTGAAATCGCCGTAGCCGCAGCCGCCGCGTTGGTGATCGGAGATCATGCTCTCGACATCTGCATCGCTGGCGAAGAGTTGGTAGAGCGCGATGATGGCCGAATTCTCGGTGGGTTTCGGATCTTCGACGGGCGTGGAGTCGGTGACGATTTTCATCACCAACTTACGCAGTTGTTTTTCCTCCCCGAAAATCGGCAGGGTGTTGTCGTAGCTCTTGCTCATCTTGCGTCCGTCGAGGCCGATAACGAGTTCGGTTTCCTCTTTGATAATCGCTTCCGGCATGACGGCGGTGCCTTCGCCGTAGGCTTCGTTAAGCTTGGTCGCGAGGCTGCGGGTCACTTCGAGGTGCTGTTTCTGATCTTTTCCGACCGGGACTTTTTGGGAATCGTAGAGCAAAATATCCGCAGCCATCAGGACGGGGTAGGCGTAGAGGGCGTGATTTGGGGAAATGCCTTGGGCAACCTTGTCTTTGTAAGAATGGCATTTTGCGAGCAGCGGCATCGGGCAAACCGTGGAGAGGATCCATGCGAGTTCGTTGACTTCGGGGACGGCGCTTTGGCGGAAAAACACGGATTTCTCGGGAACCAGTCCGCAGGCAAGGAAATCGATGGCGAGTTCACGGATGTTTTCTTTTAAAGCAGCGGGATCGCGGCCGGAGGTCATCGCGTGGTAATCCGCGATGAAATAGAAGCCCTCGCCTTGTTGTTGCAGTTCGACTGCAGGTTTCATCGCCCCGAAATAATTTCCCACATGCAGTTTCCCGCTTGGCTGCAGTCCCGTCAGAATTCTCATGGGCGGAACTTCGCCGCTCTTCGCGACCTTTTGAAGTTTAAAGTTTGATGTTTCTCACAAGCCCTACAAACATCATGGCCATGCGCACACTTGTTACCGGCGGTGCCGGATTCCTTGGCTCCCATCTCTGCGATCGTCTCATCAAAGATGGCCACGATGTCATTTGCATGGATAATTATTTCACTGGCAGGAAGCGCAACGTGCTCCATTTGATTGGAAATCCGAATTTTGAACTGGTTCGCCACGACGTCACGGAGCCGTTCATGTTTGAGGTTGATCAGATTTTCAACCTCGCCTGTCCCGCCTCGCCGCCGCACTACCAGCACAACCCGATCAAGACCACAAAGACCTCAGTGCTCGGCGCGTTGCATTGCCTTGGTCTCGCAAAACGCGTCGGTGCACGCGTTTTTCAGGCATCGACCTCAGAAGTTTACGGCGATCCAGAAATCCATCCTCAGACGGAATCCTACAAAGGCTCGGTCAATCCCATCGGTATCCGTGCTTGTTACGACGAAGGAAAACGCGTCGCAGAGACCTTGTTTTTCGACTACCACCGCCAACACGGGGTCAAAATCCGGGTTGCTCGGATTTTCAATACCTACGGGCCACGCATGTTACCGGATGATGGTAGGGTGGTTTCCAATTTCATCGTCCAAGCTCTGCGCGGGGAAGATCTAACCATTTACGGTGATGGCAAGCAGACCCGCTCGTTCTGTTACGCGGATGATCTGATCGAAGGTTTCATCCGTTTGATGAATCATGATAAGATTACGGGTCCAGTGAATTTAGGGAATCCCGGTGAATTTACGATGCTGGAACTAGCAGAGCAGATTTTGAAAAAGGTAGGCGGAAAATCAAAACTGACCTTTCATCCATTGCCAGGAGACGATCCGAAACAGCGTTGCCCCGATATCACTTTGGCAACTCAGGAGCTTGGCTGGAAACCGAAGTTGACTTTGGATGAGGGTCTGAATCCGACGATTGACTACTTCCGTAAGTTACTCGCGGAATCATAATACAAATTTCTCCGGAAATTTAAGAAGATGCTGGATACGTCAGACATCCATGGTTAGAGTAACGAATCTATGAAAACCCTCGTCGCTCTGTTTGTCATTGCATGTAGTAGCCATTTAGCACTTGCCGAAACCGTCACGGAAAAGGCCGAAGCTTATTATCAAAGAGGCTTGGCTGCAGAAAAAGCAGGTGATCCAGCCACTGCGATCGCAGCATATAAAGCGGCTCTTGAACTGAATACAGGTCACGTCAATGCCCGCTATCGTGTTGGTGAAGTGAAGATTAACGCAGCAGGAATCAAATCCAATGCAGTAGAAGCAAAAATCGGTGCTATTTTGATTCCCACCTATCAAATCGAAGGGGTTACAATCCAAGAGGCGATCGAATTGCTCGCGCTTGCGATTGAAAAACAATCCAAAGATGAAATCTCCCCAAATTTTGTCATCGAAGATCCAGACAAGAAACTAGCGGATGCAAAGGTGACGATGAACCTCAAAGGCGTTCCTGTGAGCGCGATTCTCAAATACATCCAAACTCAAACCAACACCAAGCTTCGATACGACGAGCATGCGGTGGTGATTCTCGCTCGTTGAGCCTTCTTTGAATCATGCGCGAAGAGCTTTTAGCTAATCCGGTATTTGCTATGGCAGTCAGCCAGTTTGACCGCGTGGCGGACTTTCTCAAACTTCCCGCAGATATTCGTGAACGATGCAAATGGCCGAAGCGAATCATCACCGTGACGGTTCCCATTCGGCGTGATGACGGAACCACAGAGGTGTTTTTTGGCCACCGCGTGCAGCACCATCTCACCAGAGGGCCGGTGAAAGGCGGGCTGCGGTATCATCCCGATGTGAATGTGGGTGAGGTTGCTGCCCTAGCGATGTGGATGAACTGGAAATGCGCCTTGCTTGATCTGCCGTTTGGCGGCGGCAAGGGAGGGATTTCCTGCAAACCCTCGGAAATGTCCGATGGCGAACTCGAGCGCATGACCCGCCGATACACCATGGAAATGATCCCCTTCATCGGTCCGGAAATCGATGTCATGGCTCCTGACATGGGCACCAACGAGCAAACCATGGCATGGATCACGGATACGTATTCCACGCACTCCGGACATTTGGTGCCATCGATCGTTACGGGGAAGCCGCTGACGCTTCAGGGTTCAGCAGGCCGCACCCGCGCCACGGGCCATGGAGTCGGTTTCCTTGCCTCCAATGCGCTTTCCAAACTCGGCATCAAGGAAGAATCCGCCACTGCCATCATTCAAGGTTTCGGAAATGTCGGGCTCTACACTGCGGTGACTTTGGCGTCCTACGGCGTCAAAATCATCGGAATTTCCGATGCCAGCGGCGCACTCTGGAACCAAGACGGAATCGATATCGATGCTCTGCGCGCCTACGTTTCCGAGCACAAAGTGATCTCGGGTTTTCCTGCAGCGGAATCCATCGATCCCAATCAGATGCTGATCCGGAAATGCGATATCCTTGCGCCATGCGCCGTCGGCGGAGTGATTCACGCGAACAATGCAGCCCAGCTGGATTGCAAAATTTTAGCCGAAGGCGCGAATGGCCCGACCACTCCTGAGGCCGATCTTATCATCGAAAAACGCAACGATATTTTTGTGATTCCCGATATTCTGTGCAACGCCGGTGGGGTCACCGTTTCCTATTTTGAATGGGTGCAGAACCTGCAGCGCTTCCAGTGGACGGAAAAAGAAGTCATCAGCAAACTGGAAACCAAACTGCACGCCGCCTTTGAACAAGTCACGTCATACGCGGCCAAGAACAAGCTCCCGAATCGGATGGCCGCGCAAGCCATCGCCATTACCACGGTGGCGAACGCGAAATCTACGCGTGGGCTTTTCCCATAAAAAAACGCCGATCCACCACGAGGGGCGAATCGGCGTAGAGAATTTTAGCTGAAACTTACTTAGCTTTAACAGTCATTACGCCCTGCATGATGGCGAAGTGACCCGGAAAAGTGCAGATGAATGGGTAGCTACCAGCTGCTGGTGCAGTGAAGGTCACCTCATCTGACTCTCCGCCACCCAACATCTTGGTGTGAGCAATGATCAGTTTTGCGGACTCTTCATCGGTCGGGATGTATCCGTTTTCTTTGGCAGGCGCGCATTTTGCAGAAAATGCAGGTGCGGCTGTGCCCGCTTTAAGAATCACCACATTGTGTCCCATGGCTGCGGAAGGAAGTTGGCCGATGTGCTTGAACGACAACACCACTTTCTGGCCTTCAGTGACCTCAAATGCTTTGATGTTATACTGCATCTGGTCGTTGGCGGTGATTTCGATCTTGGCGTCTTGGGCGATCGCAAATTGGCAGAGAGCTGCTGACAACAGAGTTAGGATGATTTTTTTCATGGTAGTGATTGGTGTTTAGAACGTTTTAAATACGGCGGGAGGCTTAGCGAGTTTTCAGGAAATCGCAACCTATCGATTAAAATTTTTCAGAATTCCCGATTTCCACCTAGTATCGCCCTCCTTATCTGCTTTAATACAAAGCAAGTGGACTTCTCCGCTTGAAGAAAGTTGGCACAGCACTTGCTTTCTATCCTTTTACCAATCCGCCGCAATCATGAAAAAAATCGAAGCTATCATTAAACCATTCAAGCTTGAAGAAGTCAAAGAGGCCCTCTCAGAGGTCGGAGTCCAAGGCATGACCGTCACTGAGGTCAAAGGATTCGGACGTCAAAAA
>JANMGO010000051.1:0-16825 GCA_031374665.1 Akkermansiaceae bacterium | reverse complement strand
CGCGTTGTTGGTGGAGCAGGGGCATGAGGTTGTGGGTGGATATATGAAAAACTGGATGAATGATGAGGGGATTCCGGGGGATTGTCCTTGGGAGCAGGATATTGAAGATGCGCATGCAGTGGCGAAGACCTTGGGGATTGAGTTTCGGGTGATTGATTTGGTGGATAGTTACAAAGAGAAGATCGTTGAGTATTTGGTAAATGGATACGAGGAAGGTCTGACGCCGAATCCGGATGTTTGGTGCAATCGTGAGATGAAGTTCGGGGTGTTTTTGGACTACGCCTTGGAGCAGGGATTTGAGGCGGTGGGGACGGGGCATTATGCGCGCAGGCGGGTGCTTTCAAATGGTCAGGCAGCGATTTTGCGCGGGGCGGATCCGAATAAGGATCAGAGTTATTTTTTATCGTTGATGACGGCACATCAGGTGGAGCATGCGCGTTTCCCAACGGGTGAAATGTTGAAGCCGGAGGTGCGCGATGTGGCGCGTCGGTTCAATTTACCGGTCGCAGAGAAAAAGGATTCGCAGGGAATTTGTTTTCTTGGGCAAGTAAAGATGAGCGATTTCCTGGCGCATTATTTGCCAGATAAGCCGGGAGATATTGTCGATACGGCGGGTCGTGTGATGGGGCAGCATCGCGGTCTGCATTTTTACACGATAGGTCAGCGCAAAGGTCACGGCGTAGCATCTCCGAAAGAGGGGATGGCTTATGTGGTGGTTGGGAAAAAGGCGGCGGAGAATCAGTTAGTGATCGGCTGGGATAGGGAGGATACCGCAGGGCTTTATCTTCAGGAGTGCGTGGTAGGGACGATTTCATCGATCAATGAATCGATTCCGTCGCTGAAACGGGTGGAGGCGCAACCGCGTTATAGAGCCAAAGCCGAGACGGCGAAGTTGGAAGCGATGGATGGCGGGCGTGTGAAATTGATTTTCGATAAACCGCAGCGAGCGCTGGTGGCGGGACAGATCATGGCGTTTTACGATGGCGGGAGATTGTTGGGTGGAGGTGTGCTGGAGGAGGTTTCGTGAGATTTCAAAATCTGAATTGAGAACCCATCATTTTGCGACATAGTGGGAGCATGAGATACGGGTTGATCGTTTGTTATGTGCTGGGGATGATGGGTTTATCTGCCTTTGAGCTGCCGGAGAAATCGACTCAATGTGTGGTGGGGATTTCTGAGGGTTGGGACAACTCGCATGTGACTTTGTCCTATTATGAAAAGAGCGCAGGCAAATGGCAGCAGGTGGGTGAGTCATGGAAAGGCCGGCTCGGCAGCAAGGGTTTGGTATGGGGTCGCGGGTTACATCCAAATTCCTCGGGTGCGGCTTTGAAAAAGGAGGGCGATGATCGCTCGCCGGCGGGGGTTTTTGATCTCGGTGGCGTTTGGGGTTCGCACAAGAGTGTGAAAAAGCAGCCGAAAACCTTTTACCATCAGGTGACAGCGCGGGATCTATGGGTCGAGGACCCGAAGTCGAAATCTTACAATCAGTTCCTTACTTTGGATCGCGAACCCAATACCGAATGGGAAAAAAAGGCACAGATGGTGCAGAATGATTATCCGCATTCGTTGAAAATGTTCATCGGGCATAACGCATTCCCGAAAGTCGTGGCGGACGGTGGATCGTCGATTTTCTTCCATATTTGGCGGCGCGAGGGCGCTGCGGCATCGGCTGGGTGCACGACCATGCCTGAAAACAAACTGCGTGAATTGATCGCAGCAGTTGACCCAGGGCGGCGTCCGCTTTACGTCCTATTGCCCCGCGCGGAATACGAGAAATTGAAACCTACCTGGAAACTACCATGAGTTCGACTGCTACTTTACCTGATTCAAAAGGCCACTTCGGCCAGTTCGGTGGGATGTTTGTCCCTGAAACCTTGATGACTCCGCTGCAGGATTTGGCACAGGCGTATGAAGACGCGAGAGCTGATCCAGCGTTTCAAGCTGAGCTGGATGATCTTTTGAAAAACTATGTCGGCCGCCCGACTCCGTTGTATTTCGCGGAGCGTTGGACCGAGAAGCTCGGTGGGGCGAAAATTTATCTCAAACGTGAGGATTTGCTGCACACCGGAGCACATAAGATCAACAACGCGCTCGGGCAGATTCTGTTAGCGAAACGTCTTAGAAAAACCCGCATCATTGCGGAAACCGGAGCGGGTCAGCACGGAGTGGCGACGGCCACCGTGTGCGCGCGTTTCGGGATGGAATGCGTGGTTTACATGGGCAAAGTCGACATGGAACGTCAGGCACTCAACGTTGCGCGGATGCGCCTGATGGGCGCTGAAGTCCGTGCGGTGACGGCGGGGCAAGCGACTTTGAAAGAGGCGGTCAACGAAGCGATGCGCGACTGGGTGGCTTCTGTGGAAAACACGCATTACATCATCGGCTCTGCATTGGGTTCACATCCGTTTCCGATGATTGTTAGAGATTTTCACCGAGTGATCGGAGTCGAGGCTCGTGAACAAATTTTAGAACGTGAAGGACGTTTGCCGGATCTGTTAGTGGCGTGCGTGGGCGGAGGATCGAACGCGATCGGTTTGTTCCATCCGTTTCTCGATGACGAACATGTGCGCATGGTTGGCGTCGAGGCTGGTGGTGACGGGATCATTCCTGAGCGACACGCCGCGCGTTTCCAAGGTGGTAAACTCGGTGTGCTGCAAGGCACGAAAACCTGGTTGCTGGCCAACGATGACGGCCAGATTGAGCTCACGCATTCCGTTTCCGCAGGACTCGATTACGCCGCGATCGGACCGGAGCATGCGTTTTTGCAATCGGAAGGTCGGGTCGAATACACTTATGCAACGGATGACGAAGCGCTCGCCGCGTTTAAAGAACTCGCACATACCGAGGGAATTATTCCGGCATTGGAGAGTGCGCATGCGGTGGCTTACGTTTCCAAAGTCGCAGGCTCGTTGCCGAAATCCGATATCATCATTGTGAATCTTTCCGGGCGCGGGGACAAAGACGTCGAGCAAGCCGCGAAGTATCTGCTCGGAAATTCGCCGGAATAAGAACTCCTGTGTGCGCTCTCAAATTGAACCAATCGCCATGAAAAAATTATTTCTTCTCACCTCTATCTTCTCTGCGTTGTTTATTTCGACGGGTTGCAGCCAAGAAAAAATAGATCGCACGAATCAGGCGAAAGCCCAGCAAAACAAACCGGTTGAAGTGCCGTTAGAAAACGGAATGGCGCGTGCGTATTTTGCGAGTGGATGTTTTTGGTGCGTGGAAGCGAGTTATGAAAGTGTCAAAGGTGTGAAAGAATCAATCTCTGGATATTCCGGCGGCCACACTGAGAATCCGACTTATGAATCGAGCAACACCGGAACCACCGGACACGCTGAGGCGATTGAAGTGATTTATGATCCGAAAGTGGTGAATTTTGCAACTTTGGTGGATGTCTATTTCGCTTCACAGGACGTGACCCAAGTCAACGGACAAGGTGCGGATAGAGGCCCGCAATACCGATCAATTATTTTCTATCAAAACGATGAACAGAAAAAGATCATCGATGAGAAAATCGCGACGTTAAACAAAAAGATCGCGCCAAAAGAGGTTGCCGCTGAAGTCTATCCGTTTCAGAAATTCTGGGTCGCGGAGGCTTACCATCAGGATTACGAGAAAAACAATCCCAACAATCCTTATATTCGAGGTGTCTCAATTCCACGCTTGAAGAAATTCCAAGAGAAGCTCCCCGAGGTTTTGAAGAAAGATTGAAGATACCAGATGCCTGATCCGATTTATGTGAAAGAAGCCTTCGCGCGTATTGCTGATCGCTATGTGATGACCAACCATGTGCTTTCCATGGGCGCAGATATGTGGTGGAGGCGGGTGGTGACGAAGCGGATTAAGGCGCTCAATCCTGCGAAACTACTCGATGTAGCGAGTGGAACTGGCGATCTTGCGTTGAGCATTCAGGATGCGATGCCGCACGCGAAAGTGATCGCCACGGATTTCTGTGCGGAAATGCTTGAACACGCATCAAGCCGCGGGGTGCATCAAACTTTAGTGGCGGATGCGCTCGAACTGCCGTTTCCGGATGGTGAGTTCGATGTCGTCACAGTCGCTTTCGGACTGCGCAATATGGCGGATTATGAACGTGCGCTGATAGAGATGCGTCGTGTGCTTAAAACGGGCGGCAGTTTGTTTATTCTCGATTTCTCATTACCCAATGGCGTGATGTGCGCGCCGTATCGGTTTTATCTGCATCACATTCTGCCGAAACTGGCGGGTTTCCTGACGAAAGAAAAAGACGCCTACGAGTATCTCGGTGGTTCGATCGAACAATTTCCCTCAGGCGCGGCAATGATCGCGTTGTTGGAGAAAACGGGCTTCGGCAATTCGACCGCAAAGCCCATGACTTTCGGGGTGGTAAGTGTTTACGAAGCTGTCAGGCAGGGTTGATTTGCCCAATGGATAATTAATTTCGTCCACGGATAATTTTTGGGTTGTCAAAAGACAGTGGGGAATCCTTACTCGCGCCCCGCCCGCAAGGGTGTTGTGAGGCCCGATAGCTCAGTTGGTAGAGCAGCGGATTGAAAATTCGCGTGTCGCTGGTTCGAATCCGGCTCGGGCCACCACTCTTCGCCCCGTTTTACGGGGCTACGAATGCCCTATCTGACCCATTTGTGAGAAGTAGGTCGCTATTCTCCCGATGTGTGAGAACCTTACATACGTCCGGAAATAGATCCTGGCTAACCAAGATCCAATCCTATGAAAAAATTACTTATTCTGACGGTGTGTTCGATGCCTGTTATCGCTTTTGTTTCCTGTAAGAAAAAAGGTCCGGCTGAAAAAGCTGGTGAGAAATTAGACGATGCAATTGAAAATGTGCAAGACGCAGTGAATCCCAAGGGACCTATTGAAAAAACAGGCGAAAAAATTGATGATGCGCTGAGTCGTTGATCCGCTTGATTGTGAATCGTCGGCTGATGAAATCATGTATTTCGTTTGATCGAACTTTTTGCGACAGGGAGGGAAGAGAAGTGGGAGGAGAAGAGGAGTTAAAAGCGGATGCTGAGCCATCCGATAAATTCTATTCCTTCACAATCATCCATTTGGCATCTTTTAGGAGATAGCGTTGAGCGGCTTCATGAAGATCGGTTCCTATTGGATAGGGTCTTGCGCAGCGATAATCATTCTCATGTTCAGGGATGTATACGGGAAGATCGTGACGTTCAATAAGGGTTCCAGTAACGGTAACTTTTTTACCATATAACTCATCAGGCCAACTTTCCATATCATCGATAAAAATTTGTCGTTCGAATCCGCCTAGTCGGGCTCCTTCCTTTAGATTTTCAGCTATTCCAATAAGGGTAATTCGCTTCCCTAGTTGGACTGCAAACGGATTTTCATTTTTTCTCTCAGAGCTCGTTGATTTTGAAGAATTACATCCGATCACTAACGTCATCGCACAGATTGTAGTAATAGCTCTTACCAAAGTTTTCATTTTTTCATTCCTTTCACTCTTCATCCTTCCTCAACGCTTCGTCGATTTCCGCACCGAGGAGGACGAGGAAAGCTGTTAGGTAGAGCCAGAGCATGAGAATGGCGATGGCACCGAGCGAGCTGTAGGTGTTGAGGTATAAACTGAAATTTCCGACGTAGTAAGAAAAGAGGGCGGAGGCGGTGAGCCAGATGAAGGTGGCTGAGACAGCACCTGGGCTGATCCATTTCCAGGTGGGCTTGTTGCGTGAAGGGCCGTAGCGGTAAAGCAAGGCAAGCAGGCAGATGATGATGGTGAGAAGGAATGGCCAACGAAACAGGTCGAAAATTCCGAGCGTGTATTTATCTCCCGGTAGCATGGCGATGAATACAGGAATGATGGCGATCAGAAACAAGGCTGAGGCCATGACTGTGATGAGCGCCAGGGTCAGGATGAGAGAAGCGATTTGTAAGCTGAGAAATCCTCGTTTTTCCGACTGCCGGAAAACGATGTTGAGTCCTTGAATGAGTCCTTTCATCGCACGCGAGCCAGCCCAAATGGCGAAGCCGAGCCCGAGGATTGCGCCCCATCCGGCGGCTTCTCCATCACCGGCAATGAGTTTTATTTGGTTGAGAAGAATTTGATGAACTTCGAATGGAAGAATGCCGGATTCTGTCTGCAATTGCCGTTCGATCTCCGAGGGATCGGAGAGCCAACCATAAATCGAGAACAAGGCAGCGAGTCCGGGAAAAATACCGAGCATCAGGAAAAACGCGACACCTGCGGAAGCGATCGGTAAGTGATCGCGATCAATGGCTTTGATGATCTTGATCAGAAAACGAAGCCAGCGCCGCCATCTCGGTGGCTGAAGCGCTGGTAATGAGGGTTGATCCATGGACTGGGTGGAGTTTTACCACGGCAGATGTTCAGTCCCTATCTTTTTCTTTTTGAGAGAATCAACGGAAAACGAGGCCGCTAATACCTGAGAGAAGTTTCAAAATATTCTGATGCGCCGCATCCACTTCATTGGCTTTCAGCGTGCGGGTGGAGTCGCGGTAATAAAAGCGGTAAGCGATGGATTTGCGATCTACGGCGATCTTCTGGCCGGATGGATCGGTGAAGAGGTCGAAGCATTCGTAGGAAATGAGGAGTGGCTCTTTCGCTTTTTCGAGAACGGCTTCGATGTCGGCGTTCGGGGTGTTGATGGAAAGTTCCATCGCCGCATCTCGGGTGGAGCCGGGGAATTGCGGGAGTTCATCGACATGCGTTTTCGCGGAGATGAGTTTGCGGAGTTTTCCGAGATCGAGTTCTGCGACGAACACGGGCGAGATGAAATCCAATGCGCGCTCGCGAGAAGGTAACAGTCTCGCGAAGACGCCAATGGTTTGATCACCGGCTTTGATTTCCGCACCGAGGGCGAAATTTTCACGGTCTTTGGGTTTTAGCGAAATCGTCTGACTTGGCAGCAACGCGGAGAGGATGGCTTTGACATCGTAGAGATCCGCAGCGCGATCTTTGTTAGACCATGAAGCAGGTTGGGAGTTGCCAGAAACGAGAATGGCGAAGCTATCGCTTTCTTGATCGAGGGCTTTGCCGCCGCCGGCGTTGCGGAAGACGCGGCCCATCTCGAAGAGTCGGAGAGATTTCGCTTGTTGGCGGGCGTTGCGTTCTGCGCTAGCAACGAGGCCAGGGACGATGGATGGGCGCATGATCGCGTGATCCTCGCTGAGCGGAGATTTGACGCGGATGAGATCGCCTTCTTGCATTGGGCGGAGAGGCAAGATGTCGGCGAGTTGGCTTTCGGAAATGAGTTTGATCGTTTGGCACTCGTATAAGCCAAGTGCAGCGAGGCGGCGACGCAAGATCATATCGGCATCGTATGCGGCATCGACATCACTGGTTGGAACGAGCGTGGCGCGGAAACGCGATGGCACGTTTGCGAGGCCGTGCACGCGGGTGATTTCCTCGGCAAGATCGATGTGGCGGGTGAGGTCTTGGCGGAACGATGGGATCTGCCATTTGCCATCGGCTTGTTTCGCGAGGCCGAGACGCGTTAGAATTTCCTCTGAAGCTTCGGTGGAAATCGAATTTCCCAGAAGGTGATGTAGTTTTGTTAGATCGAGAGCGACGGGTGATGGTGCGGGAGGAATGTCGCCTGCAGCTTGAGTAGGTGACGGCGAAGCGCCGATGAGTTCAATCGCAAGGGCAGCAGCCGGGAGGACGCCTTGAGGATCGACTCCGCGTTCGTAGCGGTAAGAGGAATCCGATGAAAGGGCGGTGCGGCGTGAGCTGCGGCGGATGCCGGATGGTGAGAAGTAAGCGGATTCGAGAATGATGGAGGTGGTGGATTCGGTGACGCCGCTATCGAGTCCGCCCATCACGCCAGCGAGGGCAAGGGCCGCACCGGATTCATCGGAGATGAGCAGATCGTCGCTTGTTAGAATGTGAACCGATTCATCCAGTGCTTTGAAGGACTCGCCGTCTTTCGCTTGGCGGATGACGAGTGCGCCAGTGACTTTCGCGGCATCGAAGGCATGGAGCGGTTGTCCGGTTTCGTGGAGAACGTAGTTCGTGATATCAACGATGTTGTTGATCGGGCGGAGGCCGATTGAGGTGAGGCGTTGTTTCAGCCATTCAGGACTTTCAGCGACGGTGATGTTGTCGATGCGAGTTGCTGCGTAAAAGGGGCAGGCGTCGGTGGCTTCGAGTTTGATGAAATCCGCTGTGACAGGTGAACTCTTTATCTGAGGTTGAGCAGGGGAGATGAGAGGAGTTTTGAGTAAGGTCGCGAGCTCGCGAGCCATGCCTGCGTGGGAGAGTAAGTCAGGACGGTTCGGGGTGACTTCGAGTTCTAACAGAGTATCGGAATCGAAAAGGTTTTTTACGGGAACGCCGATGGGTGAGTCTTCCGGTAAAATGAGCAGGCCGTCTTCGCCTTTCGGGAGGCCGATTTCTTCAGCAGCGGCGAGCATGCCTTTGGATTCGACTCCGCGCATTTTGGTTTCACCGATGGTGAAGCCTGCGGGAAGTTGGGTGCCGGGGAGGCAGCAAGGAACTTTATCGCCGACTTTGTAATTTTTCGCGCCGCAAACGATTTGGCGGAGCTGGCCCTCACCGGCATCGACTTGCGTGACCTTGAGTTTGTCAGCATCCGGGTGCTGAACCGCCTCCATGATCTGCGCGACGACAATCTTATCAGAGGCAATGCCTTTGGTGACAATGCCCTCAACCTCGACGCCAGCGAAGGTGAAGAGGTCGGAGATTTCGGAAATGGATTTTCCGGAAAGGTCTAGGTGGGTTGAGAGCCAGTTGAGTGAGATGTTCATTAAAGTGAAAAGTGTTCAGTTAGCAGTGATCAGTGGAAGATATCGATTATGCGAACTGCTTTAGGAATCGGGTGTCGTTTTCGATGAGTAGGCGGATGTCTTTGATGCCCCAGCGAATCATCGCGAGGCGGTCTAAGCCCATGCCGAAGGCGAAGCCGGTGATTTTTTCTTGATCGAGGGCATTGTCTTTGCGGGTGGCGTTGATGGATTCGAAAACCGCAGGATCGACCATGCCGCAGCCGGCGACTTCGATCCAACGTGGCTCTTGGCCTTTGATCTGGAGTTTCACATCGATCTCAAAAGACGGTTCGGTGAAGGGGAAGAAGTGCGGACGGAAACGGACTTCGGTGGAGGTTCCGAACATTTCACGGAAGAAATATTCGAGGGTGCCTTTAAGGTCAGGAAGGGTGACGTCAGTATCGACGAAGAGGCCTTCGAGTTGGTTGAAGACGGAGAGGTGAGTGGCGTCGATTTCATCGCGACGGTAGGCAGAGCCGGGAGCAATGATGCGGATCGGCGGAGTGGCGGATTCCATCGTGCGGATCTGGACGCTGGAGGTATGGGTGCGGAGGAGTTTGCCGGAGTTGAAATAGAACGTGTCTTTTTCGTCACGCGCTGGGTGATCAGCGGGGGTGTTGAGTGCGTCGAAGCAATGGTATTCGTCTTCGATTTCGGGGCCATCAGCGAGGGCGAAGCCCATGCGGCGGAGGATCTGGATCGCTTCATCGCGGATCAGAGTGAGTGGATGAAGTCCTCCGGTTGGGAGCGAGCGAGCGGGAAGGGTGAGGTCGATGCCGGAGAGTGCGGCGCGGTCTGCAATTTCTTGGATGGCAGCTTGTTTGGTTTCGAGCGCGGAAGTGATTGCGGTGCGTGCGGAGTTGAGGGATTGGCCGAAGGTTGCTTTTTCCTCGTTGGGGATATCCTTGATCAGGGCTCCGGCGAGAGTGAGGGAGCCTTTTTTACCGAGAACGGAAACACGGGCATCATCGAGCGAGCGCGCATCGTTGGCGGCGGCGATCAATTCGAGGGCGGAAGATTGGATATTGGCGATTTGCTCGTTCATGGGCGGGCAAGGGGATAGCGGAGAGCAGGCCGTGGGGCAAGAGTTTGCTTGTAGGGGAGATTGACCAAGATCCTTCAAAATCTCAGGATTCAGGCATGGATACATTGGGATTTAGAGATGTTTTTAAGAAAAAATTGAAGTTTTGGTCTCTTCATTGCGCTATTAGCGCAATACCTAGTTACCTAATTGTGATGGTCTGGCTTAAGCAGGCTGGAAACCCAACGGCTCATTTCGCGATGCTGGCTGCGATCGCGACATTTGTGATCGGTTACTCGGTATTAACTTCTTTGCCGGGACCGTTGACGCGAAAAGATAGTTTATTATCTAGAGCGTTAAGGGTCGGCCTCATTTTAAGAATGATATGTTCGATCATCACAACTCTGGCCGTTCCAATGGGATTTTTTTTGCTTTATACACCAGATTTTTGGTGTGGTAACATCGCGTCGATGGCAGTGGCTGAGCTCTTCGATTTGCTTGGACACGAAGCTTATATCGCCAGTTTTATGGGTAGATCCGCTGCCATTCCTCTACCCCAGATCGCGTTTATGGAATTCTATCTCGTTACACTATTGGAGGGATTGATACTTTCGTTCATGCTATTCATCTTTTCTTTGATTGCGGTTGTTATCTTACAGATGCGCGATCGGAAGAAGTTTTTCATAGAAAACAACGGGCTATATAGAAGTGAAATGGATTGATCCCAATAAATCAAATGCTACAGAGTCACCTCAGTGCCAATCCCGCCGTCGGTGAAGATTTCCAAGAGCAGGGCATGGGGAAGTCTTCCATCTACAAAATGGACTTTGCGGACGCCGGCGTTGAGTGCGTCGATGGCGGAGCGGATTTTTGGGATCATACCGCCGGAAATCGTGCCGTCGGCGATGAGGGCGTTGGCTTGTTCGACGTTGATGGATTGGATCAGCGAGGAGGGATCTTTGGGATCAGCGAGCAGGCCGGGGACGTCTGAGAGGTAGACGAGTTTCGAGACGCGCAGTTCTTTCGCGAGAGCGGCGGCGGCGAGGTCGGCATTGATGTTGAGGGGTCTTCCGGTAGGAAGTTCGGAGGCGAGAGGGGAAATAATTGGGATGATACCCGCTTTATTTGCTGCATCCATGTTAGAGAGATTGCAGCCAACGACTTCGCCAACGCGGCCGAAATCGACTGGGTTGCCTGAGGAATCGAAGGATTTGATTTTTTCTGCGAGGAAGATATCAGTTCCGGGAATGCCGATGGCTTTGCCACCGAAGTCGCGGATCATGCGGACGAGGCCGGGATTGATTTCGTTAGAAAGGACCCGAGCGACGATATCGATAGCTTCGTCGCTGGTGTAGCGGAGGCCATTGATGAATTTTGCTTCGATACCGGATTTCTCCATTGCGGCGGAAATAGCTTTTCCTCCGCCGTGGACGACGACGGGATTGATGCCGGCGACTTCGAGGAACGTGATGTCGCGCATGACGCTGGCGACGAGATCGGGATCTTCCATCGCGGAGCCGCCCATTTTGATGAGAATGGTTTTCGAGCGAAAGTCCTGGAGGTAGGGCAGGGCTTCGATCAGGGCGTGGGCTTTTTCGGCAGGATTCATGGGCGGGGCTGAGCTAAGCAGTGAAATGGAAAAAACGGAAGCGGTTTCACCACGGGAGCTGGAAGCGTCCGCGGCGGTATTGGTTGGTTTTGCGTCGGGTGAAAAAGATGGCGACGAAGAGTGTGATGAGTGCTGGAAGGGTGGGTATCCATGTTGCAGTGAGATGGACGACTAGAAAATGCAGGATGAAGATGGCTGCGGTCAAAGCGATGAGTGGACCGCGGGCATCGCGGCCGTGGCAGAAGTTTTGGATGCCGAAAATTAGGCAGAGCAGTGCGGCGATGAAGAGGAGTTCGACATCTTTAGTGAGGTTTGTGTAATACTTGATCGAAAAGCCAATTGATGGATTTGAGAGGAGGGTGATGGTTTGGATAAGGGAGTTAGAAAATTCGATGGACGGAAGATCCTGCGCAGAATGCGTATTGCGGATGATGATCGGCTGGAAGGTGTCTTTGGGAAAGGTTTGCTCTGGGGCATCGAGCAATTCTTCCGCGGGGAGCGGCTTGGTTTGGATGGTTTTAAATGCTTTGGGAAAAAGGCTGAGTCGGCCGTAGTTATCGATGGGGATGTAGTAAGATTTTTTTCCAAGATAGATGTGTCGACCGAGGTGAATTTCGATGGAGGCAGGGGAGACTTGTAGGTGGTTGATCGCAGCGAGGAGGTGGAAAGACAGAACCACACGATCATCCCAGATAGCGATAAGTGGAAGAGAGTTTTGATCGGGTTCCGATTCTAACGTGGTGAATCCTGCGAGTGATTTTTCATTTCCTAACAGAACGCCAGGGATGGGAATGCGATTGACGACTGGGACGAGAGCGGTGTTTCCGTGGACTTGGGATAATTCGATGGAGGCTCGACGAAATGCGGGAGGAATGGGCGATGGGACTGAGCCTCTGGATAATGGGGCGGAGGTGATCAGGTTTGGAATGGCATCGAGCTGCTGATCCAAGGCGGTGAGAGGAATGGCTTCGGGATTGGCCCATGTCAAAGGAATGCCGATGGCGATGGAGTCTTGTTTGAGTCTTGTTAGATTTTTAAAGATGATCGCAAAATCGACAGGTGAGGGGGGTGAGGATTGGAAGATTTGGTTCGGATCATCGGTGATCGAGATGTCGATGGGCTGGCTGATCTTTTTGAAATCGAGCGGTTTGGTTGTTTTATGGGTGTAAGGTTTTTCCGCTGAGCCATTGCCATCGATAACGGATTGGGATCCTGTGAATGGAATGGTTGTGACGAGGAAGGCGTATCGCTCGATGCTGCTTCCCGGGATCAACCAGCAGGCCAAGCCTCCCACGATCGAGGAGCAAACGATGCTGGCGTAACGACGAGGGATCATGCTAGTTCTTAGGAAACTGCTTGGAGAATGCTTTGGGTGACATTATCGGTGCTGCCGTTGGCATCGATGAGTTTAGCGAACGGTTCGTCTTTCAGGGAGAGGAAAATTTCCCGACAACGGCTGAGGTTGGCGCGTTGTTCAAATTCGTTTGCAGTATCGCCGCGGGAGCCGATGCGAGTGAGCGCGGTATCGACATCGAGGTCGAGGATGAGCAAGAGATCGGGAACAGGAGCGAAGGTTTCGTTGTCTTTGCGAATTTGGATGGGATCGAAACCGCGCGCTCCTTGGTAGGCCATGGTTGAGAAATAGTAGCGATCCAAGATCACAACGTGTCCAGCGGCGAGGGAGGGTTGGATGAGTTCTTCGACGTGTTGTTTGCGATCGTTGAGAAAAGCTTGGAGTTCATCATCGGGAGAGAGCCTGCCAGTTTCTGCGGAGTTGCGGAGCAAGGTTCCCCATGGTCCGTCAGTGGGTTCGCGGGACAAGGTGACCGTTTTGCCTTGGGCTCTGAAGTGTTCTGCGAGGCGTTTGGATTGGGTGGATTTCCCTGTGCCGTCGATGCCTTCGATAACGATGAACATGATTTGTAAAATTGTTAGAGATAGCGGGTGGAAAGATGTTTGAGGTAGTCGCTTGTGTCTGGTGCGCGACCCGTGGCGATTTTCATGAGATCTGCTGGATCGTGAGTTGCGCCGTGACGATGGATATTTTCGCGCAGCCATGCGAGCAAGGGTGAGTAGTCAGCTTGTTCGGTCGCGGCTTTGATTTTAGGATCGGAAATAGCGGCTTGGAAAAGCTGGGCGGCATTGATGTTGCCGAGAGTGTAAGTTGGGAAGTAACCGATTCCACCCATCGACCAGTGGATGTCTTGGAGGCAACCATGGGCGTCGTCTTTTGGAAGGAAGCCGAAGGATTTTTTAAACAATGCGTTCCATGTTGCAGGAACCTCGGAGACGGAGATTTCTTTATTGAGAAGCATGCGTTCGATTTGGAAACGCAGGATGATGTGCAGGTCGTAAGTTGCTTCATCGGCCTCGACGCGGATTTCGGAGAGTTCCGCGCGATTGATATAATGAAGGAATTTTTCTAACGGGAAGTCTTCGAGTTGTGGGAAGTATTCTTTCGCGATGGGATAGAATTTTTTCCAAAACGCGGGTGATCGGCCGACCTGATTTTCCCACAGGCGGGATTGGGATTCGTGGATGCCGAGTGAAACAGCGGAGCCGGAAGGCAGGCCGAAGTCTTCGTGAGGGAGCCCTTGCTCGTAGAGGCCATGGCCGACTTCGTGCATGATGCCGAAAAGGGATGAGGTGAAATCGTTGAGGTCGTAACGGGTGGTGATGCGAATATCTTGCGGACCGAGGGTGGTGCAGAACGGATGGGTGGTGGTGTCGATGCGACCTGCATGAAAGTCGAAACGAATTTCAGCCGCGACGAGTGCATTGAAATCCTGTTGAGCGCTGAGCGAATAAATTCCCTGTGGCAACGAAGGTTTCAGTGATTTGGATTTTTCTACGGCAGCTGCCGAGATGGGCGCTAGACGATCACGTAAATTATCAAAAAGATCTGCGATTTGCTTGGCTGAAGCATGGCGTTCATAACCTTCTAACAGTGCGCTGTAAGGCTCGTCGGAGTAGCCCCATAGATCGGCTTTTTGCAGAGCGATATTGACCAGGTTCTGGAGGTGTGGGGCGAAAATGGAAAAGTCGGAATGCTTGCGTGCATCGATCCATGCGTGGTGAGCAGCGGACTCGACGGAAGACTCGCGGGCGACGAGTTCGGTCGGAATTTTCGCGGCGCGATTGGATTTGCGGCGAAGCTCACGTAGATTGGCGGAGTAGGTTTGATGTTTGCCTTGATCTTTGGCTTCGGCTTTGGCGAGGGCAGCGAAGTAGGATTTTGAAGTGGAAAGCTTGTGGGCGTGAGAGGCGAGGTAGGAGAGCTGCTTGGCTCGGTATTCGGCCGAATTCGAGGGAAGATACGTTTCTTGATCCCACGAGAGAACCGAGCTGATTTGCTCGATGAGTGTGATCTGGCGAACTTGATCGAAGAGTTTCATGGGGGGTAGTTTGAACGATAGAGGGGAAAGGTCGAAGTTTTTTGATAAAGAAAAAGCCGGGCAGGATAGACCTGCCCGGCTTGGGAGTTTTTGGAATGGGCGGCAGGATGCCGCCCCTCCTTAATTACATCATACCGCCCATGCCGCCGTGGTCATGGCCGTGGCCGCCAGCACCAGCTTCTGCTTTTTCAGGAAGATCGGTGATGAGTGCCTCGGTGGTGAGAAGCAGTCCAGCGATGGAAGCTGCGTTCTGAAGTGCGGAGCGAGTGACTTTGGTTGGATCGACGACGCCGGATTTGATGAGGTCTTCGAATTTGTCGGTCGCGACGTTGTAGCCTTCGCCACCTTTGCCGTTTTTGACTTTTTCGACAACCAATGCGCCTTCGCGTCCAGCGTTAGCGACGAGCTGGCGAAGCGGAGCTTCGACGGCACGTGCAACGATGCCAGCACCAGTGGCTTCATCACCCTTGAGGCCGAGATCGCCGAGAGCGGCTTGAGCGCGGATAAGCGCTGTGCCACCGCCGGGAACGATGCCTTCTTCGACCGCTGCACGAGTGGCGTGGAGGGCGTCTTCGACGCGCATTTTCTTTTCTTTCATCTCGGTTTCGGTAGCTGCACCGACGTTGATGACGGCGACACCGCCTGCGAGTTTGGCAAGACGCTCTTGGAGTTTCTCGCTGTCGTAATCGCTAGTGGTTTCCTCGATCTGGCGACGGATTTGGTTAACGCGTCCGCTGATTGCATCGGAGGAACCGCCACCTTCAACGATGACAGTGGAATCTTTGCTGATCGTGATGCGTTTGGCTTGGCCGAGGTCGCTGAGTTCAACGGACTCGAGTTTGATGCCAAGGTCTTCGGTGATCACGCGGCCACCGGTGAGGACAGCGATGTCTTCGAGCATGGCTTTGCGGCGATCTCCAAAGCCAGGAGCTTTGACAGCGGCGATGTTGAGGATGCCGCGGAGTTTGTTGACCACGAGAGTCGCGAGGGCTTCACCTTCAACGTCTTCGGCAATGATGATGAGAGGCTTGCCGGACTTGGCGACTTTCTCAAGGAGAGGAAGCATGTCTTTGAGCGAGCTGATTTTTTTCTCGTGGATGAGGATCAGTGCGCTTTCGAAACTGGCTTCCATAGACTCTGGATCGGTGACGAAGTAAGGGCTGAGGTAGCCTTTGTCGAACTGCATACCTTCGACGACGTCGAGGGTGGTTTCGATGCCTTTGGCTTCTTCAACGGTGATGGTTCCGTCTTTACCAACTTTGTCCATGGCCTCTGCGATGATACCGCCGATTTCGGTGTCCCAGTTAGCGGAGACGGTTGCGACTTGGGCGATTTCCTTGGTGTCGGAGACGGGTTTGGAAATGATTTTCAGTTGAGCAACGATGGCTTCGGTGGCTTTCATGATGCCGCGTTGAAGCGAGATCGGGTTTGCACCAGCGGTGACGTTGCGGAGGCCTTCTTTGTAGATGGCTTCTGCGAGGACCGTTGCGGTGGTGGTTCCGTCACCTGCGATGTCGGAAGTTTTTGAGGAAACTTCGCGGATGAGCTGAGCGCCCATGTTTTCGTAAGGGCAATCGAGTTCGATTTCTTTAGCAACCGACACACCGTCTTTGGTGATGGTAGGTGAGCCGAATTTTTTATCGAGGATGACGTTACGACCGGATGGTCCGAGGGTTGCTTTGACGGCACGTGCGAGTTTTTCAACACCGCGTAGGAGGGCTTGGCGTGCTGCTTCGTCGAATAGGAGTTGTTTGGCCATGTTCTTAATTTGTATTTTGTTAGATTTGTCTGATTGGACGGATCTGACGGATCTGACGGATCAGTCAGATCTCATTTGATTAGCCGACGATGCCGAGGATGTCGGATTCGGAGATGATGAGGACTTCTTGGCCGTCGAGTTTGACTTCTGTTCCGCCGTATTTGGAGATGAGAACTTTGTCTCCGACTTTAACGGAGAACTCGATGGTTTTACCGTTGTCGTCTTTGCCGCCAGTGCCAAGGCTGAGGACTTCAGCTTCTTGTGGTTTTTCTTTA
>JANMGO010000050.1:0-22105 GCA_031374665.1 Akkermansiaceae bacterium | reverse complement strand
TTTTTGAGGAGGGGGAGGGAGATGTAATAGAGGATGGGAATGAGCAGGATCGCGCTGATCGCCCATGCTTCGATGCCGTAGAGGGCGGCCATGCCGAAGTCGCGAGAGAACTTTGCGGGATCGTCTTTGAACTGGCCGAGCATTTGGGGGATGGAAAATTTGATGAGGGGGACGCCGTTGAGCATTTGGCCGAGGCGGATGTAGACGAGGATGAGGATGAGTTGGAGAGGATAGGTGAAGGTTTTGAAAAGGTGGAGGATGGGTTGGTTGAGTCTAAACAAATGTCCGATGATAACGCACACGATGGAGGTACTGCCCATGATGGGAAAAATGCCGAGAGTCACGCCGAGGGAAACGCTCCAGGAAAGTTTTTCAGGAGAGGTGCCTTGCTTGAGCTGGTTCACGATGGGCCGAATGACCCAGCGGTAGAAGCGGCTGTCTGGGTTAAGGGTCATGAAAGAATTTGAGATTTTAGAAGCCAGAGACCAGAAACCAGAGGTTGGATTTTAAAACTTAAAGTTTCAAATTATTCGGTCGGGTGTAGACGGCTTGGACTACGGAGATGTTGCGGGTGGCGAAGCCGGCTTCGCAGTATTTGAGGTAGTAGTTCCAGGTGCGGATGAATGGGGTGTCGAAGCCAAGGGGGCGGATTTGATCGAGTTTGGCGTTAAAGGTTTCGTGCCAGGTGCTGAGGGTGCGGGCGTAGTCGAGTCCGAGGTCTTCCAAGTGGCAGAGGAAGAGGTTGCTGGTGTTGTTGATGACTTCGTTGACGCGTCCGACGGAGAGCAGAAGCGATCCGGGGAAGATGACTTTCTGGATCCAATCGACGCCTTTTGTTAGGGATTTATATCGGCAATCAGGAACCGTGATGTATTGCACGGCGAGTAAGCCCTGAGGTGCGAGGACTTCGTGGCATTTCGCGAAAAAGGATTCGTGGAATTTGTGGCCGACAGCTTCTAACATTTCGATGGAGGCAATCTTGTCGAACTTGCCGGTGATGAGTCGGTAGTCTTGGATGCGGATTTCCACGAGGTGGGAGAGTCCGGCTTTCTCGATGCGGGCGCGGGCGTAAGCTGCTTGGGCTTCGGAGATGGTGACGGCGGTGACTTTGCAGCCATACTTTTCCGCGGCGTGATGGGAGAAACCGCCCCAACCACAGCCGATTTCGAGAACGTGATCGGTGGGCTTGAGTTGGAGCTTGCGGCAAAGCGCGTCATATTTTTCGGTCTGCGCTTGTGCGAGGGTTTGGGTTTGCGGTGTGAACTTCGCCGAGGAGTAGGTCATCGTTTCATCGAGCCAGAGCGAGTAGAACTCGTTTCCGAGATCGTAATGCTCGGCGATGTTGCGTCGCGAGGTTTCGATGGTGTTGGAGCGTTTGAGGTGGCGGAACCAGTTGACAATTTTGAGGAAATTAACGCCGGGGAGAGTTGAGGAATCGGTGTCGTCGCCTTGGATAGTGTTCATGTTCAGGGCAAACCATGAAATGACAGCGGCAATGTCCGGGGTGTCCCAGATGCCATCGGTGTACGCCTCGCCCATGCCGATATTGCCGTAGAACATGCAGCGTTTAAAAAATTCTTCGGGATCGTTGAGGGTGATGTGAGCGGTGATGGGTGCGTCTTTCTCGCCGAAGTGGAGGCTGTGGCCGCCGGGGTAGGTGAGGGAGAGTCCGCCTTGGTTGAATTTACGGAACAGGGAGAGGACGATGCGCTCGGGGAATGATGACGCTTGTAACGCGGAAGAGGGTTGGACCGCCAAGTCGCTAAGTTCGCCAAGGTTTGACTGTGTATGGGATGAGCTCATGGGTGTGGTGGTTTAGGTAGGGAGTGAGGGACTGCAAGTCCCTCCGACGGACTGGAACTGCAAGTCCCAGCCACATTTGATATAGGTGTGGATTTTGGGAAGTGGGGGATTTTTTTCAGGAAGAGGAGGATGGCGTGGAGGTGAATGCGGAAGATGATGGAGAGGGAGATGAGAGGATATTTTAAGGCAAACCATGCGAGGCGGTAAGCGGTGAGTTTGCGTTGCTCGCCACGGATGGCAGAGAGGAGGGAGGGTTTGGCTTCGGTGAGGTTATCGATGTGGACGGTCCAGTTTTCAGAAGGTTGGCCAATGCGGAAGTGGAAGGTGTCGTTAGGATCTGAGAAAGGTGAGACGTAGAAGTTTTTCGCGACGGTATGATTGAAAGAGCCTTTTGCATCGGGTTCACCAAGTGGAAAGAGCTTCATTTCACGATAGGTATTGGTGACCTCAGCGACGGCGGTGATGGGTTTTCCCGAATTACGGTAAATGTAGTAGAAAGATACGGGATTGAATGAGTAACCGAGAACGCGTGGAAAAGTATACAATATGATTTTCGCATCGGCGGGAATTTCTGTGCCTTGTTCTGAAAGCCATGCGGTAAGGTTTTGTCGAATGCTTTTTGTTTCGTCCGTGTTGATGTGATCTCGGTTGTAGATGGAGAAAAGGTTGAAGCGATTTTGAGAAAGAAGGAGGACTTGTGGGAAAGAATTGAGATCGATGGCGAGCATGAACACGCGATATTGGAAGGCGTGTTTTTTTGGGGAGATGCGGGTGTGAGAGACATCGCATTCGTAGATGGAGTTTCTGGCCGTCATACTGAGATTTCGGAGTTCGGCGCGACTCGACTCGCGCGGTCCACTTGCCGCCATGGATCATGGTTGAGAATTTGTTCGCAAAGGCGGTGAGCAGACCAGATGCCATCCTCGTGAAAGCCGTATCTCTGCCATGCGCCACAGTAGAAGCGGTTGGTGTTGTTGCCGTCGAAGTTGAGATCTGGAATGCGATCTTGGGCTTTGATCGCTGCGCTACTGAAGATTGGATGCTCGTATTCGAGTTCGTGATGGATTTTTTCCGGAGCGATTTCGCCCGGAGGGTTGATGGAAACGAAGTAGTTTTCGTTTTCCGAGACGCCTTGGAGGCTGTTCATCCAATAATGCGTGGAGTGTTTTCCAGAGGGCTCGACGCGGTAATTCCACGAGGCCCAAGCGCGTTTGGTTTGGGGCATGAAACGGGGATCGGTGTGGACGACAGCTCTGTTGGGTTGATAATTAAAATGACAGAGAATATCGCTTTCGAGTGGAGTAGGAGATTCCAGGAGTTTTAGCGATTGATCTCCATGCGAGGCAAAGATGATTTGGTCAAAATGCTGCGAGATTCCATCAGCGAGAGTGACTTTATTTTCTGCGGATACACTGCGGACAGGATTTCCCGTTACGATTTGTGTTTTAAAAGGAGCAGTAATTTTTTCGACGTATTGGCGAGAGCCATCAATCACAGTTCGCCATGGGTGCTGGGTATCGAGGCCAAGGAAGCCGTGGTTGTGCCAGAAGCGCATGAGGGTTCTGGCGGGAAAATCGTTGATGCGTTCTGGCGGGGAAGACCAAACTGCAGCTGCCATGGGCGAGAGATACCAAGCGAGAAAATCGGCACCGTAGGCTCTAGCTTTCACGTAATCAGCGAGTGAGAGATCTCCGTATTGAGGGTTCGCGAGTTCTTCGAATGTCTCTTTATTGAAGCGGTTGATCTGGAGCAGCATTTTCCAGTAGCGAGCGCGGAATAGGTTTTTGCGTTGAGCGAAAAGTAAGTTGAGCGAGCCGCCATTGAACTCGATATCGTTCGGTATGTGTTGCACGGAAAAAGACATCTCCGTGGGTTTGGTTTCGACTTCGAGTTCTTTGAAAAGCTGGGTGAGGTGCGGATAGGTGACCTCGTTGTAAACCATGAAGCCGGTATCGAGCGGGAGTTGCTTGCCGTTTTCCTTAACCGTGACGGTGTTGGAATGTCCTCCGATGCGGCGGTCTTTTTCAAACAGGGTGACGTTAAAATGACGATGCAAGAAATGAGCACAGGCGAGCCCGGAGATTCCTGTTCCAATGATGGCGATGGATTTTTTGTTTTCCAAATATGTTGGAGATTATTGGGGAATATTTTGACCACGGAGAGTACAGAGTTCACAGAGGTGGTTGCGATCAAATTCTTACCTCTGTGTTCTCTGGGTCTCTGTGGTTAGGAATTTTTTAGAGATTTAGCTTCTTCGATGACGGCTTGGGGGACGGGGCGGAGGTCCCAGACTAAACCAAATATGGAGAGGAGTTTTAGGATGTAGTAAGTTGGGTCGATTTCGTGAGGGAGGAAACCTTGGCGGGTCGAGTGCGGGAAGCGGTGGTGGTTGTTGTGCCAGCCTTCGCCGAGGGTGATGAGGGCGAGGAAGAAATTGTTTCGAGAATCGTCTTCAGTATTGAAGCGGCGTTTTCCCCAGACGTGAGCGAGGGAATTAATGAACAATGTGCCGTGAAGTAGGACGGTAGTGGAGATAAAAAAGGTCCACACGAAGAACTGCCACATCGTGGTGCCGAGTGATGGAGCAAACGTTTCGAGCGCCCAACCGATGGCGAGCATGACGATGCCGAAGGCGATGGGCACGACTTGGTCGAAGCGATTGAGCCAAACCAGCTCGGGAAATTTCACGAGATCAGGGATGGCTTTGTAGTTGGTGGGGAAATTCCGTTTTGAGGTCAGCCAACCGATGTGTGACCAGACGAAGCCGCTGATGCGTGGCGAGTGGATGTCTTCTTCTTCGTCGGAATGCTTGTGGTGATGGCGATGCGTGGCAGCCCACCACAGCGAGCCGCGTTGCATGGAGGTGTTTCCGATGATCGCGAGGATGAACTGGAAATTCCGTGAGGTTTTATAAGAGCGATGCGCGAAGTAGCGATGATAGAAGCCGGTGATCGCAAACATACGGATGAAATAGAGCGAGATCGCCGCGATGACCGCGATGGGGCTGAATCCGACCCAGATCACGGCGAGGCAGCCGAGATGTAAAAAGATGAACGGTATGGTGCGTTGCCAATCAATCTTGTCGGGAAGGGTCGATGGATCCGGATCGCCGGGAGCTTGGTAGTCAGAATCCCACCAATGCCCGATCATGGTTGTGAATGCTTTGATGCGCGGAGTCATAGTTTGAATGATTTATTTTTCAAAGCGGCGGCGGATCGATTCGATCACTCCACCGAGGATCGGAATTTGTCCATAGATGTTCGTGCCGGAATCCCAGAAATCTTGATGCATGATGACTTGTCCAGCGGAGTTGAAGCGGACGTGGCTCATGCCTACGGATTCGACGGGTTTTCCGCCATTTAATTTCGGTGCGGCGAAAACCATAGTCCAGCGGACGTAGTGTTCGTTTCCGGATGAAACCGTATCATCTACCGTGATTTGGTATTGAGTCATGGTTTCTGCTGTTTTGAGGAAATAGGCTTTGATCTGCTCAACTCCGTGGTGAGTAACGAGTGTGTCGTTCAAATAAGCATCTGGTGCATAAACTTTAGCAGCGTTGGCTTCGACGTAAGCTTGATCGTCGATTTTTTGGAGAAAAGTCGTGAAGGCATTAAGTGATTCTTGATTTCCTGGCGCGGCGTCTTGGCTTTTTGTGAGGACAGTTTTGTATTCCTTGGTACGTGCTGCGGTGTTGAAATTTGGTGCGCAGGCGGGAATGAGGATGGCGATCGCAACGAGCGCCAGCAGCAGATAGGGAATGGTTTGGATGAGCATTTTAAAAGACATTCCGGATCATAGCACTGTTTGTCCCGAGCGCTACTGGTAGTCTTCGAGTTTTTTGCTAACTCTCAAAATACGTATATCCGCCAAGGCCATCGCGATAGAGATCCATGATTTCCTTGCGCTCTTTCGGCGAAATCCGGCCGTCGGTGACGGCTTTTTCTGCGAAATTGCGGAATTTGGAGACAAGTTCTTTCGGGTCGAACTCCACGTAGGAGAGCACGTCCGCCACGGTGTCGCCTTCGACTTCGTGGGTGTAGACGGGTTTGCCTTTTTCGAGGTGGACGCCGACGACATTGGTGTCGCCGAGGAGGTTGTGGAGGTCGCCTAGGGTTTCCTGATAGGCACCGACGAGGAAAATGCCGATGTAGTAAGGTTCATCGGACTTGAGCTCGTGGAGCGGGAGGATTTTCGCGACGTCTTCCTTATCGATGAATCGGTCGATCTTGCCATCGCAGTCGCAGGTGATGTCGGCGAGAACCGCGCGGTGCTTGGGTTTCTCGTTGAGGCGATGGATAGGAAGGATGGGGAAAAGTTGGTCAATCGCCCATGAGTCGGGGAGAGATTGGAACAAGGAAAAGTTTCCGTAATAGAAATCGGCGAGGCCGTTGGAGAGTTCGACGAGATCTTCCGGCACATCGTCCATGTCGGAGATCATGTTAGAGATACGGGTGAGGATATGCCAATACCATGCCTCTGCGAGACCGCGTTCGCGCAGAGTTGCTGCGCCATAGAGGAACATGGCACGGACTTGATCGCGGTAATAGACCGCATCATTCATCGCCTCTTGGAGGTTCTTTTTGCTGAGGGTTTTATTGACGTGGAAAAGGTTCGCGAGGTTCTGCGGAGCTTTATCCGGCATCTCGGGTTCTTTGTCCGTAGTCTGCGCGGAGGTCACGTCGAGGATGTTGAATACCAGCACTGAGTAATAGGAAACGACGGCGCGGCCGGATTCTGAAATGAGATTGGGATGCGCCACGCCGACGCGGTCGCATTGCTGCCCGATAACCTCGACGATGTCGGTGCAGTATTCTTGGATGGAGTAGTTGCACGATGAGGCGAAGTTCGTATGCGAGCCATCGTAGTCAACGGCCATGCCGCCGCCCATATCGAGCACGCCCATCGGTGCTCCTTCTTTGACGAGATCGCAATAAATGCGAACCGCTTCGGTGGCTCCTTCGCGGATGGCGGCGATGTTCGGAATTTGACTGCCTTGGTGGTAATGCAGCATTTTCAAGCAGGGCAGGTGACCGCTGGCTTTTAAAGAATCGACCACATTGATAACTTGTGCGGCGTTGAGACCGAAAACGGATTTGTCGCCTGCGGATTCCTGCCAGTGGCCGGAGCCTTTTGTGGAAAGTCGGATGCGGATGCCGAGGTTGGGCAGGACGCCGATCTTGCGGGAGCGCTCGAGAATGAGATCAAGCTCACTGGGCATTTCCAGCACCAACATGATTTTCATTCCCATTTTCTGAGAATGCAGCGCGAGGTCGATGAACTCTTCGTCCTTGTAGCCATTGCAGATGATGTAGGCTTCGGGATCGTGCATGTGTGCGAGTGCAGCGATGAGCTCGGGCTTCGATCCTGCCTCAAGGCCGTAGTGATATTTTTTTCCGAACTCGGCGATTTCCTCGATGACCTGGCGTTGTTGGTTCACCTTGATTGGGTAAACGCCGCGGTAGTTTCCTTGATATTTAGTGACTTTGATCGCCTCGCGAAACGCTTCGTTGATCTCGGTGATGCGGGAGTGCAGCAGGTCGCGGAACCTTAGAAGAACCGGTAAATGCGTGCCGCGATCGCGCAGGCCTTCGATGACATTGTAGAGGGAAACTTTGGCGCTGTGTTCGCCGTCTTCGAGTTTCACCGTGACGTGGCCGTCTTTGTTGACGCCGAAAAATTTATGTCCCCAGGCTTCAACTCCGTAGAGTTCTGAAGACTGCTCGGCTGACCAACCTTTGGATGGCTTGGATTTTGAAGGTTTGGTTGAAGGAGCGGTGGTAGGCGGAATCACGGGTGAAAACTGCATGAATACGCTAAAAGTTCAAACTTCAATTTCCAAAGTTCAAGAAGGGCGGTGACGAGAATGTCACTGCATGAGACGCAAACCTTCACTCATTTGGGAGGTAGGCGGCACCACGATCGATTTGGAACGTCCACTCTAGGGGTTTACTGGCGGGTTTTCCCTCAAGATCCTTCCATGTTACAATGACGGTGCAGGTCTTTTCGCGTAAGCGGCGATTGACCTGCCATGAGAAGAGTTTTCCCTCGCTGGCGTAGTTGGCGGGAACTTCGCCGAAGCCTCCGATCTGCATTTTCAGGGTTTTGGGATCGATGTTAGTCGCGGTTGAAAAATCTACTTCGATGTTCGGGAGTCGCGAGTTGACGATGGCACCGGGCTGAGGATTGACGGGAAACTCCAAGGTCTTCGCTAAACCTTCTACCATACCGCCGGCGGTGTCCGCTGCAGAGTCACGGAAGTTAATAGCGAATTCAAAAATCTTATCGTAGTTCCCGAGGATGATGTAGCGGGGGAGAATGTTGTTAGTCAGATTGCGGTTCACTTTTCCTGGCTGGACAGTGAAGAGGTGTGAGTAGCCGACCTGTTCCGCTTTGATTAACATTTCTTCGGTGAAAAAACCGCCGGGATACGCATAAGTCGGGACGTTCTTTTTGAACTGTTGTTCGAGATAACGTTTAGATTCCCGCATTTCTACATCGAGAAACTGATCGTATTCTTTCACACCGTGCTTTTGATGTTTTTTGACCGTTTGCGGAAAAGGATGGGTGGTGGAGTGGCTGCCGAGGTTTGCTCCGTGTTTAAGCATTTCTTTGACCATCCCTGTGGTCATGGCTTTTCCCCCACCATCAACGTAGTCCTTGTAGAGAAAGATCGTAAAAGGATAACCAAACTCTTTGAGGATGGGATAGGCATCGGTATAAACGGACTTCCAACCATCATCGATCGTGATCACCACGGATTTCGCAGGAATGGTTTTCTCGCCCTTTTTCCACGCGATGAAATCGGACATAGGAATGACGGCTAGACCGAGTTCACGGATGGTTTCCATTTGCTCACGGAATTTCGAGGTGCGAATCCGCATTGCGGTTTCCTGCTCAGTCTCGGAAAAATCATGGTAACCCAGCACCGCTACGCGGACGCCATCATCAGGGAGTTCCTGTTTTTCTATTATGGCTGGATTCGTAGGCGCGGGTTGAGGTTCCACCACTTGGCAGAGCGCGGCAGCCGTTAGCGCGAGCCAGAAGTAAAGTGAGTGGCGGATAAATTTCATGGCACGCAAGCTACTCTGCGATGGGTATCTTGTAAACCCAGCTGTTGGGCGGAGTGCTAAGAGCGGAGAGTCGAGAGTTTGGAGTGGAAAAATTGAAATTTGAAATTTGTAAATTTCCCCCGTGTGCATGCTTGCCATGGTCGATGGAATCACCATAGTTTCACGTATCGATGGCAAACTTCTTCGCACAATTGGAATTCAAATTTCCCAAATGGATGCGCGGATCGAAGATGCCGAAGGGAAAGAGCAGCGCGACGATATCGGGTGATAAGTCGGATCCGGGTATGACCGTTTGGTGCCGCGAGCAAGCGATGTCTTTTGGTCTACCAGAGTTATCGAGAAAAGTTCGTGTGGTGTGGAATCCAAGAATGCGGACGACGGCGGGACGCGCGTGGTGGCCATCACGTTTGATAGAGATCAATCCCAAGCTGAAAGATCTATCAGAAACAGAAGTTTGGAGAACACTCAAACATGAGTTCGCGCACTTGTTAGCGTTTGAGCGTTGCGGACGTCGTCAGATCGATCCACACGGAATTGAATGGCAGATGGCTTGTTGTGAACTTGGAATCCCGGGTGAAAGCGCACGTCATTCATTGCCGCTCAAAAGTCGGAGGATGAAACGGAAATACGTTTACGTTTGCCCGTCTTGCTTTTCCGAAATCAAACGAGTCCGCCCCATGCGGCGCGCGGTGGCTTGTTATCCCTGCTGCAAAAAATTCAATGCAGGAAATTACCACGAGCGTTTCCGTTTGATTAAAAACTCTCTGTGAAACATCGGCTGATTTCGGCGGACGTTTTTTTTGATTTTTTACTGAAAAATTTTCAGTTTTGTGCCGCTATCCGTTGCGACAACCAAAATTAGCATTAACTTCACACAATGAATTTCGATTTCACCACCACTTCCCACCTAGGTTTTATCATGGGTCTCTCGCCGACTCTTGTAATCATTTTTGCCGCCACGGCTCTCGTGAGTTGGCTGGTCAGTCATACCTTGAAGAGCCGATTCAACGCGTATTCGCAAATTCCGGTTCGTTATACCGGAGCGCAGATCGCGCAAATCATGCTGAAAGAAAATGGGATCAACGATGTGCAAGTCATCAGTACCCCAGGAAAACTGACGGATCATTACGATCCCACAACTCGCACGGTGAATTTGAGCGAGTCGGTTTACGCGATGAATAATCTCGCTGCTGCCGCTGTTGCTGCTCACGAATGCGGTCACGCGATCCAACATCAGAAAGCGTATATTTGGCTGACGATGCGTTCGAAAATGGTGCCCGCCGTGCAGTTCGCAGGCACGGCTCTGAATTTCATTATGATCGCCGGCATGCTCGGTGCGGTGTTTTTTCACACCCCATTGTTTCTCTACATCTGGGTCGGTTTGTTTGCGATCACGACTCTGTTTTCTTTCGTGACCTTGCCCGTGGAATTTGACGCCAGCAAGCGCGCCCTCGCATGGCTCGGAAACTCGGGCGTCTCCTCATCCATGGAACACGACAAAGCGAAGAACGCGCTTTTCTGGGCAGCGATGACCTACGTTGTCGCAGCTCTCGGATCGCTCGCGATGCTCCTCTACTACGTCTCTATGCTGTTAGGTCGGAGAGATTAGTGATGCGACATTATTCGTAAACCAAGGTCGTGGTGGCGGTGCAGTCTTTATCGCTGCTGAAACGGACCCAGTATGCGGAGAAGGAATCGGGGAAAGTGTGGGAGGCTTTACCGTCGACTTTGAAACTCATGTAGGGAGCCCAGTTGCCGTTGCCGGTGATGTCGATTTCAGCGGTGATGGTGGCTGGAGAGGAAGTTGTTATAGTGAGCGATTTCTTATCGTAGCCGGTCATTAAGTAGGGGTCGGATAGCGTACCGGTTTTGATTTCGCTGTCTTTCCAAGGGCCGCCGAGGCCGCGGGGTTTCCCAAATTTCCAGAGATCATCGATGCCTCCCGCCCAGACGGCGGTTTTTCCATCGGTGGAGCGGAGAATATGTTCGTTAGATTCTGGCGTATTTTTCGCAACTCCGCTCATGACCAGTAGGCCGCGATATCCGCAGAGGTCGTGGATGAGGCGGTTGTGGGTGGTGACAGGGCGGACTTTAATGAAGCCACCGGCGTTGCGGGCTGGGAGTTCATAGAGCGTGCCGTCGGCGTTGAAGATATCGCGTTCGGTGACGATCTCGCGGGCGACGCGGTAGTTGCCGAGCGGATGTTTTCCAATTTCACCTTTGGGAAGTCTCCAACGTTTGCCGTCCTGATCGAGGAAAAGCACGGAAGCTTCGTCGATGACGAGGAAATCGTTTTTCGGAATGGCGGCGTGTTCGTTGCTCCATGCGGGTTCGCCGTCTTTGGCGATGGGTTTGAGTTCGAGTTTCTCGTTGAGCTCGTAGTAACCAATTGATGCACCCGACGCATCGGTGGCAGCAAATGCCATGGTGCGGGCGTTTTCATCGAGTGAGCGGACAATGCCGCCGGTCAGCTCTTGGCCTTGCTTGGCTAAGCCATCGAAGATTGGGTCGGCTGCGTTGGAGCGTTTGTCATCGTTGCGGTAGCTGAATGCGGCGGTGATGCCTTTCACGCTTTCTTTGGTGCGGAGTCGGATCCACACACCGGGATCGGATTTTTCAAACGAAACGTAGGTGTAGGGTTTCGCGGAAATTTCTCGCAGAGTTTTCCACTGGCCGTTGCCTGCGGTATCGATTTCTAACACAATGTTCACAACTGAATTGTTAGAATGAGTGAGGTGCAAACAGCGGTGATCGTAGCCATTGAACAGGAAAGGATCGGATGGGGTGTCGGCGGCAACGTCTTCCGTTTCCCAAACCATGCCGCGACCGATTTCGGGGCCGAAGGTGTCGATTTGATCGGGTTTCACGAACCAGAGATTGGATTGCGATTGGGCGGCAGCGATTTCGCCTTTGGCTTCGCGCTTGTTGAGGAACTCGGCTTTGGCTGTATCGTCACAACCGAATACGATGTGATCGCCCCAACGTGCGTAGTCGCCGATGACTTTCAGATAGTTCGAGCGAGGAGAAATGCCGGCGGAGTTCGCACTGCTAAATGTTTTTGGGAAACTCCACATCGTGCCGTGCATGGTCATGAGGAAATCGTTATCTCCGATCTCGCGGATGCGTGGCCACTCGGTGTTCCAGCCGTGTGCGCCGTCGTAGGAGTGTGATGCTTTGGGCATGCGGTAAAAAGACCAACCCGTGGCTGGCTCGCGCAGGGCGAGGATGGCGGATTTATTATCCCAACCGGTGGCCCAGATCGGATCGGTGGCGGGGTTGGCGCTGCCTTCGATGCCGCCGAGGCCGGTGACTTCGGTGAACTGGTTGCGGCGCACCACCTTCCATGTATCTGATTTTCCATCCCACTCGGCGAGCACGCCGGAGGGGATGCGGGGATCGGAGAGGGCCTCTTTGGATTTCTCGCCGTTGTTAGAGTAAATCAACACTCCTTGGCCGGAATACAGTCCCTTGCCGTGATAGCCTGGGAGATCGGCATAGCGACGACCCTCGGGCGGCTTGCCGGTTTGTTTTTGTGAGTCGGCAAACAACTCTGTGAACGCGAGGGTTTTCACATCCACCTCGTAGATGCCCTCTTCCATGGTAGCGTAATAAATTTTGCCTGCGGGGTCGGTTAAATGGCGGGCGTTGCCGGTATGTCGACCTGGCATCTTGTCGTAGGGAATCGCGCGAACTTTGCCGGTTTTTCCGACCGCATAAGGTCCGATGAAAAGCTGCTCGGATTCTTTGTGAATCATGCGGTTGGCGGGTGTGCCGCCGATGGACTCGGGGTGGATCGTTTGGGTGAGATCGCGCGAGATTGAGTAGAGTTTGTCGTCTGATCCTGTGGGCCAGTGCGGCGCGTAAGTGATGATCCAAAGCTTGTCAGCCCAAGGCACCACCGCTCCAGTGCCGCATTCCTTCTCAGAGTTGAACATCGCAAGATGCGGATAAATCCCAGAAAGCTCGGGCGGTGCCGCGTGGCAGGTGAGACTGAATAGGGCAAATGCCAGCAAGACGTGTTTCATGGGTTGGTATGAAGGAAAGAGTGCGATTGATATTGGATCAATGGCAAAATCTTTCCAAATACCTCAAGCCTTCGGAAACCAGCGTGGTTCTTTTCCAGGTTTCCATTTGATGGCGCAACCGCTGCTTGGGAGGCCTTTGGCTGGAGGGTTGTCAGTTAGGACTGAGTTGACTGCTGCTACGAGATCTGCACCAGTGGCGGGTTGGCCGGAGTTCGGGCGTGAACTATCAAACTGACCTGTGTAGACAACCTTTCCTTCACCATCGAGTAAGAAGAAATCTGGTGTGCATGCAGCTCCATAGGATTTCGCGATCATCTGGGTTTCATCGATGAGGTAAGGAAAATTCCAGCCGTTCTCAGTGGCAAATACCTTCATATGTTCTGGACCGTCTTGGGGATATTTTTCGAGATCGTTGGAATTAATCGCAATCGTGCTGACCCCCTGAGTCGCGGCTGCCGTAGCAAATTGACCGAGCACCTTGGCGAGATGAAGGACGAAAGGACAATGATTGCACGCGAAGACAATTACGGTCCCGTTTTTCCCTGCGTAATTCCGCAAAGAATGCTTTTTCCCCCATGCATCCGGCAGTTCAAAACCAGGTGCCGTATTGTTAAACTTCAATTCGAAGGTCGATAATACTTCTGCCATGTGGCAGTTCTAAACATGGATTTCCAAACCCGCAACCGAAGTCTTCTCGTGAATTTAAGTTTCATCTTTGAAAAATAGCGGTTACGCCGTGGATGTGCTCACGCCAGCAGAAAAAGCCAGATACTCTCGCCATCTCCTCATTCCGGAGATCGGTGAAAGTGGTCAGCTGCGTTTAAAAAATGCCTCGGTGCTGCTGATCGGCACCGGTGGGCTGGGTTCTCCGGCCGCGCTTTACCTCGCGGCGGCAGGTGTCGGGAAACTCGGTTTGGTCGATCCTGATACAGTCGATCTCTCCAATCTTCAACGCCAGTTGCTACACTGCGATGCCACGATCGGGACATCCAAACTCGATTCCGCTGCCGCGCGCCTGCGTGAAACGAATCCACACCTCGAGCTCGAACTTTTTCCCGTCCGCTTCACACCCGACAACGCGCTTTCGATTGCAGAGAAATACGACATCATCATCGATGGCTCGGACAATTTTCCCACGCGTTTCCTTTCTAACGACACCGCGTTTTTTCTAAGAAAGCCACTCGTCTACGGAGCAATACATCGCTTCGACGGACAGATGACCGTCTTCGCACCACATCTTGGCGGACCTTGTTATCGGTGCTTGTTGCCTGATATCCCACCTCCCGGCGCAGTGCCGAACTGCGCGGAAGCCGGTGTCCTTGGTGTGTTACCTGGGATCATCGGATCGCTTCAAGCGATGGAGGCGATCAAACTCATCCTCGGCGTAGGCGAAGTACCATTAGGAAAACTTCTAATCTACGATGCACTTCGTACTTCATTTCGCTCGCTGAAACTTCGTCACGATCCCGCTTGCCGACTCTGTGGAGAAACTCCCACGATCACCTCCGTTCACAATTCCGAAACCACCGCTAATCCGTCCTGCCAAATCAACGATTCCACCATGCAATCCATCACCGCCGCCGAACTCAAAGACCGCCTCGATTCAGGAAACCTCAACGCATTGCTCATCGATGTCCGCGAAGAAGACGAATGGCAGGTCGCGAACATTCCGCAAGCCAAGCTCGTGCCGCTGCAAACCATCCCAGCTTTCGCACCGAATCTTCCCAAAGACACCGAGATCATCATCCACTGCAAAGCCGGTATGCGCTCCGCCAGAGCTTGCGAATATCTGATGTCCATCGGTTTCGAAAACGTCACCAATGTCGAAGGCGGGATGGATGCGTTTCAGAAACTTTGAGGTTCAGAATTTTCGATAGAAAAATTGGATTTAGAAAAATAAGATGGAAGGTTCGGGTTGCTATATCGGATCAGAGTCTCACCGCTTTGATTCCCAGAAACAGCGGAAACTCCTCTGCTGCTTTGTGCTCGGCTTTGCTGAATGGGCCGGACTGTGATCTGCGGTGAGAGAAAAGCTCTGTGCATTTCGTGACACCGAATCCCGCTGCGCCGATCACGGAAAGTAGATCTGCTAGAGGTCTATGGTAAAACACCGTGCCTTCACCGGTGTTGAGGCCGGGGCGGGTTTGGATCGCTATCTCGAGTGCGGAACCGTATTTATCTAAACGACGGAATTGAACTTTCTGATCACCGTCCCAACCCCAATGACTTTCTTTGGGAATTCTGAAACACGGATGCATCATCACGATCACGAAGCTTCCACCTGGCTTCAGCGCGGCTGCAACATTTTGCATCAGCGCCGCAGCATCCGGCACATCGTGTACCGCCATCACGCAGGCGGCTTTGTCAAAACTCCCATCCGCCCACGGTGCTTTTCCACACGCATCGGCAACCTCGAAACTCACTCGTGGTTCATTGCTGTTTCGTTGCCGAGCTGCGAAAATAAGTTTCTCACTGGCATCGATCCCATGAATCTTTCCCGCTCCAGCGGTGAGCAAATGTTTAACCAACACTCCCTGCCCGCAGCAGACATCGACCACGGAATCGCCTTTTTGAATATCCAGCAACTCCATGACTCCCGGCAAAATAACGTTTTGATGGTAATCTGAGCCATCCGCGCCCACGAGCTTGTCATACCAGCCCGCGACGCCATCCCAACCTTTGTCGTTTCCCGGCTTCGCCGCTCCAACAACCGGTTTACCGGAGAACTTCTTAGCCGGGATAGACTCCTTGTTGGTTCCTTTGTGGGAAAAGGGTTTCCCTCTACGCTTGCCTTCGTTCCATTCCATTTCCGCAAATAAGCCCTTATCTGCCGCTGCTGGCGATGAAAAATCTACGTCGCGTAAGGGAATCCTTCAGTGATAAAGAGACTTTTTAAAAAATCACATTTGCTACGAAAAATTCGTTGACCCAACCCCCATCCCGTGTTTTTTTCCCCACGTCGCAAGACAAGGCGGCTCGACTGAACGTCCCTTTGGGTTTTTGGGTTTTTCCCGGGGATAATCGGTCGAGCCGCTCTTTTTTTTGCCCAAATTGTTCGGTTGTAAATTTTCAACCGCGAATGAACGCGAATGAACGCTAATTTAATCAAGTATGAGATACCTGATTTTCACATCTCGATTTAAGTTGAGATGAAATCAAAGTTCCAAAGTTCATCTTCATTCGCGTTTATTAGCGTTCATTCTCGGTTGATATTATCGAATCTCTCCCTCCGTCCTTGATATGTGCCGCGTAGCTTCTCTAATGGCGATATGGCAATCGTTTGGCGCGACGGAAAATTTTTGGAAGATACCGAATTTCGGGTTTCTCCGTCAGATCGAGGCCTGTGCCATGGGCTGAGTTTATTTGAAACCATTCTCGGTGTTGATGGTGAGCCAAAGCTCGTCGCTGAACATTTCAGGCGTTTGAAAGCTGGGCTGTTGCGTTTGAATATCCGTCGTATCGAGATTGATGATTATGCTTTGGAACAGGTGATGATCGAGCTCCTCAGGCGGAATGGTCTTGAAAGCGGTATGGCTCGGATTCGTTTTACATTAGCGATGGGAGACGGCCCTATGGATCTAACAGACAGCGGGCAAGCATGGTCGTGGATCACAGTGTCTAAAATTGAACCAACGGAAGTCAGGTTGCGTTTAACGATCGCGCCGTGGCGGAAGGATAATGAAAGCATGTTGCGCGGGATTAAAACGGGAAATTATGCGGAACATCTGATCGCGCTCGATATGGCGCGCCATGAGGGATTTGATGAAATGCTTTTCTTCAATACCTCCGAGGAGCTTTGCGAAGCGGCGATGGCAAATGTGTTCCTCATTCGCGATAACGAACTCTACACCCCGAGCCTCGATAGCGGCTGTCTTCCAGGCGTGACACGCGAATTCATCATCCGAATGGCGGCCAGCCAGAAAATCCCATGCCATTCAAAGTCTCTGACTAAGAAAGATGTCAGCAAAGCGGACGGGATTTTCCTGACTTCTTCGATCAAAGGCCCAGTTTGGGTTTCATCCTTCCAGGCCAGAGCTTATCCCGTTCATCCTTTGTTTAGTAAGATCCAGACCCTCTGGCTGGAAAGCATGCACTCGGCTGAGTAAGCGATTTGTCTGTGTGTTTCACCTAATTTTCCTTCCCGAACGCAGGGTAGATTGTTCATTCTCTTCTTTGTAACCCCAACCCTAACCAAAATTATGTCACGTCCAGTCACACTTTTCACCGGCCAGTGGGCCGATCTTCCACTAGAAAAACTCGCTCCGCTCGCTGCAGAAATGGGCTACGACGGTCTTGAACTCGCCTGCTGGGGAGATCACTTCGATGTTACTCAAGCGAACTCGAAAAAGAATTACATTAAAGAGAAATGGGAACTCCTCTCCGATCATGGCCTGACTTCATACGCGATTTCCAGCCACCTTGTCGGGCAAGCGATTTGCGACAACATCGATGAGCGCCATAAAGCCATCTTGCCACCACACGTTTGGGGTAAAGGCGATCCAGAAGGTGTCCGCAAACGCGCTGCGAAAGAAATGATCGATACCGGAAAAGCCGCTCGCAAATTTTTCAACGCCCAACCCGGCCGCAAGAGCAAAGACAAAGACGAATTCCCAGCAGTCGTCAACGGCTTCACCGGATCGTCGATCTGGCACGGCCTCTACGCGTTCCCACCGACGAACCAAGCCTTCTACGACAAAGGCTTTCAAGATTTCGCCAAACGTTTCACTCCTATCCTCGATGCGTTTGACAAAGAAAACGTCAACTTCGCCCTCGAAGTTCACCCGACCGAAATCGCTTTCGACATCGCCACCGCCCAGCGTGCGCTCAAAGCAGTGAAAAACCACAAACGTTTTGGTTTCAACTACGATCCATCCCACCTCGGTTACCAAGGTGTCGATTACATCAAGTTCATCCGCGATCTCGGCCACCGCATTTTCCACGTCCACATGAAAGACGTATGGTGGGGCCACGGTGACGGTTCCGTCGGCGTATTCGGTGGCAGTACAGATTTCGGCGATTCACGCCGTTTCTGGGATTTCCGTTCGCTCGGTCACGGTGATATTGAGTTCGAAGATATCATCGTCGCGCTCAACGATCTCAAATACGCGGGTCCGCTCTCCGTTGAGTGGGAGGACATCCGCATGGATCGCGTCCATGGCGCAACCGAAGCAGCGGCATTTGTTAGAAATGTCGACTTCCCAGGTTCCAATGTCGCTTTCGACGCCGCGTTCGATAAATCCAACCAATAATATTTATGTCACTTAAAGTAGGAGTTATCGGTGCCGGATGGATGGTTAAATACCATGCCGAAGGCTTTCGCGCAGCGGGTGCGGAAATCGTCGCGGTCGCAGATCCACTGCCGGGCGCAGCGGAAAACGCAGCCAAGCAATGGAATATCGCCAAAACCTTCGATTCCGTGGATCGCATGTTGGTAGAAGCGCCGGAACTCGATGCCGTCAGCATCATTGTCCCGAACAAGTTTCACGCCCCACTCGCCATCCAGTGCCTCAAGGCGGGCAAACACGTGTTCTGCGAAAAACCACCCGGCTTGAACGCAAGTGAAGTTGCAGAGATGGTCGAAGTCGCGAACGCGTCCGGCAAAAAGTTGATGTTCAATTTCAACAACCGTGCTCGTCCTGAATCCCAAGCGATGAAAAAATACGTCGATGACGGAACGGTCGGAACCATCAATTCCGCTCAAGCGAAATGGATCCGTCGCACCGGGATTCCTGGCTTCGGCGGTTGGTTCACCACCAAGGCAATGTCCGGCGGCGGCGCAACGATCGATTTGTTGCACATGATCGATTTGGCACTCTACCTCATGGGCTACCCAGAACCGGCACACGTTTTGGCAAATACCTTTGACACCCACATCACCGATCCCGGCTTCAAAGGCCCATGGGGAATCCCTGACCGCGAAGGCGGCACCACGGATGTCGAGTGCGCGGCTCACGGATTTGTTAGATTCAAAACCGGCCAAGTTCTCAGCCTCCAAGTTTCATGGGCGGAAATGATCAAACGCGAAGAGGTCTCTGTCGTTTTCCAAGGCACCAAAGCCGGCGGAAAAGTCGAGCGCTTGTTCGGTCGCGATGGCTTGGACAACACCGCCATCGATACCTGCGAACTCTACGTTCAGGAAAACGGCAACAGCGTGAACCGCACCATCATCACCGAGGCCTGCGAAGATATGGGTCGGATCCACTCCGCCTCCAACTTCATCCACACGATCAACGGCACCGCGGAGCCTTTCAATACTCCCGATCAAGCTCACAAATTGATGTGGATCATCGATGCACTCTACGAATCGGCCAAAACCGGTAAGCCAGTAAGCTACTAATAACCGATTTCCATGCAGAAAAATCTCCAATCAACGGGCGGTCAGGCTAATCCGAGTCCGCCCGTTGTCGCCGATACGTTCATCGTGCTTTGCACCTTTCCCAATGTGGAAATCGCGAGACGTATTTCCACAGAGATCGTCTCAGGTAATCTCGCCGCCTGCGTGAATCTCATCCCTGGTGTGGAATCGATTTATCGTTGGGACGGAATGATCGAGCAAGCATCTGAGGTGTTGGCGATTTACAAAGTTGCCACTTCTAGGTTTAAGAATCTTGAGAAAAAATTGTTAGAAAAGCATCCTTATAAAACACCAGAGATCATCGGAATTGCGGCAGATCAGGTCTCAGCGGGGTATTTGAAATGGGTTTTGAATCGATCTATATAAAAAGTAACCACCTCATTTAGTTCAGCTGCGCTATTGCGATTTTACTGTACATTTCCTGTTCCTAATTACCTTCCGAGCCCAATATTCCTGTTCGAAACGGTGAGAATGGAAGTCAACAAGGTCTCAATTCAGTTAGATAGATAGCAACTGACTGATTTTGATTTGGGTCAACTCGGCGAGTTGACTCTACTAATGAAAGGTAGGGTCGACTGGCCTCAGTCGACCGTGATTGTTTTTTTGGCGGATTCCAAAATCTCCGCCATGCGAGTAAAATGCGAATCATCGAAACCGACTTCCCGTTTTAGGAAGACATCTCGTTCAAGCACGTTGGGATCGCGGTCTGCGGTGCGCCAAGTTTTGAAATTGATCATGCCGATCCTCCACGGACCGAAGCCGTTGACAGCGATGGGAAAGTCACTGCCGTGGATGATGCGATCGCGGACGGATGCGGGGAGGACTTTTGGTAAGGTTCGACAGCGGATCGGGCTACACAAGGCGGAGTTGTCGCCAAAAAGCCGAGGATACTTCTCGAACATCTCGAGGAGATGATCGGTGTAGTCGGGATCCCATAATCCTGATCGACCTGCGCAGTGGGCGGCGATCACGGTAACTCCGCATTCGAGCGGATATTTCAGCAAGCGAGGATCGGCAAGCCGCGGATTGATGACGGGTAATGAAAGTTCGCCTCCGGTGTGGGAGAGTAGGATCATTCCCGCCGCTGCCATTTTTTCAAAAAACAGTTGATGCTTTGAATTAGAGTAATCGACGTTGAGGCAGTTCGGTAGCAATTTAAGAACTCGTGCGCCAGCAGCGATGCAGCGATCGAGTTCTTCCATCGCATCGGGGCGCGAGGGATGGATGGAAACGGCTGGAATAAATAAATCCGGATACTCGGCGCAGACTTTCAGAAGGTATTCGTTCGGAACATAGAATGCTCCCTTTTCAGGCATGGCGATGCCGTCGTCTGTGTGGGGCAGGTCTTGGGCTAACAACACCACGGAGTCCAAAGATGAAGTGCGAACCATATGGATAAGTCGATCTAACAAGGCCTTGTCGAGTCCAGTTTTGAGTGAGCTGGAAGGTAAGCCAGTTGCTTTCACGATGATACGCGCCATCAACTTGTGGAGAGGTGTTCTCATTTGCAGCCAGCAACCACTGCCGGAGCTCCCATCTCCAACTAGATGCACATGACAATCGATACGCTTCAGCGCGGTTGTTCCCATGCGTGATCGATAAACGATAAGTTTAGCAGCGTCTATCAAATGATTGTGGTCACCAATCTCCAGGAGTTATAATGGCTCCTGTTTTATTGCCGCTGGAACCGATCCAAGTGTCATCTTTGAGGGTGTATTCGTATGGCTTTTTTTTACCTTCAAATTGGACGACTAGAGTGCCGTCCTCAATAATTTTCCAAGTGGCTACCCAATCTCTACCAAAAATTTCTAATCTGCCATCCGAATGAGCGATCCATTTGCCTTGTCCGCCTCCTGAGTGTTCGATCCATTTGCCTACGAAGCTGTCAGAGCTCACTATGCCCTTCATTTTAATACGAGTCCACTGGGGCTCAGGTGATAGCTGATTGATCCAAGGGTCTAGATCTTTTGCAAGCGCCGCCTGACTTGTGAGGCGCTGCTTAAGCTCAGCGTCAGATGTATCTTTGGCTGCGGTTGTGAGACGGGATACGTAAGCATCACGGATCTTTGTGAGTTCGGTACCGTAGGCAGTGTCGATCGATCCCTCTGAGATGAGGGCTTGTTTGAAATGAGTGCTAAATTTATCAGGAAGCCCAGTGGATTCGTCAAATTGCGGAATGCGGTTATCTACAATGTTCTTTTTAAAGTCATCGATGGTGGGACCCTCGCCCGGTTTATTACTTCTAACAACACTTCCGAGTTTAGAAATTAATAAGCTAGCATTATCAGCGAGTTTTTTATCGCGCTTCTTGCGTGCATCGCCGATGAGGCCGACGGCGCGTTTGAGTAGTTCGGGGTCGCCGGGTGGAAGGTTCTCTTTAGTCTCAGTTTTTGGATTTAAAGCTACGTCTGGTGGCTTCACGGGCTCCGTGAATGGCGGTTCGCTAACTTCGTTGCTGGTGATCTCTTTAGGCTTAGTCTCGGGTTTCGTGACCGGCGGGGTTTCAGGAAGGGGCGTAAGAGTGGTGCCAACTTCTGATTTGGATCCATTTGCAATCGCGATACCTTTCTTGATGTCTTCTTTGTTTTCCTGGAGATGCTGGTAGGTGAAAACGGCGACGGCGGCGATAATGGCGATGATAAACCATTTGACGATACCAAAGCCGCTATCCTTACTACCAGCGGTTACAGGGGCAGGACGAGCCGAAGGAATGACGCGTTTGGGAGCTCCGCTTACGAGGGAGCTGGTCGTCTTGGTCGTGGCCCACTTTTCCAGATCGGCTGCCATACTTGCTACAGTCTGATAGCGTTTAGTGGGATCAGCGTTAACTGCCTTGCTCCAGATCGCATCCA
>JANMGO010000046.1:0-49008 GCA_031374665.1 Akkermansiaceae bacterium | reverse complement strand
CACACAAAGTCACGCTCCAGAACGGGCTTAATTTGGGCACCGCCGCCCGCACCGTCCAGACGGAGAACGGCACCGCGTCGATTGATGCCGAGCTGAGCGGCATCATCACTGGCGGCACCGGTGGAGCCTTGACCAAGAGTAATGCGGGCACTTTAGCCCTCACCAATACCAACACCTATGTCGGCGCGACGACTATTAGTGGCGGCATACTCGAGGTGTCGGCGTTGGCCAATGGCGGGGTCAATAGCAACATCGGCGCCTCGTCGAGTGCTGCAGCTAATCTCGCGCTTAATGGCGGTACGCTTCGATACACTGGTGCAACAGTCAGCACCGACCGCGGCTTCACGCTTTCTAACAATTCCAGTATTGATGCCTCTGGCACAGGCTCCATCAACTTCGCGAACACCGCAACGCCGGCGTTTGGAACTGCCAACGCTACTCGCACGCTGACGCTCACGGGGACGAACACCGGTAACAACACGCTCGCCGCCAACCTCGCGAACAATGGCACTGGCGCTGTTAGCGTCACGAAGACCGGTGCCGGCACCTGGATATTGAGTGGATCTAACATTCACATCGGCACGACCACCGTGAATGTTGGTGTTCTGGTGTTGGGCCATGCGAATGCGCTTCCCGGCGGCATAGGTGCGACGGGTGGCACGGGTGCTCTAACATTTACGGGTGGCGTTCTCGGGCTCGGTGTGGGCGACTTCACTCGGAACCTCGGCACTGCGGGCACGGTGACGGCAGTGAACTTTACAAACGCGGGTGGTTGGGCTGCATACAACGCCGACCGCATCGTGAATCTCAACAATGATAGCCACGAGATCGTATGGGCGACTGCAGGCACCGGATTCAATGGGCAAATAGTCATTTTGAGCGCGAGCACTGCTACGCACAAAGTCACGCTCCAAAACGGGCTTAATCTGGGCACTGGTACCCGCACCGTCCAGACGGAGAACGGCACCGCGTCGATTGATGCCGAGCTGAGCGGCGTCATCACCGGCGGCACCGGTGGAGCCTTGACCAAGATCGGCGCGGGCGCTCTTGTCCTCACCAATGGCAATACCTACACCGGTGCGACCACCGTGAGCATCGGCAAGCTTTTCATCAACGGCAACCAATCACTCGCCACGGGCAACGTCAGTGTTTCCGCCGACGCCACACTCGGCGGCACCGGCACCATCGGCGGCAATACGACCATCGCTAACAACGGCAAGTTGGAGTTCAATCTCAGCACGGCTGCAGGAAGCCATGATGGACTCGATCTCGCCAGCGCTCGCAGCCTCACTTTGTCTAGCGCATCCGTGCTGACGATTACCTCTACCGGAGGAGCTGGCCCCGGCACCTACACACTTGTAACAGCCCCCGGAGGTATCAACGGTGTGGTGCCCGCTACTGTCATTCTGCCGCCCGGCTGGGCCGCGGATGCTCCAATCATCTCCAGCAACAAGCTGCTGCTGAAGATTACTTCAACCAATGCCGCTTACACCGCTTGGGCGAAAACGGGCAGCTTTACCAATACCTTCACCGACATCACACTTACTAGTAACCCTGATGGTGATAGTCTAACAAACCTACAGGAATTTGCATTCGGCATGGATCCGACCACTCCAATCACAGGTCCTCTAACATATACGCCCAACGGAACCGCCAGCTCAGGTGTTCCGATTATGGAAAACGCAGGCACGACCCAGTCTCCTAGTTATCGTGCCGTATTTGCTCGCAGGAAGAATTATGCTGCGGAGGGTATTTCCTATGTAGTGCAGTTCAGCGCCAATCTTATCCATTGGGTTCCGATTTCTAACGGAATGACTGTCTTGTCCGGAACAAGTTCCGCTGACGTTGAAGCTGTTAGTGTTCCTTTTCCATCAACCGTTCCACTATCCGCAGCGGAAACCGAATACGCGCCACCCAAATTCTTCAGAGTAGGGGTTTCTGGAAATTGACCCTCTTATCTTAATCTATAGTACCGATAAGCCAACCCACGACGTTCTAACATTCTTGTATCCCTCACCTTGGTGACATTACTCAACGGCTTTTTCGTTAATTCTGCCTTGGCTGCATATTGTACAGAGGAGCCGAGCAAGTCGCCGATTTTCAACCCCTTTTAGACCGATGTCGGACGGGACGGCACTCGTCCTTGGAGGATTCGTTACTTTGGCCCGGTCGGTATCGGTATCGATCTCAAGCGCCCCGGCATGACCGTGGTGATCGTCAATGTGGAGAAAGGTTCGCCGGCGGATAAGGCTGGCAAACTGAAGCAGGGTCAGATTATCGAGAGTAAGCTGATTCCAATCTATGAACCGCAGGTCATCCTGTCAAAACGCTTAATTCTGTTAACCTAGTCATTTAGTGGATAGGTATTTCCTGAAATCGTTCGAGATTTTTGAAAATGATTTACTTCCCTAATTCACTGTTGGTGGTGACGAGAAATTTCAAGAACTGAGCATTTCTCTTGCCACGGGTAAGGGTAGAAGCGACAACAAGCGCCGCCCGTTTCGGTGGTGCCTCATGAACTGTTGTGCACTGCTGATGCAGAGCGAAATAGTCCTGAAAATCAATAAGAGCGCCCATCATGCATAGCATTTCATCACGAATCGATAAGGTTTCCCCATCACTCACACTCGCGGTTACCGCACAGACCAAAGCACTGATCGCCAAAGGCGAGGAAGTGTATGCACTAGCTGGCGGCGAGCCAGAGGTAGACACCCCACTCCACATCAAAGAAGCCGCCGTTAAAGCGCTAATGGAAGGTCGCACCAAATACACGCCATCTGGTGGTATTCCTGAGCTTCGCCAAGCGCTTTCCGACAAGTTCAAAAAAGACAACAACATCGATTACCCAGCGAATCAGATTTGTGTCACCTCCGGCGCGAAAATGGCATGTTTCAATGCGATTCTCGCAGTGATCCAAGAAGGCGACGAAGTCATCATCCCGACTCCTTATTGGGTTTCCTATCCGGAAATGGTCCGCATCGCGGGCGGTATTCCAGTGTTGGTTGAGACCAAGGAATCGACTGGCTGGAAAATGACTCCTGAGCAATTTGAAGATGCGATGACTCCTGCGACCAAAATGGTCATCATCAATTCCCCAGGCAATCCAACGGGTGCGATCTACACCAAAGACGAGCTGCTTGCTCTTGGTGAAATCGCTGTCGCGGAGGACATCATGATCTTGTCTGACGAGATCTACGAAAAACTCGTTTACGGTGACAACAAGCACGTATCGATCGCTTCGTTGAGTGAAGATCTCTACAACCTCACCATCACGGTGAACGGTTTTTCCAAAGCGTATTCGATGACCGGATGGCGTTTGGGTTACACCGCTGCCGCGAAGCCGGTTGCGGATGCGATTGATAAAATTCAGAACCATACGGTTTCGAATGCAACGACCTTCGCTCAATACGGCGCACTCGCCGCATTGGAAGGTGACCAGACTTTCATCGAAGATCTGCGTGGTGAGTATGACGTGAAACGCCAGTTCGTTTTCTCACGCTTGCAAGCGATTCCTAACATCCGCGTGGTCGAGCCAAAAGGCGCGTTCTACTTCTTTGTCTACACCGGCCAGATGGGCCTGAAGTCTGTAAACCTCTGCGATAAACTCCTCTCCCGTTACAAAGTGGCGGCAGTTCCAGGTATCGCATTCGGTTACGACGACGGTATCCGGATTAGCTATTGCACCACGTTGGACGTGCTCAACGAAGGTCTCACTCGCTTCGAGCAATTCTGCCGCGAGCATTGATTGGATTCTTTATAAAAAAAGCGCACCGGAAACCCGGTGCGCTTTTTTTGTTTTAGACTAAATGTTTAAAATTACTTCAAGGTGATGGTGACGTCTTCTTTGGTTTCCATCTTGATACCATCGAGTTTGCCGAAAGCAGCTTCAGCCGCTTTCCTGTCGGTTTTAGCGGTTTCTGAGATTTTCTTCATCGCATCTTTTTGCCCCAGCATTTTTCCAACTTGGACGTCCATGACAGTGACGGTGTTACCCTCGACGTGAGTGGCATTTGTATTCTCAATGCCACCAGGAAAATTGATTTTAAGAGTCATGCGCATGTCTGCCATCATTTGTTTCGCCATGGCTTCCATTTCTGGATTTTCCGCGCCTTCTTCGCCCATGTTCATTCCATCGAAGTCAGTTGGAGGAGTGACGAGTGAAAGTTTGTTGTCGGCATATTTGAACTTCAGGAGTTCTTCCGGTTTCACTTCTACTTCTTCGCCATCGTTCATGGCTTCAAGGCCACCGGCTGGGTTGATGTTGAGCTTGTTGATGTCGGTGAATTTGTAATGCACGCGCCCACCTTTTTTTCCGCCTTCGTTGATCATTTCAACTTTCACGAATTCAACGCCCTGACCCATTTTAGCGATCTTTTCTTTCGATTTCTCTTCCGAGAACATTTCTTGAATCGGATCTGGTTGGCCGGGTTGATTGAATTGACCCATCATCTCCAGCATTTTTGCGCCGAGAATGGTTTGTTCAACGATCGTACCGCTACCGTCTTTGTTCAGGCTGATGGTGGTCTCGGTTTGCAAGCATGACGATGTCAAGAGGGTGAGGCTGAGTGCGATGCCCAGTTTTAAGATTTTACTCAATGAATGTTTCATAACAATCGAGTTTCTGAGGGAACTAGAGGTGTATGGCAAGGGAGAATCGTTGCCAGATCGGACAGGTTGAGTAGCATTTTGAGGTTCACGGATGGAAAAGGCATTGCATGAAGAGGCGGCTGGCATCACGTTTTGCTCAGCATGACAGAAACCGTCCCAGCTGTAGAAATCTGCCATTTGGTAAAAGACTTCAAAACGTCTTTTAGGCGTTTGCCGTTGAGAGCGGTCGATGATGTGTCGATCCGTATCATGCCGGGTGAGGTGTATGGATTGATTGGTCCGAACGGTTCTGGAAAGTCCACGACGATGAAGGCGTTGTTGGGTTTAGTGGCTCCAACATCAGGTCAGTGTTCGATATTTGGGAAAGATTCACTGCAGGTAGATTCTCGCAATGAGGTGGGATTTTTACCGGAGAATCCCTATTTCTACAAACACCTGAGTGGACAGGAGACTTTAAATTTTTATGGAAAACTTTGCGGCATCCGCGGTGCAAAGTTACGGGACAGGGTTGAGGAGTTACTAGAGTTGGTGGATTTATCGGATGCGCGGCACCGCCGGATTGGTGGATATTCAAAAGGGATGTTGCAACGCATCGGGTTGGCGCAGGCATTGATTCAAGAGCCGCGCTTGGTGATTTTAGATGAGCCAACGGCTGGGGTAGATCCGCTAGGTTCGCGGCAGATTCGTGATTTGATTATCAAACTAAAAGAGCAAGGCATCACCGTGTTTTTGTGTTCGCATTTGTTAGAACAAGTCCAAGAAGTTTGTGATCATGTAGGGATTATTTTCCGAGGGAGAATGGTCAAAGAAGGAAAATTAGAAGACCTAATCGCGATTGAAGATCAGACGGAGCTTATATTGAAAGATGCGAGTCCGGAGTTGATCGCGGAGATCGAAGCTTTGATCCAAAAAACGGGTGGTGTGGAGCTGATTCGGAAAGGCAGACCGCGAACGACTTTGGAGCGCTTATTCCTTCGAGAAACCCATAAGCAGGAGAAAACCCATTAATTTTTTGATAGATGAACCTGATTTCTAACATTCAACAAATCCCTGCACATCTGAGTCGCATCGCAGTGATCGCACGACATGCTTTCACCCAATTGGTGAGGATGAAGGTGTTTTATTTCCTCGCGGTTTTCGCGGTGATTTTGATTGCGAGTAATTTTTTCAATTTAGTTCAACATGAAGGTCCGGAGGCTGCTGGGGCTCATGTTTTGACAGTGATTAAAAACTGTTCGCTAGGAGCAATGAGTTTGTTCTCGGTGGTATTATCAATTGTTGCTACGGCTTTGCTTTTGCCAAAAGACGTCGAGGACAGGACTCTATACACCATTTTGGCGAAGCCAGTGCCGCGCATTGATTATCTAGCTGGCAAGTTGTTAGGGGTGTTGCTGTTAATCTTCGTTTCATTGTTCATCATGGATTTGTTGATGACGGGGATCTTGTATTTACGGACGGCTCTCGTGCTAGAACAACAAGTAGCTGTGGCTGTGGAACGCGGTTGGCCGGCTCAAGATATCGCACTTTTGAAAGCGGAAATTCTTGCTCAAGGTCCATCGTTTTCGCTGCAAGGTGCGGTGTTCGCCGTGTTTCTCCGCGCAACGGTGATCGCTTCAATCGCACTATTAATCTCTACCTTTTCAAGTAGCACATTGTTCACCACGATCATTTGTTTCCTGATCTTTTTTATGGGGCATTTTCAAGCCGATGCTCGGGTTATCTATTTAGACCATGCAGTTGGAACGAGTGATGGTTGGTTGGCTCAGCTAATATCACTACTTGTCGCCCTAGTGCTGCCGGATTTCCAGCTTTTCAATGTGATTGATGAGGTGATTCAAGGACGGATCATTCCGTTGCTGCTGATGGGCAAGCTGGCATTGGTCGGGTTGTTCTACTTTTTATTCTATCTCATCGCCTCGTGGTTCATTTTTGCAGAAAAAGAATTTTAAACGAATGACTCAGGTAAAAAAATACTGGGTGCTGGGTGTAGCGATTTTGGTGGCGGGTGCGGCGCGTCTGCCACTTGAGCAACAACTCACATCCGACTTACAACGAGAAAAATTGTTGTCAGGTAAAATGGGAATCGGGACTGGGGAAAAAATTGGTCAGACATTTTACGCAGTTTCTTTGGGTGGACTACGAACTTTAGTGGCGACCTTTCTTAATCTCCGGGCGTTTGGATATTTTGAAAACCAGCGGTGGTCGGATGTTGCGGATACTTACGACCTCATTGTCGATCTGGCTCCGCGCACGAAGTATTATTGGGATGCGGGGAGTTGGCATCTAGCTTACAATGCGGCGTCGCATTATTTGTATGAGTCGAAATTGCCGCCATTGCGTCGGAAACTTTTATGGAAAAGCCATATTCAGGCAGGGCGGAAATTTTTGGAACGTGGGATTCAAAATAATCCTGAGCATCCAATGTTGTATGAGCGTTTGGCGTATCTTTTAGCGGATCCAAATAGAATCACCGCATTTGGCGATCTGGCGAAAGCCTATGAGGATTCTTACGAGGCGTATAAAGCAGCGGTCGATACAGGTGCTGCGCGAAATTTCACAAAGCGGGCTGCGATGTATTCTTTGGCTCGGGTGCCGGGACGGGAAAAAGAAGCACTTGATCTTCTGTTAGAAATCAAAAGTGAGCAAAAATCTCTGCGTCCTACTGCTTTGGCTATGTATTATGTTTTAGAATATAAGCTTAATCCCGATCAATCAGTCATTGATTTGGTGGATAAAGTTTTCCCCTCACGCAAAGTGGCTTACGATATTTTGGGGAAACTATGGTTACGAGGGAGAGATCGATTTCCGCTGCATGGTGTAGCAAGCGCGATCCGTAACCTAGAACTAGAGTTTGGGATTCAGGAAGAAAAGAGCCTGCTGAAACGCCCGCTGCAACCAACGATGGATCCGGATGATTATTTTCGCTGAGGATCTTTGGCTCACAGATTCATGGTTGATCGCTGGATTTTTGGTGAAAAAACCGAGGAATTCGCATTTTGTGGGTGAAAAAACTGACAAAGCCCTTGCGATAGGAGGGGGTTTGAGTGCTTATTCGCTGCGAGCGAACGTATGAGTATTTCCACCGAATATGAGTCCCCTGATACGCTGGGCAAAGCAGCCAAAGCGGTCGAATCCTACCATGAGCAAACTGACGATTTAGTTGGAGAGCGGATGGTGCTGAATATGGGGCCATCCCATCCTGCTACTCACGGAGTGTTGCGGTTGATTTTGGAGCTCGATGGCGAAGTGATCCATTCGGCTGATCCTGATGTGGGTTTCTTGCATCGGGGTGATGAAAAGATTGCTGAGAACATGCATTACAACCAGTTCGTGCCTTACACGGATCGGTTGGACTACCTGGCTCCGCTTGCGAACAATGTGGCGTATGCGTGTGCGGTTGAGAAACTGATGGGCTGGGAACTTCCGCCACGTGGTCAGGCACTGCGGGTGTTGTGCTGCGAGCTGGCGCGGATTTCCGCACACATGCTTGGGGTTGGCGTCTGCGCCATGGACGTAGGTGCGATGACGGTTTTCCTCTACACTTTCACGGAGCGTGAAAAAGTTTACAACCTTTGCGAGCAACTCACGGGTGCACGTTTCACGACTTCTTACACGCGGGTCGGCGGACAAGTGCGCGACATGCCACCGGGCTTCGATGCCGCGGTTAGAACGTTCCTCACTGAGTGTGAAGTGGCGATAGCTGAAATTTCCAAACTGCTCGATAACAACAAAATTTTCCGCGACCGCATGGTTGATATCGGAGTGATCACTCGTGAATCGGCGATTTCCTTCGGAATGACCGGCCCGAACTTGCGTGCTTCTGGCGTGGACAGAGATCTGCGGAAAAACAGTCCTTATCTTGGTTACGAGAAATATGATTTTGATATTCCGATCGCTGAGGAAGGCGATTGCTTTGCGCGCTACTTGATCCGGATGGAGGAGATGCGTCAGTCGATCCGAATTTGCCGTCAGGTTTTAGATACGATGCCAGATGGTCCGGTGAACGTGGCAGATTCGAAAGGAATGCTTCCGAACAAAGAGCGGGTGATGATGTCGATGGAAGAACTGATTCACCATTTCATTATCGCGACCCAAGGTATCAACGCCCCAGAAGGCGAAGTTTATTTTGCAGCGGAGAACCCGAAAGGTGAGCTTGGATTTTACATTCATTCCAAAGGCGGCGGAGTGCCGAATCGCCTGAAAATCCGTAGCCCCTCGTATTGCAACCTTTCGATTGTTTCCAAGCTGCTCCCAGGTCACATGGTATCCGATATTCCAGCGATTTTAGGATCGCTGGATTTCGTGATGGGAGAGTGTGACCGATAATCTAATAACATACTTCAAATGAAACAGCTAACATGGATTCTCGCGGCGACAATGTCGTTAATGCCTTTGTATGCGGAGTATGAAGTTTGGAACAATAAAGACGGTAAGAGCGTTGAATTAGATCTGTTAGAAGTCACTGGTGAAGGTGATCTGAAGTCTGGAGTATTCAAAATGAAAGATGGTCGAAAAGTGACGATCAAGAAAACAGATTTGAATGAAGATAGCGCAAAGCGCATAGATGAATGGAAAGCCCCAGTAGTGAAAGAGCTCAGTGTAAAGGAGCCCAGTGCGTTTCATGAAATGCTGGATGATGATCTCGTTATTTTAGATGGTAGAAGATTGAAGAAACACACTCCAACAGCTGAGCCAACCAAGTATTATATTTTCTATTACACAGCTTCTTGGTGTCCACCATGCCGCGCTTTCACTCCCAAGCTAGTTGATTTTTATAATAAAAATAAAAAGGGGAATGATCAATTTGAGATCGTGCTGATCAGTCAAGATCGAGACAAAGATGCCATGGAGGAATACGCAAAGGAATACAAGATGTCCTGGCCGCAATTGAAGCACTCTAAAGTGGAAGACTTTGAGAAAAAATTTGCCCATGGGGTCAATGGGATTCCTGCGGTTGTCATCTGTGATCTCCAAGGTAAAATTGTTCCGGGTAACGGGCGAGATCTCGACTCCCTCGAAAAACTTATTAAATAATCATGTCAGCATCATCCGCTAGCCACGAAGCTCCTGTGAGTCCGTATTTCCCACCATTTTCCACCAGTCCTGAACTGGAGGCAAAAGCGGATGAGCGGATCTCGCATTATTCCGAAAGCAAACGTTCAGCGGTGTTGCCGTTGTTGCACATCGTTCAGCACAAGTTTGGTTTCATCTCAGAGCAGGCCATCGATTGGGTGGCTGCGAAGTTGGATCTTGAGCCAATCAAAGTGCTCGAGGTCGTGACGTTTTATCCAGGCTTCCGTCAGTATGCTCCGGGCAAATATCACATTCGCGTTTGCCGCACTTTATCTTGTGCTTTGGGCGGCAGTGCTGAGTTGATGGAAGATCTTTGCAAAGAGTTCGGAATCGATCGCACGGCGGCGGATCCACATCATCACCCAATCAGTGTTTCACCTTGCGGGAAATATTCGGTCGAGTTTGCCGAGTGCTTGGCGTCTTGCGGAACGGCTCCGGTTTGCTTGGTGAACGATGATTTCTACGAGGCGGTCGACGTCGCGAAAATGAAAAGTGCTTGCGGAGAATAATTTCCGAGAAATTCAGACTTCGCAGCAACCAGGCTGGCTTGATTTACGTTGGTTCCATGGAGCGCGTGCTAACAGCAAACCCATGCCGCACCAATCGGTAATGCCTGCGAATATCAGTCCTGCGCCGACGAACGCCGACAGTCCGTAAAAAGCGGAATTGATCCAAGTTCCGAGAACAACGCCGGTCAGCACCAAGAATCCAGCCGCGATCCTGACTTGTCGCTCAAGCGACATCGCTGCTTTTCCGCGGACGACGGGAAGACCTGCTTGCTCCCATGCACCAACACCGCCATCTAAGACTTCGAAAAGTTTGCAACCTGCTGACTGGAGTTGTTGTTGGGCTTTTGTTGCGCGACCTCCGGAGCGGCAGACGATGACGCGTTCGATGCCATCATTTTTCAAACGTTCAGCATCCAGACGATCCAGCGGCATGAGCTCAGATCCGGCGATGTGGATTTCGTCAAACTCGAGGGGAGTGCGGACATCTAGAATTTTTACTTTACCCTGTTCGAGTTTAGCTTGGAGTTTTTGAGGGCTGATTTTCATGGGTGAGTATACACACGAGTTTAGTCTGCGTGTTGAAAATTTACAGGGATAAGCGGATCGGCGAGACGCCGATCTCACTGCCTGCCGCGGACGAGGCAGCTACAGGACCTTTTTCACATACATCGCTTTCAGGGCGATGGAGATACCGTTCATTTTGCAGTCGATCTCGTGGTCGCCATCGACGATGCGGATGGGTTTGGACTTGGTTCCGGTTTTCAGGGTTTCCGATGAGCCTTTGAGTTTGAGATCTTTGATCATGGCAACGATGTCACCGGTTTCGAGGATGTTGCCGTAGGCGTCTTTGATGACGCGTGCTTCTTGGTCAGAGCTTTCCTCGGAGGCTTGGGTTTTCCATTCATGACCGCAGGTCACGCATTCGTTGTGGTCGGCGAGGACGAGCACGTCGTCCATGCTGCAAAGTGGGCATTCCATGATGAAAGGGCGTTAGTGACCTTGATTGCCTTTTTTCGGCGGTTCCCATTCGCGGCGGGTGCGTGAGCGAACCGAGAAGATGATAGGAATTCCGGGGGCGGGGTGGGTTTCGCGAATCTGATTGGTTAGATACGCTTCGTAAGAATCCTTCATGAGAGCCTTGTCGTTGACGAAGAGCACAAAAGTCGGGACCGGGATGACGGAGTATTTTTCGTTCAGAGCCGTGGTCGCGTAGTAGAGTTTCATGCGCTTGGCCTTGCTATCGGTCGGCGGCGGATTTTTCTGCATCGCGGCTTGCAGCATGCGATTGAGTTTGCCGGTGCTTGGAACTTCTTGAGCGCCTTTTTTGATGGCCAAGGCTTTCTTTAAAACGTGTTCGGTGGAGTCGCCGGTTTTTGCGGAGCATGCTACGAATGGAGCATACGAGAGGAAGAATAACTCGCGTTTCACATGTTCTTCGGCCTCTGCGACTCGATCTTTGTAATCGGCGCCTGGATGATAGAGATCGAATTTATTTAGAACGATAAGGCAGGGTTTTTTCTCTTCGAGGATGAGCTGAGCGATTTTGCGATCCTGTGCGGAAACGCCTTCTGCGAGGTCGATGACGAGCACGCAGAGATCGGCGCGGCGGATGGCTTTCTCGGAGCGTATCGCTGAGAAAACTTCGACGGAGTTATCGCGTTTGCCACGGGGACGGAGGCCGGCGGTATCAATGAGGGTGAAGTTTTCGCCAGCGAAGGAGTAGGGAAGATCGATCGCATCGCGGGTGGTTCCGGCGATTTTGGAAACGATGGTGCGTTCGTCTTGGAGGATGGCGTTGATCAGGGATGATTTGCCGGCGTTGGGTTTACCGATGATGGCCAGTTTGATACCGGCTTTTTCGGCGACTTCCATGACCTCTTCGGTTTCGATGTGCAGGGGCTCCACGATGGCATCGATTTTATCGACGAATTCGGTGAAGTTGCGGCCGTGTTCTGCGGAAACGAAGACGCTGTCCCGAAGACCAAGCGATGTGAAATCGGCGAAGGAGGATTCGTGTTTGTCGTGATCGACTTTGTTGATGACGAGCAGGACGGGTGGTTTGGCTTTGCGGAGTTTTTGCGCAAGTGCTTGGTCGATTGAAGTGAGTCCTTCTTGGGCATCGACGATGAAAAGGATGAGATCGGCCGTTTGCATGGCGATGTCTGCCTCGATGGCGACTTGTTCGCCGAAGCCATCATCAAGAGTCGCGCCGATACCGCCGGTATCGATGAGGGTGCAGGGATGGGTGGTGAGGGAGCAGGGCGCGGAGATACGGTCTCGGGTGACTCCAGGCTGGTCGTGGACAATGGCGATTTTTCGACCCGCAAGGCGATTGAATAGGGCGGATTTCCCGACATTGGGGCGACCGACGATGGCGACAGTTGGCATGGTAAAAAAAGAGTGAAGATTGAAATCTGAAGAGTGAAAGCAGAGCGAGTGGTAACGAGCTATTTAATTAAGGCGAAGCCGAGATGGCTTGGACGGAATGCAATGGAGTCAAGGACGAAGAGTGAAGGGAGAAACGTTGAAGAGCGCGACTGGAGTCGCGCGGTCCGGTGGGAGATTAGCTGAAAGTGATAAACGGATAAAGAAAAACCCCGCCGAGAGGCTTTTTAGGGCCGTTTGGCGGGGTCAACACGAACTAGGATGGCGGAGCGGACGGGGCTCGAACCCGCGACCTCCAACGTGACAGGCTGGCGCTCTAACCAACTGAGCTACCGCTCCATCCCGTTCGGGTGGGCGGGACGCTATGGAGAGAGCTGCTGGGGTGCAACCACTTTTTTAGCTGAAATGGTATTTTTTTTCGGAGGTGTAGAATGGGGTGATATAGGGGGTTGATCCCAAGGCATTAGCCATCTTAGGTAGCGCTGTGATTTTCAGGGAAATGGAATTGTGGTTCGATCCGCAGGCACGTTCGGGGCCGGAGGCGATGGCGGTGGATGAATGGCTGTTGGAGACGAGGCAGTTGCCGATGATGAGGATCTACAAGTGGGATGGGGCGTGGGGGAGTTTGGGGTATTTTGGGAAGTTAGAAGAAGCAGAGGAGACATTTCCGGAGGTGAACTGGGTGCGTCGTTGGACGGGAGGAGGAGTGGTGGATCATCGTAAGGATTGGACATACAGTCTGATGATTCCGAAAAAATTTGAGCTCGCTCGTTTGAAAGGTGGCGAGAGTTATCGAGCGATTCACGAAGTCTTAGTCAATGTCTTGACGAGTGAAGGCAATACCGCGCCAGCGCTTGCAGCCGGAAAACAAAAGGCCGGGAGTGTGTGTTTTGAAAATCCCGTGGAGTTCGATGTGGTGGGAAGTGTAGGTGAGAAACTTGCAGGTGCGGCGCAGCGTCGTTGTCAGCTGGGTCTACTGCATCAGGGATCGGTTTCGGTCAGAGGAGATTTTTTGCTGAGAGGAAAGTTATTTGCAGAGAAGCTTTCGGAAACTTGGTCAGAAATGGAGATTTTTCCGGATGAGCGGAGGATCGAAAAGTTGGTGACTGCGCGTTACGGGAGCGATGAATGGTTGAAAAGAAGATGATCACGAGAGATGAAAAATCTCTTTCATTTCGGATCAGTGATTTTCATTTTCTCGTCTTTGTATTTTTTGAGCAACACATCAAAGCTGGCAACGATTTCAGCTTTGCTACCGACAACTAACCAATAGCGATAATCGAGAGTGGTTTGAGGACCCATGCGAACGGTGGCAATAGGTGCCATGTGAACACATGGATTATCGGTCGGCTTGGCTGTTGGGCTTAACTTTCCGACCGGACCGAAATTCCAGTGATTGGTCGCAACCGGACTGAATAATCCAACGCCTTGGCCTTGAGCATCGAAGCAGGCCATCGCATTTAGCTTTGGATAGGCTTTTCCCCATGGCGGGCCGAGTGCTTGCGTGACAGCCTCCCATTTGCCTTCACCGAGATAGATGAAGAAATTTTCAAACTGCCTGTTGAAATAGCATGCGGGAAGTTCTTGATGGCGTGGCACCGCAGCGCCCCAGCGATCGTCGGTCTTGCGTTTGCAGATAAGCAGGTTGTGAACTTGGATTACGTTCGGCATTTCCGGCTCAAACTGACAGGTCTGTTGCATTACCGCCGCGGCTTCCTCGTCAGGCATATCCCACAGCTTGGGAATGGTTTCAGCATACAAACCTCCTTCGTTATTTTTTTTAAAAACGGACACACGGGCCCAAGAGTTCACTCCGCCTCCTTGGATGGGATTCCATGACCATGGACTCCAATGTTTCGACTGACCTTCCGCCTGCCGATCCAAATTCTTGCCCGCATAATATGACTGCTGCAGCAAACGACCCGGATCGTGGATGTTGATGATGTTTTCCGGATGTGCCTGCCATGACAACCAAGTGATGGAAGCTCCCATGGATCGATCAATTCCGATCTTCACCGCTTTGTTTTCTATCGTGAGCAATTCGGATTTCGGTCGCTTCATTTCAGCGGCTTGCAGACACATCGAAATCATCGGCAGCACGGCTATCATGCGAAGGGATTGAAATAACAAATTCATCATCGATCGGAGGTTATCGATGGATGAACCTGATGCAATGGAACTTTCACGGAATAGGAAAATTGGATTCATGGGAAACGTAGGGGCAGGTGATGTTTCCGGTGATTTGAGTTTCTTTATTGAATGAATGGAAGGGACAGGAATGTCCCTACTCCTTAGTTTTCTTACATTTGCGATGAGATGCCAAACTTCTGAGGAGGAGGCTTGACCGAGTTCGCTGGAAAAACTACCACAGGCCATGCAGCCAATTTACGAGGGCAAGGCCAAGCGCCTTTGGACGACCGAAGATCCGCACACGTTGCGGATGGAATTTAAAAATGATGCCACGGCTTTCAACGGCGAGAAGAAGGCGAGTTTTGAAGATAAGGGGCGCTTAAATAACTCGATCAGCACCTTGATCTATCAGTATTTGGAAAAGGTCGGCGTGCCGACGCACTTTGTTCGCAAGATCGATGACACGAATGTTGAGGTCCGCAAGGTCGAGATTTTGATGGTCGAGGTCATCATCCGAAATGTTTCCGCTGGAAGTTTTTCCAAACGCACTGGCATGGAAGAGGGTAAACAATTCTCGCAGCCCATTATTGAGTTTTCCTACAAGAGCGATGAGCTCGGCGATCCTTTGATCAATGACGATTACATCCGCGAGATGGGTCTTGCGAGTGTTGAGGACATGGCGCACTTGCGGAAATCTGCGCTGAAAGTGAACGAAATCCTGATCGCGTTGTTCGCCGATGTAGGTCTGCGTTTGGTCGATTTTAAATTGGAGTTCGGTCGCTTATCGAGTGATCCTACGAAGATTGTTCTGGCGGATGAGATCAGCCCGGATGGTTGCCGTTTGTGGGATTTAAAAACCGGAGAGAAAATGGACAAAGACCGTTTCCGCCGGGATTTAGGAAATGTCATGGACGCATACCGCGAAGTGCTTGCTCGTCTCCAAGCAAGAATTTCCGAGTGATTCTAGCTCTCTAACCTATGAAACTGTTCTCTATCGCTATTCTGAGTTTGTTGATGATTGGCTGTGCCAAGACGACGGATCCGTTGATTGTGAAAATGCAGACCGTGCGTGATCAGGGCATGGATAATGAAGATGATTCGATGGTGCGTCATGAGCGGATTCGCCGCTTTCATGGTGCCGTCAGCATGGCAGAGCGCGCTCAGCGTTTGGGTCAGTATTACACCATTTTGTGGCAAGCTGAGGTAGGTGTTAAAAAAGAGATCTTGTTTGAATATCAACAAGCGAAATCGGGCAGCAAAATCAAGACGATGAAGCGTCAGCTCGATGTGAATGCCGCATCTGGCAAAGAGGAGTTTTCCGTGATTGGTGACAACTATTATGATAACGGCCGCGTGATGACATGGCGGATCAGCCTGGTTGCAGATGGGAAAACGATTGCTTCTGAGCAGTCCTATTTGTGGGAATGATGTTTCAGTTCAAATGATCTGAATCATGCGCATCGAAGTCCTCAACACCGGCACGGAATTACTTCTCGGTAACACGCTCAACACGCACGGCAGTTGGTTCGGGCGTCAGCTTTTTAACATGGGTCTGCGGGTCGCTCGGCAATCGACTGTTCCCGATGGCGAAGCGATTCGTGAGGCATTTGAAGAAATGGTCGTGCGCAGCGATGCACTTTTAATCACCGGGGGCTTGGGGCCGACCAGTGATGATCTGACACGAGAGATCGTGGCGGAGTCGTTGGGCTTGGAGCTTCATCAAGATGAACAAGCATTGCGGACCTTAGAGTCATTTTTTTCGATTCGTGGAAAGCCGATGGTGGCGGCAAATTTAAAACAAGCCTTGGTGCCGACAGGTGCGGATGTGTTGCCGAACCCAAATGGCACGGCACCGGGATTGTATCTACCGCCGCGTATCAATCGGCTATCGAACTGTGCGATTTTTCTACTGCCCGGGCCGCCGCGCGAGCTTTACCCGATGTTTCACAACGAGGTGGCGCCGCGCTTGCGTTCACTCTCTGGATGCGGCGATGTAGCATCGGTGTCTGAGTTAAAATTCACTGGGATAGGCGAGAGTGATTTTCATCACGGGATTGATGATGAGTTAGCTGCGCTTGCTGGATTGGAATATGGTTACTGCGCGAGGATGGGTGAAGTGGATCTGCGTTTGATCGGTACGGACCAAGTAATTTCCACCGCGCGGAAGTTGGTGCTCGAAAAGTTTTCGGAATGTTTGATCAGCGATGACGGATCGTCTTTGGAGGCGACAGTGATTCGCTTGCTACGTGAAAAAGGCAAGAAGCTCGCAACGGCTGAAAGCTGCACGGGTGGTTTGATCGCAAATCGTCTAACCAATGTTCCGGGTTCTTCAGAAGTTTTCACTCATGGTTGGGTGACGTATGCGAACGAGGCGAAAATGGATCAGTTGCATGTTCTGGCTGAAATGATCGAAGCGCACGGAGCCGTTTCAGAAGAGGTCGCGCGTGCGATGGCGGAAGGTGCGCTAAAAGAGAGCGCTGCGGATTACGTGATTTCTGTAACAGGGATCGCAGGGCCTACTGGTGGGACTGAAGAAAAACCAGTGGGAACCGCGTGGCTGGGTTTGGGGGTGAGAGGAGGGGAGACTCAGACGGTTAAGGTTTTTCATCCGAGGAACCGTAAAGATTTCAAGCAGGCGGTCTCGCAGTCCGCGCTGAATTTGGTGAGGTTGGAGATCAGAGCGGAGAGCGGAGCGGTTAGAATTTAGGATTTAAGATTTAGAATTTAGATCCCTGCACAACATGCATGTTTTCCCGTCACACCCTCTGGCGGTGCAGTGTTCTCGGCCGTAGAAGATGATTTGCAGGTGGAGCTTGTTCCAGGATTCTTTGGGGAAAACTTTTTTTAGATCGCGTTCGGTTTGGACGACGTTTTTTCCGCTTGTTAGCTTCCAACGTTTGGCGAGACGGTGGATGTGGGTGTCGACCGGAAAGGAGGGGACTCCAAACGCCTGAGCCATCACCACCGATGCGGTTTTGTGTCCGACCCCAGGTAATTTTTCTAACTCTTCGAAACTCTGTGGGACGATGCCCTTGTGTTGTTCGACAAGGATTTCGCTGAGTCGAGAAATGGCTGCGGATTTGGTTGGGGAGAGACCGCAGGTTCGGATGATTTCACGGATTTTATCGACCGGGACATGTCGCATTTTTTCCGGAGTATCGGCGAGTTTGAATAAGGCAGGGGTCACCAGATTGACGCGGATGTCGGTGCACTGGGCAGAGAGCAGCACGGCGATTAATAGCGTGTAAGGACTCGTGTGATCCAACGGCACGGGAGTCTCTGGATAGAGTTCCTCAAGTCTTTTCAAGAGGTGATCGGCACGTTGTTGTTTTCTCATTCGCGGAAACTTTAAGTTTTAAACTTTAAACCTCAAGGAAGACCATTTTCAAAGATTGATGTGGTGTGAATCTTTGGAGAGGATGGTGGAGTGAAGCGAGTTTTGAAATGGCTGCTTGGGGTGATTTTGCTCATCTCTCTGGGAGGCGGGGGTTGGTGGTTGTGGCGGGCTGAGCAGTTGGGTGGTTTTAACCCTTTCACTGCTAAGATAGAAAAGCCGGTTCCAGATTTGGCGAGGTATGAAGTTTTGGAGGGGGAGTTGAATCGTTGGCGGGGAGAGTTGGTGGATCAGTACAAGAAAGCACGTAGCCCAGAGCAGAAAGCGGCGGTGGAGAGCGATGCGCGAATTATTTTGGAACTGATCATGCCGGAGATGATGCGGTGCTGGCGGGGGACGGGATATGACTTCAACGGAGTCGCCGAAAGACCCGGAGAGGGCAAGATCGCCTGTGGATATTACGTTTCGACCCTGATCCGCGATGTGGGGTTCAAAGTGAACCGATACACGCTAGCCCAACAAGCTTCGCAGAATATTTTACTGACCTTTACCGCGAAGGAAAACTGCCAGTTACGGGTTGGTGAGAAATATAACCATTATGCCGAATGGTTAGAAAATCAGGAGCCGGGTATCTATCTGATGGGTTTGGATACTCATGTTGGCTTTGTGGTGATTGCGAAAGACGGCATGAAGTTTCTGCATTCGTCTGGGATTGCAAAAGCCGGCGTGGTTGAAGAACCTCGAGATGAAGCAGCAGCCATCAAATGGTCAAAGTGGCGAATGCTCGGTCATTTCACTGCTGATCCCAACGTCATCCGCATGTGGCTGGCGGGGGAGAATGTGAGGGTGGTGCAGTGATTTTTTATTAATCACAAATTTCACGAATAGCAGGAATTTAAAGAAATGAAACTTGGCGTGGGTAATAGGTGCTAGGACCGTTACCGATTTTGACTATTAGAAATTATCAACCTTGAAAGCTGCGGATAAGAATCGCAGCAGTCCAGAGCCTCCGTCGCTGGAATATCTAACTGCCCTCACTTCTCCACCGGCACGACGACTTCCTCAGGCAGTGGGTATTTCACTTTTTCCGCCAAGCGGTTCATCTCTGCTCTTAGTGGGGTGGTGAAAGTATTATCCTTAGCTAGGTTGTTGAGTTCGTATGGAACTTTGGCGAGGTCGTAGGCTTCTGTTAGATCAGGTTGGCCGTGGTAGTGGATGAGTTTTTGGGTTGCGGTGCGGACGCCGACGCAGGTGGGGGTGTCGCCTAGTTCTTTGCGGTAGTAGGAGAGGAAGGATGTCCGCCAGTCCGCCGGTTTGTTGCCGAGGGCGAGTTCTTTGAAACTTGCGCCGTGCATGCCGGGGTTGGCGGGGAGTCCGGCGAGGTCGAGCCAGGTGGGTGCGAGGTCGATATTTAATACCATTTCATCGACGAGTTTGCCTTTCGGAAACAAGCGTGGGTAGCGGACAATGAAGGGCAGACGCAGGCCTTCTTCGTAGAGGGCGCGTTTGTCGCCGAGTCCGCGTTCGCCGAGGAAGTATCCGTTATCGCTGGAGTAGACGATGACGGTGTCTTCGGTGAGTTTCAGTGCGTCGAGGGTATCTAACAAGCGACCGAGATTTTCATCGATGCCTTTGACGTGGCGGAGGTAGTCGAGGTGGACGTCGTTTGCAGAGAGTCCGCGTTCTTTTCCTTCGTCTTCGGGGGTGAGAGATTTGTGATAGATTGCGGCGATATCGCAGTTGGGGGTGGGCTTGGTGGTTTTGCCTTCGTAGAGGTTGCGCAGGCGCTCGGGGAGGTTATCGGCTCCGCGTTTGTTGTGAGGGCTTTTGAAACCAACGACCATGGAGAAGGGTTTCGTTGGATCGGCTTGTTTCATCCAATCGATGGCGAGGTCGGTGGTGACGTCATCGACCCAACCTTTGGTATCCGTCATCACGCCATTGATTTCAAACGGGCAATCCTGATAGATGCCTTGGTTGATGAAACTGGCGGAGTGTTGGAAGCCAGGACGCGGGCCTGTTTGATTGCCCATGTGCCATTTGCCGAAATAGGCGGTACGGTAGCCGGCATCGCGCAGCAAGGTGGCGTGGGTGACAGATGTTTCTGGGAAAGGAGTGTTATTGCCCATGATACCGTTGATATGGGTGTATTGTCCGGTGAGAAAGCCTGCGCGACCTGGAGAGCAGATCGAGTGAGTGATGAAGGCATTGCGCATCCGGACGCCATCGGCGGCGAGGCGATCTAAGTTCGGGGTTTCGAACCATGGGTAGCGGGCTTTTTCGCCTTGTTCGCGTTGAACGGCGCCCATGGCATCCCAGCGGTGGTCATCGGCGATGATGAAGATGAAATTAGGTCTCCGTTCGGCGGCTTGGGCAGGGAGGGAGAAGAGGGTGCAGAAAGCTGCGATGATGAGTTTGGATTTTAGATTCATGATAAAAATTTACTGCTCCAGTCCGGATCCGTCCCAGACTTGGCTGAAGCCGTTTTGTTCGATTTCTTTAACGAGAAGATCGCGGTGGATGGACATGATGGGATTGATATTCGCGCCACAGGCTTCGAGTGCTTGGCCGGTCCAGACGTTGCAGATTCTGGGAAAATAGTAGAACTGCGGGGAGTGCAGTAAAAAGCCTTTGCCCCAACTCGATGGGCCGGCGGTGGTGGGGAAACCTTTGGCATCCGGGATCGTGCAGTGATTGAGAAAAGAAGCGACGTATGGTCCGCGTTCACGGGGGATGGATTTCATCCAGATTTGTTGATTGGGTGAAACTTCTGTGACGTTCCAATGAATGGGGATGCATTCCATGACGGAGGGGGATGGTAGGAAAATTGCATAAAAAACCTCGGCTGGGTTCAACATGCCTTTTTTGACGTAGGCATTACGATCGCCCCAAGAGAGAGTGACATATTTACAATTGGGGAAATTTTCCGGAGGGATGAAACCGGATTCTAACAGCCAGTCGTAAGGAAACACCATGCCGGTGTGGAGTTTGTCTGCGAGCATCCAGACTTGGATTTCTGGAGGTCGTTCCGGCGTGTAGTTGGCGACGGTGTTTTTCTGAACAAGAGCCGATGGAGGGAGCGGTGCGGGAGGTAAGGTGACGAAGTGGCAGGAGCTTAGCGCGCTGACCAGTAGGCCTGTTGCCTTCCATGTGAAAAACCGTTTCATCATCGGATTAAGGGTTCAAGAAGCGACGCAGGGATTCACAACTTAGGAAAGAAATGAGCAGATGTATTGGCAAAGCCCTTCGCTGACTTTGATGTCAAAACCGCTGTTGGCAGGGACGTCGAAAGAGCTGCCAGCCGCGTAGGTTTCAGTGGTGCCAGAATCTTTGATGGTGACTTCGCAGGTGCCAGCGGTGATTTCCATTAGTTCTGCAGCGGCGGTGCCGAAATAAAATGAACCCGGTGAAATGAGACCTAGGGTTTTGCGTGAGCCGTCCGGAAGGTGGATGGTGTGGGAGACGACTTTGCCATCAAAATAGACATTCGCGATGGAATCGACTGTGACATTGGAGAATGAGTTCATAAGTAAGTGGATAAGTGTGTTTGGTTATTCAGTGGCAGATTTCCATGCTTCGTAGCCTCCTTGGAGGACGGAAACATCATGACCGCGTTCGGAGAGTTGTGTGGCGACGGTGAGTGCATCTGGGCAAGCAAGATCTGTGCAATAAAGCACCACGGGGGTTTGATTTTTATTAGCGGCTTTGATCTGTTTTTCGTGTTTTTCGATATCTTTATCAAAGTTCGCTTTCGGAAAACTGATCGCTCCGGGAATGTGACTCATTTTATAGAAAATCGGCGGACGGACATCGAAAACGAGAGCTGCCTTGCCTTGGGTAAGTTGGTAGAGGTTCCCAAGCGGCATGCGGGTAATTGTGCCCGGAGTAACTGGGGTATCAACGACCGGAGCGGTGGGTTCAACGGTCGAGAGGGCTGGATTGAGCGGAGGGATGGGTTTGTTCTGCGGCTTGCCACAAGAGGCTACATAAAAGCACACAACAACGAGGCAAGCGGCATGAAAGATTTGCTGTCCTTTGGTTTGCGCAGCGCGTGGGGTGAGTTTCATTTGGTAACTGGTTTTACTCTTCAGGTGCGTCTTCGTGCTGCATGTCGATTGCGGTACGGCGGATGACGGTGATGTTTCCGAGTAGGTGATCTTGGCGGATAATGAACTGGTTGAGTTTCATGAGTTCCAAGACGGCGAGAAAGGTGACGATGACTTCGGATTGGGTGGTTGCCAATTTGAACAGGTTATCGAAAGGAAGTGCTTCTCCGGGTCTAAAATGATCGAGGAGAAACTCGATTTTATCGGCCACGGTGAAGCGGTCGTCAACGATGTCGCCGAAGTCGTGGGATTCCTCAAAGCGTTTGAGAACGTTCTGAAAGGCGCGGATGAGATCGAAGATGGAAATCTCCGCAAGGGCTGCGGGTTCTTCGGCGGGTTTGTCGCCGGGATCGGGTTGGTGGGCGAAACGGCCTTGTTGATCGAGCTCGCGCAGGGAGAGGAAACCCGCGGCATCTTTGAATTTTTTGTATTCGATGAGCTGGCGGATCAGTTCCCAGCGTGGATCATCGTCCTCGACATCTTCTTCGGGAGGTTGTTCGTTGCGAGGAAGCAGAGTCCTGGATTTCAGATACATCAGATTGGCTGCCATGACGATGAACTCGGAGGCGAGGTCGATGTTCAGGAGCTTGAAGGTATTGATGTAATCGAGGTATTGCTTGGTAATTTTCTCGATCGAGATGGTATGGATATCCAGCTCATCTTTTTTGATAAGATAAAGCAGGAGATCCAGAGGACCCTCGAAGATTTCGAGTTGGACTTTGTAATCGGCGTTTTCCAAGGGGAGAAAGTGAAAGGTTAATGATCTGAGGGAATTTAATCTGGCAAGATCGGTTGCTGCTGGGTTAGATGTGGGGCGAACATGAGCGGAAATTTCGATTCAGAGCAATGGCAAAACTTTAATGAGCGGCTGAGCTATTGGATTTCCAAGCAAGGATTTTGGTTTCAGCTAAAGTATTCCCTGCCACGAGGGGGGCGGAAGGGGGCTTTCATGTTTCATTTTGTTCATTTATTCCTGCAGTTTATGCTTTTTCTGATTGCTGCGGCACTGCTGGGGGTGGCTGTAGTAAAAATGACTGGGGAAGAGAAATTCACAAAGGCTGTAAGTAAGGTATTTCGTGAAAAATTTTCGGCTGATGAGATTGAGATCCGAGGTGTGAGCCGGGAGCGGGGTAAGTTTACGATCACCAGGCTGGCGATGATTGCTGATAAAGGGTCGTTTTTTACGGGCTTGGAGTTATCTAATTTGATCTGCCGGAGAGATTTTTTCGTAGATTTCGGGAAAACTTGGAAGCCGGGCATCGTGGAGATTTCCAAGCTGAATCTGTCGATACGAGCAGGTGCGGATTCGGACGAGGGAGCGCGTGCGATCAGTGATGTCTTATTTCAGGACTTAGGCAGCATTAAGCCGGATGCGATTCACGTGGGGAACATGTCACTGAAATGGGGATATACGGAGCGGTCGCGAGGATCGATTTCGGAGAGTCAAATGAAGGCTGTGCCTTTAGCAGATGGCTGGCGTCTAACATTCCGGGGCGGTACGTTTACTCAGAATTGGTTGAAAAATCTTCTGATAGAAGAGCTCGATGTGGTGATCACAAGTAAGGGAATTCGTTTTAATAAGGCAGTTTTCAGTAAGAGCGGTGGTTCGGTGATTCTGGATCAATTCGAGATCGTGGCGGGTCAGCGCCCCATGGTTTCGGGGCAAATGAAAATCAAAGCCATGAACATTTCGAGCATGCTGCCTGTGGTGGCGACGTCTTTCGTTCAGGGTAAGATATCGGGTGAATTCACCGTCAGCGGATCGACCAATAGCACGGAAGGAATCGGGTTTGATGGAGAAGTCGCTTTGGAAGAGGGTGATGTGATCACGCTAAGAGACAAAATTCCTCTGTTCCGAGCTTTGAGTGTGGTCGATGCAAATCAAACCTACCGTCGTGTGGATTTTCGTATCGGCTCGTTCTATTTAGAAATTGCAGCGGAAGGTTTGGTGTTCTCCAATATTAAAATCTTAGCAGATGAAGTCATGAGTCTGACAGGTAAGATAGTCGTCCGGAAACCGAAATCTGATGAAGAGCTGGCGTTGGATGATGGCTCGGAATTCTTTAGGGGAATTGTGAATAGCGATGAAACGGTTGAGGATGTTGATATCACTTTGCGCAAAGCAGGTAGGGTATCTAACAATGATGAAATTGGAGTTCAAAAAGAGGTGGATAAATCCCTGTTTGGCAGACTTGAGATTTTGCGCGAAAGCAGGCGCGCTGAAGAATTTGAGACTGAGAAGCTGAGTCAGTCCTTTCGCTATGAAGGTGAGTGTAACATTACTCTGATGAAAACTGCGTTTGATCGCGCGCCCGAGCTTAAAGCTGCATACCCCCCGATATCGGAATCGGGACGGATTCCTATTACCGTCCCAATCAAAGGATTGCTGTATGAGGTAACCGCTGATCTCGCGAATGAGATTTATGAAAAGGGGCGGAAGTAGTTATTTCTTTTTCTCACTACAAGCGCAGCGCCATTCTGGATTGCCGCAAGGGCCGCAGACTTTGGTGTCGTAATGAAGACGCGCAGTGATCGATTTTGAGTCGGCTGTTTCTTTATATTGAAGAATAAGCCATTCGCCTACTTTGGGTGCAGGAATGCTGAAAGCGGCTGTTTCTTTTGTGACCTCTACCTTAACGGGCTTATCACGAGTTCCCGCGGTGGCGGTGACTTCCTGAGCGGCGATGGCTACAGGTTTCATGTCTTTATCTAGAACGGCGATGTGAAGTTTTCCGTCTTTCTCTGTGACTTCACCGTGCATGGATTCATTGGTGCTGAATTCGAGGATACGGCCTTTATTTGGGCCGAGTTCGATGGCTCCGTGTCCGAAAGCGAAGCCGGTTGTGAGGGCGATGATGGAGGCGGTTAGTTTGGTTTTCATGTTTTTATGTTTTATGGATTATCGAGTGGCTGGTGCGTCCAGCCTGAGAGCTTTTTCTGCGGCTTTTCTCCCAATCAGGAAGAAAACAGCGGGGGTGACCACGAGGTCGAGAAGGGTGGAGGAGATGAGTCCGCCAACGATGGCGACGGCTACGGGATGGAGGATTTCTTTGCCGGGCTCGCCGGGCGAGAGCACGAGCGGGATGAGCGCGATGCCTGCGGCTAGTGCGGTCATGAGGACGGGGACGAGACGCTCTAACGTACCACGAGTGATGAGCGGGATGCCGAACACTTCGCCTTCGTGGCGCATGAGGTGGAGGTAATGGGAAATCATCATGATCCCGTTGCGTGCCGCGACTCCACCAACCGCGATGAAACCGACTAGGGTGGCAACGCTGATGTTATCGATTCTCCACCACGTGAAAGCGAGCGCGCCGGCTAGGGCGAGCGGGAGGTTGAGCATGACTTGCAGGGATAGTGAAACGCTGCGGAAATATCCTGTTAGAAGAACGGCGATGACTGCAGCGACGATTCCGAAGAGGATGAGGATTCGTTTGGAAGCTTGTTGGCGGGCGAGATATTCGCCTTCAAAACGCAGGGTGTAGCCGGGTGGGAGTTTGACTTCTTTGGCAACCGCGCGTTGCCAGTTCAAGACCAAGGATTCGAGATCCCGTTCGCTGGTGTTTGCTCCAATCACGATGCGGCGTTGGCCGTTTTCACGGTTGATGACGTTCGGCCCGTTGACCTCGTGAACATCGGCGACGAGGGAGAGCGGGATGTTGCGACCATCGGGTGTTTGGATGAGCAGGTCGCCGATTTTTTCTGGCCACGTGCGCCAAGTTTCCGGGAGTCGCATGACGAGGTCGACTGTGGCCTCGCCTTCGCGGAGTTCGCCTAGCATGGCGCCGCCTAACAGTCTTGAAACCTGATCGTTGACTGCGCCCGGTGTGAGTCCTTCGCGTTTGGCGCTAGGGCGGTTCACTTCGATGCGGATCTGAGGGATGGGCACTTGGGCTTCGAGGTTGATATCGGTCAGGCCGGGGATGGTTTGGCCGGCTTCTTTGACCTGTGCGCCAAGGCGGCGAAGGGTTTCCAGATCCGGGCCATGGATTTTCACGGCGATCTTTGCGGAAACACCACTCAGCATGTGGCTGAGGCGATGGCCGATGGGTTGGCCGACGTTGACGAATGTGCCTGGAATGCCTTTGAGCTTTTCACGGATTTCAGCAAAAACCTTTTCACGGCTGCGTGAGCTTTCATTGAACTCGACGTCGAATTCGTTGACGGAAACCGGCATGACATGGTCGTCGCGTTCAGCGCGTCCGGCGCGACGGCCAACGGATTTTACTTCGGGGATTTCGAGTAGAAGTTCGACGGCTTTTTTCCCGACTTCGTTGGATTGCTTGAGGGAAGTTCCGGGAGCGCTGGCGAAAGAGATAGTGGCGCTGCCTTCGTTGAAAGTCGGGAGGAATTCCTTGCCCATGCTCGGGTAAAGCATGCCTGCGGCTATGACCAGTAGAACAACAACCGCGATGACGACGAACGGTGCTCCGAACGCGGCGCGCAGGAAAGTGGCTTGGGTAAAATTTTTCAGCGATCTAACAAGAAATCCGTCGTGGTGTTCTTTGCCTTCTTTCGGTTTCAGGAGGAATGAGCAGAGGACAGGAATGACGGTGAGAGAGACTACGAAAGAGGCGATCATGCTGACGATGGTAGCGATGGCGATGGGTTGAAAAAGCCGACCTTCGAGGCCGGCGAGGCCTAATAGCGGGACGAAAACCAGGATGATCAAGATTGTGGCGTAGAGGATGCTGGATCGGACCTCGCTGGAGGCGGTGGCTATGACTTCGATTTTGGGCTTGGGCTGGGCAAGTGAAGCGTTTTCGCGCAACCGGCGGAACACGTTTTCGACATCGACGATGGCGTCATCCACCACCATGCCGATGGCGACCGCGATGCCGCCGAGGGTCATGCTGTTGACGCTGATGCCGAACCATTTAAAAGTGAGCAGCGTGATCGCGAAAGAAAGCGGGATAGCTGTTAGAGTAATGAATGTGGTGCGGAGGTTGAGCAGGAACAAAAGCAGCACGATGGTGACCATGATCGCGCCGTCTCGGATGGCTTCCTTGAGATTTCCGACCGCGTTTTCGATGAAATCGCCTTGGCGGAAAAGTATCTCGGCGTCGACTCCGGCGGGCAGGCTGGGGCGGAGTTCGGTGAGGGCTTTTTCAATTTCGGCGGAGAGCTTTAATGTATCGAAGCCTGGGGATTTATCGATGCTGAGGACAACGCCGGAAGTTTCCTGTTTGTCGCCTTTTTCCTTGAGAGCGATGGCAGCGTCGCCGCGCATGGTGGCGACTCCGAATTTCACGGCGGCTACATCGCCGATGGTGATGATGCGGTCACCGACGCGTTTCACGATGGAAGCGGCGATGTCAGCGGGATCGGCGGTCATGGCGAGGTTTCTCACCATGATTTCGCGCGGGCCGGACTGAAGGTAGCCGCTGGTGGCGTTTCCGGCGGAGAGGGAAACGGCGGTTTCGAGTTCATCTAACGAAATGCCTTCTGCCTGCATTTTCATTGGATCCGGCTCGACGTGGACTTGTTTCACGCCACCGCCGATGGCGAGGACTTCGGCGACGCCGGGAATGCTTTGCAAGCGGCGGGCGATATTGAGCTCAGCGAAGGTACGCAGATCCATCGGGGCGATAGCGCCATCCGTTGAGCGCAGGCCAACGAGGAGAATTTCCCCCATCAGCGATGAAACCGGAGTCATGCCGGAGCGGGTGTTGTCAGGTAGCTTAGCTGCTTGCAAGCGTTCTTGGACTTGTTGGCGGGCTTTGTAGATATCGGTGCCCCATGCAAATTCGACGAAGACGAGTGAGAGGCCGACGTCAGAATTTGAGCGGAGTCGGTCGAGACCGCCGACGCCGAGCAGGGTGTTTTCAAGCGGGCGAGTGACGAGGGTTTCGACTTCTTCGGGAGCGAGGCCCGGGGCTTCGGTTAGGATGGTGACCGTGGGTTTGGTCATGTCTGGCAGGACTTCGACGGGGAGTTCGTTCGCGGTGCGCAGCCCGAGCAACAGCACCAACAGCGCGGCGGCGATGACGAGCGTGCGGTTTCTGAGAGAAAAGCGGATGAGGTGGTTAAGCATGATCGTTTAGGCTTTGGAGCGGGCGCGTAGGTTAAGGCTCGCGATGATCAACAGCATGAGAAGCACTCCGCAGGTAATGGTTAGAAAAATGACTAGCGGGCTGAGGCCCTCGTGTCCGTGGTCATGGCCGTGATCGTCACCGGATGCGGCGATCTCTTCTGCGGACATTTCGGTGCCGTCTTCTTTGTGCGGGTGGCCATGAGCGGCATCGAGCGCTTCTTTTAGCGAGGCGGTGCCTTTGCCGGCGAAGGATAATGAGTAGGCACCTTTGACGACTACTTCGTCGCCGGGAAATAAACCGGAGCTGATTTCCACCCGCTCATCTGTGGTCTCACCAACGATAACAGGAACGCGGACAAAGGCATTTTCCAGCTCGTAGTCTTTGATGAAAACGAAGCGGTTCGAGCGATCACCCTGTAAAGCCGCGCGCGGGACACTGAGCACGTTTTCGCGTTTGGATGCGATGAGGGAAAGCTCTGCTCTCATCCCGGGGCGGAGTTTTGTGCCGGGATTGGGTAATTCGAATATCGCATTTACCGTGGAAGGGTTGGGTTCCTCATCGGTATTGAGCTGGAGAAAAGTTGATACGGTTTCTTCAGTTCCAAGAGCAGGGATACGAATTCGTGCGGTTAGGCCTTCTTTCAAAAGTGCGGCTTGGTGCTGCGGGACGCGCGCAACAGCCCATACATTTGTTAGATCGAGGATTTCCATCAGCTCTTTATCAGGTTCTACCGGTGCACCGAGGTGGCCGTCCGAACGAATGACGATTCCATCGGCCGGGGCTTTCAATTCGATGACCGGTGGCGGATCTCCAGGTTGGCGGCTTTCGATGCGCAACATGACATCGCCTTTTTTGACGAAATCTCCTTTGTGAACGACGGTTTCGATGATTTTTCCCGCGATGCGGCTGGAGAGGATGGAATGGCTTTCACAAGTGTGCTCGATTTCACCGAGCACGGGAATGGTGCTCTCGAAGGTCGATTCCTCGGCGGCGACGGTTTCGATACCGAGGTTTTTTACGCCAATTTCATCGAGGACGATGGTGTTTACGTTGCGCGGGGGAGATGCAGCGAAGGCGCTACCGATGAGAATGGCTGTTAGAGATAAGATTTTCATAAGGTGAATGGATGAATGGTTTAGCTGGTCGGCTACAAGCCGCCACGGCTAGCTTGGTGGCGGATGTTGGCGAGGTGGAACTCGCGGGTGGCATCGATTTTGGTGGCGAGGAGTTCTAGGGTTTGTTCGCGGGAGGTGAGGACGGTTTTTAGTTCGGTCTGGCCTTCGCGGTAGGCTTTTTCGAGGAGGTCAGTTTGTTCTTTGGCAAGAGGGAGGAGTTTGTCGTTGAGCTCGGAAATGAGAGCCGACCACTGCCGCATTTCTGTTAGTGCGGTTTGGGTTTCGTGGTCAATGTGATTGGCGAGCGCTTTGACTTCCTGATTCTTGCGGTTACGACGGGCGTTCGCGGCATCGATGTTGCCTTGTTTATTGTTCCAAAACGGCAGGGGGATGGAGACTTTGAAGCCGATGATGCTGTCGTTATCCAATCCGTTCGGTGCGTCTTCGCTGCGCTCGCCTGCGGCGAAGACCGAGAGTGCGACGTCTTCTCTGCGGTTGGCTTGTTCGAGGGCGATGCCGGTTTCCGCAGCGCGGAGTTGGAGTTTCGCGGCGGTTAGATCGGGTCGTTGGATAGCGGTGTTTTTCGGAATGGAAATACCGGATGGATTTCCTGAAAGGGTGACGGCGGTTTGCGGTGCGATCCCTAACAGCGGGCGAAGTTTTCCAAGTGCTGCGGTTTCCTCGGTGCTGAGTTGGCGTTCTTGGCTGATGAGTTTAAGCGCGGAGATTTTTGCTTGTGCGACGTCGAGCGGTGAGCTTTCGCCTTGCTTGGTTTTCTCCGAAATGAAGTCAGTCAGCTGGGTGGCGAGTTCTTGTTGTTGTTTGAGGAGGGTTTTTCTATCTCGAATCGCGAGAATTTTAACGAACTCCATGCGAGCCTCTGCGATCAAGAGCCGCTCGGCATTTTTGACTTCGGCCTCTGCTGCTTGGATTTCGGTGGCACTGATTTCTTTTTCGATTTTGAGTCGATCAGTCAGTGGAAATTTTTGAGTGAGTCCGATTTCGACATTGCCTTCGGCGGAGCGGGTATTGTGAGAAATGCCGGTGTCGAGGGTGGGGTTGGAGAGTCGGCCGGATTGTTTGGCGAGACCGACGGCTTCATCGATGCGGAAGCGGGCGGCGGCGAGCTCTGGGTTTTGGTTACGAACCCGCGAAGAAATGCTCTCAAAGGAAAGGATTTCTGAGGTTGCGGCAGTGAGAGAATACGTGGCGATCAGGTAAATGATCGCGGACGCAGTGAAGATGGATTTCATGATGAATAAACGGTTTTAAAATGAAGAACGAGGCTTCGCAACGTTGCGCAAGGGCGCGATGCGGCGAGGGTAAGACACAGAAAAGTTCTGTGCTAGAAACACGCGGGCACAAGGGTGCCGCGGTGTAACTTCAGATCAATGGGGGCTTATCCATGGAGAAAAACGGCTCATCAGGGATGAGCGAGCATTCGGTGGAAATTTCCAGCAAGCTTCCATGGAAAGAGGTAAGGGAGTGGCAGTCGAGTGACGGCTGATCTGCAACGGGAAGGTGGCAGCAATGATGATGATGGGGGCTGCCTTCATGATCCTCACAATCATCGGGTAACGGATGATGATCGTGGCCGTGAAGATCGTGATGCTCATGGGTTTGAGCGCAACTTTCATGATTAGAATGAGCATTTTTGTGTAATACAGCGGACGCCATTCCTGCGAGAACGCAGAGAGCGAGAAGCTGTTTGAAGAAAAATGCCATGTCTTCCGATAGTTCAGCTAGGTCGATCAGGAAAGGAATTTTTTGTGATCAAGTGCAAATTTTGCGGTGGCGCTTGGGGTGAGTCGGGGACAGTTTATGTGGAAACGATGGAGAATGTGACGGTTATCAGCATGCACGCCACCTACGGCTTGGCGGTATTTTTGTTTATTGCAGCTGTGGCTTGGAGAATTTTTTTGTGTCCGCGAGATCCGATGATTCCTCCTCCATTTCCGATTGGAAAAATATCGATTGGGATTTATCAGATGCGGGATCTTTGGGTGGTTGGAGGCATAGTTGGGTTTTATTACTTGATGATTCTTCTCAACTCGATGGTTGCGAAGGATGTTGTTCAGCCAGATATCACTGGTCCGGATTTGATTTTTAATATCGGGCTGCAGTTTTTGTTAGCGGGGTTGGTGACGGTAATGGTGATAGGTCGTATCCGGCCGCAACTATGGTTGGGGTTGAAGTGGAAAAACTGGCCATGGGTTTTCTTGATAGGTCCAGCGACGGTGTGGACAATGTGGCTGATTTTTTTTGGGCTATACGCGGTTGGTTATCAGGCGCTGATTGAGAGCTTGGGAGTGGAGATGGTTCAGGACACGGTGGATCTATTCCAGACGACCAAGGATATGGACGTCTTGATGTTGGTCGCGTTCACGGCGGTGATCGTGGCGCCGATCTGTGAGGAAGTGGTGTTTCGCGGTTATATTTATCCTGCATTGAAAAGATTCAGTGGACCATGGGTCGGGGCGCTGGTTACAGCATTGTTTTTTTCGGCGGCTCACGGAAGTTTGGCGGCCTTGTTACCGCTTTTTATATTCGGTTTGGTGCTGGTGTTTTTGTATGAGTGGACAGGATCGATTTGGGCTCCTATCGCCGCGCATTTACTATTCAACGGAGCAACTGTGGCGCTGCAGATGCTGATCAGATTTGGTTATATTCCCGAGCAAACGTTACCATGAAGAAGTTAGATGGAATCGGAGAAGATGAGCTGATCGCGAGGTTGGTGGAGCTGGTGCCGACGGGGCAGGCTGAAGAAGGTCCCGGCGATGATTGTGCGGTGGTGGATGACGGGGGAGCTGATTTAGTTTTGTTGAAAACCGACGCTTTGGTGGAAGGTGTGCATTTTGTTAGAGAGGCGGAGGCAAGGCAGGTTGGCTGGAAGGCGGTGGCGCGGGTGGTTTCGGATTTCGCGGCGATGGGTGGCTTTCCAGAAAGGTTTCTGGTGACGCTAGCACTACCGGGATCGATGAGTTTGGAATGGGTGGAAAATTTTTATCGAGGGATGGGAACGTGTTTCGAACGTTACGGGGCTGTGCTGGTGGGAGGCGAGACATGCAGGGTGCCGCAGGGTTCGGCAGCAGTTATTTCCGTGGCGGCGACGGGTCGGGTGGAGCGGGGGAATGTGGTGATGAGATCGGGAGGAAAAGTCGGCGATGCGATTTGGGTGACCGGTGAGCTTGGCGGATCGCTGGCTGGGAAACATCTCGATTTTACACCAAGACTCGATCATGCGCGTTGGTTGGTGGAGCATTTCAAACCGACCGCGATGATGGATCTCTCGGATGGAATAGCGCGGGATCTGCCAAGATTGGCAAAAGCATCGAGCTGCGGTTTTCAGTTAGATTTTACGGCGATACCTCTAAGCGAAGGTTGCGATGTGAAGCAGGCATTGGAGGACGGAGAGGACTTTGAACTATTGTTCACATTTCCCGAAGGTCTTGGGCTGGAAAATGAATGGCTCAAAATATTTCCTGAACTGAAGCTGACAATGATCGGGTGCTTGGTGGAAATGGATTCGGGGGATGTATTAGAGGGAGGTTGGGATCACTTTATTTTATCATGATCACCCTTCTATCCGACATGGAAGACCCCGACGGGGCGGAGATGACGTTTCGCATGGTGAAGGAGCAGATCCGCGCGGCGCGGCGTTCGATAGAGATTCACATGTTCGTCTGGCGGAACGATGCGATTGGAAATGAAATAGGTGAGGCTGTTCTTGAGGCGGCGGAGCGTGGGGTGGCGGTGTACATCATCAAGGATGTGGGAGCTTTCATGTACGAGCGGATCGAGATGAACCGAAAGTCGTTTTTTAACAAACCGATCTCTTTTAAAAATCGCTTGGTCTACCGACTTATTCGCCCGACTTTTCCCGACACGTTTTGCGAGGACGATCGTACGGACGAACTCGGTTGGAAAATCATTCATCATCCAAATGTCAGCATCGAATGGGTGAATCACACGCATACGAAATATTATCTTTTTGACGATGAAGTCATGCTGACCGGAAGTATCAACATCGAGGAAAGACATAGAGGTTATTTAGACTACATGATCCGGATCGAAGGTCGCGAGCACATCGAGCGCTTTCGCCAAAGGCAGTCGCTGCAAGTGCCGCACGATACGATGCGGCGTTTGGAGTTTGTGTTAAACTCACTGCGTGATGGCGGGCGTCGATTCGAGATTAAGGATAGGTTTCTGGAGTTGATGCTGCAGGCTAAAACTTCGCTCTATATCGAGATGGCCTACATCGGCGATCTGGAGATCAGTGCTGGAATCGCTGCGGCGGCTGCACGTGGTGTAGAAGTGACGATGTTATTTTCCCGCGAGGCGAATGTGGGAAATGATATCAATTACAAATCGATGGATGAACTTTATCGCAGCACGCCGATGAAAGCGTATCTCGCCGATCGGATGATCCATTCGAAATTGATGATGATCGATGACAGCACGGTAATTATGGGATCGGCGAATTTTTCCGTGTTCTCCATGCAGAAAGCCGAGGAGTTGAATGTGGTGATTCAGAATGATGCGGAGTTGATGGAGCAATTTCGAAAGACCATCGCGCATCGCAAGGCGGCGGCGCATGAGGTGGTGTCTACGGATGAATTTTCGGCGTTTAATAAGCCAATCGCGTATTTGCAGCAGTTGCATCAGAAGCTGAATGATTTGTTTAATTGAGGTGCTTGCGGCGGACGATTGGAATTTTCTGATATTGGGCTAGCCAGTGGAAAGGGGGTTGGCTTAGCATCACCGCCTATTAATTTTACCTTATGAAAGCACCTATCACCGTTTCCATCACAGGGGCCGCAGGCCAAATTGGTTATGCGATTCTTTTCCGCATCGCATCTGGATTTGTCTTCGGTAACGACCAGCCAGTGAATCTCCGTTTGATAGAGATCGAGCCGGGTTTGCCTGCGCTCAAAGGAGTGGTGATGGAGTTAGAGGATTGTGCGTTTCCGTTGTTGAAAGAAGTGGTTGCAACTACGGATTTGGACGAAGGATTCAAAGGTGCAAACTGGGCGTTGTTGATTGGCTCGGTGCCGCGTAAGGCGGGTATGGAGCGTGCAGATTTGCTCGGGATCAACGGCAAGATTTTCACGGGTCAGGGACAAGCCATCGCTCGTTCGGCAGCGAAAGATATCCGAGTTTTGGTGGTGGGTAATCCATGCAACACCAACGCGTTGATCGCGATGAACAACGCAGCGGGTATCCCTAATGATCGCTTTTTTGCAATGACGCGTTTGGACGAAAACCGTGCGAAGAGCCAGCTTGCGATGAAAGCCGGCGTGCATTGCTCAGATGTGACAAATCTCTGCATTTGGGGAAATCATTCCGCGACCCAGTATCCGGATTTCACCAACGCAAAAATCCAAGGCAAGCCAGTGACCGATGTCATCTCGGATCGCGAGTGGTTGGAAGGCGAGTTCATCAAAACCGTTCAACAACGCGGCGCAGCAATCATCGCGGCACGTGGTGCATCTTCCGCAGCATCCGCTGCAAACGCGGCGATGGACACTGTGAAAAGTTTGATCACCCCGACTCCAGCCGGTGACTGGCATTCAGTCGCAGTTTGCTCCGATGGTTCTTACGGAATCGAAAAAGGCCTCATGGCCTCCATGCCGATCCGCACCAAAACCGACGGTAGCTGGGAAGTCGTCCAAGGCGTTCCGGTCAGCGCTTTTTCCCAATCAAAAATCGATGCGACCATCAACGAGCTGAAAGAAGAGAAAGATGCGGTGAAGCACTTGATTGGTGGCTAATTAACATATCACCATGAATAACATCAGAACCGAATACCAAAGGCTTGTTGACCTTGCGAGTACACCCTCCGGATGGAAGGAGATCGAACATGAATGGCGCAATGCGACCAATGTGAAATTCACTGAAGGAAAAATGCTAAGCAGGGGAGAGTCAAACGGCAATCTGGTCAAAGGTTTCGCGATTGATCCCGTCACCAAACAATGCATGACGAGCTGTGCCACATATCACTCTCGCGCCTATTCGGACATGATTGACTGGATCACGAAGAATGAACCTAACGAGGATATTGACGCCGTCATGAGCCGACCGATCAAAGGCTGGATCGGAACGATTCTTGATTTTGAATTCCCATGCATTCTGATGGGAGACACTCGTCTGTTTTCCGATAAGGCGCTTCTCGAAATGGTTGAAGAGGCGATTTTAAGTCAGGACGTCGGATTGCCTCTCAATAAACTGTACATCCAAAATCGCTGAAATTTGGGCAATTCCCGAAAACGCTTTTGAAACCACAAGGAAGCAGACAATCTGTGAAATATGGAGAAGACGTCGTGGAGTGCTAGAGACTTAGGAATTATATGTCTCAGGAGTGATAGAAAAATCCCAAAACGAAAGCGGTTGCACGATTCGGAAGAGTCGGTTTAGTCTCTCGCGTGGCTGATGTGGAAACAAAACCTTTTGAAGCAATGATTTCTCTCGATGGCGAATTTTTGCGTCGAGCCTTCCAATCGATGCTGAAAGCCAGGATCTTGGAAAATAAGCTCTCGAGCCTTTATAAAGCAGGCAAAATCGTCGGTGGTGTGTATCTCGGAAAAGGCCAGGAAGCGGTCAGCGGATGCTTGGGGACGGCTTTGATTCAGGGGAAAGATTGTTTTGCCCCGTTGATCCGAGATCAGGCGGGCCGGACGGCTTTTGGTGAGCCTTTGATTGATTGCACTCGGACGTATCTTGGATCCGTCGAGGGGCCGATGAAAGGGCGCGATGGAAACATTCACCGGGGTCGGCCTGATAAAGGCATGCCGGCGATGATTTCTCATCTCGGCGCGCAGGTGCCGCTCATTGCAGGCATGCTTTTCGCGAAGCGACTCAAAGGAACTCTCGACGGTTGCGTTGGCGCAACCTGTGTGGGCGACGGTGCGACATCAACCGGTGCGTTTCACGAGGGACTGAACCTCGCTGCAGTGGAAAAACTTCCTATGGTGGTGGTGGTTGCGAACAATCAATTCGCCTACTCGACTCCTAACAACCGCCAGTTCGCCTGTGGTGATCTGGTCGAGCGGGCGAGGGGATACGGCGTGGGCGGTTACTCCGTCGACGGCACGGATCTGATGGCATGTGCCTCCGTGATCGGCGAGGCAGTGAAACAAGCGCGTCTCGGAAAAGGCCCGCAAATGGTGGTTGCGAATTTGCTGCGTTTGTCCGGCCACGGCGAGCATGATGACGGCGCTTACGTTCCAGATTCCGCTCGCGCCGGATACTATGGTCGCGATTGCATCGAGATCGCCATCGAGCAATTGGTCCAAGGCGGATATGCCAGCCAAACTGAAATTGAAGCATGGCGTGAAGAGTTTTCCGAAGAAGTCCAACGAGCCGTTGCACAAGCACAACAAGAGGCGCTGCCGGATCCTTATCTGGAAAAATGGTCAGCCCTTTCCACAACCTTTCCCTATATTCCATCGTGAGTGTAACCTATATTGATGCGATCCGCGAAGCTCAGGAGGACCTCCTTCGTGAGGATGATCGAGTGTTTCTCTACGGACAGGACATCGCTAGTTTCGGTGGCGCGTTCAAAGCGACCAAAGGCTTGGCTGAAGCTTATCCAAACCGGGTTTTTGACAGTCCGATTTCTGAGGATGCGATGATCGGTCTGGCAGTTGGAGCGGCGATCGAAGGCATGCGTCCGATTATTGAAATGCAGTTTGCGGATTTCTCGTCGATCGCGTTCAACCAGATCGTCAACCAAGCAGCGACGCATTATTACCGCACTGGAATGCCGATTCCTCTAACCGTTCGGCTTCCTTCCGGCGGCACTCCTGGTTCCGGGCCGTTTCACAGCCAAAGCATGGAAGGCTTGTATGCACAGTATCCCGGCTTAGTTGTCGTTACTCCGGCTACGGTTTCCGATGCGTATTACATGTTGATCGATGCCGTGAAAATGAACGATCCGGTAATCTATTGTGAGCACAAGTTTCTCTATCGCTGGTTGAAAGCGAAGACGATCAAGGGTGAGCATCTACCCATCGGCCAAGCCCGTATCGCGAGGCCCGGTAAACATGCCACGGTGGTGACATACAGCGCGATGGTGCACGAAGCCGTCCGCGCTGCGGATCGTTTGCAACAGGATGGTTGGGAAATTGAGGTGGTTGATCTTCGCTCTGTGAAACCGTTGGACATCGATACCGTTCTGGCATCGGTTGCGCGGACAGGTCGCTTGCTCGCGGTTGGTGAGGCATTTCCATGGGGCGGGGTCACGGCGGAAGTGGTTTCACGTGTGACCGAAGAAGGATTTCATTTGTTAGACGCACCTCCGCAGCGACTCAATTCCCGCGACACGCCAGTGCCTTATCATCCAAAACTTTGGGCGGCGCACCGCCCGACTCCGGAGTCGATTTCTGAGGCGCTTCGAAAACTCTTATCCTTTTAGTAACTGCTATGCCAATCGTTCCCATACTTATGCCACAGCTCGGAGAGTCCATCGCCGAGGCAACGGTTATCCGACTCGATGTTAAAGTCGGCGACGAGGTGAAGACAGACCAGGAAATCATCGAGGTGGAAACCAACAAAGCGACGATGGGAATTACCACACTTTGTAACGGTGTGGTTTCAGACATCCGTGCGGTCGAGGGTGTTTCTTATTCGGTAGGCTCATTGCTCGGTTTGTTAGAAGTGACCGAAGAAGAGGTCGCTCGCACTGGAGTGGACACTTTGGAAACGTTAGAAGCAAAAAATCAGAGCCAGCCCCAGGATACGAAAAGCGGCGAAGAAAACCTGCACTTTGCGTTGGATGGTGATTCCTACGAAGAAGATCCGAGTATCGTTCCGACGGTGAGAGGCTTGCCAGTGCCGACCGGAGTGATGGGCGCACATTATATTTCTCCAAGAATGCGTGCTCGTATGAACGACATGGGTCTGCGCGAAGCGGATATTTCTGCTATTGCAGGAACAGGTGCGGGCGGACGCGTCACCGTCGAAGATTTGGAAAGATTCTTGGATTATCTCGAAGCATGGCCGAGCGCTCCAGCATCGCCGATGCGTCTTGCGGTCGCTGATGCGATGCGCCGGAGTTGGACTCGTCCGCTGGCGACGGTTGGACTTCCGGTGCTGTTAGATCGCTTGCTCGATCATCGCCGCCAACAATCGCCGAAACCCGGGTTGACACTTTATTTATTGAGGGCTTTCGCTATCGCGCTGAAAGAGCAACCGATGACAGCGGGATATTTGATCGGTGAAAAAGTCGTTCACCCACGTTCATTCGATATCGGTGTGGCCGTGCAGGTGGAAGACGGAGTGGTTGTCCCTGCGATGCGCAAAGTGGATCAGAAAACGCTCTCCGAGCTAGTTGCTGAGTATGATGATTTGGTGGATCGCGCACGTCGTCGCCGTTTGACCGAAGCTGACTCACGCGGCGGTATCGCGACGGTCACCAATTTCGGAACCTTCGGTCTAACAACCGGAACGCCTATCCCTCTGCCCAATGAAACCTTGATTCTCGGAATCGGTGCAGGGCGCAAAAAACCGGTCTGGAGTGATCAAGTGGAGGCGTTTCTCCCCGCGACAGAAGCCGAGTTGTTACTGACCTTCGATCACCGCGTGGTCGATGGTGGCGGTGCTGGAATGTTATTGAATCGGGTCGCTGCGTTGTTGCAGCAGCCAGAAAACTTGTGATATTATTAATTTGTGGATCCTGAAACGGAAAGAAACGAAAAGGTGGATATTCCGAAAAAGGCGATCTATCGGCTTTCTATCTATCATCGTTGTTTGCAAAAGCTGAGCGATAGCGGCCAGAAAACGGTCAGCTCGATCACACTCGCGAAAGTGGCAGGAGTGAAGCCCGCGCAGCTTCGCCGGGATCTCGGTTACATCGGACAAATCGGCACGCGCGGACTCGGCTATCCAGTCTCTGGTTTGATCACCACGATCCGTGAGGCTCTGGGCCGGGAACAATTGCAGCCGGTCATCTTGGTTGGTGCGGGAAATCTCGGCTCCGCCTTGCTACGTTATCAGGGATTCCAGAAAGAAGGCTTCGAAGTCGTCGCGGCATTCGATGCTAAGCCGGAGGATGCTCGGGCTCGGGAGCTGAAAATTCCGGTCCTACATGTGTCGGAAATGGAGGCGTTTATTGTCAAAAATCAGGTCAAATTGGTGATTTTATGTGTGCCGATCGGCTTCGCACAAGAGGTGGTTAATCGTCTGGTTGCCTGCGGGATTCAGGGAATTTTGAATTTCTCGCCCATCATGCTTGAGGTGCCGGCCGATGTGACGGTCAACAATGTCGATCTGGCTCTGGAGCTGGAACATTTGAGTTATTTCATCAGGTAATTCCTTAATGTGAAAAATACTTCTCCTGATAATCCTGAACAGGAAACTGATGTGGGCATCCGCGCACAACGGAAAGTATTTCATGTTTGGACGTGGCCTCTGGCTGCCGTGCTGTTTGTGGTAGCTGCGATGCTGATCGTTAACTTACTACCTGCGCCAACTGCTGGAGATTCTGATAGAAATGTTCGAAGCGGTTCTGATATTGAACGCATGAAAGAATTTTTCGCCGTAGAGAATGGGAGACGAAGCGGGGATAACATCGTAATTCCAATCACTGCGGGCAAATTGAGTTTAACTCAAATCACTAGGTCTATCCGCGAAGCTGGAAAAATACCCAGCAAGAAGGACGTCAGAATCGAAGAAATGCTCAATGCGTTTCCGCTAGAAGCAAAAGGTTCTGTCGCGCTGTGGCAGGGGAACTCGCTGGGCGTGGAAGTGGTCCAATGTCCATGGAGTCCTTCGGGCAGTTTGATTTTTGTAAAAATCCGCGGAGCAAGCGATCGTAGCTCCAAGCTCAACGTCGAGTTTCAAAGTAAAGAAGGCTCGGTCATATCGAGTCATCTGATAGGTTACGAACTCGAAGAAAATGATCGCGAGCGCAAGCCCATGCCGCAGAATTTTTCGGCTGGTCAGGAAATTTTGGTGGCGCTGCTTGTGGAGTCGAAAAGTGCCGAGCTCGGCAAATTGGTTTGGAGCGTTAATGGCGAGGCTGGCCCCGCTGTCGAGTTAGTTCGCGATGCGGAAAAAGAAGCATCCTCCGATTGCCAGTTTGCCTCTCTGATCTGTGGTTTTGGACTTTGGCTCCGCGAAGAAAAATCCGAGATGATCGACGACGCCCTCATCCTAGGCCTCGTCCGCGAGGTTGCGGCAGAGAGTTTGGTCGCAGACCGCTACGATTTTCTTGAGTTAGTGGATCAAGCCGTGAAGGCGAAAGGCAAATAGTCCTCGCCAGCTCTTGGTCTAAAAAAGCCGCTTTCAACCATACAATATCCTATCCAAGAGCCGGAAATCTCCTCATCCCGCCGAGTCAGCGTGAATTCCCTGTAAAATTACCCATTTTGCCCTTTTCGCGCCGCCTCAACTTCGCTGTATTCGCCGTGCGGAAATGGATGTTCCGCAAGACTTTCCCATTTCCTATATGCTCACCCTTCTTGTCGCCCTACCGATCCTTGCTTTCATCGCGATTCTTCTCGGTGCCCCAGCGCGTCGAACCGCGTTAGCTGCCTCCGCCATCAACCTCATCATCGGTTTAGGTTCGGTGTTTTGTTGGAAAGAAGATGTTTGGAATTTCTCGATTCAGGTTCTCGAAAAACCCGCGCTGAATCTGAGCTTTGGTTACATCGATGCGATGAGTTTGATCATGGTCTTGCTTTCTGTCATCGTCACCTTCGCGGCGGTGCATGCGAGCAAAGCTCCCGAAGGTTCCGAAAAACTTTACTACGGTTCTTCATTACTCATCGCTGCGGGCGCGATTGGTGCCTTCGCTTCTAAAGATTTGTTTTTCTTCTACGCCTTCCATGAAATGGCATTGATCCCAACTTTCCTGATGATCGGTATCCTCGGTCGGGGAGATCGCCGTGGGATCGCATGGAAAATCACCATCTATCTCGGCCTTGGTTCGCTGGTGTTGTTAGCTGGTTTAGTTTGGCTCGCTTCGCTCACAGGAACGTTTGATTTGGTTGCAATGAAAGATCTCGCTGGAACCATCGATCCCACTGCGCAGAAAGGTATCGCCGCTTTGTTAATCATCGGCTTCGGAACCTTGGTTTCGTTGTTTCCGTTTCATTCATGGGCGGCTCCTGCATATGCCAGCGCGCCAGCGCCGACTGCAATGCTGCATGCCGGCGTTCTGAAAAAGTTTGGTCTCTACGGCATGTTACGCGTCGCGCTGCCAATGGTTCCGGAAGGTTTGCAAGTTTGGCTGACTCCTTTGTTGGTGTTGCTGTTAGGAAATATTCTTTGGGTTGGCTTCGTCACCATTTCTCAAAAACGCCTCGATACGATGTTAGGTAGTTCTTCGGTCATGCACATGGGCTACATTTTCCTCGCGATCGCCGCGTTGATCGCTGTTCCGGAAAATGATATAGCGCTTCCCGCAGCGGTGTTGCTGATGTTCGCGCACGGCATTTCAATCGCGCTTCTCTTCGGCTTAGCGGATCGCATCGAACGTTGCACTGGCTCACTTGATTTCGCCGATCTCGGTGGACTTGCAAAATCCGCTCCCGCTCTGGCTTTTGTTTTCGGTATCGGCGCCATGGCATCGATCGGGCTTCCTGGTCTCGCAAACTTCGCGGGCGAGGTGCTGGTTTTCCTCTCCGCGTTCCGCGATTACGTTCCGGCCAACGGATTCGGCCCCTTACAGATCGCTTGTATTCTCGCAATCTGGGGAGTGGTGATTTCCGCGGTCTATATGCTCCGCGCGTTTCGCAAAATTTTCCAAGGACCCGCCGTGAAATCGACCATGAACGCGGCTGACCTTACATGGTGCGATCACATCCCCGCCGTGCTCCTTATTCTTTCTCTCCTTGCTGTCGGATGTTACCCCAACCTTCTTCTCAACTTCTTTATCAAGTAAGGATTTTAACCGACTTTAACATTCAACGTTTCACGCAATGCCCGCCTACTACCTGGAAGCAATCACCGTCACCCTCGGCTTCATCATCTTGCTCGCCGAGGCATTTGTTCCTTCGAAAAATAAATCATGGGTCGGGCTCGCTGGAGTTGTTGGACTCCTTGGAGTTTTGTTTCTCTGCTGCGTTGCAGTTGGGCCAGAATCGAAACCCGATGCAGCTTGGGCTTCATGGCCGCTCTGGAATTTCTATCAGTTCGATGCGCTCGCAAAGTTCTATAAAATCTTCGCGCTTATCACCACCGCTGCGGTGTTGTTGATGGCCATCGATTACCGGAAAATCCTTGCACGCTTCACTGAGAATCCAGATTCAGAAGAGGGGACGGGTGAGTATTACGCTCTGCCGATCTTTGCCTGCGCCGGAATGATGTGGATGGCTTCTGCGAAAGATCTCGCAGGTGCTTTTGTCGCTTTGGAATTGGTGACCATTACGTTCTACATCCTGGTCTCGTTCATGCGTCGCAATGTCGGTTCACTCGAAGCCGGTGTGAAATATCTCATCCTCGGCGCACTTAGCACAGGTTTCCTCGTTTACGGAATAGCATGGGTCTACGGCGCAACTGGCACGATGCATCTCGATCTCATGCCGGAAAAACTCGCTGCGATGCAGAACACCGTCCCGTTACTATTCGGTATCGCGTTGGTCTTGGTTGCACTTGGTTTCAAAGTCGGTGCCGTGCCGATGCAAATGTGGATTCCCGATGTCTATCAAGGCGCTCCAACTCCGACGACTGCCTTCCTCTCGGTCGGTTCAAAAGCTGCCGGTTTTATTTTGCTGATCCGTTTCCTCACACCGTTTCTCGCTGAAAGCTCACCGGTGCGGAATCAAGTTCTCACTATCTTGCTTATCCTTGCTTGCGCGACTCTTCTGTTCGGAAACTTGGCCGCTATCGCGCAAACCAACTTCAAGCGTTTGCTCGCTTACTCATCCATCGCACATGCTGGATTCTTGCTGCTCGCAATCGCCGCGTGGACTTCGACCTCGGAAAATTCCGTGACCTCGATACAAGCGGTTTCGTTCTATCTCGCGACTTACCTGATCATGACGCTCGGTGTGTTTTTCGTCGTCGCTCAAGTCCGCATCCAACGTGATGGCGAAGCGATCGCTGACTTCAATGGACTCGGAAAACGGAATCCCGCGCTCGCACTTGCGCTGACCATCTTGCTCGCCGCGCTCGCTGGTGTTCCGCTCACCGCAGGTTTCATTGGGAAATTCTTCGTATTCTCGCTCGCTGCACAATCCGGACTCTGGATCGCACTCGGTGTTGCGGTTGTCGCTGCTGCTGCCGGTTTTTACTACTACTTCAAAACCATCCGTGCCATGTGGTGGATTGCGCCGAACGATGATTCGAAAATCACGCTGCCAATCATTTCTAAAATTTGCATCGCGACACTAACGATTCTGACTTTGGTTTTCGGAGTGTATCCGCAGCCTATCTTGGCGTTGCTGAAGTAGGCGTTTGATAGGGGTTACGGCTTTTTGAGGCCACTGAGTCACAGAGGAAAGAATGAGATCACGGAGTAAATGATGAGGGGTTCATTTTTTGGTAGGATAAGCTCAGTGTTCTCCACTCTTCCTCCGTGCCTCTGTGGTAAAACTCTTCCGAACTACCTTTTACAAACTAAACCTCGGTGACTGCTTGAGGAATGTTAGAGGATTTTCGTAAACGATCTTATCGATCTGTGCGGCGGTGTGTTTGCGTCGTTTCATTTCGAGCGCGCATTTCGGCACGGCCATGGGATCAGAGACGCCCCAGTCGCACGCGGAGTTCATCCAGATACGATCCGTGCCATAGGTTTCTAGGATATCGATCGCACGGTTCGGGGTGCATTTGCTTTCAGGATAGAGCGTCATGCCTGCCCAGAAACCGGCGTCCATCACGTGTTTCACGGTGTGCTCTTCGACGTGGTCGATGATGACTTTGGAGTGATCCAGCTTTGAGAATGAGTTGAGCGAATCGATGATGAGTTTCGTGCCCTTTAACTTATCCTCAAGGTGGGGCGTGTGGATGAGAATGGGTAGATCGTAATCGAGCGCGATCTGGACGTGTTCCTCAAAAATCTGCAGTTCGCTGCGGGTGTTTTTGTTGAGGCCGATCTCACCGATCCCGAGCACGTTTTCCTTTTTGATGAAATCCGGAATCAGCGACATCACTTCGCGCGCGAAACCTGTATCGTCAGCTTCCTTTGGATTGATGCAGAGCCAGCAGAAATGCTTGATGCCAAAACGTGCCGCGCGGCGCGGTTCGTATTCGGTTAGCTGGCGGAAATAGTCGTAGAATCCATCCGCTGATGAGCGATCAAATCCTGCCCAGAACGCAGGTTCACACAGCGCCTCGCAGCCAGCGAGGGCGAGTTTTTCATAGTCATCCGTTGTACGGCTGACCATGTGGGCGTGGGGTTCGATGTAACGCATGAGCAAAGGATCATACCCGTCGCGACGCATTGCAAGTTGGAAGAATCAACGGCCGATTTAGACCAGCCCAAACCGAAACGGATCATCGGCCTGAAAGAGCAGGGTCGTCTCACCATTGACCCAAGCCTGACCCGCGACGTGTGGCAAAATCGTTCCGTCCTCGAGGTTTTCATAAATGCCCTCAAAAATCTGATTCAGAATGCTCGCCTGTCGCCAAATCGCGCCCGGAGCAAGTTTGCCATCGGCTGCGAGGCAGGCAAGTTTTGCACTGAAACCTGTGCCACATGGCGAGCGATCGTATGCGCCACCCGAACACAGCACAAAGTTGCGGCTGTCTGCGTAGCTTGGATCGGTGGGCGGAGCGAATAATTCAACGTGATCGACTTCTCCGCCGTCATCGCCAGTGATTCCAGCTTGCTTTAGAGCCTCGCAGACCTGTGAGGAAAAAGCACAAAGGGCTGGTATGTTTTTCTCTGAAATTTCAGGGCCTTGTTGATCGATTAGAAAAAACCAGTTTCCGCCCCATGCCACATCGCCGCTGATTTTTCCCCAACCGGGTAACTCCACAGTGACATCGGATTTCAAACGATAGCAGGGGACATTGGTGACGGTGACTTTTCCATCGCTTCCAAGACTTGCGTCGACAACGCCAACCGTGGTGTCGATGCGGCATTTATCGCCCGGCTTGATACGGCCGAGGTGGGCGAGCGTGACCATCAGCCCGATGGTGCCGTGGATGCACATGCCCAACATGGTGGCGTTGTTGAAAAAGATGATGCCGAAATCGCAATCGGGTGCGTGAGGTTCGCAGAGGAGCCCACCAACCACCGCTTCGTGGCCGCGAGGTTCAAGGCAGACAGCACGGCGAATGTGATCGTGCTTTTCACGAAACAAACGAGCGCGTTCTGATAGCGGCCCCGTGCCGAGATCCGGACCACCGGAAATGATGATGCGGGTTGGTTCGCCGATGGTGTGGGACTCGATGAGCTTCATGTTGAAATACTTGGGGTAACGAAAAATTAGGAAAAGCGATCTGGTGCAAGAGCTCCGAGCGGAATGAATGAGGGTCGATTTGTTAGAATTTCCGTCACCAGCTTGCCAGTCACGGGAGCGAGGCTCAGTCCCATCATCGCATGCCCCGTAGCGACCACCAGATTGTCCAAGCGCGGGTTTTTTCCCAGATATGGCATGCCATCAGGTGAGACGGGTCGCAAGCCGACCCATGGTTCGAGCCCATCGAAGTCGCTGATTTTGAATTCGGGGAAATAACGTGTGGCGGCCTTGATGATTCCGCGCACGCGGGCCGGATTGATCTCGGTGCCGAGTCCACCGATTTCCATAGTGCCAGCGAAACGCAGGGAATTTCCCATCGGAGTCACGGCAACCTTTGCCTCGGCTAAGATTGAGCAGAGCTGCGGCAACTGGGTTGGATTGGGAAGTGTGAGTGAATAGCCTTTACCAGATTGCATGGGCAGTCGCAGTCCGATCTGCCGGAGCAAGCTTGGGCTCCATGCTCCACCCGCTACGACAAACTGATCGCCTTCAAAGGTTCCGCTAGATCCAGACACCGCGCTGATTTTTCCATCGCGGGAGGTGATTTCATCAATCGGAACGTTATGAAGGATCTGCCCGCCCATTTCCGTGATTCTCCGACTTAGCGATGCAAGAAAACGTGAGGGATCGAGATGACAGTCGTCGGCAAAATGCACAGCACCTGCGATGTTCATGTTGATGGTAGGATCGAGCAGAGCTGCGGCTCGCGCGTCTAACAACTTTGCGTTCAGGCCGAGTGCACATGCTTGTTCTGCAACCTCCGCTTCCTCGTCGAGGGTCTTTTGGCTTTCGCATAGCATCAACAAGCCACGCGATTGAAGGCCGAAATCCTCTTCACTGGAAAGCTCCTGAAACAACCGACGGCTTTCCATATTCAGTTCACACAGGATCTGCCTAACTGCATCGACGTGTTCTTGATTCGCATGTTGGCAGAACAACCAACCCCATCGCGCAAGTTCCAGCGACAAACGGGGACGTACATAAAACGGACTTTCCTTATCAAGCATCCAGCGCAGGCCTTTGCTAATCACTCCGGGAGCAGCGAGCGGAATGAAATGGCTCGGCACGATCATTCCTGCATTCGCGGAGGAACAATTGCTCTCATCAGGGCTGTTTCGATCTAGAACGGTGACCTGATAACCTTCTTTTAATGCGTAATAGGCAGTGCTGAGGCCGATGACGCCACCACCGACAATCACGAGTTTCTGTGAGCTTTGTTGCATTGACTTGGGGGATATAGGAATGAGCCGCTTGAAGCATGTCAAGCGGCGTTAAAATTAGATCTTTTGTAGGCGGGGGTTGTGGGGATTTCGATAGAAAATTTTTGGGGAGAAAAATAAGAAATTTCCAGATGGGTGGCTGATAGTCTTTGATCCCGGTTGGGATCTTGGGGGGATGGCTGTTTGATGCATAGGGCGCGGTGTTTTTTGATTGCGGTCGCGGGCGGCGCCGCGACCCTACCCTCCATGAAAAAAGCCACGGTCCGTTGGGACCGTGGCTTTTTGATTTTGAGTTAGAAAACTCGGAAGTGATTATTTTTTGAGCACTTTGAGTTTGTTGATGCCGTAGACGGCGTCGTCGCCGAGCTCTTCCTCGATGCGGAGGAGTTGGTTGTATTTTGCAATACGGTCAGAGCGCGACATGGAGCCGGTTTTGATTTGTCCGCAGTTGGTGGCAACGGCGAGGTCAGCGATCGTGCTGTCTTCGGTTTCACCGGAGCGGTGGGAGAGGACGGCGGTGTAACCATTTTCCTTGGCGAGCTCGACGGCGTCGAAGGTCTCGGTGAGTGTTCCGATTTGGTTCACTTTGACGAGGATGGAGTTTGCAACACCGAGATCGATTCCTTTTTGGAGGAACTTGGAGTTGGTGACGAAAAGGTCATCGCCGACGAGTTGAGTGGTCTTGCCGAGTTTGTCGGTAAGAACTTTCCAGCCAGCCCAGTCGTTTTCGTCGCAACCGTCTTCGATGGAGATGATTGGATATTTCTTCTGAAGTTTTGCGTAGTAAGCAACGAGTTCTTCAGCGGATTTGACGGATTTGTCAGATTTCTTGAAGACGTATTTTTTAAGCTTTTTGTCGAAGAATTCGGAAGAAGCAACGTCGAGTGCGATGGCGATGTCATCACCGACTTTGTAGCCAGCTTTTTCAATCGCTTTGCAGATGGTGGCGAGTGCTTCGTCAGCATCTTTGAGGACTGGAGCGAAACCGCCTTCGTCACCGACAGCGGTGGAGAGTCCGCGATCGTGGAGAATTTTTTTCAGTGCGTGGAACACTTCTGCACCGTAGCGAACTGCTTCGGAGAAGGTTGGTGCGCCGACTGGCATGATCATGAATTCTTGGAAGTCGATCGGTGCATCGGAGTGAGCGCCGCCGTTGATGATGTTCATCATTGGGACGGGAAGAGTTTTTGCGTTCGGGCCGCCGAGGTATTTGTAGAGCGGAATTCCGAGTTGAGCGGAAGCTGCTTTGGCGACTGCGAGTGAAACGCCGAGGATGGCGTTTGCGCCGAGTTTCTTTTTGTTAGCGGTGCCATCGATTTCGATCATTGCTGCGTCGATCGAGGCTTGTTCGGTTGCGTCGAAGCCGAGGAGTTCGCCGGCGATGGTTTCGTTGACAGCTTCGACGGCTTTGAGCACGCCTTTGCCAAGATAGCGCTTTTTGTCGCCGTCGCGGAGTTCGTGTGCTTCGTGTTCGCCGGTTGATGCTCCTGAAGGAACAGCTGCGCGGCCAACGGCTCCGCCTTCGAGATAAACGTCTACTTCGACAGTGGGATTGCCGCGTGAGTCGATGACCTCGCGGCCCCTGATTTCTACAATTGTGGTAAGATCCATGGTGTTCTAGTGATTTGGGAAATTTGCTTCCTCACGCGTGATAAGCGGAGATGGACTTGATCGTCAATGTTTGCATCTGCTCGGTATCAAGATCGCGGATTTTCGCGCCATCGCCGACGGAGAGTCCCATGAGGGCTTTGCCGACGTCTGAGAGGTAGGAAACTTCCTTTTTCTCTGGGGTAGAATCCCATGCGCCGAGGACGGTGATGGTTTGTTCGGCGCCTTTGTCATCAACGAGAACGATGATGGTGCCGATGTTGACGGTTTTGGTATCAGCGCCTTTGAAGTCGGTTCCGCGGGCGTTTGAAATTTCGCGCTCGAGGGCGGTGCGGCGATGATTGAGATATTTTTCCAAGTCTTTGGCGGACTTGTATTCGAAGTTCTCGCGGAGGTCGCCGTAGGATTTGGCGATTTTCACGTCTTCGCGGTTTTGCGGGATTTTGACGCGGATGAGTTCTTGGAGTTCTTCTTTTTTC
>JANMGO010000012.1:0-41185 GCA_031374665.1 Akkermansiaceae bacterium | reverse complement strand
CGTGCATTCCGTTCATTCCGTTCATTCCGTGCATTCCGTGCATTCCGTGCATTCCGTGCATTCCGTGCATTCCGTGCATTCCGTGCATTCCGTGCATTCCGTGCATTCCGTGCATTCCGTGCATTCCGTGCATTCCGTGGTTAAATTATACCTGCCAACTGCCGATTTTTCCCGTTTCCTCCGTTTAAATTGAGTAAAGCAGCTTTTTACTTCCACCACATCGATGCCAAGCCGAGCACCGCACAGGCACCGAGGACGGTGGTGAACGGGATTTTGAAACGCCACATCGCGAGGAACGCAGCGATAGCGACGACGGCGACGTAGAGGTCTAAATCACCTTTTACCGGCCAGAGAGCGTGGGTGGAAAATTTTACGCCGAGATTCAAGATCACGCCGACGACCGCTGCGGTGATTGCTGTTAGAGCGGCGCCGATGCGTGGCATATCGCGCAATCCCTCAACGTAAGGCGCTCCGAGAAATACAAACAAGAAACACGGCACAAACGTCACCCAAGTCGTGATGAACGCGCCGATGCTTGCGGCGGCCAGCGGACTGAAGTTCCCGGGATTTTGCCAACCACCGACGAAGCCGACGAATTGCAGCACGATGATCAACGGACCGGGCGTTGTTTCCGCAAGAGCGAGACCGCTCATCATTTGTGGATGCGTGAGCCAATGGAAATTCTCGACGGCTTGCTGCGCGACGTATGGCAAAACTGCATACGCTCCACCAAAAGTGACCAATGCAGCTTTACTGAAAAACACGCCTTGAGCGACGGGTGTGCTTTGCCAACCGAGCCACACGCCCAGCCCCAAAATCGGCATCACCCACAGCGGTACGCAAACCAACAGGATGGTTAAACTCCGCGCCCATGTTGCTTTTTGCGAGGGAGGCAGTGTTAAAAAGCCTTCTTCGTTTTCATCATGCGAAGAGCCATGGCCTTTGCTTGCGGGAAATTGTTTCGGAAAGTTTCGCTGTCCGAGCAGACCGACAATCGCCGCTCCGATAATGATCAAGATGAACGATATGTTGAAAAAATAGATTCCGATAAATGACAACGCGGCAATCGCCCAAAGCGATCCGCTGCGAAGCGTTTTTCCGCCGATGCGGATCACAGCCGAGAGAATGACTGCGATGACGGCGGGCAGGAGTCCGTCAAAAATGGCCTTCAACCAAGGAAGCTCTCCGTGCTCCATGTAGAGCCAACTCAGCGCGAAAAGAATCAAGGCGGATGGCAAGACAAACAACGCCCCCGCAGCTAAACCCCCGCGCCAACCATGCAGCCGCCAACCGAGATAGGTCGCGAGTTGTTGAGCTTCCGGCCCGGGCAGGAGCATGCAGAAATTCAGCGCATGCAGGAAATGGCTTTCGGAAATCCACTTTTTCTTCTCCACCAGATCCCGATGCATGATGGCAATCTGCCCCGCTGGGCCTCCGAAACTGATCAGCCCAAGCTTCAACCAATAAGTGATCGCTTCGCGGAGTTTCGGCATCGACGGGTCCATGCGGAGATCTTGAATTCCTAGCGCGAGTGAGTCGAGGCGAGAAATGCTTTTGATCGACACTGAAATGATAACCGCCAAAACTCCGTTTCAGTGAATATGAAACTTTTCCCTTTCCTCGCCGCACTGGCGTTCATCGGCAGCCTGCACGCGGCACCCGAAAAACCCAACGTGCTCATTCTATTCGCCGATGACTGGCGCTTCGACACGTTGGGCGCTGCGGGAAATCCGATTGTGAAAACACCTAACCTTGATGCTTTGGCAAAGGATGGTATTCGCTTCACTCACAACTGCGTTACGACCTCGATCTGCGGGATCAGCCGCGCCACTTTGTGGAGTGGCCAATGGATGTCACGCCACGGCGCGACCGATTTCAAAGCCCTGAGAAAACCATGGAGCGACACCTATCCCGGCATCATGCGAGCCAACGGTTATTTCACCGGACACATCGGCAAGTGGCACAACGGTGAGTTTCCAAAGGAAAATTTCGACTTCGGTCGTGCCTACAGCGGTAAACATTACATGAAGGACGAGAACGGTGAGAAAATTCACGTCACTCAAAAAAACGAGAAAGACGCAATGGAGTTTCTCAAAACGCGTTCCGCAGATAAACCCTTCGTGCTGACCCTCGCGTTTTTCGCGACCCATGCGGAAGACAGCAATCCCCTGCAGTATCTTCCCCAAGAAAAAAGCAAAGCACTCTACAACGACGTCACTATTCCAGTTCCGCCCACAGCCAACGATGCAGAGTATCGCAAGTTGCCGGAATTTCTGCAGAACCCAAAAAATGAAAGTCGGAATCGTTGGACATGGCGTTTCGATACGCCGGAAAAATTCCAGACGATGATGAAAAACTACTACCGCCTCGCCACCGAGGTGGACGAGACCTGCGGGAATCTGATCGCCGAGCTCAAGCGTCAGGGAATTTACGATAACACTCTGATTATTTTCACCACCGACAACGGCTACTTCCATGCCGAGCACGGAATCGCCGACAAATGGTATCCACATCAGGAAAGCATACGAGTGCCGCTCATCATCCGCGATCCACGCATGGACGCGAGCAAACGCGGCACGACGAATGACGAGTTCACTCTCAACGTCGATCTAGCGCCAACTATTCTCGGCTTCACGGGTCTCGATGCACCGGAAGTCATGCAGGGCCGGGATATGTCCGAGCTTTATCTCAAAGACGCAACCGATTGGCGCAAAGAATTTTTCTACGAACACCCAACCCTTCAGAGCAAAGATTTCATCCCAAGCTCGCAAGCTCTTGTTAGAAAAGATTGGAAATATTTTTACTGGCCGGAGCACGATTACGAGCAGTTGTTTCACATCGCGGAAGATCCGTTGGAACAAAATGATCTGGCGAGAGATGCAAAGTATTCGGAGACGCTCACTGAGATGCGGACGCGCTTCAAAGAGCTGAAAGAAGCGGCGAAGTAGCTTAAAGTGGACCGCGAGTCCACTCGCGCTTGTTCAGAATGCGCGACTGGAGTCACGCGGTCCGTTTTGTCAGTTGCCCAGCAATCTCTTCAACCGATTCTTCACGCTGACTTTACCGACGGCAGAGAGGCGATCCACGAAGAGGACTCCGTTGAGGTGGTCGATCTCGTGTTGGAGGGCCCGGGCTAATAGTCCGTCAGTTTCAATGACGAGCGTGCTGCCGTCGAGTAGCTCAAGAGTAGCTTTCACAGCAGCGGGTCGGCGGACTTCGTAGCGGATGCCTTCGATGCTCAAGCAGCCTTCGAAATCGATTTCCTTTTCCTGACCGTATTCGAGTTTCGGGTTGATGAAAACGAGCGGCATGATTTCCGCGAGTTCTGCATGTTTTCCGTTCACTTTGAGAAAGGAAATGCATTCGGGATCGTGCGAAACATCGACAACGGCGAGCTGGAGATCCACCCCGACTTGCGGTGCGGCGAGTCCGACGCCATTCGCATCGATCATGGTCTCGATCATGTTTTTCGCGAGCTCATGGATCGCGGCATCGACCGACGCGATGGCTCGGCACTGCTGGCGCAGGACAGGATCACCGTATTGGACGATGGGTAAAATCATCGTTAGAAAAAATTACGTTGGCTGTTCACCGCGTGCCATGACGACTTTACCGGTGCGGACAGTTTCGATGATTTCGTATTGGGAAAACATGGCGATCGCGGCGTCCACTTTCGGGCTGTCGCCAGTGATCATGACGACCATGGAAGTCGGTGTGAGATCGACGGTTTTTCCGCCGAAATGCTCGGTGATCTGCAAGGCAGCGGAACGTTCATCTTTCGAGCAAAGAATTTTGATCAGGATCATTTCCTTCGTTACCGAATCCATGCTGGTGTGCTCAAAGCAATGAATGACATCGATGAGTTTGTTCACCTGTTTGATGATCTGATCGAGACCAGCGGGATCGCCAGAGATACCAATAGTCATGCGTGAAAAGGACGGATCCCGGCCTTGGGAGACGACGAGCGAATCGATGTTGAAACCGCGGCGTGAGAAGACTTGGCAAATGCGCATCAACACACCTGGTTGGTTGTTCACGAGGATGGAGAGCGTGTGACCGGAACCGCTAGAATTTGTTGCGACAGGAGTGTCTGTAGTAGTGATGGTTTTCATGGAAGTGGAAAGTGATCAGTGAGCAGTGATCAGTGTAGTTAAGAGGTGGATGGGATGTGAGCGGTGAGTGGTGAATTTTGCTGATCACTGATCACTGCTCACTCGGCACTCACGTTGAACCGACAGGTTTTGCCATGCGGGTTTTCGGCGCTTCGGTAATCATATCCTCGAGAGCTGCGCCAGCAGGAATCATCGGGAAAACGTTATCCGTCTTCACGCACTCTGCGTGGATGAGGATAGGACCATCGTTATACGCGAGGGCTTTTTCTAACTGCTTGGTCACATCCGCTGGACGCTTGATGTAAACAGAAGGGATTCCGTATGCTGCGGCGAGTTTGCAGAAATCTGGGTTTCCGACGAGGTCCACACCGGAGGTGCGGTCTTCATAGAACAGCTCCTGCCATTGGCGCACCATGCCGAGGTAATGGTTGTTGAGAACCACGATTTTCACCGGCAATTTGTGGATCGCGGCGGTGGCGAGTTCGAACGCAGTCATTTGGAAACCACCGTCGCCGGAAATGGAGATAACCGTTTTATTCGGATGCGCGAATTGTGCACCGATTGCTGCAGGGAAGCCGAAGCCCATGGTTCCGGCACCACCGGAAGAAAGCCAATGATAGGATTCGTGGTTTTTGTAGAACTGCGCCGCCCACATTTGATGCTGACCGACATCGGTAGAAACGATCGCATTGCCTCCGGTGAGTTCATAGAGCTCGTCGATGACCTGCTGCATGCGCAACCCGCCTTGTTTCTTGTAACTCAATGGGTATTTCTTTTTGTAACCATTGAGTTTCTCATTCCATTCAGGATGCTTCCGCTTTGAAATTTTTTCGTTGATCTCTGTTAGTGCCGCTTTGGCATCACCAACGATCATCACATCCGGCTTGACCATTTTCGCCTCTTCTGCGGGATCGATATCGATGTGGATGATTTTGGCGTCTTTACAGAATTTCGATGGCTGGCCGATGATGCGGTCGTCAAAACGTGAGCCGACGTTGATAAGAAGGTCGCACTCGACCATCGCTTTGTTTGCGTAGGCGGTACCGTGCATGCCTAACATACCAAGCGAGAGCGGATGGTTTTCTGGAAAAACTCCTTTACCAAGTAACGTGCTGGTGACTGGGCAATCGAGAGTTTCCGCGAGATACATGAGCTCCTTGTCTGCACGGGCGATCATGCAACCCTGACCCGCAAGAATCACGGGACGCTTGGCACTCGCGATGAGCGCAGTTGCAGCTTTGATCGAGTCTTTGCAGATATTGAAATCCGCTGAAGGATCGTAACCCGGAAGATTGAACTTGGGATTCATCTCACCGCTGAAAGGTCCTTGAGAAATGTCTTTTGGAATATCAATCAGCACAGGACCCGGGCGACCCGTGGTAGCAATGTGATACGCCTCACGAGCGACGCGTGGCAGTGAGTTGGTATCTTTCACCAACCAGTTGTGTTTCACCACAGGAATGGTGATGCCGAAGATATCAGCTTCTTGGAAAGCGTCTTTGCCGAGCATCCATGTCACGGTCTGGCCGCAGATCACGATCATTGGAACGGAATCCATCATCGCGGTCATCAGTCCGGTGACGGTGTTTCCTGCTCCCGGACCGGACGTAACCAAAACCGCGGCAGGTCTGCCCGTTGCACGTGCATAACCATCGGCCATGTGGACGGCGCCTTGCTCGTGACGGACGAGGATGAATTTCATCTTGGTCTTGACTGTTTCAAGGGCATCGAAGATGGGAATCGCCGCACCGCCGGAATATCCGAAGATGTATTCGATGCCTAGATCGTCGAGCGTTTTGATGAGGGCTTGCGCGCCGTCGAGTTGTTGCTTGCTCATAAAATTGGAAATGGGACGGGAAGTTGGACGATTTAGAGCAGCATGACAACCGAAAATTGAAGAAATTTTCGCAACTTGGCGAAAATCGCGTTTGAAATTTCTGAGAAAACGCGGATTTCTGGCGAAATGGCGCATTTTCAGCCACAGGCCTTAGGCTTCCGCGAGGGCGATTCATCTGAATTGCGTTTGCCTTTCTCATGCACTACCAGTGGGGCGGATGATACAGTTTTCCTTATTCAATATCCCCGTCCGAGTGCTGCCATGGTTTTGGGTGACGATGGCTTTCATCGGCGGAGTGCTTCGTGCAGACACCAAAGAAGAGCTTTTCTACCTGCTGTTGTTCATGCTGGCGGGGTTTATTTCCATCCTCGTCCATGAACTCGGCCACGCCCTGACCGCGAAACATTTCGGGAAACACGTCGAGATTGTGCTGCAAGCGTTCGGTGGATATGCCGCTTACAGTGGAGGCGGACGTCTCAGCCGACTCCAAAGTTTTCTTATCACCGCAGCGGGCCCAGCAATCCAAATCCTTTTGGGAGTGGCGGTTTTGATTCTTATCAAGCAAGTGGATGGAATCAGCGCGAGAGGACAATATTTTTTCACAACCTTGTGCCTGATCAGCTTTGCTTGGGCGATTCTGAACCTTCTGCCCGTGTTGCCAATGGATGGTGGGAGGTTGTTGGAAACGATACTTGGGCCGCAGCGTATTAGGCTGACTCTAAAAATTTCTATATGTGTCGCAGTGTTAATCGCGGTTCTGGCGCTAGTCTTTAAAGTTGGCATGCTTTTGCCTATCTTCATGGGAATCATGGCTTACGAATCCTACAAAGCGCTCAAAGAGATTTCTTGGAGATAGAACCTCCGGATTTTTTCCGACGCGGCAGCAGCGGATGAAGGACAATCGATCTTTTCGGATCAGTCGCGCGATTTACGGAAATCTTTTCTGCGTTTGAATGCCTCTTTCCTTTCATCAATCTTCCCATCTTCAATCGCTTCTTCTCTATTTTCTTTTATCTCATTCACTAGAGCGTCGTATTTTTTGTCGCTTACATTTTCGCCAATGTTGGTCTCGCCTTTTTTGCAGACGACTTTCCACTCTTCGAGGGTTTCTTCAAAGGTGCGGCGTTTCCACTCAACTTTGGTTAGGGTAAACTTACCGAGATCCACGGTAAGATTTTCATTGGGTTTCATCGGGGGGAGTTTGATGGATTTGAGCGCTTCTTTAACGAGTCTTTCATGATCTTCGCCCGCTCGGTTGATCAGCACATCCCCTGTCAATTCAGCACCTTCAAGAATGGCGTTGCTAAGATTTTTAATCTCCACTCTCAGGGTGATATCCTTATCTCTGGATTCTGAGTGAGGGCCCCTATCATCTTTATCGGTGCCGAGCACATGGCGTTTCACCGTTAGCGATACCAGTGGCTTTGCTGCCTCCTCGGCAAAAATCCCTGAAATCAGGCCAAAAAGCACGGCGACACTTAAAATTTGAGTTTTCATAATCTAGAACAAACCCACATCGATTTAAAAAGTCGCGGTCAGATCTCATCATTTCATGCGGGGTAATATCAGGCTAGGTAGATGTTGTGAGATGGTGGCGAAAAGGGTCGTTGAGATGATTCAGTATAGCTAAACACATGACGGGACAGAAAGAAGAGTGATCATGTTGACTCGATCACGCCTGTTACGGCTTGAGACAGTCGGAGTCGCCACCCTTCAAGGTATTGCCAGAGGAGAAATCGGTCATTAGGTTCATTCGAAATGAAGGGAAAATCCAAATACGAGCGCACCCAGGTCAAACCCACAGAGCAAGGTGGCGGGGTGATTGTGCTGTTGGTGTTTGTTTCTGGTTTTGCCGGATTGGTCTATCAGGTGCTGTGGATGAAACAGCTTGGGCTGTTGTTTGGAAGCACCTCACATGCGGCCGCCGCGACACTTGCTGCATTTTTTGCAGGCTTGGGCGCTGGCAGTTGGTGGTGGGGTAAACGCGTTTCCACCGTCAAACGCCCGCTGCGTTTGTATGCGTGGCTTGAATTCGGCATCGCCATTTCTGCTCTGACATATTTCATCGTGCTCAAACTCTTTCACGCCATTTACCCATCGCTCTACGGATCGATTTCCGGGACGTATTGGATGTTGGTTGTGAAATTCGCTTTGGCTTTGTTGTTAGTTTTTCCGGCGGCTTTTTTCATGGGCGGCACGGTTCCAGCCATCGGCCAAGCGGCGATCCGGCAACCCGAGCGCCTCGGCCGCACGGGGGCGCTGCTTTATGGAGTCAATACGTTAGGCGCCGCTCTCGGGGTTGGGTTTGCGGCTTTCACGCTCATTCCATCGTTGGGTTTCACGATGACGTATTTGGTTTCTTTAGCGCTCTCATTAGGCGTCGGCGCCGTAGCGTGGCGCTTACCTGCTCCGGAGGCGCCGCCACAAATCGATCAATCGAAATCTAACATAAAATCCAATATCGTAGTTCCAGCCACCGAACGCATCGCGGTTACGGGATTATGTTTCTTCTCGGGATTTGTGATCCTTGCTTTGGAAGTCGTGTGGACACGGATTTTCGCACAGGTACATGAAAACTCCGTGTATTCGTATGCGATCATTCTGATTGTGGTTCTTGTCGGCCTAGCGATTGGAGCAGGAATCAGCTCGCTCGTTTCACGTTTTGTTAAAAAACCATGGGCCGCACTTGGAGTCATGACTTTGGTGGGCGGCGGTTTGCTAGTCATTGGGCCATCACTTTTGATGCATGTCACACAGAGGCTAACGCCTGTAAGTTCTTTAGAGCCCTGGAACGATTACGTGAACGGACTTTTTCATACAGGATTTCGTGGAGTGGGCTTTGTAGTGATTGCGATGGGAACGGTTTTTCCTTTTCTCATGAAACTTGCCGAGCGCGGAGACGCAGCGCCGGGTTGGAAGTTGGGTCGGCTTTTAGCCATCAACACCGCAGGTGCGATCACAGGGGCTTTCCTTTGCGGGTTCGTGATGCTTCCAGCATGGGGAATGTGGAAAACACTTCAGATGCTCGCAGCGATTTATCTAGCAGTTGGATTGCTGCTGCCGATGGGCTGGGGTAAATTCGGAATCATCGTGCGAATGATCGGGATAGGATTTTTGATCCTGACTTTCACTGCGCTCAATCCAAGAGGACTACCGGTCGCAGGAAGTCCGTTAGAAAATAACGATGACAAAGTTTTGCAAGCGTGGGAGGAAAGTGATGGCACAGTGACCGTAATCGAGCGACCCAACGGCCATCGCGTTATCAAAGTCAATGGCGGCTACGGATTAGGATCAACCGAGGCTTACTTGGAGCAAACCTACCAAGCGAGCATTCCACTGCATCTTTTTCCTAAGACAGAGAGCATTTGCTTTATCGGACTTGGCACAGGGATTTCAGCGGGCGCTGCTCTTGACGAAAAATTTCCAAACGTGCGTCGCGTGCTTAGCTGCGAACTCATACCCGCCGTCGTGGAGGCATCTAAGAAATGGATTCCAGCAGAGATGACTGGCGGATTATTCAGCGATCCGCGCTCAACGATCTTGATCGAAGACGGCAGACATTTTCTACAGGCCTCCGAAGAAAAATTTGATATGATCAATGCCGACCTCTTTCTCCCCTATCAACGCGGCGCCGGCAGTCTCTACAGCCTTGATCATTTCCGCGTAGTCGCCTCGCGTTTGAACGAAGACGGCGTGTTCGTGCAATGGCTGCCGCTCTATCAGCTCACCGAATATGAATTCGGAGTGATCGTTCGCACCATGCTGGAGGCCTTCGGCGAAGTAACGATGTGGCGCAATAATTTCCAACCCGGCCAGGAAAAGGTCGCCCTCATCGGACGCCGGACCCCATCGCCATTCGCCGTGCCGCCATCTGGTAAACGCGAAGCGATGGCCGCTGCCGTCGAGGGACTCACTTGGCAAGATGCCCGTCCCGAGATGTATCGCGTCGCCGCGGCATCCATGCCGTTTCTCTACGCGGGAAACCTAACAAAATGTAAAAATCTTTTCAGCGAATACCCGATCAACACCGACGATCACCCCGTCATCGAATACCAAACTCCGAAGACGTTCCGTAAAGTCGCCGAAACCGATAAAGTCATCTGGTGCGTCGGCCCAAAACTGACGGGATGGATTGATCGACTGTTAGAAAAATGTCCGCCCGAGGAGGATCCGGTTTGGACCGGCCATCCGGAGTCGAGCAAGCATCTCATAAAAGCAGGCGCATGCTTCCACCGCACGATGGTAGGCAAAGCCATGGGTGACTACCCGGCCGTGAACGCAGAGTGGGAAATTTTTCTCCAAGAATGGCGCGCTGGAGCAAAGTGATGATTCAGGCTTTGTTTTATTGGGTTTCCGAGGATAAATACATACGTCCTAGCTACGTATCCCTCGAAACCCAATGAAATCCATTACCACATTACTCATCGCCGCATTCTTCTCCGCCGCCAGTGCTGCCGAGCCGATCAAAGTCTTCATCCTCGCCGGTCAGTCGAACATGGAAGGGCAAGGTGCGGTTTCCATGGATGACGAGAGAGACTACAACGGAGGCAAGGGCAACTTGGTCTGGTCGATGAAAAACTCGAAGAGTGCTCAGAAAATGAAATGCCTCAAGAACGAGAAGGACGAATGGGTGGTGCGGGATGATGTGCAAATTTCATTCAAAGTAGGCGAGGCTGTTCGCAAGGGAGGTCTAACCGTGGGCTATACCGGCTATGGTGGCAGCACTCACATCGGGCCGGAGCTGGGCTTTGGGTTTGTGATGGGTGATCACTTTAAAGAGCCGGTGCTTCTGATCAAGACGGCTTGGGGCGGTAAGAGTCTTTTCAAAGATTTCAGGCCACCAAGTTCCGGCGGCCAGGTAGGCCCCTGTTACATTCAGATGGTGGAAGAGGTTCGCGCTGCCTTGGCTGAGCTGGGAAATCAGAAATACGAGATTGCGGGTTTTTACTGGCAACAGGGTTGGAACGATATGTGTGAAAAACCAGCGATTGCTGAGTATTCGGACAATCTCGTCAACTTAGTGAAAGATCTACGCAAGGAATTCAAGGTGCCGAATCTGCCGGTGGTAGTAGGCGAACTGGGCAATGGTGGACCGGTGACCGAGGGCGACATGTTTGATTTCAGAAAAGCACAGGAAGACGGAACCAAGAAAATCAAGAATGCTCTCTTCATCAAAACCACTGACTTTGCTCGGCCTGCGGAGCTGTCCCCCTGCCCCACCCATGGACATCATTGGTTCGCCAACGCCGAGAGTTACTTTCTGATTGGCGACGCGGCCGGAGATGGTATGAAGAAGCTATTGAAGTAATCCCATCAATTTTAAAAAACCCATCATGAAAACACTCTTCCATCTCATCACTCTATTCCTGCTGCTCCCGCTCACGGCCACGGCGCAGTCAAAAAAACTTAAAGTCTTCATCCTCGCGGGTCAGTCGAACATGGAAGGCCATGCCCGCATCGAGACCTTTGACTACATCGGTGACGATCCAGCCACCGCGCCGCTGCTCAAGATCATGCGCGACGCCGACGGCAAACCCGCTGTTGCCGACCACACTTGGATCTCCTACCTAACAGGACATTACGAAGGTAAAGCCAATGGCGAGGGAACTGGCAAGCTCACCACAGGATACGGTGCCCGAGGCTCCAATCCCACGCAAGACGGCGGCAAGATCGGCCCCGAATTCATGTTCGGTCTGACCATGGATGGCGCGATCAAAGAGCCGTGCCTCATCATCAAAACCGCGTGGGGCGGCCGCAGCCTGAACACCGAATTCCGCCCACCTAGCGCAGGTCCCTACGAGTTTAGCGAAGCGCAGATCGCACAGATGCAAAAGCAGGGCAAGGACGTCGAGGCAGAGAAAGCCAAGAAGACCCAAGAATCAGGTCGTTTCTACAAGTTCATGATCGACCACGTGAAAAGCGTGCTGGCCGATCCCAAGCGCGTCTGCCCGGACTACGATGCTGCTGCAGGCTATGAAATTGCCGGCTTCGTCTGGTTCCAAGGTTTCAATGACCTAGTGGACAGCAACACCTATCCCATGGGAGCCGATGGTAAAACCAGAGACTACTCCAAATACAGCGAGTGGATGGCCGATTTCATCCGCGATGTGCGCAAGGATCTATCTGCACCCAAAATGCCCTTTGTCATCGGGGAACTCGGCATAGACGGCATGAATGCGAAAGAGGGCATCATCGCCTTCCGCCAAGCGATGTCAGCTCCCGCGCTGTTGCCGGAATTCAAAGGCAACGTCACCTCAGTGCCCACCGCGCCATTCTGGTCGGATGAACTCGCAGCGATTGATCAGAAAAACGCCAAGGTCAAGCAGATGGCTTACCTGCTTAAAATGAAAGACAAGAACAGCGCGAACAAAGACGGCACCATGGACGAAGCTCAGCAGAAAGAGGAGCTCAAGAGATACGAAGCAGAACTCATCAGCCCAGAAGAAGTCGCCAAGTGGAAACGCGGCGCATCCAACGCCGGCTATCACTACATGGGTTGCGCTAAAACCTTCGCACTCATCGGCAAGGCTCTCGCCGAAGCCAATCTCAAGATGCTGGCAGCGGAATCCGGTAAGTAAGCAACGCGCGACAGGATGAAGGATTTAATCCCTAACATCCTTCGCCAAGGCTTCCGCTTATCCTAAAGCTAAGGCGCGACAAGACGACTTAATATCCCTTACCTTCCCATGAGCTCCACCAGCTGCGGAACAGGGCGTGTTGGGAATCGATGTGCGCTTTTTGTGCAGGGCTTAATTGATCGTCGGCATAGATCTGATGCACGTAGGCATCGTGTCCCTCAAGAACCATAAGGCGCTTGTAATAAAGGACAAGATCGGTGCCTTCATCGAACGTAGAAAGCACATTCATTGCCTCGGTAAGTTCCAGTGCTAAAGCACGTGCCTTGGCATCGCCTTTCGCAGCACGCTGACAAAGACTGACCATGTGCAGCACCTCTTTTGGCAGAGCATTACCCACACCCGTGATCGCACCGCCAGCGCCGCAGTTTACAAAACCGTGATAGGCTTTTGTATCAACTCCAACCATCAGGGTGAGCTTGTCGTTACCCGTGGTAATATGTTCAGCAGCATAAGTGAGATCCGCAGCTCCACCGAATTCCTTGAAGCCGATCAATTGTGGATACTGATTGTGCAGTTTGAAAAAGAGATCCGCTTTGGTCGAGAACCCGTAATAAGGTGAGTTGTAAATGACGGCAGGAAGATTAGGTCCACCCGCTTCAAGAACCGCGGTGAAGTGATTGTATTGAGCCGCTGGAGAAAGCCCGCGAGAAAGCACTCGGGGAATCACCATCAAACCATGTGCGCCCACTTCGCGTGCGTGTGCAGCATGTGCGGCCGCAATTTTTGTATTCTGAGCACCCGTGCCTACGATCACTTTGATCCCAGCATCGACTAACGCTTTCACACCTGTCTGGCGCTGCTCATCGGTTAGAAGCGGCCAGTCGCCCATCGATCCGCAATAGACCACAGAGTCCATACCCGCATCAATCAGGTAACGCCCAGTTGCTACAAGCGCTTTGAAATCAAGGTTTCCCTTGGCATCGCAAGGGGTCATCAATGCAGGAATGGTTCCAGAGAAAATGTTGCTCATGCGAAGGTTCGTAGCACCTCATCTTGGCAGGTCAAGTGTAGAGGCTAATATTTGAGGATTGTCTAGCGAGGCGGTCCGACTAACGCCTGAAAGCCTCTAGCAGTGCGCCATTCAAACTGAAAATACATCACTTACTACCTAAGGCACTACAACCGGATTGCGGCCGGCGTTTTCCGCGAAGTCATACTCACTCAATCAACCGCCGACCCTAAGAAAGAAACTGGATGACATTCAGGACATCGTTTGACCTGATCCGCCTCCATGTATTCGTTGATGAACGAATCATCATAAAATATGAGACAATAGTGCCAGCGATTTTCACGGTGGCGGATTAGAAAAATAATTTGCGGAGCGGTTTACTCCTCAAAGCATCGAGTCCATACTATCGTAACGAATTCTCATACCAGACGATGTTCCTCGTGCCAGCTCCGCCAATCAATACATCAAGATCGCCATCCCCATCCATGTCGACGATCCGGGTATCGTAAGAACCTTGGTTTTCGCCAATGACTTGTCGGGTGAAATTTCCTTTGCCATCATTGAGATAGATCACGGCAATACCGTCAGGATTCGATCCGCAAGAGACAATATCCAGGGCTCCATCACCGTTCAAATCGGCCACGGCCAAACTGTGTGGCGATACAAGAGTCGCATCGATTTCAGTACTGCTGAATTCCGGTCCCTTGAACACAACAACCCCTTTTCCGTGGCCGCGGCTTCCAACAAAGTCCATGTGTCCATCGTTGTTGATATCGCAATTCAAAATGTTAGACGCTCCTTCTTCCTTATCTGAAAGCAGATGTTTTTTCCATGCTTGATCCGGATTTTCCGGTTGCTCCCACCAAGCAAACCAACCGTCGGCAGCGCCTTGTACCCCAACTCCCGCGCAAGAGATATCAGGACGCCCGTCCTTATTCACATCACCAAATCCCATGTAATGGTTGCGCCCCGGAGCGTCCTTGTCTGCGAAGACAATCGGCTTCCATAACTGGTCAACGTGCGGATCTTTCGGCACTCTGAAAAAAGTGATTGAAAAGGGAATTTTACTGGTCTTCTCATCACGCTCGGAATTGGCGATGATTTCGTGTTTACCGTCGCGGTCAACATCGCCTGTGATCACACAATGCGCGCCATTCACATCATAATTCATCATGCGCAGATTCCATTTTCCCGAGAACGGCTTAGCCGGGCACTCCAGCCAAAAAAGCATCCGGTTTGATCCGATGAAATCCATATCGCCATCTCCATCCACATCCATGATCGCGCTATGGATACAGCCACGCCTTTCACCCAGTGTGTTAGGATTGATGGGCATTTCTTCGACAATCACATGAGGCTTCCAATCCGGCCCACGAAACAAAACGACCTTGGCATCATAGGATGCGATCACATCCATCTTCCCATCTTTGTCAAAATCATCTGCTACAGCGGTGTTAACTCTGCACGCCTGCCCCTCTGCGCCATTGTTGGTCGCCAATATGATATGTTTTTTCCAAGGATTGGTGATCTCGCCCTGCGATACGACCGTAGTTAAAATCAAGATGAAGTACGTATTACGAAGTGTTTTCATTTTGTTAGCATTAGACAAAATCTGATATGCAAAACTCACGGTTTATATTCCGCATCATTTGCTTATACAAACTGATAGCTGAAACCCATTGCCGCACGCACAATTTTTTACGATTGGTAACTAATCCAATTTTCACCAAGTTTTCATCCATGAGAAATCTGCGGATTATCTGAGAGAGGAGTTGTCGCCTCCCGTGACATTTCGCTATTCGTCGCCACACCAAACGCGTTCTTGGTGTGAACCTAAACCCACCGGTGTCTAACACGGAAAACTGATCAAGCGCATCATGCCGCCATAAGAATGGATGCGGGCTTCCGCAGTCACGCCTTGGGCCAGCGGGCGCTGACCGCTTGCAGCCAGTTGCGAGCGATCAACTCGTGGCCTTGTGGGAGTGGGTGTATCCCGTCCCACATCAAGTGCTCGGGAGATACAGCTGCCGCTGCGGAATCGAAAATTTCCTGAGTCTTGATGTGTACCGCATGATAATCTTTTGCCAGCCGGGCAACAATCGCGCCCAGTTTGTCTGTGGTAGCGCGACGGGCCGTCCATGATTTCTCGTCCTTCAATGCACCAGTGGGCAGCACGAATGGATCCAGCAGAACCAGTCTCAGTTCGGGCTTCGAGTTCCTGCTTGCGTCGAGAATCGCGCGGTAGTCCGCTTCATAGCTCTCTTCCAGCGTGCCGCTTGCCACGTCATTGGTGCCGATGAGAACACTGAGGACATCAGGGTTCATCTCGATCGCATCCTTTTGCCAGCGCTTGCGTAGGTCGGCAACCGTGTGCCCGCTAATGCCACGATTATAGAAGTCCAACTGCGCTTCTGGCATATCCACACCCAGCCTTGCCGCAATGAGAAACACATAGCTATGACCCAGATAGTGGTTGCGATCACTCTGATTTCTTCCCCAATTCATGTCTGTGATGGAGTCTCCTTGAAACAGTAGGCGACTGCCTTTTTCAAATGAGGGCAAGCGGTAGTTGTAACCCCCAACAGACGGTGCATCAGCGTGTGGCTGTTCCCCCTGGACTGCTGCAGGAAGTGCCGCGGTGCTGGCGGCCACTATGCATCTTGTCATGAAATTGCGTCTAGTGTGCATTCTGAAATCATGTGATCCCCCAAACGGGCAATCAAGCAATTTGGCAGAGGAGATTTTCGTGGTATTGGATTAGAAAAATAATTTGCGGTCTAGCGATCGGAATTGAATAGCCTCTAACACTTCGTTGCCCGTGATATTTTGTTTCCCCGCGAGATCGGCCAGGGTGCGGGCGACTTTCAAAATGCGATCATGAGCGCGGGCGGAGAAGTTCATTTCCGCCATGGCGTGTTCGAGGTAGCCTTTACCCTCGGCGTCGAGCTTGCAGTGGTATCTAAGGCCAAGAACAATTAGCGACAGCGGAGCCTAGGCTACGATAGGGATACCCACCATGAGATGTTTATCGTAGGCTCGTCCGCCGTGCAACTTTCACGCCTTTGGTCATCATCTCTTCGATCAGTTTTCGTACCAAGGGATTAGGGAAATGCCTGCTGGCAGTGACGGCGTAGAATGTCTCGCGGAGTTCTGCGATCTGATGGGTCACAACTAAGGCTCCCGATGCGATCTCGTCTCTTACGACTACGGGAGGCACTAATGCAAGGACGTCATCCTCTCGCGCGATCAAACGGAGCATTGCCATGTCATCCACTTCGGCCATGACCAATGGGCGCACGCCCGTCGAGGCTAGAATCCGTTCAAAACCTTCTCTTATGGTGCTTTCGAAACTCGGTAGCACTAATGGCACTCGATCAAAATCTTGCGGAAACTTGAGCCGTTTTGCCTTCCATGCCGGCGCGCCGACCAATGCCACCGCCTGATCTGCTAGTAGATGGCTGTGCCATGGGCGCTCAGCGTCCTGTCTAACAGCTTCGTTAGAGAGCACTACATCCACCTCATGCGATTGCAGGGATAGTACCAGCTCCGCGAGCGAGCCGGATCGCACAACCACCTCCACATCCTCCCGCTTCAGCACGGGGCGGAGAAATTCCAGTTGAAAATTCCGTGATAGGGTCGCTACCGCGCCGACGCGTAGCACTTGCCTGCCAGCGCCGACACCGTGGCGCATCACATCCATCAGTTCTTCGCCGGCACGGCCTATCGTCTGTGCGTATTCAAGCGCCACCCGCCCCGCCTCGGTAAGCTCTAGCCCCGTGGAGAGCCGCTCAAACAGTGCATGGCCCATGCTCTCTTCTAGCTGTCGCAATTGCACGCTGAGTGCAGGCGGTGAGAGATTCAGTCGGCGTGCCGCCTTAGTTAGATTTCGCTCTCCTGCGATGACTCGGAAATAGCGAAGGTGGTGGTAATTCAGGAAATCCATAATCTCGCGTAGCGTTAAATAAAAGTTAACGGAATAATATAAAGCATGTCATTCCCTAAAATGCAAACTTTTGTCATTTTCCTGCCGATGCAAGTCCCCAACCTACAAAATCTACTGACCGATGCCGGTCTCGTCCGCTTCGACACCCTCGCTGTTACGATGGCTGTTCTTGTTACCTTTCTGGGTGTGGTTGTCATGCGCTTCGCTGCCCGCTACCTTGAGGGTGATCCGAAGCGTACGCGTTTCCTCGTGTGGATGTCGCTGACGCTGCTATCGGTGATCACTCTCGTCATTTCAAATCATCTGATCTTGCTTCTCGGCGCATGGACGACGACCAGCCTCTGTCTTCACGGTCTCCTGTTGCATTATCCTGATCGCACCGGCGCTGTATTTGCCGCGCGGAAGAAATTCGTCTTTAGCCGCCTTGCGGAACTCTCGCTGCTGGCCGCCGCAATCTTACTCTATCAGGGACATGGCACTTGGCGCATTGACGAACTGGTCGAGTCAATCACTGATGGCAACCATGCTGGCCTGCCTGCCGCCGCTTTCCTGCTAGCCTTCTGTGCGATGCTAAAATCCGCTCAGTTTCCCTTCCATAGTTGGCTTCCAGACACGATGGATACGCCCACTCCCGTTTCCGCTCTCATGCACGCGGGCATCATCAATGCGGGTGGCTTCCTCGTTCTGCGCCTTGCGCCAGTCTTCATTGCTGCGCCCGCCGCCATGCACCTACTCGCAGTCGTCGGGACCCTAACATCGGTCTTCGGAGCCATCGTCATGCTCGCCCAGCCTGGAGTGAAAAGAGCACTCGCCTTTTCCACCATCGCACAGATGGGATTCATGATGATTCAGGTAGGTCTCGGCGCATGGGGTCTTGCTCTGCTCCATATCGTCGCACACTCGATGTATAAAGCCTACGCCTTCCTCCGCGCCGGATCGACTATAGGAGTCACTCCCCGTGCTGCCATACCTCTTGCCACGGGCGCTCTCGCATTTGCCACGCTGTTCGGGATCCTGCTAGTTGCCGCTCTCACGACCGCTCTTCATTTCCTGATTCCGAACAGTGTCGAAACTCCCACTGTTTTCCTCGTCATTCTTGCCCTGGCACTGGCTTACGGGATCGCCCGTGTGACTTCAGGAAATTTTGGCAGCCTACCTCGTGCGATCACCGCAGCAATAGGCATCGCCTGCGTCGGCCTCGCCCTTCATTACGTCGCGGCTCATTTACTGCCCACTCCCGTCGCTCCGCCAGTTCCTGCCTGGCTTGGGGGAATCATTGCCACTGCCTTCATCGCCTTATTCCTCTTTCAGGCACTGCTATGGCGCGCGTCCGCTCACCCGGTCGGGCGCTTGCTCTACATCCACGCCCTCAGCGGATTCTATGTAGGCACGCTCGCCAACCGCTTACTCAATCATCTCTGGCCCAGCAAGCAATCCAACTGAAACCTATCATCTAATAAAATCATCACATGAACACCACACTCGACATGCCTACCACCGCCCTGGATCTGGAACCTGCGATCACTGAAGCACTCAAGCGCATCCCGCCGCTCTGGCCGCTTGAGCATTTCGTCGCAGTAAATCCCTTCCTTGGCTTCACAGATCGTCCCTTCGAGGAAGCCTCCGCCACACTACGTCGCGCACTCGGCCATGCCCCGGTGCAGTCGCCCGAGAGTTATCTAGCAGCATGGGAAAGCGGGAGTATCACACCGGATGATATCGCTCCCTTCACCGATGTTACGTGGACTCAGGCCAAGCTCTTGGCTTTCCTCAAAGAAGACGTGAAATTCGAGCAATCCTATCCCGTCACCACATTCGCCGACGCCCTCGATAAGACCATTCCGCATGCTCACTGGGCGAATTTCATCTCCGAAGAAATCGCGAAATGGTGTGCCGTTCACTTCGATCGCAACCAAACCGTCTGGGTCTCGCCTTGGAAAAACCTCGGTCTATTTACAGCCTGGAAATCCGCTGCCACACACGACCGCAAACCCGAAGTCTTCGGCCTGCCCGGGTTCCGTAAATTCGTCCGCGCCCTTCCGGATGACCCTGCCGCTTCCTTGAAAAATTGCATTACCGAGCTCGCTCCCAAGAATACCGATCTCGCTGATTTTTTCCATCGCCAGCTCGCAGGGAATTTCGGCTGGGCCGGCCATGTCCAGTATCTCGTCCGCGAGGACGCGCTGCGCGGAAAAGATAATCCAGCTCTGTTAGAATTACTAGCGATCTGCCTCGCTTACGATGCCGCCCTTCACTCTGCATTCGGGAAAAACCCGCAGGTTAGATCGGCTTGGAAATCGGAAAACTCCGTTTCCAAAAATCCAGAACTCGACTCCGCACTCTCCCGTTGGCAATCCGCTTACGAGGCCGGTTATCAGAAAAAACTCACCGCCGATCTCATCTCACAACCGGCCACAATGCCAGCAGAGAGACCCAGCGTTCAGGCGGTCTTTTGTATCGATGTCCGCTCGGAAATCGCGCGCCGCCATCTAGAGGCAGCCCTGCCCGGCACACACACCCTTGGCTTTGCAGGATTCTTCGGATTTCCCGTGGCACACCAGCCTGCACTCGCCTGCAAATCCGCGCCACGTTGCCCAGTACTGCTCGTGCCCCCTATTAAAAGTCGTGAAATTCCACCTGCGAACGCCGCCCAATATCAGGCGGAAAACGGCGCTTGGAGAGCCTTCCAAAACTCCGCGACCTCCTGCTTCACCTTTGTCGAAACACTAGGCCTGGTCTTCGGAGCGAAGCTAATCAGCGCCCGCGAAAAGCAGAATCAAGGCCCCGCGCCAAAACCAGAAATGACCGACCTTTCTACCATCGAACGCGCTGGACTTGCCGAGGGTGCACTGCGCGGCATGAGTCTAACAAAAAACCTTGCGCGAATCATCCTGCTCTGCGGGCACGGCAGCCATAGCGCGAACAATCCCTATGCCTCCTCACTCGATTGCGGCGCCTGCGGTGGTCATGGCGGCGATGTCAACGCCCGCCTCGCCGCTGCCACCTTTAATGATCCCGAAGTCCGCGCCCTGCTCACTGAAAAAGGCATCGTCATTCCAGACGATACTCTATTCCTCGCCGCTCGTCATGACACCCTCTCCGACGACTTTCTTCTCTATGATCAGGAAAACGTTCCGACCAGTCATCGGGCAGATGTCGCTGCTCTTGAAGCGGCGCTAGTCAAGGCCGGTTCCGCCACAAGAAGAGAACGCGCTCCACGCATCGGGCTCGGTCACCTCGCAGGCCCGGCGCTCGACTCAGCCGTTCGCAGCCGTGGCTCGGATATCGCCCAACTCAGGCCCGAGTGGGCGCTGGCTAACAACGCCGCTCTCGTTGCAGCCCCGCGATCACGCACTGCTGAACTCAATCTCGATGGGCGTGTTTTCCTCCACGAATACGATCCCGCAGCTGATCCAGAATCAAAGATCCTCACCGCCATCCTCACCGCACCAGTGGTCGTGGCAAGCTGGATCAACCTACAGTATTACGGCTCTCGTGTAAATCCCGCCCAGCTTGCCGCCGGAAACAAGACCATTCACCAGGTGATCGGTGGCCTTGGTGTGATCGAGGGAAACGCAGGCGACCTCTGCAGTGGCCTTCCGCTCCAGTCCATCCACGATGGTGAAAATTTCGTGCACGAACCGCGCCGTCTCACAGTGGTCATTGAGAGCAAACCGCAACTCGTCGATGCTGTTCTCGCCGCCCAGCCGGGAGTTCGTGAACTCTTCGATAATCAATGGATCAACCTCATCATCCTCCACGGAAAATCCGCGAGCCAACGCCGCGACGGGAGCTGGCATCCCATCGCCGGATCATCATCCCCAATGCTGCCATGAACAATTTCAAACCATCTAAATAATTATGAAAAAACAACCCTATGAGTTCCAACTTATCGACGGCACATTCACCCCAGACCAGGCCCGTCAGGTTCTTGGCGCGATGGTGCAAAGCAAGATCGATTACCACTCACTTGAGAGGCATAGCGAGAGCGAGCGTTCCGGCATTACCCACAGTTCCGAAGAACGCCTCCGAGCGCTCCGCGCTCTCGCTACTGAGCTTAAAGACGTTTTCGAGTCTGCTCACGCCTCTGGTGCGCAACTCAAAGTGACGGGAGAAATCAAGATCACCTTGATGGAATGAGACGACCAGTTGAGAGGAGACGCCAAGCTGCGGGCTTCAATACTGCTAGAAAACAAGGCGCTAAATCCCTACTCACGAAGCCATCTCGCACTAGAGGACGAGACCATCTTTTCCTCGCTGGATTTTCCGTAAAATCTTCCTACAATTAGCACTTAGAGCTCTTTCTAGCTGACCTCAGCTTGCTGGTGATGGCGCCGAAGTAACGACATCCTCAAAGCTTCGCTGAACAGCCAATTAGTCAGCACTGGTTTCACGCATTGTCTTTAATTAGACGGTGAATTCATTCGAACAACTGCCGATCCAATGAGCGGAATTGAATCGCTTCTAAAACCTCGTTGCTTGTGATGTCAGGTTTACCTGCTAAGTCAGCCAAAGTTCTAGCGACTTTCAAAATCCGGTCATGCGCACGCGCGGAAAAGTTCATCTGCTCCATCGCATGTTCAAGGTAGCCTTTGCCTTCGGCGTCGAGCTTGCAGTGATCGCGGACCTGCTTTGCGCCCATCGCGGCGTTGGTGGTGAGTTTTTTTAGTTTTTTGGAATCTGATTTTGGGGTTCGGGTAGCTCCTTAAAATTCTCTCGTGTGGAAATCCGCTTACCGCTTTGCTTTTCTAGGTCTTTGCGGGCTTTGCCTGCCACGGAACCGCCGTCTTTCGCGGCTTTTTTGTTTTCCGGGAATCCAAGGGTGTTGCGTTTCTTGGCGATCTCGGTAGTGGAAGCTTCGCCCAACATCGTGAAGATCAACTCCAGATCGGACATGTGATCGCGGAGGTTTTCCTTGGGGTTGGAGAGCGCCTTGAACTCCTTGTATTCGGATGGGGTCATGCCGAAAGTGGCTTTGCTGATTTCGGCGGTGAGGATGGCGAATTCCTTGCCTTGCTTGACGCCGCGCTTTTTCCATTCGTCGGTGAGTTCATCTCGGACGGCGATGCCGCGCAGGCGTTTTTCGATCCATTCCTCGGAATACCCTTTTTGCTCGTAGATCGCACGCATGCGTTTGGCCGCGAGCTCGGGGTTTTCGATTTCTTCCAGACGCTCGTAACCGACTTGAGCAAGCCAGCGTTTAAAAGGCTCGGCTTTTGAGGACGGGATGGACTGGATCAGGCGCAGAAGCTGTTCCGTATCGGCGACGTCGGTCATGCGCTGCTTGCCATCCGCAGCGGTCATTTTCAAACCGTGACAATCCGTCACGGTTTCATTTCCTTCCTTCTTGAGTCGTTCTTTGAGCTTACGCCAATAGGCACCGGGATCTACGCTACCTGTTAGAATGGCGATGACATCGACGATGGCAAACATCCATTTTTCCTGTTGGGCGTTCCAGGCGCGGCGGACTTGCTTTTCTTCAAAGAGGGAGATTTGGGACATGGTGGTAGATTAGAAAAATAGTTTGCGGTCGAGCGAGCGGAATTGGATGGCTTCTAAAATTTCGTTGCTGGTGATGTTTTCTTTTCCGGCGAGGTCGGCCAAGGTTCTAGCGACTTTCAAAATGCGATCATGGGCGCGGGCGGAGAAGTTCATTTCTGCCATCGCATGTTCAAGGTAGCCTTTGCCTTCGGCGTCGAGCTTGCAGTGATCGCGCACTTGGCGGGCGCCCATCGCGGAGTTGGTGGTGAGTTTGTCGGCTTTGAAACGCCCGACCTGGATCGACCGCGCCGTGGCAACGCGGTGGCGAATCGTTTCTGAGGATTCTCCGGTGACGACATCGGAAGTGAGGTCTTTGAAATCGACGAGCGGAACTTCGACATGGATATCGATCCGATCTAACAATGGCCCAGAGATGCGTTGGCGATAGTTTTCGATCTGTTTGACGGAGCAACGGCACTGACGTTTCACATCACCGTAAAAACCACAAGGGTGTGGATTCCATTTTAGGTGCAACCAGCATGAAACTCTAAAAACCATATTCTATAAGGGATTTGGCGGCTATCGACCGCTTGCCCGATGGTACCAAACGCTGCCGGATTTGCAAGGAAGTCAAAAACCTCGCCGAATTCCGCATGATCAACAGCAAAGGCAAGTCATGGCCGAACATGCCTGTAACCCCTGCTCCAAGGAGCTCCAACGCCAAGCCTACCTCCGCAGAAAATCCAAACGCGAATGAAATGGAACCTCCTGAAGCGGTTCAGAAATTCCAGCGCTTATTTGTGCCGTCGGCCTGCAGTTCGATCCAATCGATCTCCACGGGGCCTGACTGCGCGGGAATGTGAAGTCGCAAGAGACCAAGCGCACCCGATGCGGGAATGTTCACACTCAGTTCCTGCCAGTCGCCGCTTTGGAGCGTGTAGGCGGCAGACAACGCATTCTCATTACTTATTTCGACACCCGGTTTTAGCCACTCGATTTTCGACTCGCCATTCTTCGCACAGCGGGCACGGAACTTGAGTGTTGCTGGGCCGCTCAAGGTGCTGCCGATACCGAGGAAAGGCATTTTACTAGATGGAGTCAATGTGACGATGCCTTCTTTGGTCTCATACGTGCAACCGCGTGCCTTCCAGCCTTCCAATCCGGGGAATTCTTCGTCGTTAACTTTACCAGCTATGCCTTTTTCTTTTTTCTTGGGTTCCTTGGCCGTGGTGGCTTTGTAATTCGGATTGTGAACTGGCACGACGGCTTCGGTGTCCTTGAGGAAACCGCTGATAAGCTCGTTCAACTCACGCACGAGTTTTGGATTATCGGCGGCGAGATTTTTCGTCTCTCCCTCGTCATTTTTTACATCGTAGAGCTCGAAGCGGTCGCTTCCATCGTCGTTGTCGGCGAAAAACCGGATGAGCTTCCAGTCGCCTTTGCGCACATAACTGCTGGGCAGGAATCCGGGGATATTTTCAGCTGAATTCGGCGTGCCGTGCGGGAAATGGCAGAAGATCCGATCGCGTGGCGACGGCTCGCCTAACAATGCACGCGATTGATCGAAGCCGTTGAACGAGATGTCCGCATGCGGCTTGATCCCACACATGGCCAGTAGTGTGGGGTAGAAATCTGTGCTCTGGAACAGCGCGTCGTTGGTAGTGCCGGGCTTGGTTTTTCCCGGCCATACGACGATGAGTGGCGTTCGCGTGCCTCCGTCATAAATCGAGGCCTTGCCACTGCGCTGTGGAAGATTGCTAGTAGCCGGGATGTCGGCGAATCCCTCGGGATCGGTCGTCTTTGGCGGATAGGACCAGCCACCGTTGTCGGAAGCGAAGATGATGATTGTGTTATCAGCTACACCGGCGGCGTCGATCGCTTCGAGCAGTTTGCCTATACTGTCGTCGAAGCTTTGCACCATGGCGGCGTAAAGCGGATTTCGCTGCGGATTTTGCGGGTCCACGGTCTTCTGGAACTTGTCGATGTAATCGCGACGCGCATTCCACGGTGAATGCACCGAGTAGGCCCAGTAGTTCACGAAGAACGGCTTGTCCTTATGCGAGCGTATGAACTTGGCCGCCTCATCCGCCATGCGTTCATCAATGTGCTCACCGGGCTCACCTGTGATGTTCGTGTCCTTGATGAATTTCCATGGCGCAAGGTATCCGCTGCTGGGCCCGGCGGCGTTCGGGGTGTGCGGGAAATCCACATCAAATCCCTGATCCTTCGGCTCGAAGCGATCATTGGGGCCTTGGTTGAAGCCGAGGTGCCATTTTCCGAAATGCGCGGTCGCATAGCCCTCCTCGCGCAGCGCTTCGGCAATCGTGAAGTATTCTGGCTTCATCCGGGTGAGGCTGTCCGCATTGACTGCACGCATCGCAGGACTTGGCTTGGCGAGTTTCTTATCTAACTGAATCTGTGGCAGATGGCACGCCGGTTGAGTGATACCTGAGAGCGCAGGATATAAACCTGTTAGAATACTGCTCCGCGTGGGCGAGCACAGTGGGCTGGCCGTATACGCTTGCGTGAATCTCACGCCCCTCTTGGCGATCGCATCAATGTTTGGCGTCTGGTAATACGTGCTACCGAAACAACCGACATCGTGCGCGCCAAGATCGTCAGCGAGAATGAAGACAATGTTGGGTTTCTTCGCTGTGTCGGCAAAAGCCTGGACACATACGAACGAAAATATGGTTAGGAATATGAGGATTGGTTTCATCGTTTTATAAGTTACTCGAAGTTACTTCTTTTTCGGGGCACCCTCTATGAATTTCGTCATCCGTTCCTGAACCTTCTTGTGCAGCGCCTGATACTCCGGGCTCTTGCGGTCGTGTTTGTCACGCTCGGCGACGAGGGCTTTGATCTCGATGGCGAGGGCGCGTCGAGCGATGGCGGCCTGTTGAGCGTTGGCGTCCAGTTTGCTCTCCACGTCGTCCCATTCATCCGTGCGGAAGACCGAAGCGGGCAAGTCCTCACTGTTAATGAGATTCGCGCCTTCGGGATTCGATGCCCAAGCGTAGCGCACTGCCACAGGAGCTTTCACCTCGGAGTTGCTGACAAGCACGCTGTCGGTGCCGTCCACCTTCGCGTCGGCCCATTTCCAGACTTTGTCGGATCCGGCGATCTCGAAGCGCTTCAATGCGCCGCCATCGCGTGATTTCAGCCCTGTCCCGCTGTGATCAAAGGTCACGCGGATCGCACCGTCCTTCACCTCGCTGGATTTGAAGAGCGGGCCGGAATAAATCAGTTTCTTGCCGTAGTCCTTCGCCAATGTCCAGAGTGCAAGGCGCTCGCCGGGATCCTTTTTATTTTTCGGATGGATGTCATCCACCTCTCCTACATCGTTGATGATCGCCATGCCGGTCTTTGGCGTGGTGGCGAGCACGAGGCGCATGCGGTCCTGGCAAAGCGCCCACGGATCAGGCACGCCGGGCTCGGTGGAGGCCGCTTGGTAGCTGGCGAGCTGCACATAGTAAAAGCTGAACTCATCCTCCCAGCGCTTGCGCCAATCGTTGATCATGAGAGGCAACGTCTTGTCATATGGCACCGCACCAGGCCTTGCATTGCCTTCTCCCTGATACCAGATCGCCCCGCGCATGGTGTAGCCTACGAACGGATGGATCATCGCGGCGAAAAGCACTCCGGGTTTGCCTTCGGTTAGCAACGGACGCTTCGGCGCATCCGGCTTCTTCGGTAAACGCTTGCGCTCCTCGGCTGACACTCCCTTCGCGCTGGCCATTGTGGCCTTCCATTGCTCCAGCTTCGGCGCGTATGCCGCATCCGCCTTTGCCTGATCGTAGGTCGCCTCGTCTTTCATCATCGCATCGACGAGCGCTTTCGTTCCCGGCAGCGTGTTCAGCGCCTCGCGACTCGTGAAGGTCTCAATCGGCTTGCCTCCCCATGCTGATTTGATCACGCCGACAGGGATGCCCAACTCCAGATGCAGCTTCCTCGCAAAGAAGAAAGCCACCGCCGAAAAGCCCGGAACCGTCTCCGGTGTGGCGACCTGCCATACGCCATTGATGTCATCTTGGTTCTCGGCAGCGGTCACGAGCGGCGCGTTGAACATGCGCAGCGCCGGATGGTTCGACTCCTTGATGAGCTCGGCATACTGCGGCGATTGGTTCATCGTGTAAGCCATGTTCGACTGCCCAGACGCGAACCATACTTCTCCCACCAGCACGTCTTTGATTTCCAGCTTCTCCGTCCCCGCCGAGATTGTCAGCACCGCGCCCTTTGCATCCGCAGTGCCTGTTTGAATCTGCGCCCGCCATTTGCCATCCGCACCCGCCTTCGCCGCTGCGGTTTTGCCTTTGAATGCCACGCTCACTTCCACCCCTGCGTCTGCCTTACCCCAAATGGCAGCGGCACGTTCGCGCTGAAGGATCATGTGATCGCTGAAAAAATGCGGCACGCTCAGCTCCGCAAAGAGCAGGCCGGGCGCAAGAAAGAGGAAAGATAGTGTTAGGGTGGTGAGTAGTCGCTTCATGAATCCAGTTATAATATATTCTTAATGTTCGGAATCTACGCTTAGTCGCAGAGGGAATTATCAAGCGCCCCTTCCGACTTACGGTGAATAAGGTGGATAGACGAGGATTCAATCCTAGTCCTTGCTGAGGCCTTCTTTGGTGAGCTTCTCCAACCGCGTCTTCATGCGTGTCACGATCTCGGGATGCTCGCGCACAACGTTCTTGGTTTGATGAGGGTCGGAGGCAAGGTTGTAGAGCTGTTCGTCCGGCGCGTCGGATTTGAAGCGCCCGTCCACCACATCGCTATTGACCTCGCCTGCAAACTGCAGCGCCGCCGGGCCACCGAAATCATGATAGCCCGCTTTGTTGCCCAAAAAGCCACCGCCGCCGCGCGCGGGGATGCAAAACCAATCACCCTGCTGCAGCGAGAGATGGCTTTCTTGATTGGGGGCTACGATGAGTTCATTTCGCGGCTGCGCGCCAGACTCGCCGAGCCACGCCGGCAGCACGTTCAGGCTGTCGGGGCCGGTATGCTTCACTCCCAACAACGCCGCGAAAGATGCCATAAAATCAAGATGGCAGAGAAGCTGATCGGAAACGCTGCCGGGAGCGATTTTGCCAGGCCAGCGCATAACGAACGGCACGCGATGCCCGCCTTCCCACGCGTCGAACTTGAAGCCCAGCAGGTCGCCATTGAGTTTGTGTCCGAGCTTCACCGCCTCCTGGCCGCCCAAGTTCAACATGCCGCCGTTGTCGCTAGTGAGAATGACGAGTGTGTTCTCGCGCAGGCTCAGTTCATCGAGCGTGCGCATCATTTCGCCCACCATCCAGTCGAACTCTTGAATGCAGTCGCCATAAATACCAGCTCCGCTGCTACCTTTGAACTTCGCACCGGGCGTGAAGGGGTGGTGAATGTGCGGCGTGGCGAAGTAGAGAAAAAACGGCTTCTTCGCATTGGCACGCATCCACGTGAGTGACTTTTCTGTGAGCTTGGTACCGAGCTCATCATCACGATAGAGATCATGTGCCACCTGCGCACCCGACATACCCTTCGTTACTTTCTCGGGATACTCCTTGGTCGGGCATATGCCTCCATATTTCAGCGGGTCATTGGGGTCCAGACCGACAACGCGGTGATCTTCCACCCAGACAAACGGCGGATGACTGTTCACGACCGGAACGCCGAAGAAATGATCGAATCCCAGCTCTAGCGGTCCGGGTTTCAAATCCTGGTTCCAGTCCGGTCTAGGTTGATCGCCAAAACCGAGATGCCATTTGCCGAAGCAAGCCGTCGCGTAACCTTGGGACTTGAGCAGGCTCGCGATAGTCATTTGCTTTACATCAATGAGTAGCGGACTGTTCGCTGTTACCGGCTTCCACAAATTGCGCCGGAACGGATATTCGCCAGTGAGCAGCGCATATCGCGACGGCGTGCAAACCGACGAGGCGGCGTGCGCATCCGTGAAGCGGCGCCCCTCGGTGGCGAGCTTGTCGATGTTTGGAGTCTTCACCTTTGTCGCACCGTAGCAACCCACATCACCGAAGCCCAGATCGTCGGCCAAGATGATTATGATGTTGGGTTTGACAGGCCGAGTTTCGGCAGCCTGGAGCGCTGACAGCGAGGCCAGCAGCAGGGCAATGAAAAGCGCGGTGGTTTGTTTCATGGTGAATTTGTCCGGGGTGGGTTTGAAGTTCTAAGAAATCATTTCCAATAAAGAACGATTTTTTTAGCCAAACGTGCTTGCTGCTATACAGCACTGATCTCTTAATAAGAAGTGCGGATTTCAGCGATCACTCACCCATTTCGCAGTTCTGATGCCTGGCCCAAAAAACTGGGTGTCACTGTAAGAGTCCCCCACTCCGGATCAGATTGAAATGAGCGTTTCGGCTACTTTGTGTAACGCATCGCGAGGGTGAGTTTCAATCCTGTTTAAATGCTATGCGCTCGCCTGCTCTGAAAATGGATGAATTCACTCGAACAACTGCCGATCCAGCGAGCGGAACTGGATGGCTTCTAACACTTCGTTACCAGTGATTTCAGGTTTACCTGCTAAGTCGGCCAAGGTTCTGGCGACTTTCAAAATGCGATCATGAGCTCGGGCGGAGAAGTTCATTTCTGCCATGGCGTGTTCAAGGTAGCCTTTGCTCTCGGGATCGAGCTTGCAGCACTCGCGCACCTGCTTCGCACCCATCGCAGCGTTGGTCGAGAGTTTGGCCGTCTTCAAACGAGCGACTTGGATGTTGCGCGCAGCGGCAACCCTTTCCCTGATCACCGCCGATGACTCGCCGGTGATTGCGTCAGAAGTAAGGTCTCGGAAATTGACCAAAGGAACTTCGACGTGAATGTCGATGCGATCTAACAACGGACCGCTGATGCGTTTGCGATAGTTTTCAATTTGTCTAACAGAACAACGGCACATGCGCGCACCAATTTCCCCAGAATTTCCCCAGTAGCCACAAGGGCATGGATTCATCGCAGCGACCAACATGAAATTCGCTGGAAATGTTAGAGATCCGGCGGCGCGACTGATTGTGACGGTTGAATCTTCCAAAGGCTGCCGCATGACCTCCAAGGTCGATCTACGGAACTCGGGGAGCTCATCGAGAAACAGGACGCCGTGGTGGGCGAGGGAAACTTCGCCGGGGCCGGGGTTGGTTCCGCCGCCTAACAAGCCAGCATCGGAAATGGTGTGGTGCGGGGCGCGGAAAGGACGGGTTGTTAGAAATCCTTTTTTGGTATCCAGTGTGCCGGCGATGGAATGGATCTTGGTGGTTTCGATCGCATCGTCTTCGGTCATTTCCGGCATGATGGTGGGAATACGTTTGGCGAGCATGGATTTCCCTGTTCCGGGGGGACCAACCATAAGCAAGTTGTTGCACAATGACCCATATCTGACATATACTCCTGAAAAATCCATGATTGCATATTCCTACCTACGATTCAGCACACCCGAGCAGGCTCTCGGAGATTCCGAGCGCCGCCAAGTCGAAAAAGCCGAAGCCTGGGCTACCGCCAAAGACATCCCACTCGACAAATCCTACGCCGACCGGGGCAAGTCCGGATTCAAGGGGGTAAACCGCAAAAAGGGAGCGCTCGGCCGGTTCCTCAAAGAAATCAAATCTCTTAAAGTCCCGTATGGCTCCTACCTCCTGGTGGAGGATTTGGACCGCCTCTCCCGCGAGCACCCGCTTGATTCTCTGCCGCTGATCAATGAAATCATCTCAGCCGGCATCACCATCGTGGTGTTGAAAAACAATGAGGAGTATTCCAGCGCGAGCCTGAGGGCGGATCGCTCCGGAATGAAAATGGTGGGGCTATCATTTGAACTCGGGCGGGCTTCCGGTGAGTCTGCCAGAAAATCCGACCTAGGGATCGACAACTGGAAGGAGAAGCGCCGCCTTGCGACAAAGGACAACAAACCGATGACCGTGATGGCTCCGGCATGGATTCGCACCATCACCAGCGGCGAGGGACGCAGCAAAGAGCGCCACTACGAACTCATTCCCGAACGCGCCTGTGTGGTCCGCGAAATGTTCACATGGCACAAGGGCGGCAAGGGGATACGCACGATCACGAATATCCTCAACGAAAGGAAGGAACCGAACTGGGGGCGGGGCAAAAGCACCGCCAAGCAGTGGCACAAGGGCTATATCCAGAAAATTCTCTCCAACTCCGCCGTCCTCGGTCATTTCCAGCCCCACAAACACGAAACAGTTGAGGATCCGGACATGCCCGGCGAGCGCAAGCAGATCCGGGTGCCGGTCGGCGGCGTGCTAAAAAGCTACTATCCGCCCCTTTTCAAAAAACCCGGGGAGATCGAACTCGCTGAGCATGTTCTCAAAAAAGTCCGCGCACGTGCCAATGGCCCGACCGGAGGCAGGATCGACACCCGCATTTCAAATCTCTTTCCGGGCCTGTTATTTGGCAACCTACCCGACCCGGCTCAGACCTTACAGGAAACCGACGAACCAAGCCCACCGCTCACCGCAGTGGTTCCGTGCCATTACAAGTCCCAGCGTGGGCACGGCCACAGCAAATATATCATCACCAATATTGAAGCGGCTAACAAGCCCCGCGAAGTGGTGGATCACCTTACAAACGAACGCTGGTCCTATCCGGCTGTGGAATATGCCATTTTGCAAACCCTTCAGGAAATCAACTGGACAGCGGTGGCCGGAGAAGCCCGGACGCCGGAACAAACATCCCTTGCGACTAGGGCAGCGGCTATGGAGTCCAAAGTCGCTGAACTCCAAACCGAGTGCGACAATCTCGGAATAATCATCCGCAAAACCCCGCTCCCAACCTTGGTCAGGGATCTTGCGGATCTGGAATCACAAAAGGATGCCTGCGAACGGGAAGCCGACGAATTGCGCAAGGAACTCGGCTTTCTGGAAACCTCCCGCCAAGGGCTTATCGTGCCGCTTTCCATCCAGGAAGCGGCTTATGATCCCACCAACCGCGATGTGCGTTTCGCCCTGCGGGCGGAACTCGCATGCCGCATCAAACGCATTCTTCTGAACCCCAAAAAGAAGGTGCCGAAAAAACACCGCTACCGCACCACCCATGTTTATGCCTTCGGGATGATGATCGAGTTCGTCAACGGGGTGACCCGGTCGATTCAGGTTCGGTTGAACCACAATGCCGCCCCCACCGTTTCCTCCGTCGCATTCCAACCAACACAGGGTCTGCCGATGCCACCCGCCATGCCCGAGGACAATTCCCAAGCCGATTCCCAGCTATGAAAGCCAGACCCACCTACATTCTCGGCGATCACCACAGCAACTACGACGACCTGATCCGCGCCCTTCTTAGGCGAGGCCTGAGGCAATGTCGTATCGTTCATGTCGGGGACGGTGAAGAAGGCTATCCCGACACCTGGGACGACGACACCGCCGAACGCCTCGACAAGGCATTCGGATCGCTTGATATCGATTACCTCAGCATTCGGGGAAACCACAGCAACCCGCACGTCTTTGATGGGTCGGTGAACATGCCCAACTTCAAACTTCTGGCCGACTACACCCGCCTCGAAATCGACGGGGAAACTTGGCTGTTTGTTGGAGGGGCGATTTCCATAGATCGCCTCAACCGCATCCCAAACGAAACTTGGTGGATTGAAGAAGAAATGATCCTCGACGAATCCCGCGCCCAACCTGTCGACGTGTTAGTCTCCCACTCCGGCCCAACTTCGAGCGTGCCGTCTGTATCAAACTTCTTGTTGGAATACATCCACTACGAAGAGCAAATCGGTTGCGACACGCTGTTCGATGAACTGCGCGACGAAGCCATACGTCATGATCGTCTTTTTGAATTGGTAATACCCCGGCAGTGGTATCATGGACATTTCCATACCAGTGCCACCCTGGAAATCGACGGCTGCACCATCCGCCAACTTGATGTGGCGGAACTCGTAAAACACCAGCCGCAACCCCGCACCTAAACCACAAACCTCATTTCTCCAGATCTCTACAAATCGCCGCCCGTTTTCCCGGGCGGCGATTTCGTATTGTACATGCTTGACCAATCCAACCGCTTAATCCGAAATCGTAGAGCAAGATTCATTCAACCCTTCTCTCATCCCGCACCATCCACCAACACCCAAAACCTTCCCGCCAATTCCAAAATTTACAAAGATCTCCAAACCTCAAATCACAAACCAAAAACCACCCACCACCATGAGCGACCCCAATCCAACATCACCAGATGCCAAACCCGAAGCCGGCAAAACCCCGAAATCCAAAACCGCCAAAGCGTCCGTTGCAGTGGGGTCGAAAACCCTGCCGCCCCTCATAAATCCAGACTGGGCTAAGGCAATCGTTAAACAACACGACATCATGGGCAAGACGGCAGAGCTTGCCGTAGTAGCACTAACTACCGCCATCGAAAAACAAGTCCGCAAAGCCACTACGTCCGAGAAACTCGAAAAGCTCGTCCTCGCCGCTATCGCGGAATCCTACCGCAAAGCCCGTGGATAACCACGGAGCTTTACCCACACCAGCCCCGAGATCACCTAGCGAAGACTTTCTGGGACAGGGGCTAAGCCCCACGCCCCGAAAGCTCACCGGATCTCCCACCCCCGCCCGAATGGGCGGCCTCGGGTTGAGGCGAATTCGCCCAACCCGGAAGAATTCCCTTGCGGAATCGCAGGGAATGAACCAATACGTTAAGGGTGGAAACCTTATACGTATTTAACCCACTATGTAAGGTTTCTGTCCCTAGGGGGATGCCGCGCTGCGTCACTTGGGAAAATCCCAAGCTGAAACCTTACGTGGTCGATGGAGTTCCTCCCTTCGAACCCTCAAAAATCGTTCCATAACTGGAAACGATTTGAACTGTATTCGTGAAAATAATTCACTCACACTATTTCCCGCCATGTCCGAAAAATCCTCCAAAAATTTTACCTGTATCCGTATCGCTCCAGTTCGCGATTGGGATTTCGGAATTTTTGGAGCGAAGGACATGCCTGGTAAAAAGACCGGACTAGCCGGTTATCTCGCGCACGATTTCAGATTCATGCTGACTCCAAATGCCGAGAAAGAGCTGATCGCCACCAATTTGGTATTTTGCAAAAAAACCAAATGGAAAGCTCTCAAGGCAACACACAAGAACTTGCGAAAAATCGGCATCAAGAATGCATTCAGTATTCCGGCACGTGCCGAAAAAACTCTAAAGAGGCTAAAAGTCCAAGTTCAAAAAAACTCGATTGTCGCCACCGCATTGATGCTCACGATCTCGCCGGAAGTCCTGCGCGATGGAAACAAGAGCAACCCAGTGAACGATAAAATTCTGGAGAAATACATTCAAGGAACGTTGAAATTTCTCAGGAAGAAATTCGGCAATAGGCTTCTTCTCGCCTGTCTTCACATGGACGAACTAAATCCGCACATCAGCGCCTACGTCCTTCCAATAATCAAAAAAGAGATGATCGCAACCGGGAGGCCGAAGAAGGACGAAGAAAATAAAAAGCGTGAAATACGGATCGAAACGAGACTTGGACACACGGAAATGTTCACGCGGGACGAGCTGATTTACGAAAAAACACCGGGAACAGAAATCAAAGTTTTGAAGGAAGTGATTCCCGGAACCTGTTCAATTCTTCAGGACGAATACGCGGATGCTTTGCAAAAAGAAGGTTTGGAGGTGATCCGGGGAGTCAAAGCCGAGCCAAGAAAACCGAGGCTAAAGCACGTCACGGCCAAGCGGCAATACGAGAGAATGATGCGTGGGGTGAAAGCAGCGGAAGAGGCGATTTCGGAATTCAAAGACTTAGAGCCAGAGGAGCAGGAAGAGATGCTTCGCCAATGGATTGCACTAGCTACGGAGGCGGACGGTTACAGAACACAGCGGGACATATACCAAGTTCAAGCCGCAGAGAAGGACAAGAATGTCGCGAAGCTAGAGAAGAAACTCGCCGACTCGATGCGGGAACTTTCTGTTGCCGAGGTCATCGAGGCCGTCACGGGAATTGAGCCGATCCACTATGAAACAAGCGACAAATCAGTCGTCCGCCACGGAGCCAACAAAGGCAGAAGGCTGAAAATAGATTGTGAATTCCACCTCCCCAGCGGTCAGCTCATCGGAGTGGATAACGCCCGAAACAGCTTCGAGAATTTGACGCCGGAGCTTCCATTTTTTGGGGAAGGAGCGGCACGGCTTACGGGTTCCGGCTCCATCAATGCGGTCATGTACATCACCGGGTGCGGTTTTGATTCGGCCATAGCCAGACTGGCAAACCTATTAGGCGATGGGGCGATCCAGAAGGCCGTGGTTAAAAAAATCGATGAGGACCTGGAACATAAGAAGAACACACTTTTGATTCCTGATGATTCTCGCTGGCCCGAACTGCTGGCCAAACTGAAGGCGATGAAGATCGACGATGCGGTCATTTCGCAGGCGAGATCCGAAAAATTCATCGCCGCGAGCCATGAAGGGAACATTCTGTTCACCAAGCAAGTCTGGGGTGGAAACAACACCGAATCATCCCCGGGAATGTTCATAGTCGATCCAGCGTTCCCGGGCGTACCCGTGATGGAAACCGGCGAAGACGGCACATTCATGATGATGGATTATTCATTCGCCCCGGTGGGCGAGAAAGCCGTGAAAAAAATCGAAAAGGACTGCATCATCTGTGCGACTCCAATCGACGCGCTGGCCATCAAATCCCATGCGGATTATCGCAACGCCCATGTTGTCGCCATCGGCAAAAACCCAGGGAAATCAACCAAGGAGGCGATGGAATTTTTCAAGAAAGAATGCCCAAATAGGCTCCACTTCGCAGAAAACCTCCTCGCCCACGGGAGAAATATTGCGGAATGGCTGTCGGAGCATTTCTCAGGATTCATCAAAAACATTCCCCTGGCGGCAAACTGCCGATCATGGATCGAGGCGCACACCGCCCCCGAACCCATGGATTCCCCAAGCATGGAAATGCCGATCACACCAGCCAAGGACAACACGAAGTCGGACGAGCCGACTGTCCAATGATCCAAAAAACCTGCCGGACGGGTTTCCCCGTTCGGCTAGGGTGGGGAAGATCCGTGTCGAATGGAACCACTCGAATACCAGATAGACGCACTCAATGAAATTACGGCACGAGCAAGAGCATATTACTCAGGCCGATGGAAAGTACTGAGCCTTCCCAGTCGCTGGCACACCCTTATGGTCGGCGGTACCGGGGTGGGCAAGAGCACGCTTGCGAATCTCGCAGCCAAAACATGCTCAGCAGTACCACTTCGTATTTCAACTCCCGGCTATATGCCCAGCGGCGCCCATAATAGAGGGGTGCGGGAAACCATCGTCGTTATTGCCGAACATGTCGCCGCCCACCCACGCACGTTTCTGATTGTAGACGAATTGGAGAAGCTCTCGGGAGGGATTGGAGGCGGCAGAGGAGCGGGGGGAGGCGGCAACGTCGCAGACTCTTGGCAAACCTATATCCGTGGAGAACTCCAGGAAATCACAGACGGCAGGTGGCCCGCCGGCCTGAACGTAATGAGCCTAGAGGGACCGTACATCAGCATCGAGGAACTCACCACCAAACTGAGGGAAACCGTATTCATTCTGGGCATTGGGACATTTCAAGGGGTTTTGGATTCCGCATCACGTCGAACCATCGGCTTCTCGGGGACAAGCGAGAATACGGAAGGCGCGCACGCAATCAACAGCGACACGGTGGTCGAATACCTCGGGCGCGAACTCGGCAATCGATTCCATACTGGGATCGTACGCTTACCGGAATTGAAGGCCGACGACTACCATCGCCTCGCGAAGGAAGCGGAACTGAAACTCCCAGAAAACCTGCGGGAACCATTTCGTCGAGAGGTGGGCAACCGGGTCGCCGACGCAATCATCAACAAGAAATCTGTTAGGTTTCTGGAAGAGGCGCTTTCAGCGGTTCTGATCCAAATGCCCGAACCCGAGGAAACATTCTCCAAACAGTTGAGCCTCGATGACCTATGATCGTGCGAATCGCCAACCAGACCGGGCGCATCCACCACGCGGCGCAACACTCGTCCCTTCAAGAAACTCGGCCATGCTACGCCTTTGTCCCAGAAGAGTATTTTGTAGAGGGCGGATTTTCAAAGACTCGATACCTCGCCAGTCGCTGGCCCTCAATCAACTGCACCGCCAATCCCAACGCCGTCGGCAGCCATGTCATTCCTGATGCCGGAAAACCCGTTTCACCCCGCAGTCGCTGTCCAATTCTGCGTGAATTCAAAACCCAACTGAAAATTGTCGCCAGCGTAAAAACCACCCAGCCCACCGCATGAGCCAATCCGAAAAGATCACAGTGGTTAGCGCACACATGGAGTGCGGGATGTGTCCCACAACCATTATCGGGAAAACCTCCGATGGCTGGACCGTCTATGCCCGCTATCGCTGGGGTATGCTATCTGTTAGACTTGACCCGCGAGATCCAGTGCCCAACTGCGGTGCCGAAGGCACTTGGATTCTATCAAAACAACTTGATCCCGACAGCTTGGACGGTTGCTTGTACTATGACGAACTCAAAGAGCACACGGCAGAAATTTTGGAATGGCCCGATGAACTATCACCAAAAATACACGACGAAAACGACACATGGCTCGACAATCTCTAGGACTACGAATGCTACGTCGTCTCGCACGAAAAAAAGCTACGCCAGCTGAAATCGCCCGCTGTATTCTCGGAGATCCGGAAATGGCTCTGATGTGTGCAGCAGATCGATTAACCGACGACCAAGTTGCAGAATGCGCGGCACGAGTCCCAGCCTCCGCGATCCTGTATGCTTGGGCGCGACTCTCGCCGGAAATGCAGAAGAAATGCATCTGCCGAGCACCTGCAACGGCATTGCAAATCGTGCCGCACGAACTCAATGAGGAGCAATTTGCTTTCTGCAAAATGCGTGCGCCACGCGCAGCGAGAGAGAATCTAGCCCTCTACTTTGAGGCGCGTCTGAAACGACCGCCATGAATCTACCATTCTGAGGAAAATGCAGTTGTGCGGCCTTTTGGTCGCCCCCCACCGCCGAAAATTCCCGAATATATTGTAAATCAATGCGTTCTGGGACCGGATGAACCTCCGGCTTCATAGTCTGGCCTGATACCGAGCCAGATCAGACGAAAATTTCGGGATTGCACCAGCGCTTCCCAACCATCAATATCAAAACGTCTGCCAAAAACAGACGGGATGTGAGAGTCCTTCCGGAGCGGTTAGCAATGACCGCTAAACATTGCTGCCTACTTGACCAAATGGTCGGGGAGGCAGCGGCGCATGTCCAGGTTACTGCCTACGGGGAGCGACTAAAGGCCGTTGCGGTCGTCTCCGGCGATCTCTCAACTCCCCGTCTACCCGCGGCAGACTTAACTTAGTCTGCCATGAAAACCACCGTTATCACGATAGTCGGAGCGATATTTATCAGCTCCATCGCAAGCGCCGCAGAGACGCAAAAATCCGATGATGATCGATTCGTCTGGCCCATGTTTGGACAGGCCGATGTCGTTGCCTTAGTCACTGGCACCAGTCCCCTAGGAGATGATGACTTGCGACAAGAATCACATCAAGCGGTGCGACGCATGGTCGAGCGTCTTCAAGACATCAATCCGCACCAACCACCCGTGAAGAACGCTCCACCCACTACCGAGGTGCAAATCGCATCCACATGGTTGCTCGGGGATCGCCCCCGCAACCTACTGCCAAGTTCTCTCTACGATCAACTCTCTGAGTTGATCGAAAAGCTCATCACAGGCCAGCCAAAACTCTCCACGTCTAACACATCTCCAACAAACCAACGAACCAGCACACCATGAAAAAACACCACCTGACACTGATTGCAACCGTCATAATTGCCGCCACGATGCACCCCGTCGCAGCGCAAACCCTAAACGATGGCTCTTCCGAACAACCAGCCACCATACAAACGAGAGTCGAAAATATTCGGACTCGTCAGGACGCTGCAATTGCAGAGCTGGCTTCCATATTCAACCGCGTTTCAACCCAACCCGAACTGATTTCTTCAAAGGAAGTTATCGACGCGATTGACCAAGGCGACAGAGCACTCAAAAGCACAAAAGCGTCCTGCGATGCCATACAGGTTACTTTACGTAGCGAAGCCAAAACCATCAGTGGCGAAACATCCTTTTCGGATGATCAAAAAGCCGAACTGTTAGCAGCAGTGGAGGCGCTAATTGCAAAATCCACAGAACTCTCAGCACGATCGGTTGCCACCGCTAAACATCTCAGCGGTGCTTATGCTGAAATGAAAACGTGGCGCAAAATCTACAGGTCCTACCTAAACCTAGATGGTCAAGCCAAAGCCAACGAACGCCTAAAATCTAGTGTGGATGAATACACCAAGGGCCTGACCGCAGAACCCGGCGCATTCGATTCAGCGCCCGCCAAAGTTACTGACGAGAAAAAGCCCGAATGATCGTCGCGTGTTTACACCCAGAAGCCCTCGGCTTCTGGGTGACTTCTTCATACATTAAAAGCGCAGACGACTTCCGACCCATTTCTCTATCACATCATTTCTAACTTCAAAACATCTACCTAACAAATCAAAGCCATGAACTACCTCAACAGCCAAACGGATCGTCCAAATAAAAATGTGAATGCCAGAAAATCAACCCGGTGGATTTCAGCGGTGATTTTTGCGCTGCCTATCGTTTCAAATCTCATCACCGTATCGAACGCTCAGACCGAGGAAGTAAAACGCGCTTACATGTTCGAGCGCACGGATTACGTGAACCTTGCGGACAAAGAGATTCCGGAATTTCACAAACGAATAGAAATCACTGACACCCAGAAGCGCACCATCAAAGGAGAATGGATCTCCATTGACCGTAAGAACAAAACGGTGAAATTTCGTCGCACAGACGGCAAGGAGTTCGATTTATCGATAGCTAATCTTGCGCCTCATGACCGCCGGTATGCCGAACTCGAAACGGGATGCCTATGGCAGATCGACCCACTGCCTACTCCAATAGACCTCATCCAAGAGGACATTCTTGCATTCGTGGAGATGGATGACACCCACGTACATCTCCGTTACGTGAACCCCAACGACCCCAGCAAGCCTTACGAGTCCAAGTTCCAAGTAAACCTTCTAACAGATAAAGACCGCAAAATCATCAAAGAAAAGACGGGCAGGGAGTTTCCAGTCTTGCCGCGTCCCGCGCCGGACGGAAACCACAGTTATTGGAAGTACCCCAAAGCAATTTTTGGCCATGAAGTGCCAAAGTTCACACCTAGCTACTATCCAGCGACCCTCCGACTCATGAAGCAAACCTACTCGCCTGAAGACATGGTCGATGCCGTGCGCACCCGCACCATGACCAGTGCCTACATTCATGAGTTCTATCAGCTTCAATACGACGGGGCTGATCCCGCGATAAAGTCAGGCACCAAATCACTTGCGGATATACTTAAAATCATCGGAGTGGCTCCGTCACCATTGACCGAGGAAAAATCGATCAAGGCCAATATAACGAAATTCAAGTTGGCGCTCTACGAAGAAAAAGTGCCCCGTGACCCAGCGGAACCGGAGAGGTTCATTCGGCAAGATCGCTCGATCTTCGCGCAACCGGGGATACCCATCGACGGAGAACTGCAAGCATTCCATTTCATGGCTCAGTACATTCGCCTAGAATCTAACAAACCTAAAATTCCACTGGCCACATTGCTAGAAAACACAAAACAGCAATTCACGGGTGTGGGATATACCTCTGGTGGCCAAACCATTACTTTTCCTTCCGAACAACGTAGAAAGCTTTACGGCAGCAACGACATACTAGCTGGCATCGAAAAAACTTTTGGCTTCAAAGGCTGGAAGATTTTCATACCCGAGAAATTCCGTACATACCACAAGGCGGGTGAGGCCACGCAAGAATTTTACGATCAACTCACTTGTGAGTTGATTCGCCAAAACATCCGCGACGGAAAGCCAGTGTATGCGCGCAAGAGAGGCAGTGAAACCGAACACCGCAGCCACGGCACCCAACTCGTAATCACTGGGTTTAAAGTAGAGCCAGGAAAACCCCTGACGTTTGAGGCCATCAGCATCAAAGGCAGCATTTGGGGTAATGACACAGAGACAGGAGAATACCAAATTGCCGAGGCCGTCGTATCCATAACGGAAGTTGACTCTATGACGGTTACAGTCCTTGAAGTGCCATAAACCCCCCCCCCACCCCCCACCCCCCAACAAATTTCTAAAAAAAAAAAAAAACCCCAACCCCCCCCACAAAAAAAAACCAAAACCCAACAAAAAAAAAAAAA
>JANMGO010000017.1:0-17694 GCA_031374665.1 Akkermansiaceae bacterium | reverse complement strand
AGCTGGTCTCTACACCGCAGGAATTACAGGAATCACTGCTGGAACTGAGCATGACCGGATCGCTGTCACAGGCACAGTGGACATCACAGGAGGTAGCCTCACCGCCGCATTCTCCGCTGGCTCGTATGCTGCAAACAATCTGATCTTCCTCCTCCTCAATGATGGGGTCGATGCCATCACCGGAACCTACGCAGGATTTGCTCAAGGAGCGACGGTCACTAACTACGGTGGCTTCGATTGGCAGATCAGCTACGTTGCAAATTCAGGAACTTCCAATTTCTTAACAGGCAATGACATCGCGCTCATGGCTGTTAATCCTATCCCTGAGCCACGCGCTGCGCTCTTGGGTTGCTTGGGTGTGTTACTGCTTCTGCGTCGTAGAAGGTAGTTTTTTAAGGACCGCGTGAATCGCAAACTTGATCTCGTCCAGAGTGATGCACAACGGTGGCATGAAGACGAGGGTATCAAGGATGTTGCGCGTGAGTAGGCCTTGATCGCGTAATGCATGAGTGGTTTCGACTCCGAGGCCGGGGCTGAGTTCTATGCCTGCAATCAAACCGCATTGGCGGATTTCTAGGATGCGATCCGATGCCGATTGGAGTTGGGCCAGTTGCTCGCGTAGAAATGAAATTTTAGCAGGTAACTGATCTAACACTTGATCATCTTCAAAAATTTTCAACGAAGCGAGAGCCGCGGCGCAGCCGATGGGATTCGCGGTGTAACTATGTCCGTAGTAGAACGCGTTTTCGGCTGGGCCGAGAAACGTTTCGTAAGCCGCGTGCGTGGTGAGCGTGGCAGCGAGCGGGACGGTACCGCCGGTCAGGCCTTTGGCGAGGCAGAGGAAATCTGGAATGACGTTTTCTTGTTGGCAGGCAAACATCGTTCCGGTGCGACCGAATCCGGTCATCACTTCGTCGAGAATGAGATGAACGCCTTGCGCACTTGTCCACTCGCGCAGTTCGCGGAGCATTCCTTTTGGCCAAGGGCGCATTTCGTTCACGCCTTGAATCAGTGGCTCGATGACAACTGCAGTGACGGTGGTTGGATCGATGGAGTTTAGATCATCCATCGAAGCAACGAATTGGGTGTCGAAGCCGAGGTTTCTGAAACGTGAGAAAAAGCGATTCACTCCACCGAGGGATGCGGCGCCCAGCGTATCGCCGTGGTAGGCGTTATCGAAGGCGATAAAACGGGTGCGTTTTTCTTGCCCTGTTTGCATCCTCGATTGGAGCGACATTTTCAGCGCAACCTCGACCGCCGTAGAGCCGTTGTCGGAATAGAAAACGCGCTCGAGTGTGTTTTTGGGAAAATACGAAACCAGCTTTTCCGCCAACTCCGAGGCAAGCGGATGCCCGAGCCCGAGGAAAGAGGAATGATCAAGCGTGGCGGCTTGTTTCGCGATCGCCTCGGCGATTTCCGGACGGCAATGACCGTGGATGTTGGTCCAGATCGATGAATTACCATCGAGGTATTTTTTGCCATTCGAATCAAACAACCAAACGCCCTCGCCGCGCACGATCATCAGCGGCTCATGCGCAGGATCGCACCACTCGGACTGGCGAGTGAATGGATGCCAGCAGTGGGCTTTGTCTGCGGTGATAGGATCGGTCACGGGGAAAGACTTAACCGCGAATGAACGCGAATGAACGCGAATTTTTCGATAAAAAAAGGGTGACCAACGGAATGGGTCACCCTCGAAATGAGTGGCGAAACTCAGTTTAACAGGCCTTTGAATGAATTTCTCGATGTCCAGAGCAGGAACAGCGGGAGGATGGTGATGAGGAGCACCACGGGATCGGCGAGTCCGGCTCCTTTGGTTAAGAAGACGTGGAAGGCGAGGATGTTGATGATGATGGGTCCGAGCACTAGCAGACCGAAGTTACGTGTTTTCGGAATTGCGACTAAGACTCCGCCTAAAATTTCCAAGCATTTCACAAATGCTAAATATCCGGTCGGATACAACGCTGCGAAAAACAGGGCTGGCGGCGAACCTTCCGGCGGGCCGGGGGGCATCGGGATGAATTTGAGGAAAAAATTCAGTCCGAAGACGATGAATAACAGGCCGAGCAGGCCTCCGACGATGTTTGCTGCACATTTCATATGTTTAGGATTGGGTTGAGTTGGTTTGGATTGGGGTTATGCGAGATCGAACAGAAGCGCCTCGGCATCTTCTGTGGCTGTGAAAACGAAAGTGCCGGATGTTTCGGAGCTTGCGGCATCGCCGGGAAAAAGCGTTTCTCCATCGGCTGCGAGCTGGCCTTTGATGATCTGCAGCCACAGGCCGCGGCCGTTGGCGAGATCATGTGAAATGCTTTGTCCTGCTGGGATGCGCACGCGGTAAATATTCGCGTCTTGATGGATGGTCGCCGAGTTTTCTCTGCCGTCTGCAGAAATCACGAGGACTTTGGGATCGCTATCCGAATCGGCAGACGGATGCCACTCGGTGTAGGATGGCTGCAAGCGATTCGCATTCGGCTGGATCCAGATTTGCAACAGGTGCAGGGGCTCAGTGCGGGATGGATTGAATTCCGAGTGCGTGACTCCGGTGCCGGCGCTCATGAGTTGGATCTGACCGGGCTTTAGCTCACGACCATTTCCCATGCTGTCTTTATGCGCGATGGTTCCGGAAACGACATAGCTAAAAATTTCCATTTCCCGATGCGGGTGAGTGGGGAAGCCCGCGCCTTGGGCGACGATGTCCTGGTTGATCACTCGCAAGCTGCGGAAACCCATGTGGGCGGGATCGTAGTAATCCGCGAAGCTGAACGTGTGATAGCTATCCAACCAACCGTGATTGGCGTGGCCGCGTTCGGATGATCTGCGGATGGTGAGTTCGGATGATTTCTGCTTCATGACATCGTAACCATGCCACGATATACCGTTTCGCGAATCGAAAATTCTTTAAAATTTACTTACCGTCCCACTCTTCATTTTGAATCGCCATCAGGCGTTTCACTTCATCTGGCCGTTGGGTGGCGAGGTTGGTTTTTTCAAGAGGATCGGCTTTGAGATCGTAGAGTTCGATCTCGGTGGGAATCGTGTGGAACGGTCTAGTGGGTTTTGCTGGGCCAGGGATGATGAGTTTCGAAAAGCCATCGATCACCACGCGTGCATAGAGGCTTTTGCCGGGTTGCTTGAGATCTGCGATGTCGTGGCAGTAGGACTCGATGAAAATGGATTTGCGCTTTGCCATCGCATCGCGATCTAACAGGTCGATCCCAGGGAGATCGGCTGGAGCTTTAACATCGGCGAGTTTGAGAATCGTGGTTGGGAAATCGGTGATGTGAGCGAGCGTTTCGTCATCGCGGAGAGGTTTCACTTTTTCCGGCCAGCGGACAAACATAGGGGTGCGGATTCCCATTTCATAAGGAGTCATTTTTGCGCGTCCGCCGTTGTAGCCTTCCGCTGCGTTCCAGCCATTATCGGAGAGATAGAGAATGACGGTGTTTTTCTTAAGGTCATTCTTGGTAAGATAGTCATCGAGTTCACCACATGTCTGGTCGAACCATTCGACCATTGCGTAGTATTTCTCCGCTGCGGGAGTGAGGCCTTTGTCTTTGTATTTCTCTAAAATTTCCTTCGGTGGGGTGTGCGGATCATGCGGCATGAGCGGCGCGTACCAAATGAAGAAAGGCTTTTTCTCTTTGTTAGATGTTTCGATGAAATCGTAAATCGGCTGCATGCCTTCGCGGCCGATGGTTAGTCCGTCTCCACCGTGGCGACCTTGTTTGCCAGTCATGCCATGGCTGAAGCCGACGTCTTTGAAAGTGGCGTTCCAGAGTTTGCCGGTTTGAAAAGTGAGATAGCCGGAATCGGTCAGTGCTTTGGGAAGCATGAGCGAGTTGCTGAGCAACTGATCCATGAGGGGTTTGCGGTTGGATTTTCCTCCCGAAAACTGTGGAGCATCCGGTGCTAAATCATTTCCGGTGATGCCGTGGTTACGAGGCATTTTACCGGTTAGCAAACACGCCAGCGATGGGGAGCAAACGGGCATCACGTAACCTCGGGTGTAAACGAGACTCTCGGAAGCGATCCGATCGAGATGCGGAGTTTTCACGGTTTCATGCCCCATGAAACCGTAGCTATCAAATGCATGATCATCTGAAATGATCAGAATGATATTTGGGCGATCTGCTGTGTTTTCAGAAAACCCGAGGGCGCAGGTGAAAATAAGTATGAGAAGTGAGCAGAGAGTTTTCATGGGTTGAATGAATAGTTGAGCTCAAGTGCTTAGCTTTCGATCAGTTCAGCTCCTTTGATGAGGCGACAGAATTCTTTCTTGGTTACGTCATGCAGCGTGCCTTCTTCGGCTTCTGGGCTGTCAGTTAGTTTGTAACGGATCGCAAGGCGTTCCCAGATGACGATGCGGAAATATTGGTCACCCTTTTTCCAGAGTTGGTTTTGTGCGAGTTGGATCATGATGAGATGGAGTGGAGGTCTGCTGGAGTTGTGATTTTTGGATTGGGTGAGGTGGAGGCGATGAGCTGGGTTTTCACGCAGATCGTCTCAAGTGCGGATGTTTCATCGGTGACAGAGAGATTTTCTTTGAGCAAATGCTCGTAAGCGGAGCGAATCAGATCGGCGCGGAAAATTTGTGGGGTTTCGATAAACCAGAGGTTTTCACGAGAGACTGGGGATAGCGTGAAGCCATCGGCGTCTGAGCGTTTTAAGGTTTCAGTGACGCGTCGTGCGAGTGAGGAGGCACCATGGGTTTTGGCGGCGGCAATAGTCGCGAGAATGTCGAATTGTGAAACGAGCGGGCGCGCGGCGTCGTGCACGGCGATGAATTCTGCGTTTGGAGAGACAGCAGCGAGGCCGTTGGCGACGGAGAGGTGGCGCTCGGCTCCGCCATCGATGCGGCGGACGGGTTTGGTGAAGGTTTTTTCATCTAACAGCTCAAACCGTTCCGGCGGGCAGATGACAAGGATTTCGGTGATCGCGTCACAATCGAGAAAGGCCTTGAGCGTGTGCACGAGCACGGGTTTGCCATCGAGCAGAGCGGCGAGCTTATCGAAGCCCATGCGCTGGCTACTACCGGCTGCAACGAGGATGGCGGAGATTTCAGGTTTCAAGATTGCTGGATTGAAGCTCAAATCATGGCGTTGCGCCAAAGAAAAAGCCCCGCCCGTGAAATACGGGTGGGGCTTTGGTTTAAATTTTTAGTGAAGCAGATTAAGCGAGAGCGAGGAGCTTGGCTTTCAGCATGTCTTTGGTCACGTTGGCGCCGACGATTTGATCTTTCACTTCACCGTTTTTGAAGAACAGGAGAAGAGGGATGGATTTCACGTTGTATTTCACCGCGAGGTTACGGGCTTCATCGACATTGACTTTGGTGATTTTTGCTTGGCCTTCGATTTCAGCGGAAAGTTGTTCGAGAACGGGACCAATCATTTTGCAAGGACCGCACCATTCGGCCCAGAAATCGACGAGAACAGGGAGATCGGAATCGATCACTTCGGATTGGAAAGTATCTTCGGTAAGGTTGAGTGCCATGCGAAGAAGTTGGAACCCGATAGCGATTTCGTCAAGGACACGAAGCGAAAAAACCTCTAAGTGGGGTTATCTTTATTATTCTAGCAGTCGCATCCAGTCACCTTGGACGTCAGCGTCAGAGGCATTGATCCAAATTTTTGACATGTTCAGTTGAAGATAGACGACGATACAGCCTGCAGCAAAGGCGACGCCGGAGAGAATGTTGATGAAGGTTGAGACTTCGGTTTCCTCTTCTGCATCTGGCTCAACCATGGAGAGAGTTGCATTTCGTGCACTAGTCGAGGCCGATGAAGATTGGGTCAAGGGCACGGTCGCCGAGCCAATTGGAGAGAGCGGCTTGGTTGATGGATTAAGCGATACGGTGGCTTTTGGAAGAGAGGACGACGAATTAAGAGGTCCAGTTGGGGTTGCTGATTTGATAGCAATCGTAGGTGCGCCGACTAGAGGGTTTGTCGAAGCAGGTCTGGTGGTCGGCGTGCCAGTTGGGGTGCCAGTTGGGGTGAGGGGCTTGGTAATTGCACCTGCACTGGAGGCGAGAGGAATGGTCGGCGCGCCAGTTGGGACGGCAGGTCTGGTGGCGGCTTTTGGACTTGGTGAGAGAGGGATAGTCGGTGCTCCAGTTGCAACGGGAGGTTTGGTCGCGGCTTTCGGGCTCGCTGAGAGGGGAATGGTCGGGGCTCCAGTTGGAACAGGTGGTTTGGCAACTGCGGGTGAAGTTGGAGTAAGGGGTCCGGCGGTTTTGAGAGGGATGGTGGGTGCCGGTGTAGGTGAACTGCCACCTTGAGGAGTGGCGGGTAAGGTCGGTGGGATCGCGACAGGTGCAGTATTTGCAGGAATGACAGCACGAGGTGTGCTGGTTGGAGTTTCGACAGAAACTGGAGGGGATGCAGTAGAGGCCAGTGATGGAATCTGAAAGTCTTGCACTGAAGAAACAGGAGCCTGAAGAGTGACAACGGCTTGAACGGGAATAACCGGTCTGGGAGTCGCTGCAGGAATAAGGCGGAGTGGGGAATCTTGATCCGTTGGAGGCAGAGAAGCGGATGGGGTTGCCGGCGGAGCATCTGAAGCTTTGAGCGTCACGCGAACGGTTTCTTTTTTCAAGGGCACGCTTGAGGTGATTTTGGAATTTGGGATATTGTCGTTTTCGCTCATGCGTGGTGGTTTTTGTATTTGTGAAAAGAAGCAATTTGATCCATGGCTGTCAAACACGCATCTATAAAAAATCCCGTGACTGGATGGTTAGGTTATGGATTTTCAAGGAAAGATCCGTTGATACATCCAAATAAGTCCAGCAAGGGCGATGAGGACTGAGCCGATCTTTTGGATATGTAGGGTCCATTTCCGGAGGGGGATAAGGATGATGAACGCGCATATTAACAAGGCAACTTGTGCGAGTTCCACACCGATGTTGAAGGAAACAAGAGGGAGGGTGAGCTCTTTTCCGCTGAGATTGCCGAGCTTTTCTCTGAGAACTTCAGCGAATCCCATGCCATGGATTAAGCCGAACCCAAATACGAGATAAAGGCGGGAGGCTTTGAGTTTTTTGAGGAAAAGGTTTTCGATTCCTATCCATGCGATGCTCGCAGCGATAAGGACTTCGACCCATTGAGCGGGTAAGTGAATGATACCAAAAATCGCCAATGCCAGCGTGACGGAGTGTGCGGAGGTGAAGAGTAAAGATTGGCCAAGTAAGGGTTTCCAGCGTGGAGCGAGTAGGAATAGACCTAGAATAAATAGGATATGATCGAGTCCGAGTGGGATGACGTGCCGGAATCCGGAAATGATCCAGCTCTCTGCCTGTTTTTCTTTTGATGCAATGATTTCGGTCTTTTTGGCGGCAACTTCCGAGGCTTTTACTTTGAGAAGGATATTAGACATCCCAGAAAAAACACTCAGGGTGTTAAGCTCTTCTCCCTCGATAATAATAATAATGAGTTCGGAATTCAGATTGTCGTTCCAAAAGACGGCAAGTTGACCAGGGCCGGGTTGGGCCTCCACTTCAATCACTGCATTCATCAGCGCCCAACCGCCAGTTTCTTCCGGAAGGACGAGCGGCTGTTTCTCGAAATCAGGGAAACGAATTTTCCATTTCAGTGTCTTACTATTGAATTTCAGACTCAGAAGTTTGCGGAGTGTGCGTTCGGCCTCGGCAGTGTATTTGTCATGTGTGGCTTTTGAGGCGGCCATCACGTCTTTGCGCATGAGTGGTGGCGCGCCCTCAATACCTCGCGACTCTGGCAAAAGGTAAGCGATATCGAGCAGGCCTTTGAGAATCCATTTGTCTTCGGTCCGCTCAAATTTGAGTTCAACGGAATCGACTTGATGAGCGGATGTTTGAGAGATGAGTGTCGCGCAAGTGAGGGCGCAGAATACGAGCCGGAGAAATTTCATGAAGTGGCGTGGAGTTGGAAAAATGACCAGACCGATGGAGGATTACAGTGAGAATTCTCCATCATCGTCAATTCCATGCCAACCGAGTTTTCCGAAGGCGCGAAAGATGCACTGCACGAGTTCGCCTTCTTCTTCGCCTTCGGCATGTTCGATGGTGGCAGATGATGAGAGGCCGCGGTTCGATTCGATGCTGATGACGGAATTGTAACCTTCGAGGTAAATCCAATCGCCCCATGCCTTGGATTCAAGGCGTGGTTCAAGGTGTTGTTTCTTCAGCGCATCTAACACTTCTTTGAGTGTTGATGGTGCGGATGAATCAGAAAGTTTGAGCAGGGTTTCCATAAACTGTAGTCGTTGGATAAAACGTAGAGCAATTGCTGGGATGGGTCTAGGAGGAAGTGGGGCTTGACAGGGCGGTTTATGTGACTTCTTGCCGCAACGAAAAAGAGGCCGTAGCTCATCTAACAGTTGATTTCGTTGCAATAAATGACTTCTAAGATCTGAGTAAGGTGATCACATTATCGCCGATGCTGAACGATCCTGCACTACTGGCCATTGCACTGGTTGCGGCGGTATGTATTGGTTTAGCGAAAGCTGGGTTCAGTGGAATTTCGATGGTTTCCGTGGTTTTATTCGCTGATATCTACGGCGCAAAGGCGTCTGTGGGCTTGGCTTTGCCGCTGTTGATCGCGGCGGATCTGATGGCTTATCCAGCGTTTATTAAGCACGGATCATGGAAGCCGGTTTGGAAATTGTTACCCGCGACCTTGGTTGGCTTGTTGTTGGGTTGGTGGTTGTTGGGGGAAATTGATGACAAGGTGGCGCGGCGAGTGATCGGGGGCTGCGTGTTGTTTATGGTAGCGGTGCAGGCTTTCCGGAAATGGCGACCCGCGCTCTTCGATGCGATGGCGGAGTCACGCGGTTTCGGAAATTCTGCGGGCGTAATGGGCGGGTTTTCCACCATGCTGGCCAACGCCGCTGGTCCGGTGATTCAGCTTTATCTGTTGGCGCGGCGGATCCCGAAGATGGAATTAATCGGGATAGGCGCGCGGTTTTTCCTGCTGATCAATATCATCAAGATTCCGCTCAATGCGCGGCTTTCCTTGATCACGGAAGAGAGTCTCTGGGAAAATGCAAAACTGGTGCCGGGAGTTTTCGCTGGGATTTTGATTGGCCGTTGGTTGATTGACCGCGTTCCGCAAGCGGCTTTTGAGTGGATGATCGTCGGCTTCTCTTTTGTCGCTGCGGCAAGGTTGCTTTGGGTCTGAATCGAGTTTTATGAGTGACAAGTTTTTAGGGATGCTACAAATCGCAGCGGCTCATGATTGATTCTCTCTCATCGGAAATTTCTTCGTATTGGCAGACGCTATGGGTGTTGCTTAAAACGCCCTTTTTGCACAGCTCGTTGATATGGGGAATTGTTCCGCTTTATTTTGGTTGGCTCATGAATGAGCTCACCAGTGATAAGAAATCATTCAATACAGCGATCCAAAGTGGATTCTCATTTCTCTGGGCGGGTCTGCATTGGAGTCAGATCTATTTCCAAAAAGGCGGTGGGCTTTCGCTGATTTTTAGAAATGGTCTGCCGACGATCAATTTCATGGTGACGCTGCTGGTGCTGATCATAGGTGCCACGGCGTTCATCAGTGGCATTCGCAAACGTTACCCGAAATATGGTTCGTTTCTCGGACATGCGCGGTTCGCGAATTATTTCATGATCGCGATTTTCGCCATGCAATCCAACTACCTCGCATGGACATGGGATCGCTTGATCGCGATTGTAGGCTTCGCGGTCCCGATTTGGATCGTGGTGCATTTCACCTTCAAACCGATTCGTGGTAGATGATGCTATATACCTGACACAGAAAACGTAAGCATTACCCATTATCATGAAACCCAGCCTGCTCATCATCATTTTCGTCTCGTTCTTCTCCGCTGCGTTTGCTGCGGAGCGCCCGAACTTCATCTTTTTTCTGACCGATGATATTTCGTTCGATGACATCGGGCCTTACGGAAACACTTTTGTGAAAACTCCCAACCTCGATCGTATGGCGGCGGAGGGCATGGTGTTTGACCGCGCTTATCTGACAACGAGTAGCTGTAGTCCAAGCCGCTGCAGCATGATCACTGGGCGCTATCCGCATAACACTGGCGCACCCGAACTGCACATGCCGTTGCCGTCTGATCAGGTCACGTTTATCCAACAACTCAAAGAAGGCGGTTATCATACGATCCTTTCCGGAAAAAACCACATGGGAGACGCCAAGGCGCTTGGCTTCACGGATGTTTCTCAAGGAAAAGGCCCGTCTGCCAGCGAGGACTGGGTGGAAATTTTAAATAACCGTCCCAAGGATCAACCGTTCTTCGCTTGGTTTGCATCGAATGATGCGCACCGAGGTTGGCAGTCAGATGAGTTCTCGCCGACATATGATCCGGTCGCTGTCGAAGTGCCGCCTTACATGGTGGATGGCCCGGAAACACGAAAAGAACTTGCTGCCTACTTTAGTGAAGTGAGTCGCACCGATGCCTTTATCGGCAAACTCATGGCCGAGTTAGAACGGCAGGGAATCGCAAAAAACACATACCTCGTTTATTGCACCGATAACGGTCGGCCATTTCCTCGTTGTAAAACACGCATGTATGACAGTGGCTCTAAAACTCCATTGTTGATTTGGAATCCGGGATCAATTCAGCCTGCTCGCACCAATTCTCTAACAAGCGCGATCGATTTTGCTCCCACCTTTCTTGAGCTCGCAGGCATCAAACCCAGCCCAACCATCCAAGGAGTGAGTCTTGTGCCTATTCTTAAAGATCCAAAAGCGACCGTCCGCGACTTCGCGTTTACCGAGCGTAACTGGCATGTCTATTCCGCTCACGAACGCGCCGTGCGGCATGGTGATTGGTTGTATATCAATAATGCTTACCCCAACCAAGCCGCGCTCAGCGTTGAGAGCGATGCTAGCGCTTATCCCGCTGCGATCGAATACTGGGAACATCAACGCGCGGGAACTCTCAAGCCTCTGCAAATGGATGTGCAGTTGGTTCCTCGCCCAAGTGTCGAGCTCTATCGCACGAATACCGATCCTAGCCAATTCACCAATCTCGCAAACCAACCCGAGCATCAGGAAATCCAAGCGAAGCTCGCAAAAATTCTAACCCAATGGTCTGAGCAAACGGGCGATACCGTTCCTGAAGCCCCCACGCCCAGCCGTAAAAAAGGAGATCCACAATCAGGTATACGCGGTGAAATTCCCGGAGCTACAAAACAAGCAGAACGTATCAATCATCCCGGCCCCGTCCTACTCAATACCGCTGAAAAATGATCCATCATTTCATTTTCGCGACAAAGCCTGCTAGTTTCCACGAGCCTAAGCCTTCAGCACAGGGCCGATCGTTCCGCCCTCTATAAATTCCGCTTTGGTCGATTCCTGTCTTTTATCTATTTTTCCACTCTTTACGTTTCCTACCCAACGCACAGCACGCCGGATGATGGGTTGCGGATCCCAGTAGATGTGAGCGACACGTGGAACAAACCATGAAAAGGTCGGATCTGGATCACCGCAAATCAAAGAAACTTGTTTGGGAGCAAAGATGCCACGCCGAGCCAAATGTTGTTGGGCGATAGTTAGGAAAAATGCCTCATCAAGAATTAGTGCGGTCGGCGGCGTGACCTGAAATAAGCTGTCCAAGCAACGTATAAATCCCTCCGGGGTTTCTTCCCAACTCGGTAAGTTATAGGTTCCCACCTTGATTCCATGGGAAGCTATTTCTGTTAGTATGGCTTGTTCAACTAAACCAGGCTTTGGCTTACGTCGCTCTTCTCTGGAGATCATGACAATTCGCCTGTGCCCCAGTTCTACCAAGCGTTGTACCGCTTTTCGCAGCGCCGATTGTTTGTCGGGACCGCCGCCCGCAATCATCACTTCCTGTCTGCGTCCGAAACAGGCAAAGGCTGGAACGGGCTGCGAGGCGAACCATTCAAGAACATCAAGCGGACCAGATAAAACGATCCACGCATCGGCTTTGTTTTGATCTACAAACTCAGCGATGCGTTCAACATTTCGCTCCAGATCAAGAATGGTTTGTGAGGCAAAATTGGCGATGTGTCCCGCCGCTTCGAGTTGATGCTGAAGCTCGATGGGATAGGGGGTAGCGCGGTCTTCAAGGTCGTAGAGAAGTATCGAAACTCGAAGTGCGGATTTGTTTTTTTCCGCGGGTTTTACGATCAGGTTTTTTTTGCGAGCTCCTTGGCCTTTCAGTAAACCATCGTGCTCTAATTTTGAAACGGCTGCGACGACGGTTTTTGGGCTGACCCCCAATTCTTTGGCTAGCTTATGCACTCCCGGCAAGGTGTGACTTAACGTCCCAGCAATGATTTCTCCACGTAAATGCACAGCTAGCTGCTCTACGGCGCTTAGTGGGTGGAATGCTCTCATAACGTCTAATTTCTATAACCTTTTGGATTATAGAAATGCTTTTGAGAATGCCAGATTCATTTTTAAACAAAGGAAAGTTTGATCACCGGCGGGCTCGATTTCACGAAATGAAGTTTTTTAATAAAAAATAAAAAAATTAGCGGGATGGTTCCGCTCTATACCATGAAAGCGGTGAAAACCAAACGGCCACAACCGTTTGACGAAGCCAAAAACTGAGAAATATTCTTCCATCCAAACTCATTGAAGTCATGAAAATCGTCCGCAAATCAAAAAGTGGTGAAACCCGCGAGGTCCTTCTTAAAGAATATTTTATCAATGCTTCTCTCATCGCCCTACTCAAACGAGTCGGTCAGGAGGCCGCAAAAATGGCTCCATCTCATGCGAAATCTGCCGCTCTAACGCGGGTTCGCCGTTAATTTTTTGTTCCTGTTGTTGATGTGCTGCGAAAGTAGCTTCGTGATTCGGCGGGAGTTTTCAGTAGCTTTAGAAATCAAATTTTCGATCTAAATCCTAAAGTCCACTGAAGACTCCCATCGGCTTACGAGGCACTTTCCCATCGCATGTCGCCCTGAGCAGCTAGTCTTTTTTTAAAGGCACGTGTTTCTCCCATTAAAATTTCTATGGGATCTTTCGTTTAATGGACTATGATTTTCTTTTCGCGGCATCGCGATTCAATGTTAGAAGTTTCAAATGAGTGAGAAAAAGGCCATTTTGGATCGTCCGGAAATCAGTGACCAGCATGAGATTACCGAAGAGGAAGTCCGCCAACAAAAGATCTTCGAACTTGAGGTGGAAGAGCGCTCATGGCTTGCGGGCCCACGCTCTCGATTTCATGATCTCTGTTCGTTGATTCGGGTGGGCTTGGATCTAATCCGGGCGTATCGGATTCTGCATTTTGTCGGTCCCTGCGTGACGATTTTTGGTTCTGCCAGAACCAAGCCGGGGACTCGCTGGTATGAGCTTGCTAAGGAAATGGGAGCGGCTAGCGCGGAACTGGGTTTCACGGTGCTCACTGGCGGAGGTCCGGGCATCATGCAGGCAGGAAACCAAGGTGCTTTCGAAGCCGGCGGACGCTCGATTGGTGTAAATATCATCCTGCCTTTCGAGCAAGAAGTGAATCCATACGTCCATCGCTCGGTTAACATGCGGTACTTCTTCACTCGCAAAACCATGTTGGTGAAATACTCCTATGCGTTCATCGTCATGCCGGGCGGTGCGGGAACTATGGACGAAATGTTCGAGACCATGACTCTAATCCAAACCGGTAAACTCAAAAACTTTCCGATCATTTTGATGGGGAAGGATTTCTGGCAGCCGCTCATGGATTTTCTCTACAAGATGGCGGACGAAGGCATGATCAATCCAGAAGATCCTGATCTGATCTTTTTTACCGACAGTGTGGAAGAGGCGAAAGCCCATCTTCAGCGTCACGCAGTCAGGCAGTTTCGCTTGCGCCGAAAAGCTGTGCCAACGCCGATCCCTGCACTTGGAGAAAAAGGCATGGCTTGAAAGAAACGTCCATCAAGCCTTCGGCAGGAAAAACCCACGCTGCTTCTCGGAAATCGGCATGCCGAGTTTTTCCATCACCGCGAGCATGTCTTCCCACAGCGCGCGTTTGACATCATTAGAACTGCTCTGCAGCAGATAGCTCGGATGATAAGTCACGCGGGCTGGGATGCCGGAAATGTCATGCCATTTTCCACGCATGTCGCCCACCGTTCCCACCAGTTTCAACAAACCTTCCGCAGCGGGTCCACCGAGAGCGATGATAAGCGCGGGTTTGACGATCTCGATTTCAGCCATCACCAAAGGCAAACAAGCTGCCATTTCCTCCGGGCTAGGTTTGCGGTTGTTCGTGGTTTGCTTGGGTATGGCTGGGCGGAATTTCACCAGATTGGAAATGTAAATCTCCTCACGAGAAACGCCCATCGCTTTCAGAATATCATTCAGTTTTTGCCCCGCAGGCCCCACGAAAGGCTGGGTTTCCTTCTCCTCATAATAACCCGGAGCCTCGCCTATCATCATGATTTTCGCATCGGGATTTCCTGCTGCAAACACCATAGTTTCTCGCAGGCTACCCAGGGCCCGTGCCGGTGCCCAGCTCGCCGCTTGGCGTTTGACACTCTCAAGCTTCGACGATTTATCCGCGCCTTCGACGACTAGTTCAGTAACTTGCGGGATCGGCCGCGCCGCACTCGTTTCAGCCACGATCTCAGGTTGCGCATCCACCGGTTTTCTCGCTCGGATATAAAGCTCCCGCAAGCCGTCGCGTGCCTCGTCGTCCAAGAAAACATGGCTTTTCCCATGCGCCTGCTCGGACTGGAGAAATTCTATAACGGCATCGACGGGACGGCTCACGCGTCAGTGTTATGATTTCCCACAAAGCGAATCAACCTCTGCATCGTCTTTTTTTATTTTCACTCTTGCCGCTAGGATTTGGAACCCATAGACCCTAACCATGTCCTACTTCCCTGACATCCCGAAAATTCAATACGAAGGTCCGAAATCGAAAAACCCTTTCGCTTTTAAACAATACAATCCCGAGGAAATCGTCGCCGGGAAAACCATGAAAGAGCATTGTCGTTTCGCTGCTGCCTACTGGCACGTCATGCGCAACGGACTCTCCGATCCATTCGGCGGCCCGACCGCTTTGATGCCATGGGACGACCAGAGCGATTCCGTTTCCAACGCCCTCAAGCGCGCCGACGTGTTCTTCGAGTTTCTAGATAAAATCGGCATCGACTACTACTGCTGGCACGATCGTGACATCGCTCCTGAACTTGGAGATCTCGCGAAATCGAATGCTGCTTTGGAAAAAGTCACCGATCACTTACTGGGACTCCAAAAAGCCAACGGCAAAAAACTCCTCTGGGGCACCGCTTGCTTGTTCTCTCATCCACGCTACGCCCAAGGCGCCGGCACCTCGCCTAACGCTGATGTTTTCGCCTACGGCGCAGCTCAAGTCAAAGCAGCCATGGACGGCACCTTGAAACTCGGTGGCGAAGGCTACACCTTCTGGGGTGGTCGCGAAGGTTACTCTACCCTTCTTAACACCGACATGAAACGCGAGCTCGATAACCTCGCCAACCTCCTCCACCTCGCTGTGGATTACGCGAAAACCATCGGCTTTAAAGGTCAGTTTTACATCGAGCCAAAACCACGCGAGCCCTCGACTCACCAATACGATTCCGACTCCGCCGCCTGCCTCAACTTCCTCCGTCAGTATGGTCTCATGGATCATTTCAAACTGAACTTGGAAACCAACCACGCGACCCTAGCCGGACATACTATGCTTCACGAAATGACCGTTGCCATCGATGCGAACGCGCTCGGCTCTGTGGACGCAAACCAAGGCGACGAACTCATTGGCTGGGACACCGACCAATTCCCGACCGATATCTACCTCACCACCGATATCATGTTGAAAATCTTGGGCATGGGCGGATTGACCACCGGCGGTCTGAACTTCGATGCAAAACGTCGTCGTGAATCCCACGAACCTTCCGATCTCTTCCACGCCCACATCGGCGGTATGGACGCCTTCGCTCGCGGTCTCAAGATCGCCGCTGCAATCCGTGAAGACGGTCGTCTCCAAGAGTTCGTCAACAACCGCTACAAATCCTGGACCTCAGGCATTGGCGCAAAAATCTCTAACAAGCAAATCAGCTTGCAAGAAGTCAGCGCCTACGCCCTCTCCAACGGCGAGCCAACCCTTGATTCAGGTCGCCAGGAAATGCTCGAGAATTTGGTCAACGAATTCATCTAATCGAACCCATCATTCAAAGGGCGCGGATTCACCTCCGCGCCCTTTTTTGTTTTAGGTGAATGATTGGCGGATTCTTTCCGATGGCGATGTTAACTCAGCTCGCAGGTGACTTAGCCAAAATCCGCTGGATCTGTGTGCGATGGATGCTCATGTGGCCTGCGGCGAGGGCGTGCCAACCGTGCGCGTCCATTGGGCCAAACCATGGATGGGAATAGCGTGTCTGCGTTTTGAAATTTTTCACCGCTGCAAGGGTTTCGAGCAGCGCATCGCATGACGCCTCGTATTCACCGATGACATCCAGACTTACCGTCGGATCTGGCTTCACGGCGGCGGTGCTTGCTTCGCCTTCGGGGACTCGCCCGTTGGTCAGCGATCTGATCACTCCGATGAACGCCATGTGAACAATGCGAAGGTGATCAAGCGTCATCAATATCGACCAGTTCCGGCTGCTGTCCTCCAAGCCTCGCGGTCTCTCAATCAATACCCTGCGGGAGAGGGTCGTTTCATCTAGGGTGCTGATTAACCTAGAGATCGTCTCGCGTTCCCTGATGAAATGGGTGGTGAAGGCCGTGCTGTTTCCGGTAAGCCGCTTCCATCCAAGCAGGCAGCGAGCAATAAGGTTCTCGGGAAATGGGAGTCCGGCGCCGGGTGGGGCGAGTTGCGGTTGATGCATGGCGTGACTTTCCTGAAATACTTGTGAAACGCAAGCAAAAAGACTTGTGGATTACAAGTAATATTCCTGTCATCCTGAAAGCATGCCCCAGAAGCCGTCCAAAAAACCGAAAAGCAAAGCGGGTGATCTCCTGCGTTCCCTGTGTCCTGTGGCCTGCGCCTTGGACATTGTCGGCGACCGCTGGACATTGTTGGTCATTCGCGACCTGATGTTCGGCCGATCTCGATTCAAGGATTTTAGTGCATCACCCGAAGGCATCCCGACGAACATTCTCAGCGAGCGTCTGGATCGTTTGCTACGTCATGGTTTGGCTGAGCAGGTGCCAGCGGAGGATGGATCATTGCGTCTTGGATACAGTCTCACAGAAAAAGGCCGTTCACTTGCGCCGGTGCTCGAGGCAATGCGGGACTGGGGTTTGAAGTGGCAACCTGGAACGCAAGCTCTGATACGATAAAAAGGTAGGGTCAACACGCCGTGTTGACCGTGATTTTGAGGGGCGGGCGTGAAAGTAGGTCGCACGAATGTTAGATGGATCGTGCGTTGATATTTTTGATTTGGGTCGCCGGCGGCGCGGCGACCCTACCTAAACAAAAAACCCGCACCGGAGACCGATGCGGGTTTGAAGGTTAGCTTTGGGCTTATTTGGCAGCGCGGAGGGCTTCTTCTTTGGCCTTGGCTTTTGCGATAACGTCGTCGGAGACGTTTTTCGGGCAAGGGGCGTAGTGCGAGAACTCCATGGAGAACTGACCGCGACCGGAGGTCATGGTGCGAAGGTCACCGATGTAACCGAACATCGCGGAGAGCGGAGCTTCGGCTTTGACGCGAACGCCACCCGGAGTTGGCTCTTGGCCTTGGATCATGCCGCGGCGGCGGTTGAGGTCGCCGATGACGTCACCGACTTTTTCTTCAGGAGCGAAGACGTCGAGTTTCATCAT